>JAUYJL010000015.1 GCA_030688025.1 Candidatus Peregrinibacteria bacterium | reverse complement strand
GATATCCGAAGTGGCTGGCGACCCGCCTGCGGGGCGACTGACATTTCGGATATCCGCTGTTCGGCGATGTCGCGAAGCGACTCGACGAGCAGCGGGTACCGCGACCCGTTCGGCAAAAGAGCGGAGCGATTTTGCCGAACGTTAGGCATATCCCAAGTTTTTGCGTAATGTAATGAAGCAAAAATTTGGGTGAGAGAATTTTTTACTCCTTATAAAATATAATTGATGAAAAATTCTTGAACCGGATATGCCTTGTTATGTGATGTAAAATTCTTTCTTTTTTCTTTTTTTAAATTTGCTTTTTATTCTAAATGATAAATAAGTTTTTTTGTTTTTGATTTTGGGCAGAGGGGTAAGGGGTGAATGCCCAAAATCAAAAACTCCTTATTATTCCTCTTGTTTTTTATGTAGTTCCAAATAAAATTTTGCAAATTCATCAATCTTATTCATATCCAACAACGCCTCACCGCCGAATCTATTTTGATTGTCGAATCTCAGCTTAACACTCTCTAGCTGTCCGCTTCGGTCTGTTTTTAAAATAATATCAAATCCTTCGGTTGGTTTAAAATTTCCACCGATTTCGTCCAGTGTTGCACCATGCACTTCTTCGTCATTTTTATTTTTCCAAATTATCGTTTCTGCAAGAAATGGCTCAATCATTCCTGTGTGACTGCCAAGCGGAAATAGTAATTTCTGATTTGATTTTAATTTTTCCATAATCATTTTAACATACTGCTTGATAAGCACAGCAAATGAACCAGCAATTTCTTTTTTTGTGCCCATTGCGTTTTCTGTTTTTTGACTCATTAGATGTTCTACTGATTTTGTATCAGCATATTCTGATACTTCCTTTTTGTCTTCCTCGGGCAGGTCGTCAAATTTCTTATCTGCAAGTTGCAGAGTCTCGCGAATATATTCGCGCGCGAAATCCTCATGTATCTTTAGATAATCAAAAGGCATATCCAGAGCCATTGTTTTGTAATTTAAAACATTTCTTGGTCTCGTTTTATAGAGTTTATCGCCTGCGATTTCTTTTCCAAAAATGTGTGCGGTTTCTAATGATCGTTGCATTTCCAAATCTTCGCCATCGACTTTTATTTTCGGACCAGCGGTTGAACCATATGATTTTACGATATCAAATGATTCGCCTCTGAGGTGACTTTGCCTTGCTGTTTCCTTAGTTCGCTCTCTGCCATATTCTTCAAGGCTTCCATTTAGATTTCTGTCTCCATGTCTCAAAACATGCAAAATCAGCTCGATATTCGAGCCTTTCTCAGGCGCATTTTCTCTGAAGTGTAATTTTTCCATATTTTTTAAACTTTTTCTATTAAATGCACCACACCATTATTCGCGTCGACTTCGACATAATCTCCGTTTTTCAAAATTTGAGTAGCGTTTTTTGTTCCCACTATGCATGGCTTTTTTAATTCGCGAGATATTATTGCCGCGTGGCAGGTTATGCCACCCTCATCAGTAATAATTGCGGCGGCCTTTTTGAGCATTGGAATCATTTGTGGATTTGTCATGCCAGTAACCAAGACATCGCCCTCTTGCACTTCAGTAATATCAGTCCAAGACAAATGAATTACAACCTTTCCTGCGACTATACCTGGAAATGCGACATCTCCTGAAACTTCACCGTCGTGCGTTCCTTGCAACTTATTTTTCCAGTAAGTGAATTTATCGCCTGTATATAAATTCCATTCATCTTTTTCCTTTATATAAACGCATCCTTTCAATCTTTGACTGAGTTCATCGACGGTTACTGTGGTATTGCCGTTAAGCGCACTTTTAATTTCATTTTTTCTCATGGCATTTACGAGGTTTACCGATAAATCATTTTTCTTGGCGATATACTCTGCGAAAGAATTATCAGTAAAGTATGTTTCAGAATCTTCATGTAGCCTTAATTTCATTTCTCCCATTTGAATCAATCTTTTTACGTATTTTTTTGCGTGAGAATCTTGTATCGTGTCAACTGCATGTTTAGATAATATTTCAACCAGTTCTTCTTTTGATATAGTGCTCAAAATACTAGTTTCTATTGCTTGTTGGAAAGGCTGCTCATAGAATCTATAGAGTTTACAAAATTCATCATTTAATTTAAGAGATTTTCCCCATTCCTCTTGGATGTTTTGAGAGTTAAGCAGGGTGGGACGGTATTTTTTTAATTCATCATGAAGTTTTTCTGATTCAATTAATAAATTTTTAAAAAAATCGTCATCTAACAATTGGGTACTTAAATCATAACATTCTTTCATTCCTTGCGACGATAAATAGAATCTAGTTATGTCATTTTCGTACAATAAAACATAATCTACAGCTCCATATGTTTCATTGTTATTTATAATCATATCCAAAAGTAAAATACTGAAACCAGAAACAGATGTATGGATTTCATATTCATCAAGATTTTTTTGGATTTTGGTGGGCGTAATTGTGTCTAGCGTGGTTATTGGTCGGCTTTGAGTTATAAAAAATTTGCCCTCGGCATACGCCCATTCAATATCTTGTGGTTTTTTATAGTGTTTTTCAATTTTCTTGATAACGTCAGCAAGTTCTAGAATTTCTTTTTCGTTCAAAACTTGTTTTAATCCTTTGGCACCTAGGTCTAACCAGCTATTACCTCCACCAGACTTTCTGCTCAACATTTTCACTTGCTCGTGAACATTAATATCTATGATATTATTATCACTTTTTGACACAACATACGAGTCCGGAGTAATTGAGCCAGAGACAATTGCTTCACCAAGTCCAAATCCAGCTTCGATTATCATTTGATTTTTATCCTGTGTAACGGGGTGAACGGAAAAAGCAATACCTGATTTTTCACTTTCAATCATTTCTTGGATTACGACAGCAACTGAAATTTTTTGTTTTTGTAAATTTTTCTCAAACCTATAAAAAACGGCGCGTGGAGTAAAAAGTGATGCCCAGCACTTTTGCACATTTTCTATCAAATCCTTTTTGGTTGTATTTAGAAAGCTATCCAGTTGACCAGCCCAGGCGGCACTTTCAGAGTCCTCGGCGGTAGCCGAGGATCGAACTGCGACATAGTCAGCGCCTAATTGTTTGAAGAATTTTTGTATTTCGTCTTTTAACTCCTTTGATAACTCTGCATTTAGTATTAAAGATTGAATTTTTTCCGAAGCGTTTTCAACGGTATGCATTTTCTGATAATCAACTGCGCTTAAAATGGAATCGATTTCAACATTCAAATCAGTTTCTTCTAAAAATTTTTCGAAAGCTGTTGAAAGAATAACAAAACCTTGAGGAACTGAGATTCCCGCACGAGTCATTTCCCCTAACGAAGCGCCCTTGCCGCCAGCAATTTCGGTATCAATTTTTGAAATGTCACCAAATGTTTTGATTAGTATCATATGTTTTAAAGCTTTTATCAAATAAATCGTTTTTTACTGCCCCTTTGTGGGCAGAAAAAACACCTTATTACCCCTATATAAATAGATAAAAAAAACTTATTTTTCATTATTATTAAAAAAGCAAATTTAAAAAAAGAAAAAGGAAAGAATTTTATTTCACATAACGGGTCGCGGATATCCGAAGTGGCTGGCGACCCGCCTGCGGGGCGACTGACATTTCGGATATCCGCTGTTCGGCGATGTCGCGAAGCGACTCGACGAGCAGCGGGTACCGCGACCCGTTCGGCAAAAGAGCGGAGCGA
>JAUYJL010000011.1 GCA_030688025.1 Candidatus Peregrinibacteria bacterium | reverse complement strand
CATTTTCCTCATCTTCGCCAACTCTTTCTCTTTCACTTCCTGCTTGATTTTGTATAATTCTTCTTGGGACATAGTGTTTTTGTTATTGGTTAGCGCTTTTAGCATACCACTGTGTCCTAAATGTCTGTGTACTATATAATTAACTTTCCACGGAGCGTTGACTTATTTTAAGAATTCCGTATAATCTTATATAATTTAAAAAATATATGAGTACCTCTGATAATTCGGATGTCCCACTGCCCGCCAATTTTGAAAGGCTTGTAGACAGCGTTCTCTCGAGAAAACCTGTCTTGAAAAAGATTGTTCAAAAGTATGGACATAAAACTCTCCATGAATACGCACAGGATTATATAGAGGTAAACAGAGGCCCCGGTTTCGCAAAAAGACAGAACGAATTTTTGGCCGTGTTTCGGAAATCCGTGGTGCGTTTATTGGGCAGAGAGACTGCCAATGCGGCGACACAACAATTGAAAAAAAGATATTTTGTTTCTACTGCGGATCATCATGGACCTGTCACTTCTCCGTTTTTTATAAATGGAAATTTGGTGACGGCTGTGCCTTATTTTGGGAATCCGGATCCTTTGCTCAGATATATTATAGTTTTGTCTTGCGGAAATGTTTCTCTAAATAATTCTTCTTATCCACGAGGTCTTTTGTTTACCGCTTACACAAAAGATAAAATCATAAATCATAAGGTTTCATTTTTCCCAGCAAGCGACAGGCTTTGTCCTGTTTTTGGGTTTAGAGCTTATACCGCTGATGATATAAATAATTCCAAGAAGGGTATAAATGAAAAAGTAAGACTTGGGGAATTGGGTCGGCCTTATGCGGATAAAATTGTGAGAATTTTGGATGAAATTTATTTAAATCCGGAAGTTTTGGGATGCAAAAACTTCTCCGAACAAGTCACCAAAACAAATTTTAATTTGTGGCAAAAATTCTTTGAACCAAGCCATGTTACTCCTCCGAATTTGATTTATCTTGAACAAGAAAGTCTTGTTATGGAGCTTTTACAAAGCAAACATTTTGATCAAGATACTGTCATAAGACATATACTTTTTGACAAGGATTTTGATTCTTTGATGAAACAATATTTTGATGGGATCCAAGGAGCTTTTGATATTGAAAAGAAACTTGGAACGTATTTATTTTGGGCTTTGCCAAAGGGCTCCAAGTATCGTATTCAACTTTGGAGAAATGAAGATGAACTTGTGAGTGAGGACGGGAATTATAGAGTAAAATTGACTCCTGAAGGGCTTAGAGAAGCTTTCGACAGGAAGGAACTTATTCCGAGCATGATGCTTTGTTATATTGTTCTTTCTTTCTATTATGGGCTTAAGTGCCTTGGTGGTTTCAGCCAAGTAAATTATCTGACTGAAATGAAGGATGCTTATATCAAAATGCAGACCGACAGGGGCTATTATAGGAGCGTGGAGGTGTGTGCCAGAGCTCAGACGAAAGAAATGGGTGGAGACTTCGCCTTGGCGTTCTTGAAGTGTCCAAATGGCGAAATTATTCCTGCTACGGGCATTGATTTGGTACTTTATGGGGCTGAGGACACGTGGTCTCGGCTTGTTCATAAATCTGATGTTATAACCATAAAAGAAGCTGTTTACTCACTTATGCCAGAGTTTTATAAAATCGTTTATCCGGAAAAAGACAGGAATCCGGAGCTTTCTGCTATTACTTCGGAAGATGCGGCAAGAATTTTGAGCCTTGAAGGAAAATTGGAGCCTTGCGCGGAAATTAAAAAAGAAGACGACTGAGATATGCGGTATTAAAATGGTCGGGGTGACAGGACTTGAACCTACGACTTCCTGGTCCCAAACCAGGCGCTCTAGCCAACTGAGCTACACCCCGAAGTAAACTAATTTGTTTTTGACTGTTGGATTCTATACAATAATTAGGTCATTGTTAAGTCAATTTTTCATATGGAGATGTTTTATAGCAATATTGTAGGGACTTTGGTATTTGAAGATGATTCTCCAAGGCCTGTTGCCGTGATAAAAGATTTGGTCATGGATCCTGATAGAGGAGCGCTTATTGCCTTTGTTGTGAACCAAAACAAAGGGCTTGTTGTTTCACCTATGGATGTGATTTCTTTTAAGCAAGTCATGAAAATAAATAATGCTGATAACGTTGTCGAAGCGGCGGAAATCCTTAGAGTAAGCGAAGTTTTGAAGTCTGACAGACCTATTTTCGGAGCGAAAGTTTTTACAAAATCCGGAGAATATCTTGGAAAAGTTTTTGATTTTTCGATTGATGCAAAAACTTATGATTTGAATAAAATCTTTGCGGCAAAGGATATTTTGGGACTTTTCAGATATAATTCTCTGATAATTCCGGCAAAAAGTATTGTTGAAGTGAAGCCATATAAAATAATCGTGAAGGATGGAAAAGAAACGGAAAAAGAAGAATCTTTGCAAAGAGTTCTGGTAAAAGAAGTGGTGGCGTAAGTTTTATTTTTATATGTAATCAAAAACCCTTCCTGATTTTCATCCGGAAGGGTTTAAGCGGTCAACTTTTTAATTTACTGGACTGCTCCGCCTCCTGATACTGTAGATGAAGCGGCTCCAAGGATTGTGTTGATGATAGCGAATGACAATAGGATGATAATAATACCTATTGCGGCATACATGATAATTGTTTTTCCTTTTTTAGCATTCTCCTCGTTCCCAGCGGCCGTGATGTACATAATACCTCCGTAGATAACCATCAAAACTGATAGGAATCCTAGGAATGTTAAAAAGTAATTTACAATTCTTAGTGCTAATTCTCTGAAGTCTCCTGTTCCTCCTGTAGCGCCTGAGATTAGACCAGGATTGTCTTGTCCGCTAATAAAACCGTTTGCTAATGCTGAAGGGATAAATTGAATAAGCAGAATTGCGCCTGTCATAAGGCCAATTACGATAAGGGCCTGCTTGATAATTTGTGATTTTGATTTCATAGGGGAGTAAGTTAAATATTTTTTACTTTTTTGATTTTAACAAAGGTAGAAAAATTTTGCAAATTTTCATTCCAAAATTTGGACTTCTTCTTCTAGTTCAATTCCAAATTTTTCTTTGACGGTGGATTTTGCGAGAGCGGCTAAGTCTTTGATGTCTTTTGCGGTGGCGCCGCCGAGGTTTACGATGAAGTTTGCGTGGACGTCTGAAATTTGTGCGTTTCCGATGCGCGTGCCTTTTAAGCCTGCTTTATCTATTAGCATTCCTGCTGGATTTTCAGGCGATGGATTTTTGAAAAATGATCCTGCAGACATGCCTTTTGGTTGAGTGAAAACTCTTGGATTTTCCACTTTTTCAGGTTCGCCTTTTTTTAGTTTAAAAGTCGCATTTAAAATAATTTCGTTTGAATGTTTGATTTTGCTATCGCGGTAACCGAAGCCAAAATACGCAGTTTCTTCTTCGTGGATTTCTCCGGTTTCAGGATTTAGTAATGTCGCTTTTACGAGAATATCTTTTGTTTCAAGGCCGTTACATCCGGCGTTTCCTCTGACTGCGCCTCCGACTGTTCCCGGAAGTCCGAACCATTTCTCAAATCCCGTAAGTCCGCTAGCTAAAGCCTTATTCATCATTAGAGCTACGATCACTCCTGCGTCTGCCGTTATAAATTCGTCTTTTATTTCGAGGTTTTTTAAATCCATTTTTATTGTGAGTCCGCGAAAACCTTTGTCGTCAAACAAAACATTGGTTCCGCCGCTCAAGATAAAGTAGGGGAGTGTATTTTCTTTCGCAAAGTTAATGAGATTTTGTAGCGTTTCTATGTCTTTTGCTTTACAAAAAAAGTCCGCAGGTCCACCGACTCTTAAAGTGCAATATTTGTCCAAAGGTTCGTTTATCAGCGCCTCTGGAAATATTTTTGTAAATTCGTTTTGTAAGCTTTCATTGGCCATGACTAGAGGATACCATTTTTCTATTTTAAAATAAATTGACATTTGAGGCGGATTAAAATAAAATTCGCCTGCTTTAAAGAGCACGAGCCACCTTAGCTCAGCGGTAGAGCTACAGTTTTGTAAACTGTGGGCCGTCGGTTCAAATCCGACAGGTGGCTCCATTTTTATTTGCTAAGTCCTTTGAGTATGACTTCTTGCATTTGAGAGTAGTCCTTGCTCATGCCTCTAATGCATGCTTTTATGTAATCATGTTGCGAACTTTTTGCGTAATCTATCGGGTTGAAACCATGACTAACAACAAGTAAATCGATGAAAAGACGAATTGTTCTTCCATTGCCTTCTCTAAAAGGATGGATGGCGTTAAATTCACAATGAATAATCGCGAGTTTTTCGATAATAATATCTTTTGCGTCTATTGAAGCAGGCATATTTTGACTTAAAATTTTCTCAAATTCTTTTAAGGCCTTTTCAATTTGCGAACTGGCACAAAAAAGCACGCCGCCTTTTGAAATCTCTACCGTTCTTATTTTACCCGCCCATTGATAAAGAGTTTCGAGAGAATATTTGTGAATTTGAAAAATAAATTTTACATCAAATTTAAGTTTACCTTTTTCGAGTAACCCGAAGAAGTATTTGTATGCATCAGAAAACAAGATCGTCTCCGCGTCCTCCAGAGTTTTTTGATCGTTTATGTTTAGCTTATTTTTTAAAACTCCACCATCTTCTTGCCCGCCGACATTATACCGAGAATGCTCTGTCATGCGCTTTAAGTAATTTAATAACATTTGCATTTTTTTTTGCGCGTAGAAAACTAAGGCCTTCTATTTTGGAAGATGTTGTTATGGCCTTTTCTAATGTCTGTTTCTTTATTTTAATAGGTGCTTTTTTCATGTTTTTATTATCTCATGGATGCTCGTTTATGTAAACTTCATCCACGCACCTTCTACGGTCGCCCAAGTCCTTCACAATCCTTCTTTTCTCTATACTCAAAGGGAAATGGAAAACTTTGTAACAACCGTGACGTGCCTGTCCATTTGAGTTTTTATTGAAATGCTTACCGATGTACGATAGTCTTTTCTTGTAAATCTTAATATTAAAATTATGGATGAAGTTAAAAAGAAATCCATTTGGGCTGATGGATGGTTTTGGTTGGGAGTGATTTTTATTATGCTTGCTGTGATGAAGGGGGCGAAGGGGGAACTTTTTCAAGTTGTGGAACAGGCAAGCGATAAAGAGGTCATGGGAGCTTTTATTATGGATGTTGTTGATGTAATTCTCGGGCCATTTTTTATAATAATTGGAATTCTTAGTGTTCGAAAAAAGAATGCGGCATTGAAGTAGGCGAAGTATTGAATTTTAGTAGGCCGCCTTCAAATAACATTCTTCGCAACAAACTTTTTCGGGTCTGTCGGGGCTGAAGGTTGTCCAAATTTGTTTTTCACATTTGCCGCAGGCTCTTTTCCAAAATCTTCGAGGGTTTCTTTGATGAAATCTGTCCAAATGTCTTTGGTTTGGAGAACGTTTTGGTAATGGAATTTTTTGCTTTTTGTAAAAAGTGAATTCTTGAGGTGTGATTTTGAAAAGTCTGCCCGTTTCTTCGCATTCAATAGCAGAATTCAAAATATCGTCTTTTATCTCGGAAATATTGTCCGGCAAATCTTTCGCGAGGATTGTGTTTTTTACGTCTGCAACCGGAGCTTCATAATCGTCCCATTTCAATCCTTTTGCTAAAACCTGCTCTTTTGTCAGAGGATAGTACATTTGCGCGGAGCTCTTGTTGTAGCCAAAAGGTGAGATCGTCGTTGGGAAAAATTCGCCAAATTCGCCGGTAGTTTTCATGTGTTCGATAATCTTTGGGACGAGTTCTTCGTACTGTTCTTTCGTGTATTGTTTATTCAAAATGCAGTAATTTTTGTGACTCATTCCCACGCATGCGAAACAGTTTTTTGAGGCTTCCATGTACCAACAATACAAAAGATCCGCAGAACTCATGTGACAATTATCGCAGAAAAGTAGGTGATAACTGTTTTCGCCGCAGATTGAACACTCGTATGATTCTTGTAAATTGCTTCCGTATTGATAAACGTCTTGGACGTTTTTTGCCCCTAGCACAAGCTGAAAACAATACTTCGCACTTTCTACGTCTTCGCAATCAAAACAAAATTTTGCCTCTTTGCAATTTATCAAGTGATCACCCAAAGAATCTTGCAAATTGTGTCCTTGATATTCTTTGAAAAAATGATCTTTTTCTATTTCTTTTCTTCTTTTTTTAAATTCCTGACACTGCTTGTGTGAGCCCAAATCGATTTCTTTCATTTTCTTTTCGTATTCTTCGCGAGTTAATTGTTTGTTTTCAAAACAGTATTCTTTTTCTCTCAAACCGACACATGCGAAACAGTTTTTACAACCGACACAATCTCTCAAGAAAGCGCTGGAATGACAGTTCATACAATCCTGAGAATATTTAAGTCCGTAACATTTGTGACAGTCGATACATTCATAGCAAAGCTCGCAATGTAGGTTATAGAAGCCATCAACGCAGAAGATATCTTTTTTGAATCCATAGCCATAATAACAATCTTCGCAAAAATCCGCGTGCATAATCAAATAACAATTTTTACAACTACCTGCGTAGTGAATATAATCAGAGTTAATGCACGTTCCTTGGGCGTTTAATGCCAAAGATGGAATCGTCATTTTCAATTCTAAAATTTGGTCAAAAATTGGTCGAGTAAAATCCACTTCTTTTCCGTAATCTGCGCTGTCCCATTTGTCACTATGCCAACATTCACGGCAATAAATCGGCTTATTTAAATGTGGTGGATATTCTGCGAGAGTTCTCTTTTTACACATTCCGCATTCTCCCTGATACAGAAACTGCTCGTTACAAATGGCTAGTCTTCGCTGTTGCCTGCATTGCGGACAGAAAGTCGGAGGGGTGATTTCATATTTTTTGCTATTGAACACCGGCGAAACTTTTTCCAGAAACTTCAAATCGTCATCTGTTATCTCAAATCCTTGATTACAGTTTTTGCAGGTTTTGTTCATGTTATCGTGATTATTTAGATTACGGATAAATCCTGTTTATAAAACTAATATCATTCGATGTAATTATAGCGGGTTTTGGCCAAGCTGGATAAATCAACTCCTAAAGTTGGAGTAATAATACCCTTAATTAAATCCATTTTGACAGGGGCTCCTTTGGATAGCAATTGCCCAAACCAAGCTTTTACTATTTTACCAATAAATTCGTTCCCATAATTTTGTTCAATAAAATTCCAAAAACATTGTGCGGAGCGATAATATGAACTCATGCTTGAAGAATCATTATAAGAAGTTCCTTCCACGGGAGATTTGGAAAAATTGGAATATGGCACTAAACCTGAATTACCGATCTCCCATGCGGAATCGTAGCAATTTAACTCCTTATTGCTACTGTGTAAATCCCCCATGTAATTGGCCATTCCTTCTTCGAACCAGGAATGATCGACAGGCGAAGTATTAAGAAATACGTGGATGAATTCATGCGTTAAACTCGGGTTTATATTCCCCTCTTTGGCTATTGAGATTAAATAATTATCGGATATAGTTCCCCCATTATCAGTTATGCTTCCAAAACTTCCGGAGTAAGGAAAATTCGTTGGATTCAATTTAGCGATATAATTAATTTTGTCTAAATAAATAAGCTCAGTCCCCAAATTTTTCTTAATAAATTCATAACTTTCATTCACCTGATTTTTCAGCATACTAAAATAACTATTTTTTATATTTTCATTTTCAAACATGTCCTTATCAAAATAGTACTTAATTTTACCGTCTTCGTAGATAGAAAAATCGAAACTTTTGCCTGAAGAGTCAATAAACTCGGGGATACAATATTTGTCGTTTAAATCTTTCTTTTGGACGATATCAATCGTAAATTCATTTTCATTGGCTTTTTTACCCGTAATTTTCAGTTTTGGACAGGCAAGCGAAATTTCATAAGACATGTACTTGAAATATTCTAAAGGAATGAAGCTTGTGGTCAATAAATATTCTTTTCCATCTACCATTTTTTTTGAGTATACAACAAACTCTTTTTCCCCATTGTTATCAAAATCATAATAACCGAAATATGTTTTTACTCCGTCGGGGAAAGACAAATAATTTGAATATTTTAAATCAAAAGATTTTCCAATATCACTGTCAGAAATATTAATTTGCAAATCACTTTCGCACTTACCACTGATGCACCCCTCATCGCAATCATGTGTTTGGTTTTTAATGATCCCCCCATCACAATAATATTCTGTAAGTTGAGTTGTTGCGTTACAGAAATCGGTTTTGTTCCCATATTCGGATCGGCTTATCGCGCCGCGGGTGGTCCCAAGTTCTTCATAATTTTTACCTCCGTCACTGTCATAACATTTAGTTTCATCGTAAGCTGGCAAAGGATTTCTCCCCAAACGTCCCTGAAAAAATGAACCATTTGAGGAAAAAGTTAATATGATTATTAAAATTGCGACAAGCCCTCCAAAATATAAAATTTTTTTCTTAATCATAAAAAATGTATTAAATTTTTACGGATAAATCCTGTTTATTGTCCTTGGGAATGGGATTGTTTCGCGAATGTGGTGAATGCCGCAAATCCAACCTGTAAGACGCTCCAGGCCTATTCCGAAGCCGCTGTGTGGGACTGAACCATACTTTCTTAAGTCCAAATACCACTGAAACGCTTCGACCGGTAATTTATGCTCTTTGATTCTTCCCAAAAGTACGTCGTAATCATCTTCACGTTGGCTTCCACCAATGACTTCTCCGTATCCTTCCGGAGCAAGCATGTCCGCGCAAAGTGCGACTTTTGGATTTTCAGGATCACGTTTCATGTAAAACGCTTTTACTTCTGCAGGATATTTTTCGATAAAAATAGGTTTATCATATTTTTGTGTAAGAATCGTTTCGTCTTCCGCACCAAGGTCTTGTTCGTGGCTTATTGTAGAGCCCATTGACCTTAGCTCTTCGACTGCGTCGTAATGAGTTTTTCTGTAAAATGGCGCCTGGATTTTTTTCAGTGGTTCGATGTCTCTTTCCAAAGTTTTTAGTTCTGCTTGGCGTGTTGCTAAAACTTTTTCGATGACAAAACAAACAAGTCCTTCCTGGATTTTCATATTTTCTTCATGTTCTACAAATGCCGCTTCGGCATCCATCATCCAGAATTCTGTTAAGTGTCTGCGAGTTTTTGATTTCTCAGCTCTGAAAACTGGACCGAAATCGAAACATCTTCCGACTGAGAAAATCGCCGCTTCGATGTATAGCTGTCCGGATTGTGACAAATAAGCCTTTCCTTCGTCGAAATATTCCATTTCAAAAAGTTCAGTTGTTCCTTCACATGCATTTGGAGTCAAAATCGGAGCGTCGATTTTTATAAAATTATTTGTATTTAGATATTCATAAATTGCATTTATTATCGTATTTCTTATTCTTTGGATGGCGCGTTGTTTTGGAGAACGAAGCCACAAATGCCTGTTCTCAAGCAAGAAATCTACGCCGTGTTCTTTTTTTGCAATTGGGTAATCTTCTGTTACAAGTTGGATAATATCGATGTCTTTTACCTGAAGTTCATACGTATTTTCGAATTTTGGATGTTTTGAAATCACTCCTGTAATTCTCACGGATGATTCCATAGTAAGAGACTCTGCTTTTGCAAAAATCTCTTCTGAAACATCATTTTTTACGACAATTCCTTGTGTAATATCTGTGCCGTCGCGAAGTTCGAGGAAGTAGATTTTACCGCTTCCACGCTTGTTAAACATCCATCCTTCTATAAGGATTTCCTCACCGACGTGATCTTTAAATTCTTTTATGAAAATTTTTGTAGCCATGGTAAAAAATGGGATTATTTTGTCTGATTCTATCCCGAAAGCCTTAAATTCACAAATAGAGTTTGCATATAAGGCTCTTTTGGATATAATCTTGCTACCGCAACGATTTTGAAACATGGGCAGGTACCAGAGCGGTCAAATGGGGCAGACTGTAAATCTGCTGGTTAACGCCTACGAGAGTTCGAATCTCCCCCTGCCCACCATTTATTGTTTTTTTGGTGTAAAAAAATCTTAAAATTTAGTATAAGAGAGCCTCCCATATTAATGTAGATTAATAGAGGCAAAGTGGAGGAGGAAAAACTTTAAAATTTACACTAGCAATATGGCTATGTGTCGTAGAAAAACTATTCCTCCTTCACTCTATTTTATGGAGACTATGAACAAGTTACAGCTTCATATACAAATTGATGTCTGACAATAAATCACTAAATTACTCAACATGAAATAGAGCCAATCCATATTTCTTAATCCATACTCTATGGTCACTTCAATAGGGGTCGATGTCAGCAAAGATTCTCTTGCTGTAGCTTTTAAGAAGCCTGATAGGAATTTTCAGCGTTATGATTTTGCTAATTCCAAAAAGGGAATTAGCGATTTTGTGAAGATGATGGATCGCATGAATACAACAAAAGAGGTTCCAATCGTGATGGAGTCAACGGGAAGCTTTCACCTCCCGTTGGCAATGACATTAAGCGACGGTCACCATTACAGTGCCGTAAAAGTCATCAATGGAATTTTAACTAAAAAATATCAACAAGGCAAAATAAGACAAACAAAAACCGACACGATAGATTCGGAAATACTTGCGAATATCGGATCTATTGAAGAATTAAATACGTTTAAGCAAAGCAGAAAAGACGTGCTTCAAAGAAAAAGAATTTCGATGTTAAAAAAACTGACAAAAATAAGACAAGAGCTTAAACAAATGAATAATAGCCATAAAGAAAGTCTCAATGAACTTGAGGAAGAATGCGAATTAATAGAGGGTAATGAAGAAATTTTGAAATCCATAAATAAACAAATTTCTAATATTGAAAATGAGATTATGGGAAATGAACAGTGTGAATTCTTAGACAAAGTTTCCGACATTAAAGGTGTTTCAAAAAGGAAAGCGGCAATCCTAATCGCTTTCCTTAATGGTCTAAATTTTAGCAATATTAATCAGCTTGTTGCTTTTCTAGGGTTAGATTTGAGAATAAAAGATAGTGGAACAAGCATAAGAGGGAGAAGAAGGCTAAGCAAAAGAGGAAATCCATTCCTAAGGCATGTGCTATTTCAAACTGCTTGGGGATTAAAACAGTACAATGATAAATATCAGCAGTATTATCATAAAAAAATATCAGAAGGGCATCATTATTATTCTGCACTATTAGCCGTATCTAGGAAGTTTTTAAGAGAATTTTTCTATATGGCAAAGCAAAATGCCTTCTTCTCTTGACCGATTCGTTATAACAAGTTTTCTAAAA
>JAUYJL010000010.1 GCA_030688025.1 Candidatus Peregrinibacteria bacterium | reverse complement strand
CATTTTCCTCATCTTCGCCAACTCTTTCTCTTTCACTTCCTGCTTGATTTTGTATAATTCTTCTTGGGACATAGTGTTTTTGTTATTGGTTAGCGCTTTTAGCATACCACTGTGTCCTAAATGTCTGTGTACTATATAATTTTTATTTTTACGCCTATTGCTAGTGCTGCCTATTTATGTTATAATATACGTAGAAAAATAAATATAAAAATAAAACAATTTGGCTATGGATCCTATTACTCCTGTTGCAGAAGTTGAAAATTCCACTCAAGTTTCATCTAAAAAACCGATTATCTTTGCAGTACTTGGGCTTGTTTTAGTGGTGACGGGTCTTTTGATTTATAGTTTTATGTTCAGTGTTAATAGGCCACCGGCTTTGGCCATGAAAGGTGGGCTTCAAGGGCTTACTACTAATATTAGGACTGGATTTGTTGAATATGATGATTCTGATGTTTCCGGATATAGTGCTCCGGAAGGTCTTACTAAAGAGTCTTTTGCCGCGAAAAGTGGTGTGATTTATTTGTATAGTGATGTTGATGTTAATGTAAAAAATGTTTTGCAAAAGTATATTGTTCCGCAGAATGGAATGGCGGCTATGGTGGGGTATTGGAGTTCTGCAAAAAATATTTTTGTGACTTCAAAAAATACTATTGCGGCGTGGCAGGGGCAAATTTTAATGCTAAAAGATGATCAGATTGAAAGTGGTGATGGGGTTATTCCTGCGCATACAGGATTTTTTATTATAACGAATAAAGCGACGATGGATATATATGGAGTAAAATCTCCTGTGAAAGCGCCAGTTCAATCTTTTGATGTTGTTGAATCGGGTAATGTTGGATGGAATTTGGTTAGTGTTACGAAAGCGGAATATGAAAAATTGAATGATGTTCCTCCGATTTCAATCTGGAAATATGCCGGCGGAGATTTCGTGAGAGAAGCTACGGTTGATTCATCTAAATTGGATAATTATCTTGTTTGGCTAGAATATAATGAAAAACCTGCCGATATTGACGCGAGGGTGAAAGCGGAAGCTGATGCAAAAGTGGCGGCTGATGCGAAAGCAAAAGCGGAAGCTGATGCGAAAGCAAAGGAGGAGGCGGATAAAGCTGCGGCGGAAAATTCAAAAGTTGAGGCGGCGGCTACGGTTGATGCGGATAAAGCGGCAGATGATGCGGATGTAGCAAATGCTGCTGCGGAGGAGGCTAATAAAGTTTTGCAGGAAGCTATTGCGAATGCAAAAAATGCTTCCGATGAGGCGAAAGTTGAAGCTCAAAAAGCTGTAGATGCGGCTAATCTTGTCGCGGCTCAGGCTTTGAAAGATAAAGAAGATGCGGAAAATAAATTAGCGGAAACAAATATCGCTTTAGAGAATGCTCAGGCTCAAAAAGAATCAAAAGCTGAACAAGAGGCGCAAGCTAAAGCTCAAAAAGCTCAAGCTGATGCGGATGCTCAAGCCAAGCTGGATGCTCAAAAAATTCTTGATGCTCAAAAGCTTGCCGATGCGGCTAAAGCAAAACAGATTTTAAGCGATAGTGTGGATTACGCAAAAGCTCTTCTTTATCTGCCTTTTGAGGGAAGTGATTTGACTGCAAACAAGGGGACTTTGGGTGGAAAAGTTACTTTGGGCGGTGTTGAGGGAGAGGAAAGTAAGCCTGCTCATATATTTGATAATGGAATGTATTTTGATGGCAAAAATGATTATATTTCAGCTAATGATTTCAAGGTTAGTTGGAGTTTCAAAGATTGGTCTATGTCTGTTTGGGCGGATGAGCCTGCTGGCACAGAAAATGGATGGAGGGGTCTTATCAGTAATCGGAGTGCAGGTAGTAAAAATTGGGTGACGTTGGGGACAAGTGTTTCTTTTGGAGGTGTCATTTCTGTTGAAGTTGGATTTGATGCAGTTGCCCCTGCTGTTTCTCCAGTATACATTGATTCCAAATTTAATCCTGCTGGGCAAGGACTCGTTCACTATGTTCTTACTCATGATTATTCTCAGCATAAACTTAATCTTTATATCAATGGGGAGCTTAATGGTAGTCTTGATGTCAAAGGCAAAGATATGGGGGATTTGAAAAGTACGACTTATATTGGAAAATGGTTTACGAAGGATCAGTCATGGAATGGAGAAATAAAATTACCTGCGATTTATGGATCTGAACTTTCTGCTGAGCAAGTGAAGGCACTTTATGAAAAAATGGATCCAAAACTTATTGAGGATATGAATGATTCTGATTTTGTTGCCGATAAGTTGGGGGAATATCAAGCGGCACAAGAAGAGGCGCAGCTTACTGCGGAGACAGAAGCAGATAAGAAAGCTTTGGATTTGGCGGCCACGGTTCTTAAGGATGCTGAGGCTGCAAAAGCTAAAAAATTGGAGACTTGGTATGCTGAGGCTTGGGGAAAGAGAAAATTGATTACAGTTGATAGTAAATATGTTTATTCGGATTTAGATAATTTCCCTGTTTTGGTGAATTTGTCTAAGGATTCAGCTTTGCAGGGTGCTGCGAAGACTGATGGTTCGGATATTTTGTTTACGCTTGAGGATGGAAAAACTAAATTAGCTCATGAGATAGAAAAATATGATAATGTGACTGGAGATCTTGTGGCGTGGGTAAATGTCCCAAAACTTTTGTCGACAAGTGATACAAAGCTTTATATGTATTATGGAAATGCTGGGGCTTCAAGTCAGCAAGATGCTTCTGCCGTTTGGGGCGATAATTATGCGATGATTCAGCATATGAATGGAAATTATTTTGATTCTACTAAAAACAAGAATAATGGAGTGAATAAAGGAGAGGTCTCTGTCGATTTTTCCAGTAAAATAGGAGGAGGGGCGAAGTTCGAGAAATATCTTGATTATATAAGTGTTCCTACAAGTTCTAGTTTGGATATTACTGATGAGATTACTACGTCTGCGTGGATTAATACTTCTTCTCAGCAAAATACTTATAATGGAATTATTTCTAAGAGATATAGTGGTACTTATTATGTGGATAGCACTGAAAAGAATTTTGTTAACGATGGGTATACTTTGTCTTTAATCTATGGCTCCCCAAAAAGAGTTATAAACATTATTCAGAGTGAAACTAATTCGAAGGCTGTTTATCCTATGTCTAATGCTTCTGTAAATGATGGGAAATGGCATCTTGTTACGGGAACTTACGATCAAAAATCTATAAAAATTTATATTGATGGTGCTTTTGAAAAAGAATTAACTTTGACTGGAAAAATTCAGAAGCAGGCTGTTTCTCTTTTTATAGGGCAGATTCAGTATGTAGGGCTACCATATGTTAGGTATCAGTATTACGGTCTTATGGATGAAGTGCGTGTGTCGCCGAAGGCGATGAGTACTGAGTGGATCAGAACTGAATTTGAAAATCAGAATTCACCTGAAACTTTTTACTCTGTTGGTGTGGAGGAAAAATTCTAATTTGGAAAATTGTTTTATGCTATAATTCTGGCATGTTTCCAAAATACATTGAATCAAATGGGGAAAAGTTTGAGGTTGTGTATGAACGTGCGAAGGCGCGGACTTCTTCTGTGCGGATTTCTGGCGATAAAGTTGTCATAAAATTGAGCAGGTTTGCTCGTGATTTTGATCAGGATAGGATGGTTACGAAGTTTTTGAAATGGGCGGGGAAGCGGCTTTCAAAAGTGGAAAAAGGGCTTGTCCTCAAGCCTGAATACAATGACGGCGGAAAAGTTTTTACGCATAACAAAGTTTACGACATTGTTGTAAAAATAACCGACAGGAAAAACAATGCGGCGAGGCTTAAGGATAGCGTGATTGAGATTTTTCTCGGTCGTGTTTTTTCTGAAAAATTATCGGAAAAGGGCAGGGGAGTGGTGGTGAAAAAATTGGCTGAGGATTTGATTTTGAAAGATCAGGTGGCGTATTTGAATGAAGTCACAGATGAATTGAATCAGATGCATTTTCAGGAAAATGTGAATTCGTGTAAATTCAAAAAAACGCGTAGTCGTTTCGGAAGTATGAGTAGAAAACGAAATATGAACATTTCATTCCGTCTGCTTTTTGCTCCGCGTGATGTTTTCCGTTATGTGTGCGTGCACGAACTTTCGCATTTGAAGGAATTTAATCATTCTAGGCGGTTTTGGGCTGTTGTCGAAAGTGCGATGCCGGAATACAAAGAATCCGAAAAGTGGCTGAAGCATAATGGATTTATGCTTGGATAGGTTGTGCGGATTATTTTTTTGTTTATAATGAAAGACATGGGAAAGTGTATTGTTACAAATAAGGTTATGCGAATGGTGGATCATGACGCTATTGAGTATTATGAAAATGATAAAGAGTTTGGGCTTAATTTTAAGAAGCCGATGGATCCGCAGGTTCTTATTGATGCTATCAAGAAAAATTTGAAAAAATCTTGAAAGTTTTTGTCCGCTATGGTAAAAGGTATAGGCTTCAGTTGTAGGTTTTTAAAAACAAGGGCGTTTAGCTCAGTTGGCTAGAGCATCTCGTTTACACCGAGAGGGTCGGGGGTTCGAATCCCTCAACGCCCACCAGAAAAAAACGGCTCTGTCTTTGAGACAGAGATGTTTTTTTGTTGCGTGAAGAGATTCGAAGTTTACAACCCAAGGTTGCTTCGCAGAGCAGCCATCTTTTCAAGATGGGCTTTGCTAGGGCGTGCCCCGGAGGGTAAATCCCTCAACGCCCACCATTTTATTTTAAAAATGTCCTAGCTTAGGATATGCCATTTCCCCTTTATTCTTTTCGCATAGCGCTGTGTATTTGTCTAATTTTCCGAGTCTTCTTGCGACAACCCTTGCTGTTTGTCTATCGCACCATTTTGGAATAGTTTTCGTAAATATTTCATCAGAATAGCCTTCGATCGCGCTTTTTCTTTCTAATTTTGCTCTTAAGTTGAATTGGTCTTTTATAGCCATAATTGTTGTTATTGTGGTTGTGGCTGACAAAAGTGCTGTTATGTAATTGTTACCATGTGGGTTTTTAATCATGTCTGTTGTGATCAAGGCATTTGCCAACAAAAATCCGTATCCAAAAGGAGCAGTTCTTATGAAATCCAAGACTTTTCCTGCTCTATCCCTAATCGCTTGCATGGTAGTCCCTACAACCTTGTTTTCTGGTTCGATTTTCCCTGTCTCTGTATTTAAATCTTCTGATCTACCTATTTCCATGATTGGAGGTCTTAAATAATTTATTTAGTTAGTATCAGCATGCGAGTATTTAAGATATTCGTTGGAAATCCGGTTGAGAAATTTCCGAGGAATTTTAGTTTTTTGCATTTCTTACTTACTAATTTTTCGATAGAAGAAATCAAAGGTTTCGTGTAGCGCAAGCCGTTTCTTTTTACGATTAGTCTGTAGAATTTTTGTAGCAATAAAGATGGTATTCTTAAGACTATATTTTCCGGATAAAATCCATTGAAAATGATTCCTAATCCTCCTGGTTTTAGGGCTTTTTCTATCTTTTTTATTGCTTCTTCCTGATCTTTTATGTGATGCCATACTGCTGTCAGGAATATGTAGTCATAAGAATCTTCTTTTAGATTCATCGTCAAAAAATCCGCTACCTTATAAGTCGCGTTGCTGTGTTTATTTGATTTTTTTATTATAGCTATTGCTTTTTCAGATAGATCAATTCCATGAAATGCAACTTTGGAACAACCAAGCGATTTTAAAATCTCTAATATTAAATTTGTTTTTGCGCCTATATTGCATCCTACGTCTAAGCAAGTGATTTCGCCGGTTGGTTGTTTTGCTAATTTTTCTATGTGTTTGGCTAAATAACGCGGATTGAAACTTTTTGCTCTCAGCTTTAATAGGGCTCTGTCTAGCCAACTATCCATTGCTTGATCATATGCTTTTGCGATGATATCAGAGTCCAAAGTGTTGCCATGCTCTAGAATCTGAGTTAGCCATTGTTCAGTTTTTTGTAAGATTCTCATATTGTTTTACTTCAATCTTCTAGAAAACATTGCAACAGGAGGTTGGTGTCCTGTCATAATAATTTTTATTACGAGAAAGCATGGTACAACCTTATTTGTGGTTTGTAAAGGAAGATTGTGGTGTTTTATTCCACCGCTTCCAGATAACATTTTTCGCAATAAACGACTTCTTTTCTGTCGGGACTGAAAGTGCTGTCGATTTCTGTGCCGCAATTACTACAGTTTCGTTTGAATAATGCGAAAGGATTGCGCTTTAGTGCGCGTTCTTTGTAGCGGCATTCTGGGCAAATTCTTGGGATAGGAAGACTGCTTTGTTTGTAAAATCTTAGTTCTGGTTCGATGATTTTGTAGCTTGATTTGCATGTGTCGCAGGCCAAAACTTCTTTGATGAATGTGTCTGGTGCGTCTTTTATGTTTTCAGGAATTTCTGTTGTTGCAGGTTTTGAATTTTTTGCTTCTTCATCGCGCCATTTGTATCCCATTTTTATGGCTTGTTCTTTTTCGAGTGGGAAAAAATCTTGTGCGGCGGTTTCGTTGTATGCGAAGGCGGATAAATTTTTAGGGAAGAATTGTCCCCATTCTCCGGTCTTTTCCATGTGAGCGATGACTTTTGGAATTAGCGCGTAATATTCTTCTTTTGTGTATTGTTTATTCAAAATGCAATAATTTTTGTGGCGAAGTCCGATACATCCCAAACAACTGTCGCATGTGTTCATGCCCTCGCAGTAGCGGAGTTTGCTTGAATACCAGTTGTAGTTGCCGAAAGCGACGTCTTGGCAGGCTCTGCTCACGAGGGACATGTAGACCGGTCCCGGGCAATTTGGCCATCCAGCCGAATAACAGCTGTAGGCTGAGGTTGCGTCGCCAAGAGAGATGCTGTTTACGCAATCTTCGGAATTGAATCCTTCGTATGAATTTTCGCAGTTTTTGCAATTGTACATGTGGTCGCCGGTTGTGTTTTCACAATTCAAATTGTGAACTGCTCTTTGTTTAGCTTCTTTTCTCATTTTTTCAAATTCTTTTTTGCCTTCTTCGAGAGATTTGAACGAACCGTTTATATATTTCTTTTTTATTTCTGCAAATTCTTCTTTCGTGCATTTTTTGTTGAACGCGTAATAGCTTTTATTGGCTATATTGCTTGAGAAAATGCAGTTGTTGCATCCGTGAATTTGATAGCAAAAATGACAGTCGGTGCAATTGTTGGCTTCTTCGAGGAAGAAACATCCGTAACTTTTATTTACGTTTGAACAATAGTAGCAAAGTGTTGAGTCGTTTGTGATCATCGAGTCGAAGACGTTTTTGTCGTTTACCATCCAGTATGAATAGTAGAGATCTTCGCATTTTGCGACGAGTGAATTTAGGTAACAATTTCGTGATTCGCGGATGTGGCTGTTGTGGTCGCAGTTTTCGCAGTTGAAAATCGATGTGCCTTCGCGTGGAACTACGAGTTGTAATTCTTTGAATTGTTCGAAAAATGTTTTGCTGAAGTCGTAGTCGCGTCCATATTCAAGTGCATCCCAAGTGTCGCCCCACCAAACGCTATTTTTGTAGACTTTAAATGGACTGTCTTTTGCGTAGGCGCTGAGGATTTCTTCGCCTGTGGCGTCGCATTTTCGGCGATAAAGTTTCCATTCGTTGCGGAAGGCCATGAGTGTGCGAAACCTTTCAAGTGGCTCAAGTGTCGGCACGGGTACGCCCATTTTTTTACAAAATTCTATTTCTTTGTCAGATGCGGTTTGTGGCATATTAAAATTTGGTTATCGTGCTGCGAGGCCGAATTGAAAAAAATAATTATCCAAAGCTTCCAGCGATGTGTCATATTGATTTTTGCCAAAGAAAATATCGCATAAAACTTCACGAACACGAGCTATTTCCTTGTAGCCTTTTTTCCATCTTGGATCTGCTAAAGTCAGGTCAATTAATTCTAATGCTCGGTCAAAAGCCGAGTCAAATCTTGCTTGATCTTTGTTTTGCGAAAGCACTAAGCGATGGATTTCGCTTCCTGTATTTCCCATTTGTTCAGAGAGTGACATTGTAAACCATCTCCCGTTTGCCAAATCTGTGTGTGTAGTCTTCATTCTTCTATAAGATTATTTACGATAATTTTGATTTTTTCTCTTATTGCCGGATCAAGTACATCTCTTGAGCGATTATTTTGACGTGGTCGAATGTTTATCATGGAGTCGAATTCTATCATTTCTTCGCCTGTTTTCTCCACATAAATATTGATTCCCCATAAATTTTCCTGTTTTGAGTCGCGTTCGAGTAGCATTGCTTCTTCATCGGCGTGAAGTTCTCCACCGACAACCATTATTCCTAATTCGATGTCAACAACGGCTTTTACCATATCACCAAAGCGTTCTTTTGCGATTTCGGCGAGGAGATTTTTGCTGATTTTTGAATCAATAAATTTCATATTTATTTGAAATTAGTAAATGACAATGGAACCTTCAAGTTTTCCTGTTTCTCCAAAAGTCGCATCGTGCCTTGAAGATCGTCGATTGTTTTTGATGTGACGCGGACTTCGTCGCCTTGGATAGAGGCTTTTGCTTTTGGGAAATTATCGCGAATTAGTTTTGTGATTGTTTTTGCGCTTTCTTGGTCGATGACTTTTACAAGTTTTATTTCTTGTTTTACGCGCATTCCGCCGGCTGGTTCGAATTTTTGGCGATCTAGGATTTTTGTTGAAAGTCCGCGAGCCGCCATTCGTTTCATGATGATTTCATACACTGTGTCGAGTTGAAATTCGTTGGCTGTGTTTATTTTTATGAGGTCGTCTGTTAGTTCGATTTCGATGGCAGAATCTTTCAAATCGTATCTTGTCAAAATCTCTTTTTTCGCTTGGTCTACGGCGTTTCTCATTTCCTGCATGTCGAATTTTGCGACAATGTCCATTGAGTGATCTGAGGCCATATTTGTTGGGGTTAAGATGTGAATCTCTGAAAAATGTGTACTACTGCGTTAACTTCGTCGCTTCCTACTCGCCGTACTTGTCTCGTACGGCTCGGTCGTAAGCTCCTTGTTGCCTTGTATTATACATTTTTTAGAGATTCATTAATTATCGAAATATCATAGCGTCTCTTTCAAGTCCGACGCCGATTGATGAAATTTTACATCCTATTAATTCTTCGATTTTCAAAACGTACGCTTGTGCATTCTGTGGTAAATCTTCGAATTTTCGTATGTCTCCGATGTTTTCAGTCCATCCTGCCATTTCAATATATTCGATTTCCATATTTTCCATGATGTCCAAATCTGCAGGTACTGAAGGCAAAACTTGGTCATTGTATTTGTATGCTGTCGCAATTTTTAGTGTTTCAAGTCCTGTTAATACGTCGAGTTTTGTGAGGTTGATGTCGGTTAGGCCATTTAGCATTACTGCGTATTTTCCGATTACGCTGTCGTACCAGCCGCATCTTCGTGGACGGCCTGTGGTTGCGCCAAATTCACCTCCTTTTTGTCGGATGTCTTCGCCGAGTTGGTCTTTTAGTTCAGTTGGAAATGGTCCGCTTCCCACACGAGTGACGTATGCTTTCATGATTCCGACTAGGCTCGTGAAAAATCTTCCCGGAATTCCTGTTCCTGTTGAGATTCCGCCGATTGTCGGGTTTGATGATGTGACGAATGGATATGTTCCGTGATCAACGTCTAGCATGCTTCCGTTTGCGCCTTCGACTAGGATTTTTCGCCCGCCTTTGTATGCGGTGTGAAGATAATGTGCGCCGTCTACAAGCATTGGTTTCACTTTTTCGGCAAGCATTTTGAGTTCTGATAGTTCTTTTTCAACGTCGTATGTGAATTCTCCGTAGAGGTCTTTTAGGGTTGCTAGATTTTGTCTGTATTTTGCTTCGAATTTTGCGAAGTCGAGTAATTCGTGTACGCGGATTCCCATGCGTGATGTTTTATCCATGTAGCAAGGCCCGATTCCACGTTTTGTTGTGCCGACTTTTTTGTCGCCTTTTTTCTCTTCTTGGATACCGTCGATTTCTTTGTGATAGTCAAAAAGCAGATGTGTGCGGTCTGCAATCAAGATTCTGCCGTTTGTTGAAATATTATTTTTTTCTAAAAGTTCGATTTCTTCAAATAGGGTAGGCAAGTGTAAAACCACGCCGTTTCCGATAATGCAGACACATTTTGGGTGAAGCATTCCGGATGGAACGAGGTGAAATACGAATTTTTTTGAAGTTGTAGGATTTACCGGATCTCTCAAGTAAATGGTATGTCCCGCATTTGCTCCGCCTGCGGCGCGCACGACCAATTCAAACTCTTCCGACAAAATGTCGATAAGTTTTCCCTTCCCCTCATCGCCCCATTGTGTGCCGAGTACGGCCGTAAGATTACCAAGTTTGAGTTGCATTTTTGCCATATTTAAAGGTGTTTATGTACAGGTGGGAGTATAAACGGGCGGGGGAAGGTTTGCAAGAGGGTGGGGAAGTATGATTTTTATTTAATACTTTTATTTTTTCCAAATGTCTGTTATTTTTAGGGTAGAAGTAACCTCAGATGAATATGCAAAATACAAAATCATCACAATTCGGGAAAAAGAGAGAAAATACACAGATGGGAACAATAGAGAAAATGTACGGTAAGGATTTTGGTGGAAGGAATGATAAAGAGCTTTGGGATTACTTAAAAGACATCGGGTATAAATCATTAAGTGAACTTTTGAGAAATGGCTAAGAAAAAGTTTTACGATTCGGAGATTGCAGAAGTAAAAGCCTTAGAAGATCGTTTTAATTTCATCAAGAATCCAGTACTTAGAGAGAATGTTGCAATTAACATGCAATATATAATTTTTTTGCTTTCCATAGAGGCTGAATATGAATTGCCGGGAGCGGTTACGTATTCTACTTTTAAGACTATTATCATTTTTACAGCATCAATTGTTGAAAGTCTTATACATTATAAATTGAGTGAGTTAATTGCGGAAAAGAAGATTGAAGAAGATCAAATAATGGGTAGGGAGAAAAAATATTCTCAAATAAAAGAATTATATAAAATATCGACTACTGAAAGGATATGTGGTGTCAAAGAAATTACAAATGCAAAAAGATTATCGGATGACACTGATTTTTGCGAACTTAATAAAGCTGCGAAACGTTGCAAGCTTTTTACGGAAGAGATTTTCCAGAAGGCTGAAAAAATCAGAAAAATGAGGAATCGCATTCATCCTTATAGTTTAAAAGAAGTCGATGATAAGTATGAGAAACGAGATATCGATGATATTTTTTCTACTACGAGAATTATCATTGAAAGGATAGAGAAGTATGAATAAAAAAGGCTCCTTAGGTAGTTGGTCGTTCGGAACCCCATTCGTGGCTGAAGAGGCATGAGTAAAGAAAATCTTACAAAATTATCTTTTTTACTATTTTTATCGTCAAAATGTAAACAATATTGACATTTGGTCTATTCGTAGGATATAATTATTGTACTCATAAACTTAAACAAATTCCTCATGAAAGATTTTATTGTTAAGTTACGCAAGTCGGCTGGCCTTTCGCAGGAAGAGCTTGCTCAGAAGCTCGGTTTTTCTAGGCCTACTCTTGTTGCAATAGAAAAAGGCGAAAGAGATATAAACCTAACTGAGCTTAGAAAAATTTCAGAAATTTTCGATTTACCTATGGAAATTATTCTTGATGAAGAATTGAGTGTCTCTAAAAAAGTTGATTTGCAAAATTTTGGAGAAAAGTCTTTTGCAAAATTTCATAATCTTATTTTGCAATGTATAAAATATGGATCTGATGTTGATGGAAAAATTACAAAAACCAAGTTGGCGAAGCTGGTTTATCTTTCTGATTTTGCTAGTTATTATAATTATTTAAAGGCAATTTCCGGATTTGAATATCGCCGGTTCGAAAGAGGTCCTGTGGCAATTGAATTTTTTGATATCATTGATAACGACGAATCTGTTGGTGTGGAAAAGAATGGTGATGCAGTCTTGATTTCTTTGATAGAGCAGCCAAATGACGCTGTTTTGGATAAAAAAGAATTGGAGCTTGTGAAGGCTATTTGTAAGAAATGGAAAAATGCGAACACTCAAGAGATTGTAGACTTTACTCATAAACAATTTCCTTGGTCTATGTGTAAAGATAGGGAAGTTATACCTTATACGCTTATTAATATGGAATCCCCGGAAAATGTTTATTAAAGATTTATCTTATCAGGTTGAATTTTCTGTATATTGCGAAAAACATTTTTGTAAGGATTTTTTGAGGAAATATAAACCTAGGCAGTGGATAGAAACAAAGAAGACTATTGTTTCTGTTTTGGAGCGTGCTTATGCTTTTCAGAATACAAATTTGATTGATACTCTGAAATTTTCTCAGGAAGATGGTGTCGGAATTTTCAAGTTAGATTTTAGGGTTGCCGGAACAAATTTTTCTCCTAAATCATCAGGTAATCGTGTTGTTTTTTCTCTTTGTAATGAAACTGGAAGAATAAATGTTTTGCTTGTCTACGGTAAAGATCATTGTGACAAAAAATGTTCAGAAACGCAGTGGATTTTTGGATGTGTTAAGGTGGGTTTTCCGGAGTGGAGGAAGTGGTGAAAGAAATTCCTTATCTTTTTGATTAAGGATATGTTTGTGCTAAAAAAGAGGATGAAGTCTCAAAAACGAATTATGAGGAAGCGGTTAATGTAAGAGAAAAAGAGCTTAAGGTAATTCATGAAATTATCGAATGTTTGAATTCAAAAGGGATTCTTGATGGAAATTTGTTGCAAATTAAGTTTATTGAAAGCCCTTTTGCGTGAGGGGTGTGGGAGATTGGGGAGCTTTCCGTCTTCTGTTGAGTATGGAAGTATGGTTGCTGTAGTTTAGTTGGGGTTTTGAGTTGGTTATGTGGGCGGAAGTGTAAGCGTGGGAAGGGAGGTTTTGGGTATCATTTACATGGCAAATATTCGTTTGGATGGATTGTATCTATTGTCCATTTATTATTTCTGAGAACTATATAAGCTGTTAAGTTTTCACCGCATTTTTTTTGATTGTTGATTAAGGTATACGTTGTTTTGTATGAGAATACTTTCGTGGTGTTTTTGCTTAGATTTGTTTCTTTTTCTAAATCTACTATTTTTGTATCGTTTTGTTTTTGTGTAGTCCATCTTTCTAATTTTTCTATGAAATAATTATTTTCTGTTTTTGCATATCCTTCGCTTAGGTATTCTCTCGCTTTTTCGTATCTTCCAAGGTTTAGATGGTAGTAAAAACTGCTTAGGCTGTTTTGTGCTTCTTGCCAGTTTTTTTCGTCTTGAATTTGATTTTCTGTTGGAATTTTTAATTCTGTGCTTAAATCGACTACGGAATTAAAATTAAATAGAGAAAAAGAGGGGGAGAAATAACTAAATAAAGCAATGCCTCCTAATACTGAAAATACTTCTATTAATGTTGTTTTTTTCATTTTTGTTTATTTTATTTTATTTTTTCTGCGTATGGCAAGTATTCTAGGAATTTTTGCTTGTTACTTGGGTCTAGATTAAGTTCTCGGATCATATTTTTATATTCAGTGTTGTCAGGCGTGTTTGCCAATGTATCTGGGTCTTTTGAGAAATACCATAAAAAATAAACTCTTACTAATGGGGGTAGTTCATTTGTTAGTTGTTGATACATTGTGCATACATCCCACAATAACATTTCTGTATTGCCTGTGTAGGATTTTAAAATACCTTCTGGATCTTTGTTCGCGTGTTTAAAGAAGTTCTCCGGATCGTTTAACATATGCCAGAATTCGTCTCGTCTTTCCGGTTTTACCATTTTAAGCATCGTATCTTTTAGTGCTGACTCCTTCTCTTGTTTATTGCATAAATTTTTTAAAATTTCATGTGCAGCGGCGGCTAAAGTGTGTGTGCTTACTATCTCTTCATTGCTTAGAAAAAGGCGTATAGCCATTTCAAGTTGTCTTTTTGCTGCGTCTAATTTTGACACATATATGTAATTGCACATGGAGTAGAGATTATTTTTTTATTAGTTTAATTATATGCTCTATGTGTAAACGACTAAAGATTATTTTAATTTTTATTTTATAAAAATTTTATGATTATTTAATGAAAATTTAATGTTTGCTTGATAGTGTGTCTGTGTTTCTTATTTTTTAATCGTATAATTTGTATGCAAAAGATTAAAGACATTCCAAAATTTGATAGACCAAGAGAAAAAATGGAAAAATATGGTCCAGGTAAGCTGTCTGATGTTGAACTTTTGGCTATTCTCCTTCGGACAGGCACAAAGGATTTAAATGTTTTAAAGTTATCTCAAAAGATTTTGCAGATATTTGAAAAAGAGAAATTTGTAGATGCGTCTATTGATGATTTAAAAAACATTGATGGTTTAGGTTCAGCAAAGGCTTGTGAAATTATTGCATGTTTTGAGCTTGGTAGAAGAATGTTGATAGGGAAAAAATCGTCGATTTTGCTTTCTCCAAAAGATGTCTGGGAGAGGATGGAGGATATTCGAGGAAGTAAAAAAGAACATTTTGTAGTTTTTTATTTGGATAGCAGGAATCAAGAAATACAAAGAGAAATTATTTCAGTAGGAACTCTTAATGAAAGTCTTGTTCATCCTCGAGAAGTGTTTGAGGGGGCAATTAAAAATAATGCTGCTTCGATTATTATTGCGCACAATCATCCATCTGGAGTCTTAGAACCATCGCAAGCTGATATTGAGATTACGCAGAAATTGGTTCATGCTGGAAAAATCTTAGATATTAAAATCATTAATCATGTTATAATAACGAAGGATTCGTGGTTCAGAATTTGATTTCTGATTCTCAAAAAGATGACTAAAATATATCAGACAAAAGAACAAGTTCTAGAAAAAGCAAAAACTATTTTGCTGAAGTCTTTGCGTGGGGTTATTTCAAAAGAAGTTGCTGAAACTATTGAGAATCAGATTGGAGGTTATGGTGTAAGTCGTAAAGGTTTTTTTGGGGAGTTAATGGAAAAATATTTTTTTGATATTAATCCGGGAAATGTTAGTGCTCCAGATTTTACGATTGCAGGTGTTGAACTTAAAACTACTCCGTTAAAAAAACATGCTAAAAATAAGTTTGCTTCGAAAGAGAGATTGGTTTTTTCAATGATTAATTATGATTCTATTGTTGGGGAGACGTGGGAATTGAGTTCATTTTTGAAAAAGAACAAAACATTGTTATTGATGTTTTATTTGTGGATTGAGAGGCAAAGTATTCTTGATTATGAATTTAAATTTGTTCATTTATTAAATTTACTTGAAGACATTTCTAGCGAAGATGTGTTTCAAATTCAGAAGGATTGGGAATATATTGTTGCGAAGATTAAGAGGGGAGAAGCACATTTATTGTCTGAAGGTGACACTTATTACCTTGGTGCTTGTACGAAGGCTGCAAATAGCCGTGTGGTAAGAGATCAACCTCTTAATCGCACGCCGGCAAAGCCTCGTGCATTTTCTTTCAAACAGCAGTATATAAATTATCTTATTCAGACAAAATTACTTGGTGAAAAAACAAATACTGATTCAATTTTCAAGAAGCAAAGGCGTTTAGAAACAATAGAAGATGTTGTTAGGGAGAAATTTTCTTATTTTATTGGGAAAACCGACAAAGAGATTCTTGCCAAGCTTGAGTCGAATTTAGGCAAAAAATCAAAAAGCTACAAGAGATTAATTGTTAATCGTATTCTTGGTGTTAATTCTAGTAATATTGAAGAATTGGAAAAGGCGAATATTACGCTTAAGGTTATCACGTTAGAGAGTACTGGTATGTTGAAAGAATCTATGTCGTTTCCAGCTTTTGACTATAAAGATTTGGTTACTCAACCTTGGTATGATGATGAGGAAGAAGTTATGTCTGATTTTCATTTACAACTTGAGACGAAGAAGTTCTTGTTTGTTGTTTTTCAGAAACAAAAAGATAGTGATGAAATTGTTTTAAGGAAAACAATGTTTTGGAATTTTCCAATGAAAGATATTGGTGAGGCTGAAAATGTTTGGCAAAAAACGATTGATTGTATTAATGAAGGTCGATACGATGAATTCCCAAAAATTAAATATAGTGCTGTGGCGCACGTACGTCCGCATGGAAAAAATTCTAAAGATACAATTGAAACTCCACAAAAAACGCAGGAAATGAAACGCTGTTTTTGGCTTAATGCTAAATATATACAACGAGCTATAGAAAATAATTAAGATTTAGCTTGATCGATTTTATTGAATCTGATAGAATCATTTTATGAAAAAAATAAAAGTTGTTGAACTTTTTGCAGGTGTTGGAGGTTTTCGTCTTGGACTTGAAAAGGCGACTAAAGAGTATGAAACTATTTGGAGTAGTCAGTGGGAGCCAGGTTCTAAAGCTCAACATGCTTCTGCAATTTATAAACATGTTTTTGGTTCAGCAAATCATTCTTGTGAAGATATTCAGGAGGTAATAGAAAAAGATTTTAAACAAATTCCGGACCATCATTTGCTCGTTGGAGGATTTCCTTGCCAAGATTATTCTGTCGCAAGAACGTTAAATCAGGCGAAAGGTATTTACGGTAAAAAAGGTGTTCTATGGTGGTCAATTTTTAATATTTTAAACAAGAAGGGGAAAAAAGCTCCTAGTTTTTTAATGTTGGAGAATGTTGATCGTTTGTTGAAATCTCCATCGGGACAAAGGGGGCGAGATTTTGCTGTAATGTTGGCTTCGCTTGCTGATTTAGGATATGCCGTAGAATGGCGTGTAGTAAACGCTGCTGAATATGGATTTCCCCAAAGAAGAAGAAGAGTTTTCATTATGGGATATAAAAAAGGTAGTAAGATTTTTAATCTTATTAAGAAAGAAAAGGAGATTGAGAATTGGATTTATAAAAATGGCGTGATTGCTAAAGCATTTCCTGTAAAAAAAGATGAGGTGAAGTTGCCTCCATTTAAGATTGAAGGTGATTTGAAAAAAGTTTCTGATAAATTTTCTTCAAATAAACCAAAGAAAAGTCCTTTTGAAAATACTGGAGTTATGCTTGATAGGAAGTTTTATACTGTGAAAACAATTCCTGAATACGAAGGTTCATTTAAGATACTTAATGATATTGTTATTCATGATGAATCTTTAATACCAATACCTAAAGAGTTTTTTATAAAAGATGAAGATTTAGAAAAATGGAAAACGTTGAAAGGTGGGAAAAAAGAACCACGAAAGTCAAAAGATGGGTTTGAGTATCTTTACTCTGAAGGCCCTATGGCTTTTCCGGATTCATTGAAGAAGCCTTCAAGGACAATTGTTACTGGTGAGGGTGGAAGTTCTCCTTCACGCTTTAAGCATGTTATTAAAACGAAGTCTGGAAAATTGCGTAGACTTATGCCTGTTGAATTAGAAAAATTGAACATGTTTCCTCCTAATCATACGAAATTTATGGACAAGGATAAGATTACTCCAGATGTAAAAAGGGCCTTTATTATGGGAAATGCTTTGGTTGTTGGAGTTATAGCAAAATTGGGCAAGGCATTAAGGGATGCAATGTAGTTTAGAGAGTAGTGTTCATGAAGTTATTTCTTGACTTTCTCCCAATTCTGATCAAGGATCGATCGAAGATTATTTATTATTTTTGATTAAATCTTATGAAAAAAGGTAAGGAACTTGCGATACAGGTTTTGAAACATTTGATAGAAGAGGATGAGAAACTTGAATCGTTGGAGGCGCAGGTTGCGGAGTTGGCGAAGAATTATAGGGAGGAGTGGAAGGAGGAATTGTGGGAAAGTGAGGATATAGAGGTTTTCGGGTTCAATGAATTTATAGGCGGGAAGGCGGAGGGATATGAGGACTGTTTGGAGATTATTAAGAAGTGGAGGGGGCGAGGTGATGTCTGAATTTCGAACATTCACTTGACTGATATTGCGACAAGCATTATAATGGATTTGTATTGAAAAATAACCCTTATTCCTATGAGATCAAGCCTAGATGCAGGACAGATAGGTGGAATCATATGTGCGCTTAGAAAACAAAAAGGTATTTCTCAGGATCGGCTTGCTCAAGCTCTAAAGATTCCGCGTACTTCAATATCTCAGATTGAAAATGGTGGGCGTGAACTTTCTTTTGTTGAGTTCCAAAAAGTTCTTGCTGTTTTTGAGATGTCTTTTGAGGAATTTATTGCGTACGGGAAGCCTTTGAAGGAAATACTTCCTGAAAAAAAGAAAGGTGTTAATAAAAAGATTAAGTTTGAAGCTGAAAAATTCAAACAACTATTGTTGTATATCCTTCAGAAGTGTGGGGGGAAGCCAAATGTCGGAGAAACTGTTCTTTATAAATTGCTTTATTTTTGTGATTTTAATTATTTTGAGATGTATGAGAAATCTTTAACCGGAATGAAGTATAAAAAAATGAAATTTGGTCCAATACCTGATCAGGCTTTATTTAATCCTGTCGTTAAAGAAATGCGTGGTGTTGGAATGATAGAAAAAGTTTCGTGTCCGTACATGAATGAAACAATACAAACTCGTTATGTTAATTTTGTGGAGGCTGATTTATCTGTTTTTGGTGTGGATGTTGATAAGATGATTAAGGTTGTGGATTCGGTGATCGAGCGTCTTTCCGGAATGAGTGCTCGGCAAATTGAAGATCACTCTCATAGAGATTCTCCATGGCAGGTTCATGAATATGAAGAAGAAATTGATTATGGCACTGTGTTCCTTAGGAGTGGGGAATTTGCAAATCGAGATTATGAAATGGATTTTTTGGATGCATCGGCTTCAGATGTACTTGCCCATCTGTCCCCTCTGTCTCATGAGGAGTACGATTATTATATGTCTTTACCCGGTAAAAAATGACCAATGTTGCATATGGTGATATTTGGCTTGTCAATTATTCGCCAAGTATCGGACATGAATATCAAAAAATTCGACCTGCTATTGTTATTTCGCCAAATTCTCTACTGAAGCGATCGCGTCTTTTTACATGTATCGCGATAACAAGTAAAACAGACAAAATAGTTTCCGATGACATCGAGCTTTTTAAGACCATAAGAAACAAACTGAATCAAGATTCTGTTATCAAAATGCACCATATTACATCTTACGATAAAAGACGACTTCATAAGTATATTGGCGAAGCCGATGGCCAAATTCTTAAGATAATACAATCTCGTATCAAGGAAATATATGAACTTTCCTGATTAAAAATAAATTTAACTTTCTTTTCATGTCCCAATACTACAACCCAACCCGTACCCGTAACCTCTACGATCCAAAGTCGAAAGAGCCTTTTCGATTGAGTCGGTCGAAGATTGATCTTTTTATCAAGTGTCCGAGGTGTTTTTATCTTGATCGAAGGCTTGGGGTAGGGCAACCGCCGGGGTATCCATTTTCTTTGAATTCGGCGGTGGATAAATTATTGAAGAAAGAATTTGATATTCATAGGGCGAAGGGGACGGCGCATCCGTTGATGAAGGCGTATGGGCTTGATGCGGTGCCGATGGTGCATGAGAAGATTGAGGAATGGCGGGATTCATTGCACAAGGGGATTACTTTTCAGTTTCCAAAAACAAATCTTTTGATTACGGGAGGTGTTGATGATGTGTGGGTGACACCTTCGGGGGAACTGATTATCGTGGATTATAAGGCGACTTCGAAGGAAGGTTCGGTTTCATTGGATGCGGAGTGGCAGGATGGCTATAAACGCCAAATGGAGGTCTATCAATGGCTGTTTCGTAAGAATGGTTTCAAGGTTTCATCAACGGGGTATTTCGTGTATTGCAATGGTAGGGCGGACTGTGCGGCGTTTGATGGGAAGTTGGAATTTGATATCAAACTTTTGCCTTATGAGGGCGATGATAAGTGGGTGGATGGAGTTGTGCGGGATTTGTGGGGGTGCTTGTGTAGCGATGAGATGCCGGTGTCGGGGAAGGAGTGCGATTTTTGTGCGTATAGGGAGGCGGTGAATTCCATTGGGGTTGTGAAATAATTTTGTTTTTTTCGCAATTAAATCCTTCAAGATGTTATTGACGGTGAGTGTATGCTCACCTATGATGTTGGTGTAATACTCTTTAAGTCAAAATATTATGGAAACATCAAAAATTACTTTATTTATGGGAAAAGAAATACGCAAGGAAATGTTCCAAGGTGAGTGGTGGTTTTCGGTAATTGATGTGGTTGGGGCGTTGACAGACAGTACGCAACCAAGTAAATATTGGACGGCAATGAAGGCAAGGGTACAGAGTGAGGGGGACTTTCAGTTATCTACAATTTGTAGACAACTGAAATTAGAGGCTACTGATGGCAAAAAATATGAAACCGATTGTGCTAATACCGAAGGGATTCTTCGTATAATTCAATCTATACCATCTCCAAAAGCTGAACCATTTAAAAGATGGCTCGCAAAGGTTGGTTATGAACGAATTCAAGAGATAGAAGATCCGGAATTAGCTACAAAAAGAACTAGGGAGCTATATCGATCTAAAGGATATTCCGATGATTGGATCGAAAAGCGTATGCGCGGTATTGCTGTTCGCGAAAATTTGACTCATGAATGGGAGAATCGTGGTTTAAAAGAGAAAAAGGAATATTCTATTTTGACTGCTGAGATATGTAAGGCAACATTTGGCATGACTCCGTCGGCATATAAAGATTTTAAAAAGTTGAAACGCGAGAATCTGAGAGATCATATGACCGATTTGGAATTGATTTTCTCTATGCTTGGAGAAAGTGCAACGACTGAAATTACTCAATCAAAGGATTCGCAAGGTTTTCCTGCTCTAAAAACTGATGCTAATGAAGGAGGAAAGATTGCTGGTGATGCTAAAAAAGCTCTTGAGCTTAAAACTGGTAAGAAAGTTTCAAAATCTGACAATTTTCTTAATGAGCCTGAGGGGAAGAAGAGGCTGAAGTAGTTGAGTAGAGGAGTAACTTGTGCAAACAAATTTAAATAAGACAATGAAAATATTCGGAACAAAAAATAAGGTAAACAAAAAATCTACTACTGAAGAAAATGATTTTTCAGGCATAGAGATAAATGAATATTTTAAGAGAGCTTTGGATTTGATGGAGAATACGGATAAAACTTTGTTTATTACAGGTAAGGCGGGGACAGGTAAATCTACCTTGCTTCAATATTTTCGTGAAACAACCGGCAAAAATATTGTGGCTTTGGCTCCTACAGGTGTTGCGGCCATCAATGTAAAAGGTCAAACAATTCACTCTTTTTTTCATTTTCCTCCTCACATAACAAAAGACACGGTACGGGATAAAGAGCCTTCGAAAAAACTTATAGAACTTTTGAAACATATCGATGTCATTGTTATTGATGAGATTTCTATGGTGAGGGCGGATCTTTTGGATTGTATTGATGAAGCTCTTAAATTTTATTTGGGAAATGATACCCTGTTTGGTGGCATTCAGATGATATTCATAGGCGATCTTTATCAGCTTCCCCCTGTGGTTTCAAGTAAAGAGGAAAGGGAAATGTTCCAAACATATTATCTGAGTCCGTATTTTTTTGATGCCAAGATTTTGGAAAACATCAAAATAGAAATTGTTGAGCTTGAAAAAATATATAGACAAAAAGATCCGGAATTCATTGAATTATTGAATAAAATTAGAAATAGCAGTATTCAGGATAATGATGTAAAAAGGCTTAATAGCCGTTATATCCAGGATTTTGACGGTTATGATGATAAAAAAAGTTTTTGTATCACTTTAACTACTACGAATGCCGCCGCGGATAACTTAAATGGCAGAAAAGTGTCGCAATTAAAAACTAAACCAAAAATATATCATGGTGATGTTACGGGAGAATTTGATAATAAACATTTTCCGACTTCGCTGGAGCTTGAAATGAAAATTGGTGCGCAAATTATGTTGTTGAATAACGATAAGGCTGGTAGATGGGTAAACGGAAGTGTCGGTAAGATTATAGATATAAAGTCTGACGAAGAGACTGGGGGAGATTTTCTGGTTGTGGAATTACAAGATCGATCACGAGTTGAAGTCTCCAGGTATTCATGGGAGATTTACAAATATATTTTTGATCGTGGTAGAGGAAAGTTGGATGTTGATATTATCGGGTCGTTTACTCAATATCCTGTAAGACTGGCATGGGCTGTCACAATACATAAAAGTCAAGGGAAGACATTTGAAAATGTTGCTGTCGATATTGGAAATGGCACTTTTGCCCAGGGGCAGGTGTATGTGGCTATCAGCAGATGTACAAGTTTTGAAGGTTTGATTTTGAAAAAACCTATTTATAAAAAACATATCTGGGTTGATCGGAATATAATGAGATTTTTGGCTGTCAAGTAATTGTAAAGAAAATGTAAAACTTGACAATGTCTGCGGTGAGGAGTTATGATTGGCTTACTCCTATAAAAAACACACTATGAATAATTCTATCAATATTAAAGAACTTCGTAAAAAGTTTGGAATGTCGCAAGATGAGCTTGCCGGAAGGCTGAATATGTCTCGGCCTACTTTGGTAAATTTGGAAAATGGGACGCGGCCGATGAAGATTGAAGAGAAGGCAAAAATACAAGAAATATTTGAATTGATAAAAGAGAATGAAGCTGAAATGAAAAGCGACATGAGGATAGATATTCCTCAGAAAAAACTTGATAAATTTAAACAGGTTTTTCTTTATATTCTTGAAAAAGTTGGGGGAAAGCCAAATGTTGGTTTGACTGTGCTTTATAAACTTTTGTATTTTATCGATTTTGATTATTACGAAAAATATGAAGAGCAATTGATGGGGTTGACCTATATTAAAAATCATCATGGGCCGACTCCGAAAGAATTCATAAAAGTGGTTGAAGAAATGAAAGAAAAAGGTGAAATCGAGGAGGTGAAAAGTCCATATTTCAAATACGAACAGAGGAAATATTTGCCTTATATTTCTTCAGATTTATCGCAATTGAATGGGAGAGAATTGGAGATGATAGACTCTGTTTTGTCGAGACTCTCGGATAAATCCGCTACGGAATTGAGCGAATATTCTCACAGGGATGTTCCGTGGATGACTCACGAAGAAGGAGAGGCTATCAATTATGAAAGCGTGTTTTACCGCAATGATCCGTATTCTGTAAGACAATACAAGGATGAAATTTAACTACTTAGATGATTTTTTGAAGGATTTGAAAAGTTTAAAAAAGAAGATACCATCTTTGGAAGATGATTTGAAAAACTTTGAAAAATTTATTCCCGGAGTGGATTTTACTCAAAATAAAAGATTTGTTGTTCTTACGGAGGACAGCCGCAGACAAATTAAAATAATTAAAACAAGGTTGATGGTGAGGAGTCTTAAGGGGTCGAGCAAAACAAGACTTATTTTCTCTTTTTGTGTTCGCGAAGATTGTGTCGATTTTATTGAGCTGTATCTTAAAAATCAGAAATCCAGAGAAGATGAATCGCGAATTCAAGAATATTTAAAATGTAAATAAAAACCATCCCCAGATTTGGGGAAGGTTTTTAACCGTGTCGATTTTGACACCTTTAACTATTCAATTTGCCACTTCCCCCTACAATTTGGTATCATTCATCTTGTTCCTATAACTTCAAAGAAAAATGATTACACAAGACAAACTTCTTGCGCAGATTCCTTACTGTTTGAACGCGACGGATTTTCCGACACTTGGGGCGAAATATGAGGGGAAGGTTCGCGACAATTACACAAAAGACGGAAAACGTTTTATTATCGTGACCGATAGGCTTTCGGCTTTTGATCGCGTGATAACTCTGATTCCTTTCAAAGGACAGGTCCTTAATCAAATGGCAAAATTTTGGTTTGAGCAAACAAAAGATATCATCGGAAATCATGTAATCGAATTTCCGGATCCAAATGTTGTCGTTGGAGTCGAATGTAAAGCGCTTCCTGTAGAGCTTGTTGTTCGCGGGTATTTGACTGGTGTGACTTCTACAAGCGTTTGGACTCATTACAAAAATGGTTCTCGTGAATTTTGTGGGAATAAACTTCCGGACGGGATGAAACGTGATCAGAAATTTGATAAACCTATTTTGACGCCTTCTACAAAAGCAGAACACGGTTCACATGATGAATCTGTTTCTCGTGAACAAATTCTTGCTCATGGAATTATTACTGCTGAGCAATTTGATTTTATGGCTGACAGTGCGATGAAACTATATGCTAGAGGTGTTGAAATTGCGGCAAAACAGGGGATTATATTAGTTGATACAAAGTATGAATTTGGTGTTACTCCAGAGGGAAAAATTGTTCTCATCGATGAAATGCACACTCCGGATTCTTCACGTTTTTGGTTTGCGGATGAATATGAAAAACGTTTTGCGGAAGGACAAGATCAGAAAAAAATTGATAAAGAGTATTTGAGAGAATGGCTTGATGCTAGAGGATTTAGAGGCGAAGGTGAAATCCCTGTTGTGCCTGATGAGATCCGTGTAGAAACTGCACGAAGATACATCGAGGCTTATGAGCTTATTACAGGGCAAACTTTCACTGCTGAAGTTGGTGATGTCGGAGAAAGACTTGCGGCAAATTTAGCAAAATATTTGTAACCCTTAACATAAGAAAATTTATGAAAGTCGTAATACTTTTGGGATCGCAGTCAGATCAAGAATTCGTGAAAGGTTTTCCAAGTGAATTCAAGTCTTATGGAGTGGAATCTGAAATTATCGTTGCATCTGCACATAAAGTTCCCGAAAAAGTTTTTGAAATCGTTTCAAAAAATAATGAAAGCGCTGAGGATATTGTCTATATCACAGTTGCGGGAAGATCAAACGGACTTTCAGGTGTGACTGCGGCAAACAGCGTTCATCCGGTGATCGCGTGCCCTCCGTTTGCTACAAAAGAGGATTTCATCATCAATATAAACAGCACTCTTGTGATGCCGAGCGATACGCCTGTGATGACAGTTTTGGATAAGCAAAATGTCGTGATGGCTGTACTTAGGATTTTTGCATTGAAAGATGAAAAACTTAAAAAAGCAGTTGCTGATAGAATTAAAGAAATTAAAAAAAGTTTTGATAAATAATTTACAATAATATGGAACATAGTTTACTTGCGATTTCGCCTTTGGATGGAAGATATAGCGATAAAGTGTCTTATTTGTCACAATATTTCGCTGAGGCGGCGCTTATGAGATATCGAGTTTTGGTGGAAATTGAATGGTTTATTTTTATTTTCAATGATCTTGATTTGGCTGGAGTGAAGCTTGATTCGAAAAAAATCAGAATGCTTCGTGAAATTTATGAGGATTTTGATATCGACTGCGCGAAAAAAATAAAAGAAATCGAACGTACTACAAATCACGATGTTAAAGCGGTTGAATATTTTATTAAAGAAAAGTTGGCAAAGACGGATCTTGAAAAATATTCTGAATTCGTGCATTTCGCATGTACTTCAGAAGATATCAATAATCTTGCTTATTCTTGCTCGATGCGGGACTTTCTTGAGAGGGAGTATTTGGTGACTGTGAAAGATTTGGTGAAGGAGGTTTATTCGCTTGCTTCAGCGAATAGGGCAGTTGCAATGCTTGCGAGAACTCATGGGCAGGTTGCGACACCAACAACACTTGGAAAAGAGATGATAAATTTTGTTGTGAGAATGGAAAAGGAAGTTGAAGTGCTTGCGAGTTTTACTGCATTGCCGGGGAAAATAAATGGTGCTGTCGGAAATTACAATGCACATGTTGTGGCTTATAAAAACATTGATTGGCAAGATGCCGGAAAGAAATTTGTTGAATCTTTGGGATTGAGTTTTAACGCTTACACAACACAAATCGAGCCTCATGATGGTTTTGCTTTTGTCTTCGATTCTGTAAAAAGATTAAACACAATTTTGTTGGATTTCGATCGTGATATGTGGACTTATATCAGTCTTGGCTATTTTGGTCAGAGAACTATAAAAGGTGAAGTTGGATCTTCAACAATGCCACACAAAGTGAATCCAATTGATTTTGAAAACAGCGAAGGAAATCTTGGTGTCGCGAATGCGCTTTTATCTCATATGTCTGAAAAACTTCCGATTTCAAGAATGCAAAGAGATCTTACGGATTCTACGGTTTTAAGGAATGTGGGATCTGCTTTCGCTTACTCGATTTTGGCTTACAAGGGTACTATAAAAGGCATCTCTAAGTGTGAGGTGAATAAAAAAGTTATACAAGATGATTTGAAGGATCGATGGGAAGTTTTGGCTGAACCGATCCAAGTTGTTATGAGGAAAAATTTGGTAAAAAATTCTTATGAACAACTAAAAGAATTGACTCGTGGAAAAGGTGGAATCTCAAAAACAACTGTCCAAAGTTTCGTAAAGAAATTAAAAATAAAAGCTGAAGATAAGAAAGCTTTGCTCGACCTTACGCCTGAAAAATACGTAGGGCTTGCGACAAAACTTGTCGATGAGTATGAACTGCAGTCAAGTGAAGGCTTGGGTGGATGTGGTTCTGGGGGTTGCGGAAGTTGTGGGGGCGGGTGTGGGTGATGTCGGTTATCTTAATGCCGCTTCAACTATAGCATCGATTATTGTTTCTCTTTCTGCGTTTTGAAGTGGAGATGTTCCTATGGCGGTTTTAACTTTATCTGTTATTGCTGTTCTTACGCTATCTGAAGGTTGTGATGTCATCATTTCTACTGTAGCTGCAATTGCGTTCGCCAATTCTTCTGGATTTCTTACTCTTAGGGCTTGATCATGACCTACAAGGACCGTTTGGACTCTCATTGCTGTTACTGTTTTTGTTCTCGGAAAGCTTGTAGTTGCTCGTCCAAATCTCATGTCTCCTAGGTCCAATGATGCGGGGATTCTTTCAGTTCTTTCGTCTGGTGCTTCTTGTCTTGTCATTTTTACTTTTTTTAATTGATAATTTTGTAGGCGATTCTAATTCTTTTTCCTTATTCTGTCAATGAATTTATTTTTACTTTAAATATTGAATGTTTTGGAGTAAACTTTCTTTGTTTTTTAAATAAAAATATATGTTTAAGAAGGTAGATCCAAAACAGAGTTTTCCTCAGATGGAAGAGAAGATTTTGATGACATGGAATAAAGATAAAATTTTTGAGGAATCTATTGAAAAGAGAAAAGATAATAAAAAATATGTGTTTTTTGATGGGCCTCCTTTTGCAAATGGACTACCACATTACGGGCATATTTTGGCAAATGTTTTGAAGGATGCGATCACGAGATATTGGACGATGAAGGGCTTGTACGTGCCAAGAACTAATGGTTGGGATTGTCACGGACTTCCAGTTGAATACGAAATAGAAAAGGAACTTGAACTCTCTGGAAGAAAGGCGATAGTCGATTATGGTGTCGAAAATTTTAATGCAAAATGTCGACAGTCTGTTTTCAAATATACAAAAGAATGGGAAGAGACGTTGAAAAGAATTGGTCGATGGGTTGATTTTGGTGATAGTTATGCGACTTTGGACAATAATTATATGGAATCGATCTGGTGGATTTTTAAACAAATTTGGGACAAGAAAATGGTTTATTCGGGGTATAAAGCGATGCATGTTTGTCCAAGATGTGAGACTCCGCTTTCGAATTTTGAGGTTTCTCAAGGGTATAAAGATGTCACGGATTTATCTGCGATTGTGAAATTTAAATTGAAAGAAGATGCGTTAACTGCGATTGATGCAGTGGGGGAGAGCATCTATGTTTTGGCTTGGACAACCACTCCTTGGACACTTCCGGGAAATGTGGCGTTGGCGTTTGGACTGGAAATTGAATATGTGAAAGTTGTCGGGTCTTTGGCGACGCCTGAGGAAAAAGATGCTGAGGCAGATAAAACGAAAAAAATTGAAGTTGGTACATATATCTTGGCGAAAAATCTTGTCGAAAAAGTTTTTGCCGGAGGAAGTCATGTGACTGTTTGCGACGTCGATCCAAAAGCTTTGGAGGGGAAACATTATCAGCCGCTTTTTGATTATTATTTGAAGGCGGGAATAGAGGGAGAGCTCTATAGTATCGCGTTGGCGGACTTTGTGACGACCGAGGATGGAACTGGAGTTGTGCATATTGCGCCAATGTTTGGTGAGGATGATTACAATCTTGGAAAAGAAAAAGGTTTTGGAATGATTCAGCATGTTGCGATGAATGGGACTTTCAATCTGGAAGTTACTGATTTTGCGGGAAAATTTGTGAAAGGTCAGGACGGAAATGTTGCGAAATTTTTGGATGACAAAGGTCTTTTGTTTAAAAAAGAAAATTATCGACATAGCTATCCACATTGTTGGAGATGCGACACGCCTTTGTTGAATTATGCGACTAGATCTTTGTTTATTCGTGTCAGCGAAATTCGCGATAAGCTTTTAAATAATAATGAGAAAATTCATTGGCAACCTGATCATATAAAAGATGGTCGTTTCGGAAAATGGCTTGAGCAAGCCAGAGATTGGGGTATTTCTAGAAATAGATTTTGGGGATGTGCAATTCCGGTTTGGGAATGTGATTGCGGAGAAATGACTTGCGTAGGTTCGATTGAAGAACTGAAAAAATTGTCAGGCGGGAAAACGCCTACAAATAAAGGAGAACTCGATTTGCACAAACCTTATATTGATGAAGTCACGATAAAATGTGGACAATGTGGAGACACGATGAAGAGAATTCCGGATGTTTTTGATTGCTGGTTTGAAAGTGGATCGATGCCTTATGCGCAATTGCATTATCCTTTTGAAAATAAAAAAGAATTTGAAGAAAATTTTCCTGCGGATTTTATCGCGGAGGGCTTGGATCAGACACGTGGATGGTTTTACACGCTTCACGTTTTGGCGACAATTCTTTTCGATAAACCTGCGTTTAAAAATGTAATTGTGAATGGAATTTTGCTTGCGGCGGATGGTGAAAAACTTTCAAAGAGAAAGAAAAATTATCCTGATCCAAATTTGCTTTTTAATACAAAAGGTGTTGATAGCACAAGATATTTTTTATGCAGTTCGACAGCGCCTTTGGCAGAAGATGTGCGATTTTCTGAGGATCACGTCGATGAAATTGTGAAGAAAGTTACATTAACTTTATGGAATACTTACAGCTTTTTCGTGACTTATGCGATTATTGATAATTTCGAAGTTGATAAAGAATTTGATAAATTTTATCCTGACAATAAATTAGATAAATGGATTTTGTCCGAGCTAAATACATTGATAAAAACTGTGACGGAGCAAATGGATGATTATAATTTGACTCGAGCGGTAAGGCCTATTTCGGACTTTTTGGATAATCTTTCAAATTGGTATGTTCGAAGATCTCGCAGAAGATTCTGGAAGAGTGAAAACGATGGAGACAAGAAGCAGGCGTATCAAACCCTTTATACTGTTTTGGTACAATTGTGTAAGGTTATGGCGCCATTTATGCCGTTCATTTCAGATGAAATTTATAAGAATTTGACTGGTGAAAAATCTGTGCATCTTTGTGATTGGCCTACACCAAACGGAAATTTGATTGATGAAAAATTGAATGGAGAAATCCGTTTGGTTCGAACTATTGTAAATCTTGGACATAGTGTTCGTAGTAAGGCGAAAATCAAGGTTCGTCAGCCACTTGCAACTGTTAGTGTGGCTTTGCCTAAGGGAATGGATGAAAAACTTGTGTTGGATCAAAAAGATGTGATTTTGGAGGAATTAAATGTGAAAAATATTGAGATTTTGAAAGATGCTGGAGAGATTGCGGAGTATACTGTGACGCCAAATTCGAAGGCCCTTGGGCCAAAATATGGCAAAGATGTTCAGTTTATTATTCAAAAAATAAAGGCTGGGGATTTTGAACTTCTTGAAACGGGAGAGGTGAAAGTTGAGCAATTTGTTTTGCAACAGGATGAGGTTTCTGTCGGATTCAAGGGCAAAGAAGGCTTTGATGTCGAGAGTGAAAATGGAATTACTGTTGCGTTGGATACTGTTATCACTGAGGAACTTAAGAAAGAGGGATATGCTCGCGATATAATCAGATTTATTCAAGAAATGAGGAAGGAGGCGGATTTTCAAGTTGATGACAGGATTTATGTTTTGGTTGAGGCTCCGGCGGAAATTGCCGAGGCCGTAAGTGCGTTCGCGGATTATATAAAAAATGAAACATTGGCGATCGAGATTCAGCAGAGTGGAAATTTAGAATGGGACAAGGAAAAAGTTGTGCAATTAGAGGAAAATGATGTTAAAATAGCTGTCAAGAAAGCTTAAAACTATGGGATTTATATTTTCTCCAATTATCAGTATTCTTTTAAATAGTATCACTCTCTATGTGATAACTAAATTCGTGGATGGAGTTACTTATACAGGAGGAATTAAGTTTTTTATACTTGGGGGAGCTGTTATCGGTATCCTTAATTTTGTTTTGAAACCTATTTTGAAATTGGCGATTCTACCGATTTTGATTGTCAGTGGAGGACTTTTCTTTATGATTGTCAACGGGATTCTTTTGTGGTCACTGACCTATATTATCAATTATTTACATTTTTCAGGGGTATCAATTACCTTTCCAAATCTTGGCAGCTATGTTATAGGTGCTATAGTATTTGGAATTGTAAATTGGCTTATTAATCTAAATTAACTTAAAACAATAATATGCAAACTATATTAACAACGGTTCAGATTGTGGTTTCAATCCTTCTTTCAGTGGCTATTTTGACACAACAAAGGGGAACAGGACTTTCTTCAACATTTGGAGGAAGTGGAACTTTTTATACCAGCAAAAGAGGAGCGGAGAAAGTGCTTTTCCATGCTACTATCGTTCTTGGCGTTCTTTTTGTCGCTAACTCAATCGCTTACTTATTTTTTGTTTAAGCAATCTTAAATGAAGCTTCTGAAGTGGATTATTAAGGTTTTTCAGTCTTATGCCTATGGTGATAAGATAATTTCAGTGCTTTGTGTGCTTGCTTTTTTGTTGATGATTTTGAAAATGATGGTTTTTCCTTATGGATTTTTCAGTTTTGGAGCTTCGGATACTTATGCTGAGGGAATTGTTTCAAAAAATGGGATTCAAAATATAAATCCGCTTTTTGTGGATTACAATGATGCGGATAGAGATGTTTCGAGTTTGGTTTTTTCCGGATTGATGAAATATGATCCTTCGAAAAAAGCTGTTGTGGATGATATTGGAACAATGACTTTAAATGAAAATAAAACCGAATATACTTTCAAAATTAAAACCGGCGTAAAATGGCATGATGGAAAGGCTTTTTCTGTAGATGATGTCTATTTTACATATCATGATATTGTGATGGATAAGGATTTTCCGAATGAGATTTTGAAGGCGAATTTTGACGGAGTGACTGTGGAAAAAGTGGATGAGAGTACTATAAAATTCAAACTTCTTAAGCCAAATATTTTCTTTACGACGAATCTTACGACCGGAATTTTGCCGAAGCATTTGCTTAATGGAGTAAAGTCTTACGATTTGCTTCAGCATCCATTTAATAAGCTTCCTGTTGGGACTGGACCTTATATGGTTACAAGTCCTGTCGAATCTTTCCCCGATGGAAGAACGCAAATTACGCTTACTATAAGTCCTTATTATTACAATCCGATCTCGGAAATTACGAATTTGAGGATTATCGCTTATCCCACTGCGGATTTATTGATGGAAAATATGAGCTCTTATAATGCTTCTCCTCGTGTGACCGGTGGAGTTGCTGATGCGTTTAAGGAAAATTTGAGATTTAAGCTTTTGTCTTATGAACTTCCTCAGTATACGGCTGTGTTTTTCAATTTGAGCAAAGATCCCATCAAAGATAATAAAAAACTTAGGATTGGGCTTCAGAAAGCGATCAATAAGGATAAGTTGGTGGGTGAGGGTGGTGTTTTGAAGGACAAAGTTCGCGTGGATACGCCGATGATGGAGCTTGATCAGACTGCGTGGGGATATAAATCTGATAAAACGGAGGCCGAAGGGGCTTTGAAAGATGCCGGATATACTTTTTCGCGAGAAAAATTGGAAGATATGAGATATGGAAAAGATGGGAACCCTTTGAAGTTGAACTTGATTTCAAGGCTTTATGATGAGGGAACTCCTCAATATGATGAGATTAAGGCTACTGTTGCATTTTTGAAGGATTCTTGGGAAGAAGTTGGTGTTGGAATAGATGTTGAGTTTTTGTCTCAAGATGATTTCAAAACTCGCATAATGACGCGCAAATATGACATTCTGCTTGTCGGACAAAGTTTGGGATATAATTTGGACACTTACTCTTTTTGGCATTCTTCTCAGGCAAATGCGACGGGGCAGAATTTCTCGGATTACAAGAGTTTTGCGGTTGATAGCTTGATTGAAGATGTTAGATCTGTATTTAATCAGGAAAAAAGGAATAAGGAAGTTGGTCAGATTGCCACTTTTATAAGGGACGAGGTTCCTGCGGTTTTCCTTTATAGGCCTGTCTATTATTATGCTACGGATAGCAAAGTTTCCGGTATTTTGATGGATGGCGCTACATTCGCTTCAGATAGGTTTTTCAATATAGGGGAGTGGAAATTTGAGAGATAAGGCAAATTTCTCTTTACTTTATGTCAATTATTAGGTATTTATATATGGCCTTTAATCAAAAAAACAATGAAAGTTCTATTAAATAAAGATGTTAAAAAATTAGGATACAGGGGGGATATTGTGATTGTCAAAACAGGATATTTCACGAATTTTCTACTTCCTGAGGGATTGGCTATTATGGCTGATGCAAGCGTTCTTAAGGTCCAAGAGTCTCGAAAAGCTAAGCTTGTGATCAAGAAAGAACAGCTTGTCGAAAATGCTAAAGAAGTTATCAAAAAACTTAAGGGACTTGTTGTTACAATTTCCAAGAAAATCACTTCAAAAGGAAAACTTTACGGAGGTCTTTCAGTTGATGAGATTGTGGATGCTGTTTTGGCTAAAACAAACGTAAAACTTGAACCTTCATATATTAAATCAGAACCGATCAAGGAAGTGGGAGAACATGATGTTCTTGTCCATATTGCTGAAGGGGCTGAGGGAACTATCAAGGTAATTGTTGAGGAGAAGAAATAAATAAATCTTCCTTATGTCTGATGGGAAGGCTGTATGTATAGATTATGGTAAAAAACGAATCGGTGTTGCTACCGGTAGTTTAGAGATGAAGATGGCTTTTGCGAAGGAAGTTTTTGAGAATAAAGGGCTTGAGAAAGCGGCCAGGCAGGTTTCTGAGATTGTTTCTGAGTATGGTTCTGATGTTGTTGTGCTTGGATATCCTATGAATATGGAGGAGGGGAATGTTAATTTTATGATGAGGGAAGTTGAGAAATTTGAGAAAGCTCTTCGTAATGTTTTGCCGAAGGAAGTTGAGATAGTTTTGTTTGACGAGAGGCTTAGTTCTTTTGAAGCTCAGGATGTTTTTAAGGACTTGAGGGAAAAGGGGATTGTTCATCGTGGGACTGCGGATGATGCTTATGCGGCGCAGGTTACTCTTCAACGGTATTTTGATAGGATGTAAATGTATGAAGAATAAAGTTGTTTTACAAATTAAGGTTCCAAAAGATAATGAATCCGGTCCTATCGTCGCGGAACAGATTTTTGCGACTTTGCATGCTTTCTCGAAAGAAATTGTGAGTTTTGAGATAGCGAATATTGGCAGGAGTATAAGGTTTTTTGTCACGTTGTCTGGGAAAATGGTGGATTTGGTCGAGAGCCAAATTTATGCGCAATATCCTGATGCGGAGATAGAGGTGGTAGAAGATTATGCAAAAAATTGTAAGAATGAGGGGAACGGAGTGATGGTTGAATTGAAAATGAAAAATAGCGATGTTTATCCGATAAAAAGATATTCTCAATTTGAGGATAGGTTAGCCAAAATCGCTGTTGATCCGATTGCCGGGATTACTTCTTCTTTGGTTAAATTGGCGGATATAAATGATCAAGTTTGGATTCAGATTGTTTCCACTCCTTTGCCTGATAAATGGAGGAATATTTTTGTGAAATGTGTGAAGATTTTGGACAATGGGGTTTTCGGACATATCGAATTTTTGGAGATTTTATATGCGAGGGCTTTTATAACACGCAAAATTTGGCCTAAAATTGTGCTTTTCCCACTTTATTTCCTGTTTTGGTTACATGGACTCTTTGTGAATGCGAAAGTTGGGAAAAAGGAGCAGGCTTCGCTTGAGGAGCTTACGTCGAAATCTCATGATCGGGAAAGTAATATTGATGCGGCGATTGATAAGGTTGTGCGTCCGCTTTTCGATGTTTCTATTAGAATTTTTTATTTACCGAAACGCAAAAATGAGGAAGTGGCCAAGGTGAAACTTACTGAATTGGTTGGGGCTTTTAAGCAATTTAATTTTCCTCATTTGAATGGGTTTGAGGTAGGGAATTTTGTTTATGGTGAGGAGGCTCGTGGGCTTTATGAAAAGAGGGAGGTTGTCGATGGAATGGCTTTGAACAATGAAGAACTTGCGACGATTTTTCATTTGCCTAATATTTCTGTAAAAACGCCGACGATTTATTGTGTTACGAGTAAAAACCTTGAACCGCCGGGGGATTTGCCGTTGGCGGATCTAAGCGGAATTACTGTGCTTGGAAGGACGAATTTTAGGGGAATGGCTCAGAATTTTGGAATTAAGGTTGAGGATCGAAGAAGGCATATGTATATTGTTGGAAAAACCGGAATGGGGAAGAGTGTTCTTATGGAAAACATGGTCGTTTCTGATATTGTTGCGGGTCGTGGAATTGGGCTTATTGATCCGCATGGTGACCTTATCGAAAATGTCTTGAAAAGAATTCCGGCGAATCGTACGAATGACGTTGTTTTGATTGATCCTTCGGATAAAGATTACGCTGTTGGATTTAATATGTTTGAAGATGGGGATGATTCGAAAAGGGCTGTAGTGTGCAGTGGAATCGTTGGAATTTTTAAGAAATTATATGCTGAAAGTTGGGGACCGAGGCTTGAGCATATTTTGAGGAATACTGTTTTGGCGCTTCTTGAAGCCAAAGGAATGACTATGCTTGGGATTACAAGAATGCTTTCTGATGATGATTTTAGAAAAAAAATAGTTTTAAAAATCAAAGATCCTGTCGTGAAAAAGTTTTGGACTGATGAATTTGGGAAGATGCAGGAACGGCTAAGGATAGAGGCTATTTCGCCAATTATGAACAAGGTTGGGCAGTTTCTTTCGACGAATGTTATTCGAAATATTGTTGGACAGGTTAAGAGTACTGTTGATTTTAGATTTTTGATGGATAACGGAAAAATTGTTTTGATAAATCTTTCGAAAGGAAAAGTGGGGGAGGATAGCGCGGCGCTTTTGGGGTCTATGTTTGTGACGAAGTTTCAAATCGATGCGATGGGAAGGGCTGATTTAAAAGAAAAAGATCGTAAGGATTTTTATTTATATGTCGATGAATTCCAAAATTTTGCGACAGATTCTTTTGCTACGATTTTGTCAGAAGCTAGAAAATATAGGTTGAATCTTACAATTGCTAATCAATATATTGCGCAATTGCCTGACGAAGTTAAGGATGCTGTTTTTGGCAATGTCGGAAGTATTCTGTCTTTTCAGGTTGGATATGAGGATGGTGAATATATTTCTCAGCAATTTGGGGAAGAGGTTTTGCCTGCGGATTTGGCTTCTCTTAGCAAATATAGTGCTTATATGAAGCTTCTTATTGAAGGTATGCCTTCGAAAACTTTCTCTTTGTCTACTTTACCGCCTTCTGGTAATATCTCTGACGATGTTTGCGTCCAAAAATTGTTGAGAGTTTCCAAAGAAAGGTATGCGAAGAAAGTTGATGAGGTAGAGGAAAAAATAAGAAAATGGAGTTTAAATTAATGTTATGTTTTTGAAAAAATTAAAAATCGAAGTCGTTGAGAATTGGAGAGATGCTTTGAGCAATAAATATTATTTTTTGTCGTTAATTGGAGGAGTTTTGTTTTTTATTTTTGGGCTTTATTTAAACAATATTTCCAGTGTTTACAATGATTCTGCTGGGGCTTACCTGTCTGTTGGAGATTTTATTTTGAATAGAATTGAGACTTATAATCTTGAATTTTTTTATGCATGGGGAATGTATTTGACGATTGTTTTGATAGTTATTTTTTCGTTTTTGTTTAAGCCGACTAAGGGGCCTTTTATTTTTAAGACGTTTGGTCTTTTGTATGTTGTTAGGGCATTTTTTATATTGCTTACGCATGTTGGGCCGCCGGTTGGATTTTTCTATGATCAATCTATTCCCGGAGCGATGGTGGCTTCAAAATTTTTGTTTAGAAATGATTTGTTTTTCTCCGGACATGTGGCTGTTCCCTTCATTGCATTCCTTATTTTTAAAGGAACTAAATTTAGATGGTTCTTTTTTGTAATGGCGGTTTTAATGACTATTACTGTGCTTTTTATGCACATTCATTATTCGATAGATGTGTTTGCGGCTTATTTTATTGCACATAGTGTATATGTGTTTAGTGATATGATTTCTGATTTTTTCAGTATCAAGACTATGAAGAAGATTAAAGCGGAGATTAAGGTCTAGGCTTGTGTTTTTCTGAGGATTTCTATTCCAGGGAGTTTGTCTCCGGATAAGAATTCTATGCATGCGCCTCCACCTGTAGAAATGTGGGTGAATTTTTCTGGTGGAATTCCAAGTTTTTTGACAGAGTCGGCTGTGTCTCCACCCCCGATGATTGATATGCATTCACTGTCTGCAATGGCCTCTGCTACCTGCTTTGTGCCATTCATGAAGGGTTTGAATTCATAAACTCCGACAGGTCCGTTCCATATTACGGTGCCGGATTTTTTGATTATTTCGCTGAAATTTTCTGCGGTTTTTTGGCCGATGTCGAATATTTTCATTCCTTCCGGAAGGCTTTCTATAGCCACTTCTTCTGCCTGTGCTTCGTTTGAAAGTTCTTTTGCTACGATGGCATCTGTTGGTAGATTTAGTGCACCTTCTTTTGAATTTAATTTTTCGATTATTTGTTTTGCGACATCTACTTTATCTTTTTCGCAAAGTGAATCTCCGACGTTTATACCTTTTGCGAATAGGAATGTGTTTGCAAGTCCGCCACCGATTAAGAAATAGTCAGCTTTGTCCAAAAAGTGCTGTATTATGCCGATTTTTGTGTCTATTTTTGCTCCTCCAAAAATCATAGTGATTGGTTTTGCTGGAGTTTCATTTAGAACTTTTGATAGTTCTGTTATTTCTTTTTCCATTAAAAGTCCTGCGTATGCTGGTAAGAAATCTGCTAAACCCGCTGTAGATGCATGGCGTCTATGTGCCGTGCCGAATGCATCGTTTATAAAAATTTCTCCCAATGATGCTAATTCTTTTGTGAAATTTGGTTCACATTCTTCTTCCTCTTTTCTAAATCTCATATTTTCAAGAAGTATTATTTCTCCGTTTTGCATTTTTCCTGTTTCTGCTTTTATATTTTCGCTTAAAACTTCATCTAATTTTTTTATTGGTTTGCTTAATAACTTTGAAAGATGTTCTCCGATTTTTGTTAGTCTTAAGCCATCTTTGACTTCTCCGTCTGGTCTTCCGAGGTGAGATATTATGATAATTTTTGCTCCTTTTTCGGATAAAAATTTTATTGTGGGCAATGACTCGACTATTCTTGTGTCGTCTTCTATTTCACCTGTGGTTTTGTTTATTGGTACATTGAAATCTACTCTTAGAAGTACTTTTTTGCCTTCCAAGTTTTCTATGTCTTTTAATGTTCGAATGTCCATATTTTTTTATTTAAAATTTGCTTGTAAAAGTGCCGCTATTGCATATTCTTTTCCTTTATTTAATTTGTTTTTTGAAACTCTTTCTTTTACTTGTTTTTCATTTTCGCATGCAAGAATTCCAAAAGAGATTGGTGTGTTTTTTTCCATCTGTAAGGCCATAAGTGCACTATGTGTAGTTTGAGTTACTAGATCAAAGTGAGATGTTTCTCCTCGTATGACTATTCCAAGTGCAATGATCGCATTTGGTTTATATTTTTCTATTATTTTTTTACATGTGAATGGAATCTCGAGTGCTCCTGCGCATCTGAATAATTTTATATTTTTTTCTTCTACGTGATTTTTTAATAATTCTTCTTTTGTGTTTTCTAGCATTTCTAAGCCTAATTTTTCATTGAAGTAGGGGAGTACTATTGCAATTTTCAGTTTTTCTCCGTTTATATTTAGTTCTTCATTTAGGCCTTTTTTCGTCATTTTGTTGTTATTATTTTGTGAAGATATCTCGCTATCATGTCGGCTTCAATGTTAACTATATCATTTCTTTTGAGCTGAGAGAAATTCGTGTTTTTTAATGTATGGGGAATGATGTCGACGCTAAAGTTTTTGTCTTCGACATCGGATATAGTTAGAGAAATTCCGTTTATTGAGATAGAGCCTTTGTAAGCCACAAACGGCCTCATTTCTTTTGACAATGAGATTGTTATTCTTGTTCTTTTTTTGTCGTTTTTTATGTAAATAATTTTTCCTGTTTCATCTACATGTCCTTGAACAAAATGTCCATCTATTTTCTCATTCCATTTTATCGATTTTTCTAGGTTTACTAGTGATCCTTTTTTGAGTTTTTTGAAATTTGTTTTTTTTAAAGTTTCTTCGATCGCTTCAAATGCAAATTTGTTTTTTTCAAAATCCACTATGGTCGTGCAAACTCCGTTTACGGCAATAGAATCACCTTTTTTTACATCTTTTAGAAATTTATCGGCCTCCACTTCAAATCTCCAAGATTTGCTTTCTTTTTTTATTGTGATTATTTTTCCTTGTTTTTGTACTATTCCTGTAAACATATTTGATTTATTTCGGCTTTAAATCTACCATGGAATTGCCTTAATCCCAAGTTTTGTTGATGTTGGAAAAGCTTTATAAAATTTGTTTCTATTTGTTTTTTGCTTTTTTGCCGTTGCAATTGGATGTTTTTTTGTTTGGTTCTGATGTTTATGATTCAGGTTTTTTTAATCCATATTTAAGTCATTTTCTATATTTGTCTGACATTATGCTAATTTTGGGTCTTGTGTTTTTTGGCTTAGATCTCTTCTTTTCTCGTAATCCTTTTGTTTTTAAGAAATTTTCTTTTGGAGATAAAAAGATTTTTTATTTTCTGTGTTTTTTCTTTTTATCTTTTTGTCTTTCCCTTTCTTTTTCTGAAAATTTTACGAATTCCATCTTCTATATCCTAAGATTCTTTGAATTTTTTGTTGTTTATCTTTTTGTTGTAAATAAAATAATTGATATGAGGAAAGTTTTGATTATTTTCTGTTCAGTTATGTTTTTAGAAGCTGTGATTGGAATCTCTCAATATGTTTTGCAGGAATCTCTTGGTCTTCGGTTTTTTGGCGAGCCTGTCATCAATTCTCACATTCTTGGTGTTGCTAAAGTTGATTTTATGAATATGAAATTTTTGCGTTCTTATGGCACATTTTCTCATCCAAATATTTTTGCTGGTTATTTGGTTTTTGCAATTTTTTCGATTATGTATCTGTTCAGAAGTTTTCCCAAGATGTCTTCTTTTTTTGTTTTAGTTTTTTTGATTGCTTTGTTTTTAACTTTTTCTAGAACTGGGCTTATTGCTTTTGTAATAGGGGCTTTTGTGTTTTCACTTTTTGTTGTGAAAAAACTTAATAGATGGAAGTTGTTAAAGATTTCATTACTTATTTTGGGAGTAGCTATGCTTTTCCTTTTTTTAATTAAGGGTTTTCCTTTATTTATTGAGAGAATTAATTCTATAGATGCTGAGTCTTTGAGGTATAGAGTTATGTATTTGGTGATAGGATTTGCTATGTTTTTTCAAAATCCTTTTGGTGTTGGAGTGGGAAATTTTACGGATGTTATGCAGAATTTTTCCATTTTAAAATTGTTTCCATGGGAGATTCAGCCTGTTCATAATATATTTGTTCTTTCTCTTGCTGAGCTTGGAATGATTGGATTTGCGGCGTTAGTTTCTTTATTTGTGTATTTATTTGTCTATTCGTTCAAGAAAAAGAATCCTTTTTTTATAGCAATATGTTTTATGCTTTTAGTTTTGGGATCTTTTGATCATTACTTGTTTACGCTCTATCAAGGTCAGGCGCTTTTTTGGCTTTCTATTTGCGCTTTATATCCGTTCAAGAATTCTTTGTCTGACATCGAATTCTTGCCTTCAATTTGAAGTTTTTTAGGAAGAATGTTCCCGTTTTTTGCTGAAATTTTCAGTACGCCGGATTCAATAAAAAATTTTCCCCGTTTCATGTTTTCTTCCTTTTTTTCCAGTTTTGCTTCGAGTATTTTTATTTCTTTGCCCTTGAATTTTGTGTGAGCTGATGGCCATGGATTATATGCTCTAATCATGTTGTGTATTTTTTCTGCATCTAAATCCCAATTTATTTCCCCGTCTTTTTTTTCTATTTTTTTACAGTATGTTGCTTTCGATTCAATTTGTGTGAGTGGAGAAAGTGTTTCTTCTGCAATGTCTACTAATACCGGAGGGGTTATTTTTGCGCTTAGTGTCTGTAATTTTTTACTTAGAGTCTCTAAATCATCTAAATCTTCTATTTCTATTCTTTGAAGTAAATATACTGGACCTTGGTCTAATTTTTCTTCCATTTTCATAATGCTGATTCCTGTACTTGTGTCTCCGTTTAGAAGTGATTCTTGGATAGGGGAGGCACCTCTGTATTTTGGAAGTAATGAAGCGTGAATATTTATGCATCCATATTTTGGCATTTCCAAAATATCTTTTTCTAAAATTATTCCAAACGCTAATACAACGAAAAAATCAGCTTTTATGTCTTTTAAACTTTCTCTAAGTCCTTTTTTATTTTTTGGTTGAATTACTTTTAATCCGAGGTTTTGTGCGGATATTTTTACCGGTGGGGGAGTCAGGATTTGTTTTCTGCCCACTTTTTTGTCAGGTTGAGTGACAACACATAAAATTTCCATTTCTTTTGCCAATGATTCAAGAGTTGGTACTGCAAATTCCGGTGTTCCAAAAAATACTATCTTCATGTCGTTCATATTATCATATCCCTGCCAAAAACAACTTGATTTATTTCGATTTTGATGTATAATTTACACTTTTAGAACTAATAAATATCTCGAAACAAAATGACTGAAATGTTTAAAGAGGCAAATAATGGCTTAATGAAGGCAAGCAGGGTGCTTGTTCTTTCACATAGAAAGCCTGATGGAGATACTCTTGGGGCGGCGATTGCTCTCAAGATTTGGCTTAAAAAAGTTGGGAAGAATGTTACTCTTGCTTGTATCGATAAGCCTTCAAAAGTTTTCTCGTTTTTACCGTTTATAGGTGAATATGTTGATAAATTTGAATTGAAGGATTTTGATTATATTGTTTTTGTAGATTGTGGTGCATCTTATATGACAAATTTTCAATTGGAATATCTTGATTTATTCAGTTCTGGAATTCCGATTTTGAATATAGATCATCATGCTTCGAATGATAATTTTGGGACAGTAAATATTGTTGACACTTTGGCTTCTTCGGCAACGACAATTGTTTACAGATTTTTTCAATTTCTTGGAGTTGAAATTGATGAAAATATGGCGACTTGTCTTCTTTCCGGAGTGTACGGAGATACTGGCAGTTTTATGCATTCAAATACGTCTAAAGAGGTTTTTGAAATAGCTTCAGATTTGATTTCGAGAGGAGCTGATTTTAAAATTATAGTGAAGTCGTTGTTTAAATCAAATACGGTTAATGGACTTAAATTATGGGGACGTGTCTTGGAAAAAGCTTTCAAGACCCCTGATGATGTTCTTGTTTCTGTTATAAAAGAAGATGAATATGCTTCTTGTGATGCTTCGCCGGATCAATTGTCTGGAGTTATAGATTATCTCAATATGGTGCCTGGGACGCGTTTTGCTGTTTTATTGAATGAAGATCGAAGGGGGAACGTAAAAGGTTCTTTTAGGACACGTCTTGATGATTTGGATTTATCAAAGGTTGTTGCTGATTTTGGTGGGGGAGGGCATCCGAAAGCTTCGGGGTTTTCGCTTAAGGGGAAGCTTGTAGAAGATGTCAGATATTTCATTATTGATGAGAATTCCAATAAAAAGACTTTGGAATTTTGAGGATTATTGCTAGAATTTTCCCATGATTAGAAAATTTTTAGCAGGGACTGTTTTATCTCTTTTTGTTGTTTCGGCAACTTTGTTTTATACCGTTATTGCTCTTTATTTAACTGTTTTTAATAAGGATTTTTATACTAGTGATGAATTTCTTGCTTATTCTTATGATTTGGCGATAGTAGAATTGCCAAATTACCTGGAGGGGAATCTTCCGGAAGATTTTTCGTCTGAATATGTTTCCGATGTAATAAAAAAATATTTTACACCTGCTGAATTTAAACCAATTATTTCTGATTTTGGAGATCAAGTTGGCGAGGCTATAAAAGTGGGAGGGAATCGTGAATTCAATATTGATTTAAGTGTTTTTACTGAAAAAAGAAATTTGATTGCCGAGGAATTTGCCAATCATTTAGTGGAAAATTTAAATACTTGTATCGATTCTTCTATTTATGTTGCTGAGAATCCGAGATGTATTCCAAGTGGCGTGTCTAAGGGTGATTTTGTCAGGCAATTCAAGGCTACTTTTGATAGGAAATTATTTTCACAAGTCCCGAATCAATTTAGTTTTTCTTTGGATTTGCCGACTATTAATGGATCTGGGATTTTCGATCTTGCTTATACTATTTTTTATGCCTATATGGCGTTTTTGATTGTGTTGCTTATTATTGGTGGATTGCTTATTTTTAGGCCTTTTATTCGTATTTTGAAATGGATTATATTGGGACTTTTGAATTCTCTTGTTTTGTTTACTGCTTCTATTTTTGTTCCGACTCTTTTGCCTATAAAAACTATCCCCGGGCTTTTTAATTTATTGTTTGGACATATTTTTGTTTATCTTTTTGTTTTGATTTGTATTTTATTGGTGTCATTTATTCTTACTATTGTTTTTAATAAAGAGCCTGCTTATGACGTTAACTGAAGATCTTATTAATCGAATTAATGTTTGTAAGAAATGTCCTTTGCATAAAGGGCGGATTCACGCTGTTCCCGGAGAGGGGAGTTATAGCGCTGAAATTATGTTTATAGGTGAAGGTCCCGGTAGAGATGAGGATTTGCAGGGGAAGCCTTTTGTGGGGGCGGCTGGAAAACTTTTGACCGAGTTGATTAAGAGTATTGGGCTTAGTCGTGAGGATGTTTTTATAGCGAATGTTGTGAAGTGTAGGCCTCCGAACAATAGGGATCCTTTGCCTGAGGAGATTGCGGCTTGTTGGCCGTATCTTGATGAGCAGGTTAAGATTATTAAACCACTTCTTGTGGTTACGCTTGGAAGACATTCTATGGGGCGTTTTTTGCCGGGACTGAAAATTTCCGAAGTTCATGGTCAGCCAAAGAGTGCAAAAGGTGCTTGGGAGGAGAGGCAAGTGTATTTACCTCTTTATCATCCGGCTGTTGCGTTGTATGATCCCAGAAAGAAAGTTACTCTTTTTGAAGATTTTGAAAAAATTCCTTTGATTCTAAAGCAGATAAAAAAAGAAAAAAATGTCTTACAATAAATATATCTCGATAATAGGGTTCGCTGGAATATTGGCTTGGCTTGGGTTTATTGTTGTTATCAATAAAATTAGTCCTTATGAATCGATGGGGCTTGCTTTGTCGTTTTTCTTTATTACTTTGTTTATTGCGCTTGTTTGTACTTTTACGGTTTTTGGTTTTTATTTCAGATTGTGGCTTTATCGAAATGAAATTTTTTATAAACACATCGGTGTCTCTTTTAGGCAGGCACTTCTTTTAAGTGTTGTCACAATTTTTTGTTTTGCATTTCAAATGATGAGAGTCCTTACTTGGTGGTCGGGACTTTTACTTGTTGCCATTGTGGTTTTATTGGAATCTTACTTTTCTTCTAGGGATTCTGAATTTGTTTGATATGTTGGTATTTCAACGAACCTTATGTTTTGAAGAGGCCACCATGCTATGAATGCTTTTCCTCTTATCATTTCTTTTTTGACGAATGCTTTTTCCGGAGAATTTTTGCAGGATTCGTTTATTGATTGCATGAAACAGCTTCTTCCATCTGTACTTTCTCTGCGATTGTCGCCCATGAGGAAATAACTTTCTTCCGGAACTTCGAATGTCGCAAAGTCGCTGAAGTATGCGGTTGTTTTTCCTTTATTGTTTTCGTTTAAATAATCTTCGTTTAATCTGTATGTTTCTTTGCCGTCTTTATCTGAGATGTAGACTTCGCCATTTTTTATTTGTACTGTTTCTCCAGGTAGGCCTATAACTCTTTTTATAAAATATCTATCTTCGTCTTCATGTGGTCTGAAGACTACGACATCTCCGCGAACAGGATCATTAAAAAGGTATGTCGCTTCGTTTATTATTATTTTTTCTCCATATCCTGTCTGACATTTTTCTTCGACTAGATTGAAAGTGTCGCACATGGAGGCTCCGGATACGTCGAATGGAGCTATAAGCCATTTTTGTATGACGAAAACTAATATTGCGATTACTCCGAGATTTATTCCCAGATCAAATATCCAAAGTAGAATGTTTTTTAATTTTTTATTCATAGGCTTTTATGGCTGCCATGTCATCTTATAATTTTTGCTTTGTGTTTACAATAGGACATGTAACGATTTATAATTATCAGTGTAATTTTTGTTCCTATGAATTTTAAGCAATATTTATTTGGGAGATATCTCGATGACGGTGAGAAGATTTTGTACGTTGCTCATAAACATCCAATTGTTTTGAAGGTTACTACGGCAAAGGTTTCCGCTTTTGGGATTTTGGCTCCGATTGCACTTTATTTCCTTTTTCCGAAAATGTTTTTTGTATTTATGATTTGGGGAATTATTGGTGTCCTTGGTTGGTGTTATCACTTTTTAGATTGGTATTTTGATGTATGGCTTCTTACTAATGCTGGAGTTGTTGAAGTTATGAGAAATGGTTTATTGGATTTTACGTCAAAGCGTATTGAATACCATATGATTGAAGGTATTTCTTATTCTATTAGGGGGGTTTTGCAGACAATTTTTAATTATGGGGATATCCAAATAGATAAAATGGGGGCTCAAATTTCTATTATTCTTCAGGAAGCTGCTTCTCCGAAAAAACTTGAAAGACTTATAATGAAATATCAGGAAAAATATGTTTATGATAGGAGTGTTAGAGATCATCAGATGCTCAAGGGTATGCTGTCTGACATGATTGCTTATAATGTGCATAATGATAAGATAAAAATTCCTAAGAAAGATAAATGATTACACAAAATTTTCTTGGCATTATGACTTTGGTTTTTGTCGTTGTTCTTTTCTTTGCTTTCTTTTTGATTTTTTTGAAAAAAAGAAGTTCTGTGTTCGAAGATAAGACGCTTCATTATATAAAATCTCATTGGATAAGAATAATAGACATGTTCCATTCTCATCCTAAGGAAGCCGTTTTGGATGCGGATAAGTTGCTTGATTATGCTCTGCATAAAAAAGGATACGAAGGGTCTTTGGGTGAAAAATTAAAGCGTGCTGGTAAACTTTTTTCTGACATCAATGCTGTCTGGGCGGCGCATAAAGTTCGAAATTCTATAGCTCATGAAATGGTTGAAATTTTAGAAAAAGATCTTAGGGCGGCATTGCATTCTTATAAAAAAGCATTGAATGATTTAGGTGCAAAATTATGATTATATGGCTTACAGGAGGGCAGGGGAGTGGAAAATCTCTCGTTATGAAATTTTTGGAAGAGAAAGGTTTTTCGTGTATTTATGCGGATAAGATTGTTCATAAACTTTATAAATCCGGGAATGATGGAGAGATTTTGATTACTAAAAATTTTGGAGAAAGATTTTTAAATAAGCAGGGGAATGTTTGTAGGACGAAATTGAAAAAACTTGCTTTGGAAAAGATAGAGAATATTGAAAAATTAAATAAGTTAGTTCATCCTTTGGTTTATAAAGAAATTATCAAACTCATTGATAAATATTTGGCTTCTGGTAAGGAAAATATCGTTGTTGAAGCTGTCTATTTTGACGAAAAGAAGTTTGGTGAAATTGTGAATAAAGTGATTTGGGTTGAATGTGAAAATAAGAAAAAAGAATTTTCTATAAAAAAGCCTTCAAGGGTTGATAATCTTTTGAAGAATAATGGTTCTATTGCCGATTTGAAGAAATCTGTTTATTATCTTGTTCGTTAACCAATTTATATGGAATTTGAAGCTGTCATAGGACTGGAAATTCATGCACAAATGTCTACAAAAACTAAAATGTTTTGTGGATGTGATAACGATTCTTTCGATAAGGAGCCAAATATAAATGCATGTCCTGTTTGTATGGGGTTTCCCGGTCAGCTTCCTGTCGTTAATGAAGAGGCTGTGAAAAAAGGTGTAAGTGCTGCGCTTGCTCTTAATTGTGAAATTCAGTTACATTCAAAATTTGATAGGAAAAATTATTTTTATCCTGATAATCCAAAAGGATTTCAGATTTCTCAATATGATGAACCTGTGTCGAAAAATGGTTTTATAGAGGTCGAAATACGTGATGGTGAAAACAATGTGAAGAAAGTTAAGGTTGGAATTACTCGTTTGCATTTGGAAGATGACGCAGGAAAATTGACGCATGTAAGGGATGGATCTTTGGTTGATTTCAACAGGGCTGGGACGCCACTTATGGAAATTGTTTCTGAGCCTGACATGCATAATGCGCAGGAGGCTTCGGCTTATGCCAGAGAAATCCAGAAGATTGTTCGTTATGTTGGAAGTAGTGATGCGGATATGGAAAAGGGAATGATGCGTTTTGATGCGAGTGTTTCTATTCGGCCAAAAGGAGAAACAAAACTTTATCCACGTGCTGAAATAAAAAATTTGAATTCTTTTAAGATGCTTGAGAATGCGATTGATTATGAAATTGCTCGACAAATCAGTGCATGGGAAGAGGGAAATTCTTTAAAATCTCCTATCACAATGGGTTGGAATGATGAGAAGAAAGAGACATATTTCATGAGAGACAAGGAGGAAAGTGATGATTATAGATATTTCCCGGAGCCTGATTTGCCTATTCTTGTTTTGGATGAAAAATTGGTTTCGGAAATAAAGAAAAGTTTGCCGGAGTTGCCAAATGTTAAGAGGAAAAAATATACGGAAGATTTTGGAATTTCTGAAGATGAAGCGAGAATACTTTCGGATGATCCTGTGATGGCGGCTTATTTTGAGAAAGTTGTTGATATTTGTGGGGATGCGAAAAAGGCTGCTTCTTTTATTACTACTATTTTGATTGCGAAATTAAAGGAAGATTTGATTGGAATTAGTGATCAGAAAATCTCTCCTGAAATGATTGCGGAGCTTATAAAACTTATTAACTCAAATGTAATTTCAAATAATACTGCGAAGGGAGATGTGTTTGATGAGATGTATGAAAATGGTGCTTCTCCTTCTCAAATTGTTGAGGAAAAAGGACTGAAACAGGTTTCTGATACTTCGGAAATCGAACGTGTTTGCAGTGAGGTGATAGCTGAAAATCCTGAACCCGTAGCTGATGTTAAAGCTGGCAAGGACAAAGCTATGGCGTTTCTTGTTGGCCAGGTTATGAAAAAATCAAAAGGTAAGGCAAATCCTCAAATGGTAAACGAAGTCTTGAAGAAGCTGATTATTTGAGTTATTATTCTTTTGGTTTTATCTCCTTAATCTTTTTCCTATGTTCGCAACTTCTGCAGATATATTAAATATGTCGTTGGCTATCGGTTTTCTAGTTCTTGTTATATTTTTGTGTATTACACTTTTTTATGCGATCTTGATTCTTCGTGATTTTTCGCATGTTAGTGAGGAAATAAGGATGACTGTTGATAAGATTCACAAGACTATTACAGAGCCTTTAAGGGCTATTGAATTTATTGTGGAAAAGATTCGTCCTTACTTGGAGATGTTTGTTGATAAAAGGGTGAATAGTGCGAAGACTGCATCCAAGAAAAAATAGTTTATTTTGTTCTCTTTATTATTTCGTAGGGGAATTTTATTATCGCATTCCATATTCTTTTTATACGTTTTGGCTCTTGAATAAGCCTTATTAGCCACTCTAGTCCTATCTTTTGAAATATCTTTGGTGCTCTTTTTCTAATGCCTGCAATGAAGTCGAATGCTCCACCAACTCCGATTGCTACCTTCACGGATGTTAATTCTGGTAAGTTTTTTGCTATCCATGATTCTTGATTTGGGGCTCCATATGCTACGAATAAGATATCTGCGTTTGAGCGGTTTATTTCTTCTATTATTTCTTTTTCGTCTTCTTCTTTTGGACTTTTGCTTATTCTTCCTGTGATTTTTATGTTTGGGTATTTTTCTTGAAGTATTTTTTTTGCTTTTTCTCCTGTTTCCTCGCTTGCTCCAAGTAAAAATATTTTTAGATTTTCTGCCCCAGATTTTTTACAAATTTCCAGCATTAAATCTATGCCAGTTACTCGTTCTTTCAAGATAAGCCTTATTGATTTCGGCTTTATTAAGCCGAAAAATAGGGTTTGGGCTGCTTTTAATATTTTTGCTAATTTTGATGGATTGTTTTTTATTTTTGAAGTATAAGTGCTTGCCCATAAAATTCCTGTACCGTCTGGGACATTTAGTCCTGATTTGTTCAGTACTTCCAAGAATTTTGGATTTTTTATTGTCTCAAGAAGCATCTCTGGATTTGGAGTTGCGATATATGTTTTTAAATTTTCTTTTGCCCACTTTATGGCTTGTTTTGCCGCTTCTTCTAGCGTTGTATTGTTAAAATTTACTCCTAATATTTTTATTTCTTCTTTTTGCATATGAAAACTATGTTGTTATTTTTTCCTTGCTCTATTATTTCGAAATTGTTGGTTTCTAGCAATCTTTTAAGTTCTTTTTCCTTGAATGCATAATAATATCTTTCAGCTTTTTTTGCCCAAGGGATAAATGTGTCTCTAAAATCATATTTTCCTAATGTGAGAATTGCTCTAAGGAAAGCCTTTTTGATGTATTTTTTATATTTTGGCTGGAATAAGTTCCAAACGCTTACGATGAAAATTCCATTTTTTTTGAGAACTCTGTTTACTTCTTTTATAGCTTTTTCTCTTAGTTTTTTTGATGGGATATGATGAAGTGATGCGATTTCCAGCACTACATTTACGCTTTCTTTTTTGAGTGGAATTTTCAAAAGATCTCCTTTTATGAATTTTGCGTTTTTCTCTTTTTTGGCTTTCTCTAGCAGTTTTTTATTATTATCGATGCCTATGTATTTTGTGGTTTTATGTTTTTTTAGGAATTCATAAAATCTTCCATTGCCGCATCCTACGTCTGCGACTATATTTTTATCTTTTATGTATTTTAAAAAATTATCAAATTCTTCCCATTTGGTTTTTCTTGTTTTGTCGAATTCTTCGGAAATTTCCGTATAGTCTTTTTTTACTTTTTTTAGCAAGCTAATTGCTGTTTTTTCCCGCATGTATCCATTATAATTGTTTTATATGGATTTCGCGAATTTAAATCTAGACGATAATCAGGAGATTGCCAGGAATATTATAATGGCAGCTTCGAAAAAAACTTTCGAAAGAAGAGGGGATTTTGAGCATTTTAGAAATGGAATTATTAAGGAATTTAAAGGAAAGGTTTTCCATAATCTTTATTTGATTAAAGCGTATTATGATTTATTGAAAGAGAAGAAAATTAAAAATAATCCTGCTCTTCTTTCTTTGTTGCGAAAGAGGGGGGTGCGAACGCTTAGTGGTGTAACGCCTGTTACGGTCCTTACGAAGCCATATCCGTGTCCAGGGAAGTGTGTTTATTGTCCGACGGATATTAGGATGCCAAAAAGCTATTTGCCTTCACAGCCGGCGGCGCAGCGAGCTTTTGCTCAGGACTTTGATCCCTATGTTCAAGTATTTGTTCGATTAAAGGCGTTGACTATGACTGGGCATGAAGTTTCAAAGGTGGAGTTACGCGTGATTGGAGGGACTTTTAGCTTTTACCCAAAAGCTTATCAGACTTGGTTTGTGAAGCGATGTTTACTTGCGATGAATGATTTTCCTTTACTTGTTTTAAAGAAAAAACCTTTCAAGAAAAATCTTTCTTTTGCTGATGTCGTGAAAATAAATGAGACTGCTGAAGTTCGATGTATTGGAGTGAATATTGAGACGAGGCCTGATTATATAGATAGAAATGAAGTTAGACGATTACGAATGCTTGGAGTTACGAAAGTTGAGATGGGAGTTCAAACTACGGACGAAAAGGTTCAAGAATTGACTAAGAGAGGTCATGATTTGAAGTCCGTGAAAGATGCTACAGGTTTATTAAAAGATAGTGGATTTAAAATTGGTTATCATATGATGCCGAATTTGCCCGGGTCTACTCCGGATTTTGATAAGAAAATGGTTGGAGAACTTTTTACGGATTCTGGTTTTCAGCCTGATTATTTGAAGATATATCCTTGCGTGGTTGTGCCTAAAACTCAACTTTTTTATACTTTTAAGCGTGGTGAATTTCAGCCATATGATGATAAAACTATTGAAGAGGTTCTTTTGGCGGAGATGTTGTCCGTGCCGGAGTGGTGTAGAGTTGATCGTGTTGCTAGAGATATTCCTTCAAATGAAATTACTGCAGGCTCAAAAGTGTCTAATGTAAGGCAAATTCTTGAGCAGAAGCTCATGAAAAGGACTGGAAAAACTTTTCGTGAAATACGTGCACGTGAGGTAAAAAATGAAACATTTAAGAATAAAGATGTGGAATTGGTTGTTCGTGAATATGACGCAAATGGCGGAAAAGAGTTTTTTATATCTCTTGAGGATGTTAAAAATGATAAAATTATAGCTCTTTTGCGGCTTAGATTTCCTCATAAAACGTTTATTCCTGAATTAAAAGATGCTTCGCTGGTGAGAGAAATCCATGTTTATGGAAAACAGGTTGCGGTGGGGAAGAGGAGTGGTAAGGAAAAACAGCATGGTGGGCTTGGCTCTAGGCTTATGCAGTATGCGGAAGATTTTTCAAAAAAGAATGGATATAAAAAAATTGCGGTCATAGCGGGAATCGGGACAAGAGAGTATTATAAGAAATTGGGGTACAGGATTAAAGGTACCTATATGTTAAAGGGAATATAGATAGATAAAGGTTTGCACAATGTATCTTGTGCAAACCTAGGTTGATTTCTTGTAAAAAGCGTTGTTTTGTATGCTTTTAGGCTTGGATGTTCTTTTTCGGCTAATGTTGTTTTCGTTTATAAATACCAGCTTCCCCTTACTTCTTGTTGTTTTTACGGTTTTTTTGTTTTTTTGAGTTTATTTGCCATATCCCCGCTTTATTTTATAAAACACGGGGAAAGCGTTCGTTTTAACGCGTTTAAATAAAAAAGACGGGTGTTGGGTCGTCTCTTTAAAATCTTGGATGTCTAGTTTCGGGCTTATTGTAGCGTTTAAACACAATTTTTAACTATATCATTTTTGCAAGAAGTTTTGTGAAAAATTTATAAAAATTTTATGTTTTTTTAGTCATTTACGAAAACTTCCTGAATCTCTGTGATTTTTGCTGCTAATTTTGGATAAGTTTTTAGCAATGGATCTTTTTCTATTATTTTTGAAGCACTGTTCCTTGCTTTTTCGATATTTACTGAATCTGTCAAGCTGGCCATTTTGAGATCTGGAATTCCGCTTTGGCGTACTCCGTAAACTTCACCAGGGCCACGCAATTGCATGTCGATTTCGGCTAGTTTAAAGCCACTTGAGTATTTTTCCATTGATTGCATTCTTGTTTTTCCTTCGTCTGACAAATTACCCGTGAATAGGAAGCAATATGATTGATGCACTCCCCTGCCTACTCTTCCGCGAAATTGATGTAGTTGGGATAAGCCAAATCTTTCAGATCCTTCTATGAGCATTATTGTTGCGTTTGGGACGTCGATTCCGACTTCAACTACTGACGTTGAAACTAATATGTTTATTTCATTGTTTTTGAAAGCATCCATGACTTCGTCTTTTTCCTCTTGTTTAAGCCTTCCGTGAAGAAGTCCTAGTTTTAAATTTGGGAAAATAAATTCTTGTAAATGTGCGTATTCTTGGACGACTGATTTCACTTCGATCGTATCTGATTCATCTATGAGTGGGCAAATTATGAAAGCTTGTCTGCCTTTTGCTATTTGATCTTCGATCCATCTGTAAGCTTCGGTTCTTTTGTTTTCAGGAACGACTCTGGTTATAATTTTTTGCCTTCCTTTCGGCATTTCATCTATGACTGAAAGATCTTGGTCTCCGTAAACTACGATGGCTAGAGTTCTTGGGATTGGCGTTGCTGTCATGCTTAGTAGGTGCGGAGAATTATAACTTTTTAAAATTTCTCGTTGTTTGACTCCAAATCTATGTTGTTCATCAATTATTGCGAGGCCAAGATTTCTGAATCCAATATCTTCTTGAATCAATGAATGTGTGCCTATGACGATGTCGACTGTGCCGGTTTTCATTTGTCTGACAACGTCTTCCTTCATCTTTTTCGTTGTTGAGCCTGAAATGAACTGAATGTTTAGATTATATTTTGTTAATGTTTTTACAAATGTGTAATAGTGTTGTTTCGCAAGGATTTCGGTTGGTGCCATTATGGCTACTTGGTAGCCGTTTTTTACGACATTTAGTGCGGCAAGTGCGGCGACAACGGTCTTTCCCGAGCCTACGTCTCCTTGAATTAAACGACTAGCTGGATATGGTTTTTGAAAGTCCAGTAGGGTTTCTTTAAGCGATTTTGTTTGCGCATTAGTTAATTCGAATGGTAGTGAGACAATCGCTTCTTTGAGTATTTCTGTTTTAATCTCTATGTTTTTTGCTTGCGACTTCGTCGCATGTTGCCAATGCCATTTTCTTTGTAAAACTTTTAATTGTAGTATGAAAAGTTCATCAAATGCGAGTCGTTCTCTTGCTAGTAGCAAAAGTTTTTCGCTTTCCGGAAAATGTACATTTTTTATTGCATATTTAATGTCCATTAAGTCGTGTTCTTTCAAAATTTCTTCTGGTAAATGTTCTTCGAAGAAAGTCAGCCATTCATCTACTAATGGTTTTATTTTTTCTCTTATCCATTTTGAGGTTAGGCCTTCAGTTTCGTGATATACAGGCGCTATAATGCCACTATGGATTTGTTCTTCATATGGTTTTATTCGTTCGTGAGATGGATTTTGTAGTGCTATTTTTTTGAAACTTATTTTTGCTTTTCCGCTTAAAATTATTTCTTGGTTTCGAGGAAGCATTCTTGTTAGATGCGGTTGGTTAAACCAAACTACTTCTATAGATCCGGTCGAGTCAGTAAAAATGCCTCGTGTGATTTTTTTCCCGAATTTTGTGCTTATGTTGAAAAGTGAAGTCAGCTTGCCTTTTATTGTGTTTACTTCGTTTGGAATTATATCTTTTATTCTTGTAAATTCGCGTGTGTCGTTGTAGTTACGCGGAAAATATAGAAGTAAATCTTCAACTGTATTTACACCAAGAGAAGACAATTTTTCTATGTGTTTTTTTGTAGTCTTTAAGACTTTTTCGAGATTTTTCTGAAGCATTATTTTCCTATCACTTTTATAAATTTCCTTTTTCCAGCTTGTATCAGGCGTTCCTTGCTTATGTCCAGTTCAGTATTTACGTCGCTTACTTTTTCATCATCTACTTTTAATCCTCCTTGTTCTATGAGCCTTCTTGCTTCTCCTTTTGAAGTTGTGAGTTTTGTTTCTACCAATAAATCTACAAGTTTATGCTTTTTCCCGGAAAGTTTTACTTCTTCTATTTCTTCTGGCTTTCCTTTGTTCGAAAAGATTTCTGTAAATTCTTTTTCTGCTGTTTCTGCAGATTTTTGATCGTGATATAGCGCTACGAGTTCTCTTGCAAGGCGCATCTTCAGATTTTTTGGGTTTTCGCCTTGTTTTAGCGCTTTTTCTATAGTTTTTAAGTCTTCAAATGAAATTTCTGTCGCTAGTTCAAAATACTTTATAATCATATTGTCCGGAATAGACATGGCTTTTCCGTAAATTTCTTTTGGACTTTCTGAAAAACCAATGTAGTTGTTGTATGTTTTGCTCATTTTTTCGACTCCGTCTGTTCCTTCAAGAATTGGCACGGTAATGATGTCTTGAATTGTTTTACATCCGTAGTTTTTTTGCATATCGCGGCCCACGAGCATGTTGAATGTTTGATCTGTTCCTCCGAGTTCTACGTCTGATTCGAGCATCACAGAGTCATATCCTTGCATTAAAGGATAAAGTAATTCTGTAATCGAAATGTCTTGATTATTTTTTAATCGATTTTTGAAATCTTCTCTTTGAAGCATTTGGCTTACTGTTCTTTTTGCTGTTAATTCAAGGATTTGGGCCATGTTCATTTTTCCAAACCACTCGGAATTGTATCTGATTTCTAGTTTTTTTAGATCTAAAATCTTTGACGCCTGTTCTATGTAGTGTTTCATGTTTTCCTTGATTTGCTCTTCTGTAAGCGTTTTTCGCGTCTCTGATTTTCCCGTTGGATCCCCTATTCTGGCGGTATAATCTCCTATTAGCAAAATTGCGGTGTCTCCCCTGTCTTGAAATTGTTTTAATTTTCTAAGAACAACTCCATGTCCAATATGTAAATCGGCCCCTGTTGGGTCTATTCCAAATTTTATTCTTAACTTTTTTCCTGAGTTGAGTTTTTTTTCAAGTTCTTCTTTTACTATAACCTCGACCACTCCCCTTTCCAGTAAGTTTTTATTATCTTTTGCCATTTATTTGTTTGTTATTTTTTTGGCGACTAAAGAATAGCAAACTGCACTTGAAAATGCAAAATACTAAGTCTAGGTCAAAAGCTATTGACATATCCCTTTGAGTCGTTGTAATATTGCCCTCCTGTAGTTAATATTTATATTCATATGTTGCGGGAATATCTGTGTCAAATAGGCTTTACCAGTAATGAATCAAAAGTTTACCTCGAACTTTTGCAAGTTGGTGCGCAGCCTGTGAGTTTATTGGCAAAGAGGCTTTCTATGAATCGTACTTCTGTGTGGAGTTTGCTTAAATCTTTGGAGCAGAAAGGGATTGTTTCCTCTTATTCAAGCAAGAAAATTCTATATTTTGTCGCGAATGATCCTAATTTTCTTATTGGATATATTGATAGAAAATGTCGTGCTTTTGATTATTACAGGGAAAAGCTTATTTCTGTTATTCCAAGATTCAGGGGTGTTACTGATGATTTTGTTTTTCAGAAACCTGTTGTTTCTTTTTTTGATGGCCTGGAGGGTGTTAAGCATATTATTCATGATTTTTTGAATGCGGGTTGTGAAAAGAGGGGTTACATTTCGCTTAATAAAGGTTTTTGGTCTGATCGTGATTTTTCTGATTCTTTTAGGGATGCGTTGAAAAGAAAAACTTCAAAATCTTTTAAAATAATTTTGCCTAATTTTGATGAAATTAAAAAAATATTCAATTTTAATAATAAAAATGTTGAGGTTTTGTGTCTTGATAAAACTGATTTTGGGAAGCTTTTTGAGAACGAAATGGTGATTTATGGAGATAAAGTTTGTATTTTAAATTTTGATAAAGGGGCGGAATATGGAATTGTTATAGAAAGTCCGAAAACGGCCGATATGCATAAGATGATTTTCGATATGGTTTGGAATGGTATACAATAGGGATATGGTTAAGATTTTGTTTGAAAATAAAGATTATCTCGTCGTGGAGAAACCTTCTGGAATTTCCGTGCATCCTTCCGAGACTTCGAATGAAATTACGCTTACTGATCAGCTTAAGTCTAAAATCGATCTAAAGGATTTGGATCCTATTCGTCCAGGAGTTGTTCACAGGCTGGATAAAAATACTTCTGGCATTTTAATTATTGCTAGGAATAAGGTTTCTTATGATTATTTTGTGAAACTTTTTAAAAGCAGGAAGATTGAAAAACACTATTCTGCGCTTGTGAGGGGCGTTTTGAAGCACAAAAAGGCGGTGATTGATTCTCCTATTTCGAGAGATCTTAATAATAGAACTAAAATGAGTATATCTGCTAGTGTTGGAGCAAAGAATGCTGTGACTGTTTATAAAGTTCTTAATGAATATAAAACTTCTTTTGGAATGGTTAGTTTGCTTGATGTAGAGATAAAGACGGGTCGTACGCATCAAATAAGGGTTCATATGAAGGCGATAGATCATCCTGTCGCAATGGATGCTTCTTACGGGGATAGGAAGTTTAATGAGGCATTTTCTGAAGCATTGGGGCTTAAGAGGCAGTTTTTACATGCGTGTATGCTGAAATTCAAGGATCCTGATGGTAATGCAAAAATCTTCAGGAGTGATTTGCCTGAAGATTTAAATGATATCGTTATTAAGCTTAAAGCTTTGTAGGATTTAAGCTTCTTTTTTTTCTGAAGTTGTTTTTTTCGTTGTAGCTTTTTTTACGGTTGTCTTTTTTTCTGTTTTTGGTTTCTTTTCTGCCTTTGGTTTCTTTTCAACTACGACTTCTTCTTTAACTTTTTTCTCTACAGGTTTTGCTCCTGAAGCTGAAATGCTTAACACTTCTACTTTTGTAAGTTTTTGCCTGTGTCCTTGTTTTTTCTGATATCTCTTTTTAGCTTTCATTTTGTATACATAGATCTTGTCCGCTTTTGTTTGTTCTAAGACTTTTACTTCTGCGAAAGCGCCTTCTAGATAAGGTGTTCCCATTTTTACATCATCTCCATCTACGATTAAAACGACCTTGTCTATTTCGACTTTGTCTTCTGCATTTAGTTCCAGTTTTTCAATTTCTAAAACTGATCCTTTTTCGATTTTATATTGTTTTCCTCCTGTCTCTATTATTGCGAACATTTTTTTGGTGTTTAATACGTAAAATTTGCGTAGGTAATCTACGTAAAAATCCTGAATAGGTCAAGCTTATTTTGAAATCATGAGGTTTTTTAGTTCTTTTATTCCCTCTTCTATGGCTTTTTTTACCTCTGAAAGTTCATCTTCTTTGAACTTGGATAGGACGAAATCGCTAATATCTTGTTGTTTTGGGCTTGACGTTCCCCTGCTTTCGATGCCTATGCGGATTCTTACGAAATCTTCTGTGCCGAGTTGTTGGATTACGGATTTCATTCCGTTGTGAGTTCCGGCCGATCCCGTTTCCCTTATTCGTATTTTGCCTAAGGGAAGGTCTATATCATCATAGATGACGAATAAGTTTGTTGGGGTTTCTTTGTAGAAATTTAATATTTTTGAGATAGATTCTCCTGACAGATTCATGAATGTACTAGGTTTGACCAACAAAAAATCTTTTCCTTCGTATGAAAATTTGCATATTTCCGCTTTGAATTTAGGGCTTTCTTCTGTGGATATTTTTTGGTCGAGTTTTTTTTCTAATTCTTTTATAAGCTCGTCGATGAACATAAATCCCACGTTATGGCGTGTATTTTCGTATTTTTCTCCTATATTTCCTAAGCCTACGATGATTTTCATTTATTTCCTGTAAGGTATTTTTTTGCCATTTATTTCTATGAAATCTCCGAATGTGGCTCCTTTTTTGTTAATTAATTTTTTGATACCTAATTTTTCCATATATATGTACATTCTTTCAAGTCCTTCTGGATTTCTGATGTCTGTCATGATTGCGAGTCTGTTTATTCTTGTTCCGCTTATTTTGAATGTTTTATGGCTTTTTGTCTTTTTTATTTTTTCCAGGATGAATGGAACTTTTTCAAGATGTGGCTTTAACACGGTCATTCCTTCTGATTCTTCCGGTGGATTATTTCTTAAGTTTCTTCTGAATTCTATAAGTCTCTTGGATATTTCAAACAAAAGAGGTTTTAGCCCTTCGTGTGTTACGCTTGATATTTCGAATATCTCTCCTTTTTTGTAGGCTTTCCTGAGTTCTTTCTTTTTTGCTTTTAGGGCTTCGTCATCGAGTAAATCTATTTTGTTTATAACTACGATCTGTGTTTTTTTCGCCAATGTTTTGTCAAAATCTTTTAGTTCTTTGTTTATTGTTTTGAAATTTTTGTCTGCGTTTTCTAAATATCCATCAATGACATGAATCAAAATTTGAGTTCTTGCGATATGTTTCAAAAATTGATGGCCAAGTCCTTTCCCTTGACTTGCGCCTTCTATAAGCCCTGGAATGTCTGCTACGACAAATGAATCATTTGCGTCTCCTCCAAATTTAGACATATTTACAACTCCTAGATTTGGGATAAGTGTCGTGAAGTGATATTCAGCGATTTTCGGTCTTGCGTTGCTGATTACAGAAATTAGTGTTGATTTTCCGGCGGATGGAAGACCAATAATTCCAATGTCTGCAACCAGTTTTAATTCCATTACTATTTCTTTTTCTTCTCCTGGCTCTCCTGTTTCAGCAAATCGAGGCGTTTGTCTTATTGATGACACAAAACGTGCATTCCCCATCCCTCCTTTTCCACCTTTTGCTATTATTATTTCATCTCCTTCTTTTGAGAGATCTGCTAATACTTTTGATTTGTCAGAATTGAATATTATTGTGCCGATTGGGACTTCTATTTCGAGGTTCTCCCCTCTTTTCCCGTACATGTTTGAACCCATACCATTTTCTCCTTTTGGAGCTTTGTATTCTTTTTTATTAACAAGGTTACTTAAAGTGTTTAAGTTTAAATTTGTCTTTATTACGATGTTTCCGCCGTTTCCGCCGTCTCCGCCATTTGGGCCTCCTTTGGCCACAAATTTCTCTCTGCGGAAGCTAATACAGCCATCTCCACCGTTCCCTGCGCGCACCTTTATTTTTAATTCATCACAAAACATGGATATAACCTAGCAATCTTTTGACTTATTATCAATTGTTTGTTAATTTTAGTTGCGCTTTTTTAAAAATGCCCAGGTGGCGGAATTGGTAGACGCGCGGGACTCAAAATCCCGTGGTGGCAACATCGTGAGGGTTCGATTCCCTCCTTGGGCACCATATTTTTTAATATATAATTCCTATGAATGGTTCTGTCAAAGAAGTTCAGAAAAAAATTAGGTTTTCTTTGAGGTTACATAAAAAGTTTTTTGGAGTCATGTTTGCTTTCATTGCTATGACTTTTCTTTGGAGAGGGCTTTGGAATTTGCTTGATATCTATTTGCTTCCTGATCGGCCTCTTCTTAGTAATATTATCTCAATCTTGATTGGAGCGTTTTTGCTTTATCTTCCTGATGAAGATTTAAAGGATATAGTTTAATGGAATTATTAATAACTAAATTATTGGCTTTCGCTGCTGATCTTGGATATGGTGGGGTTTTCTTTTTGATGGCGGTGGAAAGTTCTTTTATTCCTTTGCCTTCGGAATTAGTTGTGCCTCCTGCGGCGTATTTGGCTTCAAGAGGAGAAATGAATGTTTTTTTAATTGTGCTTTTGGCAGGGCTTGGAAGTGTTTTAGGTGCTTCTTTTAATTATGTTCTAGCTAGAATTTTGGGAAGACCACTTGTTTATCTTATTGCTGAAAAAAAATGGGCTAAGTTTATATTTTTAAAAAAATCTCACATAGAAAAGGCTGAAAAATATTTTTTGGAGAGAGGAAATTTGGCGACTTTTTTAGGAAGACTTGTTCCGGGAATTAGGCATCTTATCTCAATTCCGGCTGGTTTCGTAAAAATGAATTATTTTTCGTTTGTTCTTTATACTTTTGCAGGAGCTATTGTTTGGAGTGCGATATTGGCGGCTCTTGGCTATTTTTTCGGACAAAATCAGGATTTCATTTTTATGTATTCTAAAACTATAGGGCTTGGTTTTCTTGCGGTATTTGTTGTTTTCATTATTTCTTTCTTTTTCGTGAAGATCAGGAGGAAAGCAAAGAATTAATCTCTTTCATTATTGTTTTTGTGTTATCCCCTATTTTGCCGTTGTTTATTTTTGTTGTGTCGATTTTTGTTATAGGGACAACGAGGGTTATGCTTTGCGTCAGAAATATTTCTTTTTGTTTTTTTAGATCTTGCAGTTTTATTGTTTTAAATTTTGTTTTGAATTTTGTGTTTTTCAATATGATTTCTCTTGTTATTCCTGGAAGGACTTTGTTTTTTCGTGTGCATAATGTGTCTTTTTCGAACCAGAAAATATTGCTGTACGCGCCTTCGTATACTTCGTTATTATCGTCTATTAGTAATGCGTCAAAGAAACCTGCTTTGACTGCATTTTCGTGTGCTAGAAATGAAGTTAGGTGTGACATTGATTTTATTTCCGGCATGCTTCTTTGAAGATTAGTGCTTTTCATTGAGATTCCGGAATATATTTTTTTGTTGATTTTTGTTTTTATTGATGTGACTATTATGTCGCTTGATGTGGCTATTATTTTAACTCTTTGTGCTTTGTGCGGAGATTTTTTTATGACTCTCTCAAACATTTTTAGGATTTCTTCTCGGCTGTATTTTATTTTTAAATTTATTTTTTTTGCTGAATAAAAAAATCTGTCTAAATGCATTTTTAGTAATACTGCTTTTTTGTTGACGACTCTTAATGTTTCGAAAATCCCCTCTCCCCTGCTGAATGGTCCGGTGGCGTCTACAAGCGCTTTTTTTACGAATTTATTGTTGTGGAGTATTATCATAATATTTTCATGAATGATTTTGCTTTGTGCAATGTTTCTTCAAATTCATCTTTGTTTTTTGAGTCTGCGACTATTCCTCCTCCGACTTGAAGATAGAGGTTTTCTTCTTTTCTTATTATAGTCCTTATTGCGATGCTAAAGTCCATGTCATTTTTATTTGTGATTTGTCCAATTATTCCGGTGTAAATTCCTCTGGTTGTAGGTTCAATTTCGTCTATTATTTCTATCGCTCGTTTTTTTGGGCATCCTGTTATGGATCCCCCGGGAAGCATTGATATAAGCCCTTTAATCGGATTTGTTTTTCTGCCTATTTCTCCTGAAATCTTGCTTAATGTATGCCAAACATTGTTATATTTTTTGATGATTCTTTTTTTTTCAACTTTTACACTTCCGGTTTTGCAAAATTTCCCTAAATCATTTCTAAGTAAATCTGTAATCATGTTTAATTCCGCTTCTTCTTTTTTGTTTTTCTTTAATTCGTTTTTCAATTTTATATCTTCTGCTTTTGTTTTTCCTCTTGGGCGTGTGCCTTTTATCGGGCTTGTTTCGATTTTATTTCCTTTTATTCTTACAAAACGTTCCGGAGATGCGCTTAGTATCTCGAAGTTTTCACCCCTTATGTAAGCCAAAAATCCAACTTCGTTGTTTTCTATTATTTTTTTGAATATTTCGCTTGATGGCGTTTTTGTTTTTGCGTGGAGTCTGTGAGTTAAATTTAATTGATATATGTCGCCTTCTTTTATGTGATTTTTTGTAGTGAAGTAAGCCTTGTTGTAAGAGTTTCTACTTTGTTGAGTTTCGAAATTTTTACTTTTTGATAAAGTATTTTTTATGACATTTTTTTCTCCTATTATCTTTTCGATTTCTTCTTTGAAATTTTCTTTCTGAAAATGTATTTTTATTTCATTGCCTTCTTCTGTTGTCCAGTTCTCGAAAGACAATAAATATATGTCTGGAAGCGCTAAATCGTCTTTTGCAATATTTTTAATTTTGTGTATTTTGTATCCTATGTCATAAGAGAAAAAGCCTAATATTTTTCTCTTTTTTTTTGTTTCTTCTTCTATGAATTTTGTTACATTTTCTTCAAAATCTTTACTTGAAATTTTGTATGAAAATTTTTCTTTTGGATTCCATGCTAATATTTTTTCCCATCCTTCTTTTTGCCTGCTGTAAAATAAGCATGCGTTCTTTTTGTCTTCCTTGAGCCTTTTGAAGACGTTTAGCAATTTCTTGTTTTTGATTATTTTAGTTTTCATTCAGAAAATTTTTCATTATTTTTTCTCCTTCTTCGGTCATAAATGATTCAGGATGAAATTGTACTCCGAATAATTTATATTTTTCGTGCTTTATTCCCATTATTTCTTTTTCCTTTGTCCATGCTGTGAGTAGAAAATCTTTTGGAATTTTGTTTATTATTAATGAGTGATATCTGGCTCCTGTAAACGGATTTTTCAAGTTTTTAAATATATATTTTTTATCGTGATAAATCTTGGAGGTTTTCCCGTGCATTAATTTTTTTGCATGTACGACTTTTGATCCGAATATTTCTCCTATGCATTGATGTCCTAAACATACTCCAAGAATTGGAATTTCTTTGTAGAAGGTCTCTATCACTTGTTTTGAAATGCCTGAATCCTTAGGGCTTCCTGGCCCTGGAGATATTACTATTTTGGAAGGTTTTATTTTTTTTATTTCGTTTATCGTAATCTCATCGTTTTTCACGACTTTTGTTTCCTCTCCTAGGCTTTCTATCAATTGATAGAGGTTGTAGGTGAAGGAATCATAATTGTCTATCAGTAAAATCACTCTATCAATCTTAAAAATTCACTTCTTGTTTTAAGTTTCTTTTTGAAAAGTCCCGTGAAGGATGATGTTGTCATCGATGCGTTTTGTTTTTCCACTCCTCTGGCCATTGTGCATAGATGTTGAGCTTCCACTACCACTCCGACCCCTTGTGGCTTTAAAAGTGTGTTTAAAGTGTTAGCAATCTGCATTGTCATACGTTCTTGGTTTTGCAATCTGCGGCTGAATATTTCCACTATTCTTGGTAGTTTCGAGATTCCGATTATTTTTTTATTTGGAATGTATCCGATTGATATTCTTCCGAAAAATGGAATCATGTGATGTTCACATGTCGAATAAAAATCTATGTTTTTACAGATGATCATTTCGTCGTAATTTTCACCGTCGAATTCAGTCAAAATATCTTCCGGATTTTTGTCGTATCCTCCAAATAATTTTTTGAATGATTTTGCGACTCTTTCAGGAGTTTTTATTAAACCTTCTCTTTTTGGGTCTTCCCCGATGGCTTCTAGAAGGGCTTTTGCTAATTTTTCGATTTTTTCTTGGTCCATCGTGATATTTTTTCTTTTTTATCTGTTAATTCCATTAGTGGGACTAGTACGAATTTTCTTTCATGCATTCTTGGATGCGGAATTTTTAGGTTTGGTTCGTCGACTATTGTATTCCCAAATGTCAAAATGTCTATATCTATTGTTCTCGGACCATTTTTTATTCTTCGTTCTCTCCCAAGTTTTTTTTCTATTTCCATCAATTTTTCTAGTAATTTTTGCGGAGTAAGCAGTGTTTCTATTTTGATGACCATGTTTAAGAAATCTCCTTGGTCTTTGTGTCCGACAGGAGATGTTTCGTAAATTTTAGATTTTTTTATGATTTTTTCTGTTTTTTTTATTGCAGAAATAGCTTTCTTTAAAAAATCATCTCTGTCTCCGAGATTTGATCCGAGGCTTAGATATGCTTTATTTGCCTTCATATTCGCAGTAATAATCTTCTGTTTCAAAAACAGTTAGTTTGATCAGAGGTAAATCATCTTTTAGTTTATCCCATACCCATACTGCAAGATTTTCCGCGGATGGATTATCTATTATGTCGTTTAAGTGACGGTGGTCTACTATTTTCAAAACTTTGTCTTCGGCTATTTGTTTTATATCTTTGAAATCAACGGCCATTCCGTTTTCTTTGACTGTATCTTCGATCGTTATTATGAGTTTGTAGTTGTGACCGTGTAGATTTTCGCATTTACCTTTGTATTTCGTGAGGAAATGTGAGGCGGCGAATGTTACTACACAATTGAGTTTTACTATTGGCATATTAGGTTTAAATAATTTCTAAGTCCCCCTACGTCGTGGGTTCTTATTATATTGGCTCCATTAATATATGCAATAGCGCTTAATGTTTTTGCTTTTTCTTCTCTTAAGCTTAAGTCTTCCTGTAGGAATGATTTCCTGGATATTCCTACGAGAATTGGTTTTTTGAAAATTTCCAATTCTTGCAGTTTTGCGATTATTTCGAAACTATAATGTGGGATTTTGCTTATAAATTGGCCCATTCCCGGATCTATTATTATTTGATCTCTTTTTATTCCTTTTGATTTTGCATACGCAATTCTTTCTTCGAAAAACTTTTTTATCGTTTGCATTACGTTTGGATATTTTTTTTCTTTTATTGTGGTGCGCGGGGAATTATCTTTTGAATACATCATTATTATCGGGCATCTGTGTTTTTTTACGACCTCGGCCATTTTTGGATCTTCTCTCATTGCTGTTACGTCATTCACCATGTCTGCTCCGTTTTGGATGGCTTCTAGGGCCACATTTGCTTTGTATGTGTCGATTGATATTGGGATGTCTGAAAATTCTCTTATTGCTTTTATTACCGGAATTACCCTTGAGAGCTCTTCTTTTTCTGTAACGAATCTCGAATTTGGGCCTGTGGATTCCCCTCCTATGTCTAAAATGTCAGCTTCTTCTTCAATCATTTTCTTGGCTTGTTTTACTGCTTCTTTCAGCGTCATGAACTTTCCTCTGTCGCTAAAAGAGTCGGGGGTGATATTCAATATGCCCATTATGAGTGGACCTTTTCTTGAGTGTGTTTTTTTCATTATTCGCCTAGTGTATTTATATAAAGTGCCAGTCTGTATAAGCTTTCGCTTATTCCTCCGCGTGTTATCAGTGCTCCCGGTCCGTATATTTTTCCCGTTTCTTCAAGTATTCCCATGGTTTTTGCCGTATCGATGTATTTCGTGAACCATTCTCCCATATTTACGTCAGAAAATGGTTTTGTTTTTGGAGTTGAAATAGGTATTTCGAATATTTCAAGTAACATTTTCATCGCTTCAACTTTGTTTATATTGTTCGCAGGTTTGAATGTGCCATCAGCGTAGCCGGAAATCCAACCTTGTTCTTTTGCCAAGCATACATATTTCGCAAACCATTCTTCTTTTACGTCCGGAAAACAATTACTGTATTTTTTCTTATCTAATTTTTCGCCTTCTCCTGTTGGCAAAGCTCCATTCACAAGTATTTTTAATAATTCTGCTCTGTTTAATGGGTTGTTTGGTTTGAAACTTCCATCTGAATATCCTGAGATTATATCTACACTTTTCAAGAAGGAAATTGCTTCTGCATTTTTTGTAGTTAGGTCGACATCATTAAATATTTTTGTTGTTTGATTGTCTAAAGATTTGTAATCGTTTGAAAATACTTGATCTACGAAAGTTTTATTTAAAACTTTTTGGTCAACTAAATCCAAAAACCAAAGATAAACTATTTCATTTGAGACTACATATCCATAATTGCCGCCGACTCCAGTTGTTGAAACTGCTGAGACTACTCCTACAACTTTTTCGTCTTTGTTGTATGCCGGGCCTCCCGAATTTCCTGGATTTATTGTCGCGTCTGTTGTGTATGCCCAAGTAATGTCTTTATTTAAAGGGATGAAACTGCTTACTGATCCTTTTGTGAGAGTAATTGTTGGAGACATTGCGGCCTGTGGGAAGCCAAGAATGCTTAATTCGTCTGATAAATGAGGTTTTGTGTCGGCGAAATCGACATATGGTAGCTTTAATGATTGTGCCTGCTCGACCGTTATTTTTTCTCCAGTTTTTTTCCTGTTTGCGTCCATTACATATTCCGGATAAATCAGTGCGAGGTCCAAATCCGTGTCGTAAGTCAAAACTCCTGCAAGAAAATAGCACCATGGTTCGCTGTATTCTGATTCAATTGTGCATATTTCTATGTGATCGTTTGGCTTGTTTGTTGCCGGGTCAAGGATTACATGTGCGGCTGTTATTATTATTGCGTCGTTACTTATGGTAAATCCTGAGCCCATATAAACGTTTCCATTTGCTTCTTGTGTTTGAATTAGCACTACGCTGTTTACGGTTTCCGGGAATGTTATCGCTGAAGCTGTTGAGCTTAGTAATGAGAGCATGCTTAAACCAAGTAATACTTTTGTGATTATTTTTTTCATAGGATTTTTTAAATTTAAAAAATTATTTAAACATTCTTTTTGTGCGCCTTTCTTTATTGTATGTTATCGCAAATCTGTGTGCTTCGTCACGGATTCTTTGCAATAATTTTAGTGCCGCGTTTGTTTTATCAAGTATAATTGAGGTTTTATTTTCCGGTGTAAAAATTTCTTCGAGCTGTTTTGCCAGTGAAATGTGCGGGATTTTCAGCTCAAGTTCTTGCATTACTTTTGTGGCTACAGAGAGCTGTCCTTTGCCTCCGTCTATGATTATAAGATCAGGGATTTGGAGGAATGATTCGTCGGGTTTATGTTTGTTTTTGTCGTATGCCATTGCTAAAGTATTTTTTTCACATGCTTTGCATGAATTGAAGGTTTTTTCTAATTCTTGCGGAACTTTTTTGATTTCTTCAAATCCTATCATTGCGTAATAATCCAATAAACTATTTTTGCAAATGATGTAGATTCTTTTTGATTTAGTTTTTTCTATAATATTTTTTAGTAATTTTCGTCCGATTTTATTCCCTCTTTCTTTTGGCATAACGAAAAATGAATTTATTTGGGCGACAGAGTTTCCGTGTTCCTGTAGAGCGGCGAAGGCCGCCAATGTTTTTTTATTTTTTTCTAATGTATAAAAATTCTTTAAATCTATTCCCTCGGTTAAATTATTTTTTTTAATGTTTTTATTTATTTCTTTTTCATATTTTTTTGTGGCTTTTTTGAAGATGTAATCTTTTGCTTTATAGTCGGCTGTTATTTTTGAAAATCTTCTTGTGAGGACTTCTTGCATAGACTTGTAATCGTCCGGATGGCCTTCTATAGTGCGTAATTTGAATTTTCTGTATAGATTGTTTTTTGGAATTCCGTTTTGAAAAACAACCATTGATCCGACTGTTTCAGTTCCGCCTAAATGAGAAATGTCGTAGCACTCTATGCGTTTTAATGGGGTTTCGAGTTTTAATAATTTTTGAAGTTCTTGTGTTCCTTCTTTTGTGAATTCGCTTTCTACTTTCCAGCTTGGCTTTTGCCTGTCGGCGTAGATTTTTGCGTTGTTTAAGCTCATTTCGAGAAGCTTATTTTTGTTTCCGATTTTAGGAACTACTATTTCTACTTTTGATTTTTTTTCTTCGCTTAGGATTTTTTCGATTTCATTTTTGTCTTCTATTTCGTGTGAAATTAAAATTTCTTTCGGTATGTCTGTGGCTATTTTGTAATATTGTTTGATAAATGCTTCTAGAATTTCCGTGCTTTCATTTTCTTCTGCGGCCTCTGCGGATAGCGTAAAATTTTCCTGTCCGATGAGTTTTCCGTCTCTTATTTGGAATAGATTAAAGTAAGCTTTATTTTGAGTGATGTAATAATTTATGACGTCTTTGTCTTCTTGATTCGGGTCGGAAACTTTTTGTTTTTCCAAGATTTCTCCTACCTTTTTTAGCTTATCCCTTAGCTTTCCTGCTTTTTCAAACTCTCTGTTGGCTGCAAGTTTTTGCATTTTTTCTTTCATATCTTTCACTATCGGATCTGCTTTTCCTGACAGAAAATTTTCAACATTTTTTATAATTTCCGCGTATTCCTCTTTTGTGATTTTTCCTATGCATGGAGCGGCGCATGTCTTTATATAATAGTCTAAACATGGGTATTTGATGACCTTATTTCCTACTTCGACTTCATTGTCTATTTCTAGTTTTTTCTTAAATTTAATATCCAGATTGCAGTGTCTGAATGGAAAAATTGTCTTTAAGATTTTGAATGTGGTCTCAACTTTGTGTGCGGCGGTTTTTGGGCCAATGTATTTTGCGCCGTCTTTTTCCACTTTTCTTACGATTTGAATTCTTGGAAAATCTTCATTCGTGATTTTTATGTAGACGTAATTTTTGTCGTCTTTCATTAAAATATTGTATTTCGGTTGGAGTTGTTTGATTAGATTTGATTCAAAAATAATGGCTTCCAGCTCAGTGTCTACGCTTGTGAAGTCTATTTTTGCAGTATTTTCTAGGAGTTTTTTTGTTCTAGTGGAATGTTGATAATCTTTTTGAAAATATTGGCGGAGTCTTTTCTTTATGTCTTTTGCTTTTCCGACGTATAACACGATTCCCTCTTCATTTATCATTTTATAGATTCCCGGCGAGGAAGGTGCTTTCTCTAGTATTTTTTTTGATTCTTTTTCGCTTATCATAAGTTTTTTTGTTTCACGTTAAGTAGTATACTTCAAACATGAAAGAAATAGAAAATAAGTTGTGGGAGAAGGCGCGAAAATATATAAAAATTTTACAGATTGTGCCTTTTGTGCGAATGGTTTCGGTCTGTAATAATCTTGCTTTTGGCCTTGCAGATGAGAAAAGTGATATTGATCTTTTTATTGTTGCGAAGACTGGAAGGCTTTTTATTGTAAGAACTTTTGTGACTCTTATTTTTAATTTTCTTGGTGTAAGAAGACATGGGGGAAAAATTCATCAAAGATTTTGTTTAAGTTTTTTTGTTGACGATAGTGCGCTTGATCTCTCGAAAGTGGCTATAGATAACGATATTTATCTTGCCTATTGGATAAAATCGCAAGTTCCTTTTATTAATGACGGTGTTTCTTTGGAGTTGCTTAAGGAAAATGAATGGGCAAAAAAATATTTTGAAAATGAAAATGATTTTTTTATTCGTGCCAATGAAATTTTGCCTGTTTCCAATTGGTATAATTTTTTTAGGCTTGTTTTTGAGTTTATTTTGTCCGGATTTTTTGGAGGAATGATTGAGAGTGTTTTAAAGAAATGGCAGATGAGAAGAGCTTTAAGGAAAGCCAAGAAGGTGCTTGATGCTTCAGGGATTGTTGTCTCGGAACACGTGTTGAAATTTCATAATATAGATAAGCGAAAATCTTTTCGAGATTTTTGGGGTAAGAAATATGGTGAATCTAAAATTACAGATTCTAAAATTCTTAAACTTTACTTTTGAATTTTAGAATTATGCTTGTACCTACGAATCCGTATTCTCTGCGTAATTCGTTTTCGATGTATCTTGGGTATGAAAAATGTAGGTTTTCGACGAATTTGAAAAACAAAACAAAGCTAGGTGGAGATGTCTCCACTTGGCTCATATAAAGGAATTTCGGCTTTCTTGTGTTTGCGCTGGATGGCAAATGTTTGTTTGTGATCATTTGCATGAAGCTATTTAGTTCAGGAGTGTTTATCTTTTTTTCTCTTTCCTTTTTGATTTCGTCCGCTAAATCAAAAATTTTCATCACATTCGTTTTGTTTTTTGCCGAGATGAAGACCACGGGAGCCCAAGGAACAAATGCAAATCTACGTTTTAGTCTGTAGATTATCATGTTTTTTTTCTCTTCGTCTGCTGATTTGTCGAAATCATCTATCTTGTTTACGGCTATTATAAGCCCTTTTTTCATTTCCAATATGTATTCTACGATGTGTGCATCTTGTTTTGCAATTCTTTCCGTGCCGTCTATCAAAAGAACGGCCATGTCGGATCTTTGAAGTGCGTTGAGGCAACGTAGTGAGCTGAATTTCTCTATCCCCTGCTCTATTTTTCCTCTTCGGCGAAGTCCTGCGGTGTCTATTAAGTTGTATTTTTTCTCGTCGTGTGTGACTAAAGTGTCCGTGTGATCTCTTGTGGTTCCGGGAATATCAGATACTATGATTGCTTCTGTTCCGGTGATTGCGTTTACGAGTGAGGATTTTCCGGCATTTGGTCGGCCTAGGATGCAAAGGCTTAGTGTATCGGAATTTTTTTCTTCTTTTTTTCTTCTTTTTTTGAATTTTAATTTTCTGAGAGTTTTTTCTATCAATGTTTCCAAGTCTGCAAGTCCGTCCGTGTGAATTGCTGATATTTTTAATGCTTCTCCAAAGCCAAGTTCGAGGGTTTCATAAGAATTTGATTCTGCGTTTTTTGCGTCGGATTTATTTGCGATGAATAAAACTTCTTTTTTTGATTTTCGAAGGACATTTGCGGCTAATCTGTCATTTGGGTTTATTCCTTCTGATAAATCTACAAGGAATATTATTAAATCCGCAGATTCTATGGCTAATGAGGCTTGGGATTGAACATCTTTTTCTATGTTTTCGTGTTTTCCATATTCGAGTCCGCCTGTGTCGACCAAAGTAACTTCGTATCCTGCTATCTCACATCTTTTGTATATTCTGTCGCGTGTTGTGCCTGCAATATCCGAGGTTATCGCATATTTTTGCATGACCAACCTGTTGAATAAGGTTGATTTTCCAACATTTGGTCTTCCTACGATTGCGATTATCGGTAATGCGTCCATTTTTATCTTTTAGTTTACTTGTGCTTTGGTGATGATATACTGTATTCAATGAAATTGAAAGTCCTCTTCATATTGCCGGTTTTGGCACTTAATGCTCTTTGGTGGGCACCTTTTGCGATGGCTAATGGTCATGCTCCGGTTGGGGGTGGGGAGTTGGGTATTGATTATACCGAGAAAGATACTGAGCTTAAAGCTATACAGGCTGATATTTCTAAATTGACACAGGAGCTTGCTACTTTGACCTCCGAACTTTCAGTTTTACAATCTCAGCTTGATGGGGCTAACTCTGATTATGCTCAGCCTGATGATCTGACTCAAAAGGAAGAACAAAAGCTTAAGGCAAATGAAGCTGATTTGGCTCAGTATCAAGAGGATGCGGCCTGTAAAAATAATTCTTCGGGAGCGTTGTGTTCTGGCCTTAAGAAAAAAACTACTGAAGCAAAGCAGGCACTTTATGATTCTATGGATCCGATAGGTTCTGCTAAAAAGAAAATTGATAAGCTTACTCCCCAGGTATCTGCTAAAAATGATGCTGTTAAGGCAAAGCAGGCAGAGTTGGATGCAAAAATTAAGCAACTGGATGATTACATCAAGGGTCTTGGTGGTACTGGGGCTAATTCTCAAAACCTTAATAATTATGGCAAAGGAGGAACTATTTTGCCGGATACGGCGTATCAGGAGATTTCTGATTGTGAGGTTATTATGAGGTATGTTGATAGTCATCCTGTGGAGATGGAAACGGCGATAAGCGGGAGGAGTGGGAAGATAGATAAAATTACTGTAAAAGGAACTAATCCAAGCTATACCGATATCCTTGGGTGCGCTATCAAGACTGGGGATGTTAAATTTTGGATGGTTCCGTATTTTGCGAGGTATATGCTTGAATTTATTATTGGAATTGCGGGGTTGGCGTCTGTTGCGGGTGTTGTATATGGAGGGTATTTGTATCTTTTTGCGGGACTTTCGGACGATCAACAAAAAGGAAAGAATGCTATCAAGAACAGCATAATTGCACTTATACTTACTCTCTCTGCTTGGGCGATAGTGAATATCGTGATTTCTGCGGTGACTGACCTCTAGTAGTAAGTCTTTTGCCAGTGTTCCCATTTATCTTTGAGGTAGCTCAAGAATTTGTTTTCGAATTCTTGTTCGTCGAATTTTTCGGCGTGTTTTCTGATTTCTTTCGGATCGAAGTGTTTTTTATTTTTTTGATATTCTTCTATTGCGGCTTTCAGGTGTATTTCGTCTTGTTTCTCAAAAAATATTCCTGTTGTCCCCTCTTCTATTGAATCCATTGCTCCGCCTTTTTTGTATGCAATTACCGGTCTTCCTGACGCCATGGCCTCTATTGCCGTGATTCCGAAATCTTCAACTTGTGGGAATATCAGCGCTTCGCATTCGCTGTATAAAGTTCTTAAAGTTTTGTCGTCCGCATTTCCTATGAATTCTATGTTTGCTTTTGCTGATGCTTTTAATTCTTTTTCCTCTATTCCTGTTCCGACGATTTTCAGAGGAAGTCCGATTTGATTAAATGTGTCTACTATTAAATCAAATTTTTTGTAAGGAGTTAGTCGTCCGACCGCCAAGTAGTATCCGCCGGTTTTTTCGGAAATTTTAAAGTCGGAGGCTTTGATCATCGGATGAATTATTGAAGAAGGTTTGTTGTAATATTTTTCTATGCGTTGTTTTGTGATGGTTGAATTTGCAACAAAATAATCCACTCTTTCCGCTGATAATCTGTCCCACATGCGAAGTCCGTGAATTCTGCGTTTACCGAAAAATTTTAAAATCGGATTCATTTTGTAATTATCTATGTAGCTATGCCAATTGTCCCACGCGTATCGCATTGGTGTATGACAATAACAAATGTGTAAGGTTTCCGGTTTCGTGATGATTCCTTTTGCGCACGCGTGTGAGCTTGAAATTACTATGTCAAAATTGCTGAGGTCGAAATTTTCATATGCATAAGGCATTATTCCGAGATAGATTTGATGATGGTTTTTTGCGAATGGAAGATTTTGTATGAATGAAGTTGTGATTGCGGCTTTTTCGAATCCTTTTACTTTTTTTTCGTTAAATATGGATGTAAAAATCGGTGCCTGCGGAAACATTTTATGCAAAAGCAGGTTTACTTTTTCCGCTCCGCCCGGATTTGTCATCCAGTCGAATACCAATGCGATTTTTGCTTTTGCTAAGGACATGAAGGAAGTAAAAAATCTTTCCTACATACTATTGTTTTTTGCGATTAAATTCAACTGATAAGCTATATTTTGAATGAATCCTCTCCTGTGTATTTCGAGAGAATATCTTTGTCCGGAGCTTTTATGACTGTTTCTTCTTGCTTTATCTGTGGAGTAGATTGAGCATTTGGATCTTGATTCGCTCTGTTTTTATCTTTTTCCGCGACATATTTTGAAATTATATTTTTATCGTTTACCGATACGTCATCTTTTGTTTTGACGACCGTACTGAGGATTGTTTTGTATGTGTCTTTGTCGTCCAAGCGATCCATCGCTTTTGCTTTGAATAATTTGATGACATTGTTGTCCGGGTCTCTTTCAAGAAGTCTTTCGCAAATATGTATGACGTCGACGTATTTTTTTTCATTGAACCACATCCCAAGAAGTTCTATGACTACGTCTTCATCTTTTTTTGCGAGGGTTGATTTTTGTTGTATTGAAATGTCTGATGCGAGGATTAAGTTTCCCGCTTTTCGGCTAAGAAGATATTTCAAATATGCGTATCCCAATATTACGAAAATGATTACCGGTAACATTTTGTTGTATTGAAGGAGGTAGTTGTATGTGGCATGAATGACGACTGCGAGGGCTAATCCTTTCAAAACCATTTTTTGTTGGAAGGCTTGGCTTAGAGGTAATCCCAGTATTTTTGAAATCATTCTCTCGAATATTGATGCTTTTGATCCGGTGATTTTATTTTGAGCGTTTATGTCTATCGCGAATTTTCCGATTCCGTAATGATATCCGAAAATGCTTGAAAAAATCATGTGTGCGCAGGCCGTGAATACGGATCTGAATACGTACATATTTATCAAATCCCCTGTCGAAATTGTTGCCCAATAATTTGTTAGGTAGTAAATATTTTCCGCGAATGCGAATCCGAGTGCTGAAGCAAGGGCGAATTTTATCGAATCGTCGATTGTTTTGATAAGGAGTGTTCGTTTATCTATGGAGATAATGACGTACATTTTTATGATTTCTTCGAGTGCGGCGAAGAGGATAAACATTGCGATGAAGCCTGTGTCTTGGCCTGTGAATGTGTTTTCTACGAATTTTGAAAGGTTGAATTTCGAGGTGATTTCAAGAATTTGCTGAAAAATGTGTGGAAGCTGAATTATTGTTTCGGAAAATGGTATTTGAAAAAGTCCTTGTTCCACTGTTTCAAGTGGTGGATCCCAAAACCATTGTAGTATTAAAAGTGCCGGTGGGGTCAGGCATCCCAATGCAAAAACAAGGGCCACTATGCCTTTGCCTTGTTCAGTTTTTTTGAAGAATATATAGAGCCACACTGCGGCAGGAATAGCCGCGAAAAGTGTTGATATTGCTAGAAGGAATGTTGGGTTAGATAACATTTTAAATGGCTCATTTTTTAGCTTTCAAATTTATATGCTCCGTCTGATGTGACCTGTGATGGATCTGCTGGCGCTGGAGTTGGCGCAGGTTCTGCAGTCGGTGGTGGAGTTGGTGCGGGTTGCGCTACTGGAGTTGATACTGTGGCTGGAGTTTGTGCCGGCGTTACAGCTGGTTCTACTGTGGCTGGAGTTTGTGCCGGCGTTACAGCTGGTTCTACTGGGGCGACTGTCGTCGCCGTGGCTTGCGCAGTGGTGGGTTGCGCTACTGGTGTAACAGAAGGCTGAACTGTGGGAGCTGGTTCAGCAACCGGTGTTTGTGGGGCTACTGTAGTTTGTGCCGGCTGGACCGCTTGCGCGGTCGTGGGTGCAGGTGTTGTCGTGGCAGTCGTGTTTAAGGCCGCTTTGGCTGAATCAAGACTTTCGTAATTTTGCATCAATTGTGTAAGTCCAACGACTTGTAAAATGTCTAAAATATTTGGTTTTGCTGAACAAATTGCGACTTTTCCGCCAAGTTCAGTAATTTTTCCGTATAAATCCGTCAAATATCCGATTGATTTTGAATTCATGTAGTCTAAATTCTGCATGTCGAAAATCATGCTTAACCCTTTTGGGGCATTTTCCAAAGTTTTGTAGATTCCTTGAATTTTTTCGTCGACATTGCTTTCATCCAATTGTCCCGAAATATGGGCTACTTTAAGTGTTGGATTTATGTCTTCTACGAGTATAGTTACTTCTGTCATTTTTTTAATTGTTATGAATTAAGCACTATGGTTTCTGCTTTTTGAGGTAATCCTGATTTAAATCTAGGATCTTTCAGAAATTTTTTAACGCTCACTCTTAGTCCGCCTTCCGCTCTGTCTTCAAATTTGATTTCGTCGCTCCATTCTCCGATGATTTTTACAAGTCCACGACCTCTGATTCCTGTGAATTGATAGGCGGGTTCTCTTCTTTCATCGAATAATTTTTGTAGTTCTGCGGCTTTCATTCTATTTTTTCCTGTTCCCGTGTCTTCAACATCTATTTCGAGATAGTCATCTTTTGCATACATGAAAGTGATCCTGATCTCGCTTCCCGGGCTTGATCCGTATTCAATTGCGTTATTGCAAAGTTCATCCACAACTGATTGGAATCTAAATGCCCACTTCTCTTCGAAGTTTGTTGTGTTCTTGATCATGTTCAGAGTGAAGTCTCTGATACCCGACATAAAGTATGCATTTGTCGGTAGAGTGATCGTTATTTTTGTTTTTGTATTGTCTTCCATTTGTTTGTTTTATGTTTTAATATTATATCATTTTGGGGCGAGGAAGTCAAAGCGTTTGTGGCGGAAAAGTTGTGAACACATTCTGAAGCTTAAGCTTATTTTTCCTGTAATCAATCTTTGATCCATTAAGAACGCAATGCGCTCTGAAAGATATTCTCATATTTTCCATGCGAAATCATTGTAATTTCCTCGACTCAGAAATAATTCTCTTAAAAATCTGGATTTCGTAGGGAGTTTTTAGTTTTTTTATGATCTCTTTTTCGCGATTTTTGTCTAGGACTAGGGTTTTTGAGAGTCTTTTTGTTTTGCCTATTTGTGCTGAAATTTTGGCTCTTCCCCTGATTAAATCAAGGATTTTTTCGTCTATGGCGTCTATTTCTTTTCTTAATGTATCGATTGATTTCATGTGTTTTTGTTATTTTGGCTTGCAAATAAGGTTCTTTTCTATTAGATTACTGCTACATTTATTTTATTTCAAGTCTGCTTTTTAACTCGTGGAATCCTCCCTGCTTGACAGGGCATGACACGAATCAATATGAAGCGGGCGTAAACCACAAGGATTATGGATAAAAAGCTTGCGCAAGAAATGTTCGATAACGCAGTTCACGTCGGACATCGCACACAAAAATGGAACCCACGTATGAAGAAATATTTATACGGGGAGAAAGATGGTGTGCATATTATTAATTTGGAAAAGACATCTGAAGGGCTTGAGAAAGCTCTCGCTTTCTTGGAAAAACTTGCAGGTGAGGGCAAGAATGTGCTTTTTGTTAGCACAAAACCTCAGTCTCTAAAACTTATTGAGGAATCTGCAAAATCATGCGGAATGCCTTACGTAGTTTCAAGATGGATTCCCGGACTAATTACAAATTTCTCGACTCTTAAGAATAGAATCAAATACTTTGTTAATCTAAAAGCCGAAATGGCTTCCGGAGAATTTGATAAATATACAAAGAAAGAGGCGGCAAAACTAAAGAAAATTATTGATACTCTTGAGTTATCTTTGGGAGGTGTGCAGAACCTTAGGGGTGTGCCTGATGCGGTTTTCGTTGTCGACACTGTTCGTGATCAGATTGCTGTTAAAGAGGCGAAAGTTGTTGGAATTCCTATTGTTGCGATTACTGATTCAAATTCAGATCCTACTGTTATCAGTTATCCGATTCCTGGAAATGACGATGCGTTGAAGTCTTTGACGTTCCTTGTAGGAAAAGTTGTTGCTTCTTTGAATAAAGCAAGGAAAGCACAATAATTTTAGAAATTAATCCAATTTAAAAATGGCTATTTCAATTGACCAAATAAAAGAATTGCGTGAAAGAACCGGTGTTTCCATGATGGCTTGTAAAAAAGCTTTGGAAGAAGCGAACGGGGATGAAGATGTTGCGATTGATATTTTGAGAAAGAAAGGTGAGGCTAAGGCGGAAGACAGAGCTGATAGAGTTGCTGGACAAGGTGTCGTCGCGATTAAGTCAGAAGGCGGAAAAACCGCTATGGTTACTCTTCTTTGTGAAACTGATTTTGCGTCTCGTGGAGAAGATTTTATTGCGCTTGCTGACAATATTGTAGCGAAGCTTTTGAAAGGTGAAATTTCTGTTAACGATAAAGATATTCCTGAGGTTAAAGATTTTGGACTTAAGTCTGGAGAAAAAATTGAAATCGGGGGAATGGAGCTTATGGAAGGCGGAAATGTTGGCTCTTATGTTCACAGTAATAAAAAAATCGGTGTTCTTGTTTCTCTTGAAGGAGGAAGCGAAGATCTTGCGAAAGATATTGCTATGCATGTAGCGGCGATGAATCCGCAATTTATTTCGCCGGAAGAAGTTTTGCCGGAATTAGTGAATAAAGAAAAGGAAATCTGGGCTGAGCAATTAAAGAACGAAGGGAAACCTGCTGAAATCGTGGAGAAAATTATGTTTGGAAAAGAAAAGAAATTCAGAGAAGAGAATGCTTTGCTTAAACAGACTTTCGTAAAGGATTCAGAGAAGATTATTGAACAATTACTGCAGGCTGAAAAAGCGACATTAAAGGCTTTCAAACGATTCGCAATATAAAGAACACCACAATGTTCGATAAAATTGAAGATGCAATAAAGGCTATTAAAAATGGTGGGTTTGTTGTTGTTCTCGACGACGAAGACAGAGAGAACGAAGGCGATCTTGTCATTGCTGCTGACGGAATCACTCCTGAATCAGTGAATTTCATGATGAAAGAAGGGCGTGGACTTATTTGTGTTCCTGTTTCTTCTGATATTGCCGATAGGTTGAATTTTCATCCAATGGTTGAGGAAAACACTGAGGTTCATAGATGTGACTTTACTGTTTCTGTTGATTATAAGAATGGAACTGCTACCGGAATATCCGCTTCAGATAGAGCAAAAACTATTTCTGCAATTTCAAATGGCGGATCTTTGGCTACTGATTTTGTCAGACCCGGGCATATATTTCCGCTTAGGGCTAAAGATGGAGGAGTTCTTGTTCGTGCCGGTCATACTGAGGCCTCGGTTGACTTGGCAAAACTTGCAGGACTGTCCCCTGCTGCTTCGATTTGCGAAATCACACGTGATGATGGCGAGATGATGCGCAGAGATGAACTTATTGAATTTGCGAAAAAACATAAATTTCCTGTGATTACTATAAAGGATCTTATTGCTTATAGACGTAAAAAGGAAAAACTTGTCGAATTTGTTGCTGAGACGAATTTACCTACAGAATTTGGTGATTTTGTTATGAAAGTGTATGTCGATAAGGTAGAGGGAAAAGAGCATGTTGTTCTGATGAAAGGTAAAATAGATAATGAAAAAGGTGTTTTGCTGAGAGTGCAAAGTGAATGTGTGACCGGTGAAGTTTTTAAATCTTTGAAATGTGATTGTGGGCATCAACTTGAGTATGCTTTGGGAAAAATATCTACGGAAGGAGATGGAGTTGTTTTGTATGTTAGACAAGAGGGGCGTGGAATTGGGCTTGTGAATAAGGTAAAAGCGTATGCGTTGCAGGAACGGGGTTTTGATACGGTTACTGCAAATGAAGAACTTGGGCTTCCTGCGGATTTGCGCGATTATGGGATTGGAGCTCAGATACTTGCAGATCTTGGTATAAAAAATATTCGACTTATGACGAATAATCCTACGAAAGTGGTTGGACTTGAGGCTTATGGAATAAAGATTTTGGAAAGACTTCCTATAGAAGTTCCACTTAATGATAAAAGTGTTTCTTATATGAAAACTAAGAAATATAAAATGGGACATATCTTAAAACATGTTTAGTATGGATTTAAATTTGATGCAAAGAGCGTACGAACTTGCGAAAAATGGCGTTGGATTTACGTCGCCAAATCCTTGCGTTGGAGCCTTGATTGAAAAAGGTGGAGTTGTCGTGGCGGAGGGGTGGCATAAAGTCGCCGGAGGGCCTCATGCTGAGGTAAATGCGATTAATGAATTGATGAAAAAATCTTTTGTAAGGAGTGTGGATATTGATAAAACTCTTTTTCAAAATGCGACTCTTTATGTCACGTTGGAGCCATGTTGTTTTCATGGAAAAACGCCTGCGTGCACTGATCTTTTACTTAAGGCTGGATTTAAAAAAGTTTGTGTTGGAATGAAAGATTCGAATAAAAAAGTTAATGGTAAAGGAATTAAAATCTTGAAGAAACATGGAGTTGAGGTTGAGGTTTTGGATGATAAAAATTTAAGTGAAAAATTACGAGAATTAAATCAGCCTTTCCTCAAATTTGTAAAAACCGGAATACCTTATGTGACGCTTAAGGCTGGAATTAGCTTGGACGGAAAAATCGCTACAGCAAAAGGAGAATCGAAATGGATTACTTCTGAAATTTCGAGAATTGATGCGAAAAAAAATCGAAGTAAATGTGATGCTGTAATTGTTGGAGGTGGTACTGTAAAAAAAGATAATCCGGAACTTTCGGCTACTCCAAAATATAAAAATAAAAAATTACTTCGTGTAATTATTGATCAAAATTTATCAGTATCACTTGATAGTAAAGTTTTTAGAGATGAAAATGTTTTTGTTGCGTGTACGGATTTGGCTTCTAAAAAACGAAAAGAAGAATTTAAAAAAAATGGAGTAAAATTTAAATCTTTTGGGAAAAAAGAAATTTCTATAAAAAAACTTTTGCAGTATCTTGGGTCATTGGGAATTTTGAGTGTTTTTGTTGAAGGTGGATCTTTTACTTTTGGAAAATTTTATGATGCTTTTTTGAAAGAAAAAAACTTGTTGGATAAAATTATTTTTTACATAGCTCCAAGAATAATTGGAGGAAATAATTCTTTACCTGTGATTGGTGGAGATGGCATAGGAAAGCTAAAAAACATTGTGGCGTTGAAGAATTTTATTTCGGAAAAAAGCGGAGATGACTTGAAGGTTTCCGGTGTTTTGAATCTTTATTGAAGTGTTTTTCTTGTAAATTTTTGGGTGAGAAGTTTTAGTCCCGAAAGTTCTTTTGATTTTAGAATCATTGCTGTCAGGAAGAAGACTCCGATGGCTAATAATATTCTGATTAATGTTGAGAAACTGGGGCTTAATATGTTTTCGAAAGGTTGAGTGTAAAATATTGAGATTGCCATAATTGCGTTTGCGAAAAACATTTTTGTTACGCTTTTTGTGAATTCTTTTATCGAAAATCCTTGCATGTATTTTCCGAGGAAGACTGATTGCATTATCACTAATAAAATAAATCCGACGCTATAACTTATTGAAAGCCACTGAATGCCTTTAAGTGGCGCGATTGTGGCTGTCATTATAGCTATTACTGCGAATGAAATAACTGTTGTGATCATTGGAGTTTTCCAGTTTTTGAATGCATAAAATCCTCTCGCCAAAATTTGAGTGAGGCTTTCGAATGGAATAGAAATGGCTATAGCAAGCAATAAAGCTGATGTTAATTTTGCGGAATTTTCGTTGAATGCTCCCCCACCTAAGATTAAACTGACTATCTCTTTTGACATTAAAAGTGTTCCAATGCAGGCTGGAATTGAATAAAATAATATATTTTGTATCGTTTTTTGCATGCCTTCAGTGAAAGATTTTTGATCGTTGTTGCTGACTGCTGTTGTGAGAAATGGGAAGACCGCTGTGGCAAAAGATATTCCGATTAAGGCTGTGGTGAAGCTTTGTATATTTCTTGCAAAATTGAATGCCGCGAGACCTCCTGTCATTATTCTCATTCCTATGATTGTGAAAACGTAGAGATTTATTTGCCACATTATGAGGCTTAATGTTCGAGGAATCATTAATTTTATTATTTTTTTAAATCCTTCCTGTTTTAAATCGAGGGTGAATGAATATCTGTATTTTGTTTTTATTGAATCGAATATTCTGACAGTGCAATGAAGAACTGCTCCGACGAGAACTCCTATTGCGGCTGAATATATGCCGAATTTTTCTTTTAATAGTAGAACTCCGGCGATGATTCCTATGTTGTATAAAATTGGGGAAATTGAATATGCTGTGAAGTGTTTGTAGCTCATGAGGATATTGCCGAGGATGTTGCTTACCGCGAAAATCATTGCGGAGGGAAGCATGAGTCTTGTCATTTTGGCTATTTCAAGCTGAGTTGCGGCGTCGAGATTCGGGAATAAAAAGCCGATTAACGGGTTTATAAAAATAAACGCGAGAAGTGCCAGTATAAAAATCATTCCAGTCATGGCGTTCATCATTGTGTTCGCGAGTTTCATGGACTCTTCTTCGTTTTTCTCGAGATAGTCTGAAAAAACAGGCATGAATGCGGCGGTCAATGCTCCAGCTACGAACAAATTGAAAATCATGTCCGGGATCAAAAATGAGGCGTTATAGATGTCTGTTGAGATTGAAGTCCCAAAATGAAGGGCTATTATTTTGTCTCTTGCTAGGCCTATAAAATTACTCAGAAGTGTTGTGCCTAGGACTATTGCCGTTGCGGCTCCCATTTTTACGGGTCTGAATATATTTTTTTGCATGCGGGTATTTTAGCATTTTTCTAAGTTTTTTATGCCCTTAAATGATTGCTAATTCACGAAAAGTGTTGTATAATGTAATATAAATAAAAACAAAAAATGTTTAGAAATCTCGGCCAAATTTCGATCTTAAATAAAGTTTTGAATATAGACGACAAGCAGTCTTTGAGGATTTTTCTGTTTTGGCTTCTTAAAACGATCTATAGAGTTGGGTTTGTCGTAGGGTGGACGGCGACTATGGCTATGTTCGTGGCCAGATACGGGATTAAGTCTCTCCCCTACCTGTTCGTTTTGAATGGTATTTTTACGATGATAGGGACTGTTCTTTATTCTTCAGTTATACATAGAATTAAGAAGAATTTGTGTTTAATTTTGACGATATTTGCTTCAATGGGAACGCTGTTTTTGGCTTATTTGTTTAGACACAGTCCGTTCTTGTTTTTTGCATTTTTAATTACTGCTGTTTCGGTTTTCTTAAGCCAATTTAGGATTGTGCTTAATTCGCTTATCGAAGATTATTTCAGTCCTCTGGAAAGTGAAAAAGTTTTTCCGATTTTGGAATCTTCTGAAACGGTTGGAGGACTCATAGCAGGTCTTGTTATCACTTTCTTCGCCGCTTTTATCAAAACATCTACGGCTTTTATATATTTTTGGGCGGGACTTTTGGTCCTTATCGTGCCGATAATCATGATTGCGTCTATTGTTTTGGTGCCGCCGGAAGGACATGCGGTTCATATTAAGAAAAAAGAAAATCCCGATCTTATCCTAAAATTCAAAACAATTTTTAAGGAAAATAAATATTTTGCTTTTGTTAAAGGACTTTCTTTGATTGTGTTCTTGCAATGGGTTCTTTTTAATTTGGTGGAATTTCAATATACGAAGGCTGTTTATCAGTCTGCTTCACATGTTATTTTGGAGGCAGGTAGCGGTTTTGAGCATGCGTTCTTTCATGAATTGGGAATTTTGTTTATTATTTTTAGCGCTTCGGCTCTTGTGATTCAGTTAATTATTGGAAGTAGACTTGTTTATTCTCTCGGAGTTTTTGGGAGTATGCTTATACATCCGATCCTTACGATTTTGAGTCTTTTCGGACTTTTATTCTCTTTCAATTTTACGACTGCGGTTTTGATGAGAAATAATTTTACCGTTACGAATGTGCTTTATGCGAGTTCGCTGGAAAGCTCTTATTATGCGATGAAGGAAGATGAGAGGGCGTATCTTCGTGAATTTCTCGAGGGGATTTTACGTCCTGTTGGAGCCATTTTTGGAACATTCTTTTTGATAGTTTTGCAAAATTTCTTTGTTGGTAATTCTTTGATTTTATATACGAATATTGTGATGTTTACTTTTGCTATTATTTTGTTTTTTGTGGTTTACAGACAGCAAAAACTTTATACGGAGACCGCTTCGGCTCAGTTTGATTCTAGCCATGAAAAAGAAAAAATTGATGCTGTGGAAATTCTTGCGCAGAAAGGTCATGATGGGAATATAGGCTTTCTTGTCTCTAAATTGTTTGATTCTACTCAGTCTGTTTTGACTAAGAAAAAAATTATTTTTGCTCTTGGAGAACTACAAAATATTTCGACTGTCCCCGACCTTGTTAAGTGTTTTGGTGATGAACATGAGGAAATTCGAGAAGCGGCTTTGGATGCGCTGTGTAGGTTTAAAAATAGAAGTGATTTTGCCGTCAATGTCGTGATGGAATATGAGCTTATTTCGGCTCTTGAGAAATTTTATAAATCGGAGAAAAATGGTAATTTGAGGCTTAAAATAATAAATCTTCTTTCAAGGCTTAGTAACGTCGAGGCGGCTGATTTCTTACTAAAGATTTTGAAGACATCTAAGGGGGATTTTAAGGCCGGAGTGCTTTATTCTCTTGGAAATATCAAGGATTCGGCAATTTGTAAATTTGTAGTGCCTTATTTGAAATCCGCTGATCCAAGGCAAAAAATATCTGCCGCAATTGCGATTGGAAGATTTAGGGAATTTTATGACGAATCGAAATACATCATTGATACATTTCTTCATTCTCAAAAAAATTCTGAAATTGCGCTTGGGATTTATGCAGTTGGTGAGCTAAACATTAGAAGAAGGAGAAAGTTTTGCGCGAGATATCTTGATTCAAAAAATTCAGATTTAAAATTGTCCGCCGCGATTGCTTTGGCGAAAATGGGAGAAGATGTTGCTATTCCTGTGATTATTGAGGCTCTTGTGTCTAGCAATAAAGCTCTTTCTTCCACTGCCTACAGAAGTCTTGGAAATATTGATGTGCGTATTTTCAAAAATATTGATAAAATTACAACGCACATAAACTTTAACAAAAAATAATATGCAAAAACATTTATCTTTATCTGTTGAAAAATTGGGAGAGAGTGGAGACGTTCTCGTGAAATTTAATGGTGAATTTGATAAAGCCGGACATGAAGAAATCAAGGAAGAATTGGGAAAGGTTGTGGATGATTTCAAGGGTGCGACTCTTGTTTTCGACCTTGCTGATTTGAAATTCATCAATAGTGAAGGTATTGGATATTTCATGGAAATTCATACTCATCTTGTCACTGATGGCAAAAAGCTCGTGCTTGTTGCGGCAAATGCTCATGTTGCGGATGTGTTTAATGCGATTGGAATAATGGAAATTATGCCGATATTTAATACTTTGAGCGATTATATAAATAAAAAATAATGAAGTTTATTGATAAGAGTATAACTAGAAAATTTATTTTCAACCTTGTGATTCTGGGGCTTGTGGTCGCTGGAATTGCAGGATATTTTTTGTTTTTCAAAGACCTGCAAACTGTTTCTTTGACCTTTGTGCTTATCGGAGTTTTTGCGATTTTAATTCTGGTTGGAGTTTTTGTTTATTTGAATATTTCAAAACCTTTGAGTGCTATTCTTTTTCAAGTGCAGGCTTTGCTTACCGGAAAACCTTATAAGAAAATTTATACTGACAGACTCGATGAAATTGGTGTGCTTGCGTATTTTTTTAATCAAGTTACAAAAGGATTCAAGGAGGTTAGTGGTGATTTGAAAGATCGCGAAAGAATGATCGATGAGCTTGATTTGGCGGCACAGCTTCAAAGGGATATTTTGCCTCTAGAAAGCCCTTTTGTTGATGGGCTTCAGGTTGTTGTTAAGAATAAACCGGCTACGGAAGTTGGTGGAGATAATTTTGATATATATACCGCGAAGGATAAAACTTATATTTATCTTGGAGATGTTACGGGGCATGGTGTTGCGGCGGGATTGATGATGACGATGGTTAATTCGCTTGCGACCGTTTTTGCGGATAGCTGTAATAATGCTTATGAAATAATGGTTAATGTGAATAAGTATATAAAAAGTCATATAAAGAAAGCCATGTTTATGACTATGGTTATGCTTTGCTTCGACAATAAAACGAAGAAATTGACGTTTGTCGGTGCGGGGCATGAGCATATTTTGATTTACAGGCATACGACCGGAGTTGTGGAAGCGATTTTGTCAGGAGGAATTGCGCTTGGAATGCTTCCTGATAATTCGAAAGTTATAAAAGAGCGTGAAATTATTCTTGAAGATGGCGATTTTGTTGTTTTGTATAGTGATGGAATTACGGAGGCGAGAAGTTCTACTGAGGAATTATATGGACTTGAACGGCTTAAGGCCGCGGTAAAAGAATATGCGAGCCAATATTCGGCTGAGGGTGTGAATTATCATATTGCCAAAGATGTAACTACGTTTATGGGAAGCCATAAGCAGGATGACGATATGACGTTGATTGTAATGAAACGTGATTCGAAAAATACCGCCACTGAGGCAGTGAAAGATCACAGCACTACTTGGGCGGGCTAAAATTTATTTATATTTATGAAAGAATACAGGACCAGTGATTTTGATTATGTTTTGCCGAAAAGTTTTATTGCGCAAAATCCAGTAACGCCTAGAGATAGCAGTAAAATGCTTGTTTACGATACGGCGAATGACAAAATCTATCATAAACATTTTAGGGATATTGTTGAATATTTGAAGACTGGAGACACGCTTGTTGTGAATAGATCGAGGGTTATTCCTGCGAGAATTCTTTTTGGCGGACATTTTGGAAAACCGCAAAAGGAAATATTTTTGCTGAAAGAAGAATCTGAAAATATTTTTAATGTTTTGGTTAAACCCGGAAGATTATTCTTGGATGGGAAGAGTTTTATTGTTGCACCGGATTTGCATGGCGAGGTTTTGGAAATTTTGGAAGACGGCACAAGGAATGTGAAATTTTGGAATCCTATGGCTGAAGACGGTTTTTCGACTGAGGTTTCGGATAGCACGGTTCACGAATTGCTTGAAAAATATGGTCGCGCTCCCCTGCCACCTTACATAAAGGAGAGCACTGCGGATTTTTCGCAGTATCAAACCGTTTATGCGAAAGAGAAAGGAAGTGTCGCGGCGCCGACGGCCGGGCTTCATTTTACTCCCGCGCTTATTTCAAAAATTCGTGGTGTTGGTGTGAATATGCAGGAAGTTTTGTTGCACGTCGGGAGAGGGACTTTTTTGCCTGTGTCTACGGAAAAATTGACCGAACATAAAATGCATAGCGAATTTTATGTTTTTTCGAAGGAAAATGCGGATGCGTTGAATGAGGCAAAAAATGGTATTATCGGTGGCGCAAAAAATCATTCGAATAGAATTATCGCCGTTGGAACGACTTCTGTGAGAGTTCTGGAATCTGTTTACGATAATGGATTTGAACCGAAGAGTGGTGAAACTGATATTTTTATTTATCCTGGGAAGCATGAATGGAAGACTGTTTCGGGACTTATCACGAATTTTCATTTACCAAAAAGCACTTTGATTATGCTCGTCGCATCTTTTCTTGAGCACAAAGGTGTGAAAGATCCTGTCGCGAAGATTTTGTCTTTGTACGAGGTCGCGAAAGAAAATAATTACAGGTTTTTCAGTTTTGGAGATGCGATGATGATAATTTAGGACTACTGTTGTGCATTAAGCAGATGTTGCCTTCATCGTTTTTGACTAAAATTGTTTTTGCATTTTAATTCATCGGTGCCGACAGAATTATTTTTCCCCTGTTTTTGGCTCGCGTATGCTAAGAGTGCGCATTGGTGAACTAAAAGTGTATTCATGGTTGCTATCTTTTAGTTTTGTTTTTTGCTATAATATGGAGAAATTAACATATTTTTTATTATGCTAAATCCTGAACTCACTTATCAGAAGGGTGTGGAAGCTATAGGTGAAACAAAAGGAACAAAGGAATGGATCTTGGATGCTGATTCGTGGGCTATTATCAAAGAACAGCGGTTACAAGTGCGTGATTGGCTTTCCGGAACTTTGGAGGGGAATATAGGCATAGACATTGACGAGGCGTTATATGGTCCATTGGAAGAGCTTATTTATAATGCCGGCGAGCACGGTTCTGAATTTGGCAAAAAAGGTGTGGTTAAGATTAAAGTGACCGTTGGAAACAATGGTTCTTTGTGGACAATTGAACAACCCACTCAAGGTCCTGATTTAGTAGCGATTTCAGATAAACATGCCTCGGGTCAAGATTTGCATTATGATGGAGCCGAGGATGGCAAGGCTAGAGAAAGAGGAATCGGTTTTACTGAAACTGCTGAAGATCCCGATTTACAAGTCTGGAGTGATCAAGTTGCCGGCAAGGCGAATAGAGTTATTTGCCTTAGATTGAATAAGTAGATGTTTTTAGTTTTATCGCTTGACGTATCCCTTGCTTATGGTTGGCTTCATTGAACGGAATGGGTTTTTGAGGTATACTATATTGATTTAGTAATCCTACTCGATGAATCGTTTTGTAAAAATATTGGCAGTGTTGACGGGAATCGTGATGTTTGGTTCGTTCGTGGCGTTTGCGAATTCGGCTACGAATTCTGGTGCGTACGTTGCTGTATCTTCAACGGTTTCTGCTTCAAAGTCTATGGTTCTTCCGGAATCGCAGACTGTTAAAATAAATAAAGAAACTGCAAAAATTACGGTTTTACTTGCTAATGAAAATGGAGATCCTGTGAGTGGTCACGATGTGAGATTGATTTCAAGTTCAAATGATGACCTCATAGTCCCCTTCTTTGGAAAGAGTGTTTCCGGTAAAAATGGTGAAGTCGTTTTTGAGGCTACGTCTACGAAAAATGGTCTCGTGACTTATGTTGCTTTTGATTTGACGACGAACAGCGTGCTCGATGCAAAATCAAAAGTCGTATATTTCGACAACGGAAATTATCTTTTTGGAAATAATAATGTCGGAAATTCTTCCGGTCCGGTTTCTATGCTAAAATTTGATAATGTGCCTAGCACTGTATCTGCCGGAGATAGCACGACCTTTACTTTAACGGCTTTAGATAGCCAAAGTCAAACAGTGACGGATTACCAAGGAACGGTGAAATTTTCGATAAACGGAACGAACGCTTTTTATGCATCGCTTCCAAATGATTACACTTTCTCCACAAACGATGTTGGTGCTCATGCTTTCTCACTTGCGTCTGCGTTCAAGCAGGCTGGAGCTTATAATGTCGAGGCGAGGGATGTGAATTCTCCTTTGGTTTACGGTGAATATACATTTATCGTTATTCCGAAAACTGGAAATCAAGGAACGACTCAGGTGGTCGGATCCACTTCTTCAATTTCTATTACAAATCCAGTTGCAGGAACGTACAGTAATCCTATTCAGGTTGTGAGCGGAAATGCGAAGCCTGGGGAAAAATTGAAAGTATTTGATAATGATGTTGCGCTTGGTTCGGCAGATGCTGATACTTTTGGGGCATTTACTTATACGACAGGTAAACTTTCGGATGGAGCTCATGTTATATATGTGGCTTCTGTCGATGATACTGGAACCGTTTTGGAAAAGAGCAAAACGGTGGCTTTCAGTATTGGCAGTGGTACTCCCGAAGTTTCCGGGATTACTGTTTTGCCTTCAAATTCTGTTCTTCCAAATACAAAGATAAATGTACAATTTACTCCAAAAGATTTACTTTCTAAGGCTACACTTTCTTTTAATGGAAATCTTTATGATATGTCGGATAGCGGGAAGGGTTATTACGAGGCTTCGTTTAATGCTCCTGCGGACAATGGCGATTATCCTTTGACTTTTGTGGTTTTGGATCAGCTCGGAAGCGAATCTTTGATTGAGGGCAAGAGTAGTCTTAAAGTCTCGGCGACAGGTTCGGGTGATTTTGAAAATTTGCCTGACAAAGGTTTGATTGGTGACGTGGATGGCCTTACAGCAAAAGCGTATGATCGCAAAGTGACTTTGAATTGGGAGAAGCCTATTGCGAATGCCGATTCTGTGAAAAATTATCGAGTGTATTATGGAATTTCTCCAACTAAATTGACTGAAGCTATTGATACTTATACGAATTCAACGACTTGGTATATTTCGAATCTAAAAAATGATACTCAGTATTATTTTGCTGTGATTGCTGTTGATGCAAAAGGAGCTACGAGCAGTCACTTTAGCAATATAGTCTCTTCAACTCCAAATCCTTCGGTTTCAAGTGTCCCCTCTCCTGACGTACAGCAAGGTCTTGCGGGAAGTGAAGCTGTTTCTGAATTACCAAAAGATCCTTCCGAGGCTGGTCCGGAGATGCTTTGGATGGTTGTGATGTCTGCTTTCGGAGGGGCGTTCTATGTGAAATCTTCGAAGTTGTTTAAATAAGGTCGTGGTGGGAAAGAGTAAAGTATATTCTCTTTATCTCGCTTTCTTTTTGCGTTATCGATCTTTTTGCTAACAGAACAGAATCGCTAAAGAGAATATACTTTACTCTTTCCCCTACTTAAGCCCTATTTAAATAACTTCGCTTTCTAATCGAACAGAATCGCCAGATAAAGCATATCTTACTCTTTCCCTACTCAATCACTACTTAAAAACCACGTTTTTTGATAGAACAGAATCGCTAAAGAGAATATACTTTACTCTTTCCCCTACTTAAGCCCTATTTAAATAACTTCGCTTTCTTTGAGATTGTTAGCCCCTTCGTTCTCTGCTAATATTGTCCTCGTGGTTATATATTATTTTTCACAATTTGTTATTGTCTTGGGAAATCTGATGACTTATGCGATTATCGGCAGAATTCTTTTTTCGTGGTTTTCGATGGGGAGCGGAGGAAGATCTTCGAATAGATTTGCTTTAATTCTTAACGACGTCACTGATCCTGTCATGAATCTTGCGAAAAAGATTCCGCATACTGTTGGAATGATTGATCTTTCTCCTATGATTGCGATCATAGGGATTGATTTAATAGTGAGGCTTGTTATATTTTTGTTGGGTAAAATTGCTTATTTGTAAAATGTGCTATGAAGATTCAAGATACGAAAACTGGAAAATTGATTGAATTTGAGTCGCTCAAAGAGGGTGAGGTTGGGATGTATGTCTGTGGACCGACTGTTTATGATTTGGGGCATTTGGGGCATGGTAGAAGCGCTGTGTGCTTTGATTTAATGCGTAGGTATTTTATTTACAAAGGATACAAAGTGAAATTTGTGTCGAATTATACGGACATTGACGACAAAATGATCAATCGCGCGAAAGAAGAAGGAATTTCTGTCGAAGAATTGGCTGCGAAAATTATTCCAGAATATGTGCGGGATTATGAGGCGCTTGGGATTTTAGCTCCTGATATTTCGCCAAAAGCGACGGACAGTATTGCGGAGATGGTTGAGGTGATTGAGAAACTGGAGAAAAAAGGACACACTTATGTTTTGGATGATGGTGTTTATTTTGATGTAAAAACTTATAAAGAATATGGTGAATTTAGCGGACAGAAGCTTGAGGATTTGAAAGTTGGTGCGCGTGTAGAGGTCAAAGAAGGAAAAAGAAATCCTTACGATTTTGTGCTTTGGAAATTCAAAAAGGAAGGTGAGCCGGCGTGGGCTAGTCCATGGGGCGAAGGTCGTCCCGGTTGGCATATTGAATGTAGCGCAATGAGTCTTCGGTATCTTGGCGAGAAATTTGATATTCATGGTGGTGGACTTGATTTGGTTTTTCCGCATCATGAATGTGAGGTCGCGCAATCACTTTGTGCATTTGGACAGGATGCGTTTGCGAAATATTGGATGCACAATGGGTTTATAAATATCGATAATGAAAAAATGAGTAAGAGTTTGGGGAATTTTTTTACATTACGAAATGTTTTTGAAAAATATGATCCGAAAGTCGTGAGATTTATGTTTTTGCAAACACATTATAGGAATCCGATAAATTTCAGTTTTGATTTATTGGATCAATCGAAAGCGGGACTTATTAGGGTTCGGGATTGCATAAGAAATTTAAAATTTGAAGCTGAAAATTCTGCTGAAGGTGAAGATTATTCTGGCATTCAGGAAAAACTTGCTGGATTAAAATCTGATTTTGAGAACGTAATGGATAACGATTTTGATACTTCTGGAGCCCTTGGAGCTGTTTTCGATTTGATTACTTTTGCTAACACATTAATTCAAACAAAAAAACTTACAAAAAAATCTGCAAACGATATTCTTTCTTTATTTGCTGATTTTGACAAAGTTTTGAGCGTGATTTTTGAAGAAGAAAAAGACGTCGATGATGACGTGAAGGCTTTGATGAAACAGCGCGAGGAAGCGCGCAAATCAAAAGATTTTGCAATGTCCGATAAAATTCGTGATGAGCTTAAAGAGAAAGGAATTGAGCTTGAGGATACGGCCAGTGGGACGGTTTGGAAGAGGGTTTAGTTTACTGATCCTGGTGAAAAGTTGTTCTGTAACGTTGGAGGATAGTCTTCCACGAACTTATTTTGGTTGTTGTCCCATCGTAAACAAACTTTCGTATTGCTGAGTGGTTGAGGTTTTCTAAGGCAAAATACACTATCTTTTCCTCCCCAGCCTGATCGATTTGCTAAATCCCATAAGTCCTCCATGTCCCAAACTGAAACACTGCCTGGTGGGACTTCACTGACGGCTTTCTTGTACTCTTCTGAGCCTTGCACTAAAATGCCATGACTTGTGTGTAGAATTAGATCTTTTTTTTCTACAACAACTATAGTTCCTCTTTCTTGATAGGTTATGGCTTGATATGGGCTATCTGTGTAAAATACCCCCGTGCCCATTCCCATGGCACCACCTTGTGGATTCAAGTGCCCTTCTTTTATTGCATCTTCGTATTTTGCTGGTGTTAATCCTCTGAAAACCATTGTGGAGGATATAAATCCAATTGGATTTTCTGCAAATTCTGCTTGTTCTGATTCTGGAAGGTGTGGATAAAGTGCTTTGGCAAACGCCAAAAATTCTGCCGCTTTTTCTGGCTTATCTTTGAATTTTTCAGCTATTTTTTCCTTACCAGTAGTGGATATTGATAATAATTTATCGTGAATCGTAGCTTTATGCGTCAAGGTTTGGTCAGAGGGTTCAAGGATGTCCGGTGGACTTAGTTGGGATGGTTTATCGTCAGGGCTTATTTGTTTGTCTACCATTTTTTTATTTTTAATTTTGTGGCTGTGGTCTTTTGCCTAAAAGGTTTTTTCTGTGTTGTAGGTATCTTTTTCGGATTTTATCTGATAATTGCTGGTCGTCTCCGAATCGTTGTAATAAGTCTGCAAGTCCAGTGGTTACTTCTTGGTCTGCTGGATCCTCTATGGTGATATTGCTGCTTCCTATGTATACCCATTTTGTTCCATCATATAAGAAGTTTTCGACTATGTTCCTTGATTTTATTCCTTTCGCGTCCATCATGGCGGCGGCATATATCAATCCGTCAATTATACCACATCTTACGCTAGGATCAAAGTTTGGGTTATCCACCATGTTGAGTACGGTTTCATTACTTGAAGGGATGTATTCTCTTAATATGGCTGGTGCCCCTTGGTTGTCCTCTGAAACTGTGTAAGGTCGTGGTGTTCCTACTTTCAATCTACCTTTGTTCTTGCTTGATGTAGTTTTTTCGACCAATTCTTTGAATAATCTGATACGTTCTGTTTCACTTTCAGCCAAGGCTTTGTTTATGGGATTTCCTATTTCATTATTATCAAATGATTTTACTATGAATCTTCTGTGTTCTTGTTTTCCGCTTTCTCCTATGAGTGAAACAATGTAAGCGGAAAAAGAAGATCCGGCTGAATGGGCTTTTTGTTTTGGAATAAATCTTTCTATTGCAAGAAAAACTTCACGTTCCCCTAAAATTCCTTGTGCCCTTAGGTCTTCTTCCGTCATGAATTTATCTTGGTTCTCATGATCTGCAAGCATTGAGTCCACTTTGTCTTTCATCCACCCTGCTTCATATTGTACTGCGGCGACTTTGTCTTCTTTCCATTTTGCTTCAATTTCTTCTGGAGATATTCCGTCTTTTTCTTCCGGTTTGTCGGCGTTACTGCCGTGACCTACGTTTCCTCTCATGTCCCAGCCATATTTTCCACGAATCGTTGTTCCGGCTTCGTCTTTTTCCGGCCTTGTTGGGCCAAGTTGGTCGCGCCATTCGCTAACAGCGTTTCCGTCTTCAGAATATAGAAGAACCATGGTTGAAGCACCACTTGTCATGTAGGCTTCGAAACGTTCCCAGACTGTGGTTTTTCCGTTTGTCTCTGGATCTGGTTTTGTGCTTAACGCTGCATAGACGCTATCATAAAAATAACGAACGTCATTAGGGGTCATATGTACAGGTAGAGCGAAAAGCACCCTCAAGGGTGGTTTTATTTCCTCTTTAAGGATTTTAGCTGCGATTATTTCGTCTTTTGCGCTACTTTTACCTTTATGAACGTGTGGCTTCACTAAGGCTGCAGTTATTTTTCCTGCTTTAATCAATTCTTGTAGCTTTGGAGCGTGTAGTATTTCTGAGACCAGTTTGATCCTGTCTGTTTCGGATTCACGTATTGTTAAAGCAGTATGTTCTTTGTCTGTTTCTAAATATTCCCTTGTCGCAAAATCGTCTGGGCGTACAGATAATAATCTTTCATTGATCTCCGCGCGGTTACTGTAAGGAGTGTTTACAAAAGGAGATAAAGTTAAACCTTTTGGAAAATCTTGAAGATCGTCTGGCAATGCCTCTCTGTCTAAGTATTGTATTGGGCTCATAAGATTGATTTATTTTGAGAATAAATTCATTACAAGGAGTTAAGTTTAACCAGAAACAACACTTTTGTCAAGCATTATTCTCTTCTTGGAGATTTGTGATAAATAAGCGATATCTTTCAACTTACCGCGGTTTTAGCATTCCGTGGATATTGTAGATGTCCCCTGCTCCCATTGTTACGATGATGTCGTAGGAGGCGTGATTTTTGAGGATGAATTTTGCCGTTTTTTGTAGACCGCCACCGTCGGAGGCTTTGTCTTTTTTGCAGGCTTTGTTTATCTCGTCTGCGAGGATTTTTGCTGAGATTTTTTTGATATCCTGTGATTTGTCGCGAACTTTGTATATATCAGGAATAATTACTTCATCTACATCATGGAATGAATTTGCGAAGCCTTTTAAGAGTTCTATCGTGCGGTTATGTTGGTGTGGCTGGAAGACGCAGAGGATTTTTGAGTGAGGATTGTCTTCGCGAATTGCGGCGAGGGTTAGCGTTATTTCTGTTGGATGGTGGCCGTAATCGTCGATGATTCTTGTTTTTCCTATGAATGGTTTTTCTTCGAGTCTGCGCCAAGTTCCTTTGAATTCTCTTATTGATTTTTCAATTTTTGCTTTTGGAATTTTTAAGGTGTCCCCTACTATTGCCGCCATTGAAGCGTTTAGCTTGTTGAAGGCGCCGACGACTTTTGGTGTAATTTTTATTCCAAGTTTTTTAATTTCACTTAAATGTATTACTTTGTGTTTTGTGTTTTTTATCGCACTAACTGAATTTTTGTCATCACCATTTATTATTACAATGCCGTCTTTTTTAAGTTTTTCCGACATTTGCGTGAAGGCTTTTTTGTAGTCTTTTAAATCTTTGTAGTAATCTAAATGATCGGCTTCGATATTTGTGATTATTAGAATATCCGGATGAATATTTAAGAAAGATCTTTTGTATTCACAGGCTTCTACAACCAGATATTTGGATTTTCCCACTCTGAAATTTTGATTGCCAAATTCGCGAATTTTTGTTCCGATTACGACTGTTGGATCTAGTCCTGCGTTCTTGAGCAAAAGTGCTGTCATGGCCGTAGTTGTAGATTTTCCGTGAGCACCGGAAACTGCAATTGTAAAATATTCTTTTGAAAGTTCGCCAAGAGCCTTCGGATATGTGATAGTTTTCAGTTTCAGTTTTTTGGCTTGGAGAAGCTCTGCGTTGTCTTTTGGGATTGCAGGGGAAAAAATCACCAAATCGTGATTTTTCGTTACATTTTTTGAGTTATGGCCTATCGAAACTTTTATGCCACTCTTTTTTAAAACCTCGGTTATTTCGCTTGCTTCCATGTCGGATCCGCTCACTATTGCACCTTTTTTCTTCATGATGTGTGCAATCGCGGAGGTGCCGATTCCACCGATTCCGATAAAATGTATCTTCTGACGCTTTTTCATAAATTTCATACAGCATTTGAGTAAATGTTTTAGTTATGATAGAGTTTTTTCGCCTAAAAATGCAATATGTCTTCACGCTTTTCTCATACATCCAGCCTCACAAGAGCCATTATAATCGTTGAATTTTTGCTTGTCTCTTACTTGATTTATTCTCTTACGAAGAATGTTTATAATAGTTATAAGATTGATACCTATATTGAAACTTTTCGCGCGGAGAATGAGCGGATTGCTCAAGAAAATGCGAAAAAAAATGACGATTATCTTTATTTTACGTCCGAGGAATATATCGACAAAATCGCTAAGCAAAGCCTTGGATTGGTAAATCCCGGAGAGGAAGTTATTGTGCTTTCGGAGGATGTTTTGAGTAAAAATGATGAAGTTTTAGACGGAGGAACGGGTGAATTCGCAAAAGATGCCGGACTTTCGAATGCTAAAAAGTGGTGGAAATTTTTTTTTGGGAATTAATTGTTTAGTTTGACTTTGGAGGTGAATTGCCGTATTTTTTCATGGCTAAAATGTTCTTTAATGGCGCGGGGTAGAGCAGTGGCAGCTCGTCGGGCTCATAACCCGGAGGTCGGAAGTTCGAATCTTCCCCCCGCAACCAAAATTGCTTTTTCGTTTAATTCAAACCTGTCAGGGTAGCTCAGCTGGTTAGAGCGTCGGATTCATAACCCGGAGGTCGGGAGTTCAAGTCTCCCCCTTGACACCACTATGCTAAGAAAACTTTTAAGTTTTCTTGTCTTTTCTTTCTTAATTAGGTATAAATATCTCCTTTTTGTATTTTTGTTATGCCAAATGTAAATACACCTGATGGTGTTGATTTAGAGGAGGGAATGGAAAAGGTCGAAGGACCTGCGGTCGCTGAAACTACTGATGAGGCGTCCGACAATTCGGATTTGCTGAAAGATTTCAGTATGGAAAGACTTTTTGATGGTTCAAAAAAGGCTTCTTATAGTGTTCAGAGTGAGGATTTTGAAATGGGTGTGCCTGATAGGCATGATTGGGAGAGAAGAAGCGTCAAGCATATTCCCGAATCTTTGAGAGGGCTTCCTGAAACGAAGAAAATTTTTGATTTTATACGAACTCCTTCAACTGATCGTGCTCAGATAAAACAAAGGCAGGCATTGATTACTTCTTTGCGTGAATTTGATGGATTTGATGAGGCTATTAAGCTTAAAAATGATTGTTATGCTGTTTATTCAGGTATTTCCGAGCATTTGTTCGCAACTATAAGGGTTTCTGACTACCTAGAAGAAGCAGCTTTATTTGCCTATAGGAATGGGAATCAAAATATATCCTCAAGGCTTGTAGAAGAAGGTCTAGATCTTGTCCAGAAAGGCAGGAAGTCTATTTTTTCTCTTGCCTCGTTACTTTCCAAATCTGGCAATCCCCTACTTTTAGTTATTGCAAAAGAACTTGAGGCTCTTGGTAAATCTTTGGAATGTTTGACCAGAGATTTTTTCTTGAAAGAAGATTATTTCAAGGTTTCATCTGTTGCGCAAGGACTAAGTGAGGATTCACGGACTTTCAATGAAAAAATTGGTGTCTTTTTTGAATTTGCAAATATTTCAAAAAATGAAGGATATACACCTGCAGGCCTTGATATTTGCCTGCCTCGAACTTATAAAAAAGGTTGGAATTTTGTGAGGAAAAAAGAATCTCCGAATTTTAAACAAGTTTTGAATGATTCTCCGGATGAACATGAAGTCACCGTTTATTCGGGAAGCAATATGTCTGGAAAATCTTTCAGTGGGCTTAAAAAAGAATTTTTTATGCAATGCTTGGCTCAAAGTTTTGGCTATGTGCCTTGCGAAGCAGGTTCTAATTTTCCTGTAATGCATGATTCTTTTCATTATTTGGATAGAGCTTCAACGGATCATTTTAGAGATTTGAGCGCTTTTGGAAGCGAAACAGACAACTGGAAAAAACTTACATCATCTTTGGGCAATAAATCTTTTGTTTGCGTAGACGAAGGATGGTCTACCACTTCGGCGCAGGATCAATACAAATTACTTCGTGCAGGTGCGGTTTTGTATTTGCCGTCAAAAGGTGCGCGAGTTTTCTTGGCATCTCACAATGAAAAGTTTTTACAAAAACATATTTCTCAGCCGAATCTTGGAATGTATCATTTTGAAACCGAAATCGATGAGGTTAGTGGAACCCCGATTTATCGCTATGAACTTGCGCGCGGACTTGGAGATTCGAATGCTTTGGCTGTTGCGAAAGGGCTTAAACTTGATTCAAATATTATTGAAAATGCACAAAAATATTTGGATGGGCAAGATGTGCATATTGGAGAAACTGCAAAGCCAAATTTTAGAGATGTTGTGCCTTACACCGAGGAAGAGCGCCAAAAGCTAAAAAATCCTGAACATAGGGGAAAGATTCCTTATGTAAAAAGAGAAAGTATTTTGACTGTGTTCAGTTCTGATAAAGATTTTAGATTTGGGCTAACCCTTCCAATGGATGACAGTAATATTAAATTTGGAGGATGGAGTCCTCATAATGTTGAATTAAGGAAGCAGTCTATTAATAATATGGTTGTTGGCGGGGTAGCTTTGACTTCGCAAGAAGTTTTTGAGAGACAAAGAACTTTTCAGTTGCTTGCGGAAAACGACAGATTTGAAGAAATGCTTGATTTGGAGCAAAAATTGCTTTTTATGATTAAGTTTCTTCCACTTGCAGGTTATGAAAATTTCTTAAAATTTAATTTGGCGATAAGTCCTTTTGAGGCATGTCGCGGGGATATTAATGATTTGGATCTTGTCTTGGCTTATTTGGATATGAATATGAAATTGATGGGAGATAGTTTCCCCATGAAGAAACAGGTTGAAGATTTAAGAAAATTGAAATCTCGGCTTGATACAGCCGATGCTGTTGTCGGTAATCGCAGTGTTGAAGAAATTTTTGAATTATTAGAAAAAGAACAAAATGAAGTGATCACTGATGCGGAGGCTCTTAACCTTTTCAAAAAATTATCAAAAAATGATGAGCCGAATCGTAAAGCGTTGGGCGGAGTTATAACCAGAAAACGAATAACGGATTATCTTCGTTTTATACACGATAAGCATTGGAAAAAAACACTCCGTAATATAGAGTATCGTGAATTGGGCAGTATGGTCGGAGATGATTATTTCGCAGAAGATCTTTCTGTACAAAAAAAGCTAATTGATGAAAAGACTTCACAATTTTTTGAAATTGCCGCAAAATTTGAAGATGGATTTAGCGACCAAGATAAAGGCAAGGTCACCGTAAAAAGAATTAGAAATTTATGGAAAAAAATCAAAGCTCTTTATGAATCAGTGGAAGAGGAATCTGGGGGAAGGGGCATGTTGTATTCACATGTTTGTGCTTTGGCTGATTTTGCTTCTACACTTGAATCTCTTCAGAACAGTTGTGGCCTTAGCGAGGAGGAAATGGGTGAAAAATTTAATGAAAGAATGACTCCTCGGGGCGTAAGATCAGATATACATGAGGCTATTTCCTCCACTAAAAAGGATGCTAAAACTTTGCCTGCACTTAAGTTGTGGGACTGTGATTTGAGCAAGGTAAAAGATGAAATAAGGGTGATTGTTGACTATTGGAAAGAACACAGGAAAGATTCGGATATTTCTTACCATAACTCATGGGGTGGAGAATTACCTTTTGTCCTTTTGATGGAGATGTTTGTCGATGGACGTGATTATCCTGCGGAATTTACTGAAGCTCTTAGGAGTTATGACTCTATTGAAACTGATAAAATGGCTTATAATTTGGAACAAGGTTTTAGGGATTATGCAACTCCGCATCAACATCGTTATGACAGAACTAAAAAATCGAAGATGGCCACTGTGGCTGAATTAATCTCAAAGGCTAAAGCTGTTTACGAAGGAGAAGTGTCTTCTTTTGCCGATGAAGTGTCTGGACTTGAAGCTAGAAAAGATGCTTTATTTGCAAAATATCCCGAAATTGCAAAATTTATTGATGAGTATTTTGACGGTATAAAGAAGTTAAGTTCTTTTGTTAGCCATTATTCCGGTCATGAAAACTTTTACGGAGAGAAATGTCGTGATATTATTTGCACATTTTATGATGTCAAATTTGGGCGTCATTTTGATGTTCCGGATTGTAGAAAGTATTTAGATAGCATCAATAATGCAAAATCTCATACGGCATATGGTGATATCATGAGATCTTTTTTTGAGAATGAAATCAAAGGTTCTAATATTATTAAAGAAATAAGTTCATTTTTATCCGAGCTGGAAGTGATCACAAAGGAAGCTATGGTTGTTGCAAAAAAACACAAAGTATTTGGTTCCTCTGATTATGGTGATTCTCAGGATCATTACAAAGGCTTGATAAAAAGTGGTAATTTTTACCCGCTTCAAAAAGCTATCGATTTTAAATTCCGTGAGTTGTTTGGGAAAGAAGTCTATTTCTCTTATATGCCTGACGACCAAAAACCTCTTAACTCCTCTATCGCCTACGCAATGGGACTTTTTTACATCGGGCATATGATAAAAAAACAAGGCATGCAACCTGTTTCATTTAACACAACCGGAGAAATTCATTTGCCTAAAGCGTGGAGTTTGTTTGCGCAAAAAGATAAACAGGTTAAAAATGATGTTTCTTTTGGTCCTAAGGCTCCTTCGAAAATTCTTGGAAGTTCGAATATGTCCGGCAAAACTTTTTGGGAAAAGGGAGCGATGTCCGCTCTTTTGTGGGCACAAGCTACAGGATATGCGCCTTGTGCAAAAGGAGCTACGATGCCTTTGCTGGACAATATTATGTATTTTGACAGAGTAACTTCACGCAGTGATCAATCCTTGAGCTCTTATGGAGAGGAAATCACGAGAGTTAATAAAATGATGGAAAAGACTGTTGCCGGAAAAGTTAATCTTGTGATGCTGGATGAATTTGGGTCTTCCACTTCGCCAAAATATCAAGATGCTTTGTATTACGCAATGGTTGTTGAAATGCTTAGAAGGGGGCAATATGCTGCGTTCGCTTCACATTGTCATGACGCCACTGATGCTCTTTCGAAATCTTTCCCCAACTTGATAGAAGTTGCTCATTTCGGTCATACTACGGAGCGAGATGGAAATGGTGAGATAAAGGTTGCTTTTGATCACAAAATGAGCCCTAAAAGAGAAGATTCCGAAGCCATCGATGTAGCTGAAATGTTGAAACTAAATCCTGAGATTATTAAATTTGCCAGATTGATCTAAGCTGTCGGTGGAGGTGGCAAAGTTGGCTCCTAAGGCGTTGGTGCGCTTGGAGCCGGTGGAGTCGGTTCCTCTGGTGGCATTGGGATGTTTGGTGGAGTTGAGCTTTGTGATGGTGCGCCAGCCAAAATTTGAGCCATTGCGTTGCCTTCAGGAGGTGCGGAGAGGTTTGGTTGTGTTGGCATTTTGCTCACGTCGACAGGGGCTGAATTAAGGTCGATTCCTATTCTTGTCTCTATTTCTTCTTCCACGAATTGTCTTTTTCTTCCGTGTTTTAATCTCGCAAGTTCCCAAATTGCCTTTCCTAATTTTGGATTTTTGTCTGTAGTATCCCAAATTGTTGAGACTGAGAATGGGCGCGAAGTTGTATTATTTATATTTAATTTACAGTACATTTTGTAATTTGAAATTCCAATAACATCTTGTTCGGTAAGTGACGGTGCGTATTCTTTTGCCAAATATTCTCCGTCTTCCGCGCCGACTTTGAAAGAACAAAGTGTACCGACGTTACCAAAGACCGCGTCTCTGATTTGTGTTGATGTTGTGCCAAATTTGCTTGTGACAAGTTGGTTTATATACTGATGGGCCATTATCAAATTCAAGTGGTACTTTCTGGCCTCAGATAGGATTGAACAGAAACTATCTGTTGCGAAATTTTGGAACTCATCTACGTACAGGAAAAAATCTTTACGTTTTTCTTCAGGCATATCTGCTCTACTCATCGCCGCCATTTGTATTCTTGCAACGATAACGAGTCCAAGAAGCTGTGTGTTTAAATCTCCGATCTTACCTTTCGAAAGTTTTACGAAAAGTATTTTTCCGCTGTCCATTATTTCTCTAAAATTGAACGAAGAATTCTTTTGTCCGATTGTGTTTCTCATGATTGAATTCGTAATGAATGGACCGAATTTTGCGCTAAAATACGGGATCATTTCTTGTCTTTCCCTGTCTCCTGTCGCGGCGTATTCATGTTCCCAGAAGGATTTTACGACCGGATTTTTTACTTTTTTGACTTTGTATTTCAAGAATGCATCATCTGTAAATATTCTCGGAATATCGATAAGGGTGGCTCCTTCTTCTTGGTCTTCCATCAGCGTTAAACAGGCATTTCTAAAATAATGCTGAATACGTGGTCCGAAGATTTCATCACCGAAAAGTTTTATAAATATTTCCGTTGCCTGAGATGACGCAAGGTCCATATCTGCGGAAGTTTTTGCTTCCAAGATATTTAGACCCATTGGTCTTTCCGTATCACCCGGATCGAAAATTATCACGTCTTTTGCTCTTTCTTTAGGCACATAATCCATCAAATCATCAATCAAGTCACCGTGGGGGTCAATTACGCAAACTCCTTCTCCGTTTTTGATATCTTGTCTTGCCATGAAGGATAAAAGCGCAGATTTACCTGATCCGGATTTTCCTATTATATAATGATGACGCGATCTGTCGTTTCTTTGGAATCTGATTTCTTTTTTGCTTCCTCTATATACGTTATGTCCGAGTAATATTCCTTCCGTAGGCATGTCTGCCGGAGCCGGCAAAACCTTGTAATCAAGCCATCTGATTGCCGGCGTGTAGTTGTATCTTGAATTTGGAAAATGGAAAATAGATGACAGTTCATCTTCCGCGAGTAGATTCAAATTTTCTCCAAAAAATAGGAATTTTGTGTAGAGAAGTCTATGTCTAAAATTGAATAAAAATAATTTGTCATTTATAAAATCTATGAAAAATAATCTTTGTGTGTTGAACCAGTTTGAGCTTGGATCTTTGAACATACTCAAACTTACGACGATATTGTTACTAATTTCTTCCGCTCTTGATTCTGTTTTTGCGGTGGAAAGAAGTCTTATTACTGCATCGTAGCCGGATTGTCCGGCTTTTTCACCGATTCTTTTTGCAGTTTCTTCTTTACTCTGTAGCATACGAACGTACCCGCCGCCTGTGTCTTTTGTCTCTTCTTTTTCCATTTTCTCGTATCCGAAGAATATGCCTTTAAATACATTAAAGATCGGGCCTAAGATAGGGATATTCCATCCTTCGTTTGCTTTTCCTTTGAAGTATTTTTCACCGAAGTCTTCTGCTTTTTTGCCCCAATTGTCATCGCGAGGTCTTACAACTAGTTGAATTGCTGCTGTCTCCTCTTCTGCAAGTTTTGAGAAGATATTTGTCATGTCATTTAACGGATCATTTTCCAAAACCTTGAATGTTTTGATAGGGAACCAGTATTTTTGTTCTTGATACGCGTAATATCCTTTCATTTTATTACCCGGAAGGATTTCTTCGTATTTTTGTGTGATTTCCACTTCAGCGTCCGGATAGTATGATGTGATCTGTTTTTCGAGGATGTCTTGATAGTATCTTGGTGTTGTGACGTAGAAATTTACAACTTTTTGTTTCGCCACGAGCTCAAAAGAAAAAATGTTATTTCTGAACATCTTTGTTCTTACTATGTTTCCAAAATTTAGTCCTTTGGTTTCGTGGAGATTTCTGAAAAACTGTGACATTATCGCGACTTTTTCTTTAAAATCTTTTTCTGTGGCTTTTTCTTTGTCTTTTGGTGAATCTTCCCTTGGAAGCGTGATTTTCATGTAAACAAGATTTTTCGAATCCAAATATCTATATGTAAATCGTAGTAGCCAAAGGAATAGTTTTACCCCTAAATAAAGCCCAATTGCCCACAAAACTATCCCAAGCGGGTGAGCTTTTGTGAATTCCCATAGGTTTGAGGCGAAATCCTGCATGCTTTTGTATTTGTTTTAATCTCAGTATTATAGCAGAAAAAGGGCTTGGGTACAAGGGGGAAAGAGCGAAAAAAGGGCTTGTTTGAGGTTGGACTTTTTTGACTAATATCCCTCACAGTTGAGTTTGTGATCTCTTATCGCTCCGCATCTTGCTCACAGTCTAATTCGTGATCTCTTATAGGTTCGCCGCATTTTGCCTCTTCATATTGCAATTCTGCTATACATCTTGCTTTTTCGAATTCTCTTTCTTTTTCTTCCCTTCTTGTTCTATATTTCAATCCTTCTTTGCGAACAGCTTCCTTTATTTTTTTAGGGCCACCTTTCAGTTGTTTGAGATACTGTTTGAATTCCGGCGTAAGTGGAAACGTGTCCGATTCAAATATGATTTCCTCCTCTCCCCATTCGGGTGTATTGATCTCTATTCCCATTTTTCTGAGATAATTTTTAAAATTTTCCTCTTTTTCTTCTTTCAGTCTGAGAATGTTTTTAAGTTTTTTGAGAACCGCTTGCTCCATTTTTTCAGGATTTTTCATTGTTTTTAGATGGTTTTCGTAGTCTTGATCCCACAAAATATCGTGCATTTTTCCGTCTAATTTAATTATGAATTTTTTCTTGCCGTCTATTCTTCTAATCTTTATTCCTGTTGTTTCTTCAAAATACTCTTCGAATTCTTGACTGTTCATTTCTTTCGGGTTTGTCTTTTTTTCTATTTCTATTTCTTCGCTTGGTTCTTCCTTTTTCTCTGCTCTTTTATCTCCACACGTCGCAAAAAATAATGTTCCGGTAGTTGCCGTTGCAATAGTGGCCACTGCCAATATAATCCTCCTAATATTAAAAGTGGTTTGATCTCGTTTGAACATTTCCAGTCTATCGACAGGATTACTTGATATTGGATCTGTGCCAGGTAATCGTTCCAACATAATTGATTTTAACAGTGATGATATACTTGTAACACCTTGGCCGTAAAAAGTCAATCTAAACTTGACGTATTCAAAAATGTAATTCTAATCCTAATTCATCCTCTTTATCGTCAGCGTTGTCTTTTATTTTGGAATTAGTACAAAATACGCATTAATTCTAAAATAAAAGACAATTTGTGGGAAAAAGTGACATTATTTAAGCAACTTTTACGGATTCCTATCTATTTTTCTTGTTCTTCCTGTGTTTTGGGGAACCTTCTATCTTTTTTAATATTGCTTGGATTTCTTCTTCACTTGGAGGAGTCCCCTCAACTTCTTTTATTAATTCTTGTGCCCGTTTTAAGCCTGGGGCATGTTTTTGTTCAAGATCTTGCATGGAATCATCTAGAGTTGAGGCGTCTAAATAGAAAGATTGTTTTTGAATTTCCTCAGTTAGTTCGCCGATTTCTTTGATGATTCTTTTTTTTCCTGCGGGATCGTTGTTTTTTAATTTTGCACTTTCTTCAAGGAAATATTTTTCTATGTATTTTAAATTGACAAAGGTTGGATCGAATTTTTTTCTTCTTTTTGAAGAAAGTAGTGTCTGGGAAGCACAATTTTCCAATATCATGCGTGCTCCTCGGAAGTATGTTTGTAGCAATTCTGATTCTTCTGGTGAAAATTTCTGAAATGCTTTTTTAAATTCTGGATTATCCATAAATGATTTTGTTAGGCAATTTTATTCAATATGATGCCTTCCAAGTCCTCAATTTTGACTCTCTCTTGCTTCATAGAGTCGCGTTCGCGGATTGTTACGGTTTGATCGTTTATCGTGTCATAATCGACTGTGATGCAGAATGGTGTACCGATTTCGTCCTGTCTTCGGTAACGTTTTCCGATTGCGCCGGAGTCGTCGTATTCGATGTCGAATTTCTTTTTTAATGTGTCGAAAATTCCTTTTGCGATTCCTGTAAGTTCGTCTTTTTTCATCAATGGGAAAATTGCCGCTTTTACAGGTGCGATTTTCGGATCAAATCTCATTACTGTACGTTTTTCACCATCAACTTCGTCTTCATCGTATGCGTCGATAAGAGTGACAAGCAAAGTTCTGTCCGCTCCAAACGAAGGTTCGATAACGTGTGGGATGTATTTTTCATTCGTGAAAGGATCCAAATAGCTCAAATCTTTTCCGGAGAATTTTGAATGTTGAGTCAAATCATAATCTCCTCTATAAGCCAATCCCATCAATTCTCCCCATCCAAATGGGAATTTATATTCAATATCAAAAGTCATTGAAGAATAATGTGAAAGTTCATCTTTTTCGTGCTCTCTAAATCTCAAATTTTCCTTATTTACGCCTAAAGCCAAATACCATTCCCAACAATCTTTTTTCCATCCATCGAAAATTTTCTTTATTTCAGCTTTTTCTTTTGGTGAAACGAAATATTCAATTTCCATTTGTTCAAATTCGCGTGTGCGGTATGTGAAATTTCCAGGAGTGATTTCATTTCTAAATGATTTTCCGATTTGTGCGATTCCAAAAGGAATTTTTGCGCGACATGTCTGAATAACGTTTTTGAAATTTGTGAAAATTCCTTGAGCTGTTTCGGGTCTTAAATAAATTGCTGTCGCTGTTTCTTCGATAACTCCTTGATGCGTTCTGAACATTAAATTAAAGGATCTTGGTTCTGTGAAATCAGATTTTCCACACTTTGGACATTTCAATTTATTTTCTGCGATAATTTCTCCGATTTGTTTTAATGTTTTTCCTGCCGCCATTTCGATTCCGAGATTTTCTTCGATAAGTTTGTCTCCGCGAATTCTTTCTTTACAGTTTTTGCAATCCATCAATGGATCTGAAAATGAAGTGACATGTCCTGATGCCTCCCAGACTTTCGGGTTCATCAATATTGCAGAATCAAGTCCGATAACGTCATCTCTTTCTCTTACGAAAGTATTCCACCAGAAAGCTTTGATGTTTTGTTTTAGTTGCGCGCCATATGGGCCGTAATCCCAAGTATTTGCAAGTCCTCCATATATGTCTGAGCCCGGAAACACGAATCCCCTTCTTTTACACAACGATACTATATCGTCTAATTTTTTATCCATTGTTTTGGTTATTAAAGTTCTCATATAGTTTACAAAGCTGTCGTTAAATTTACAACAACACTTTTTTATTAGGAAAATGGCTTATTCCAGATGTTTTTATTTTTCTCGGCTTGAAAAATTTTTAATAAAAATTTTATGTGAGATAGTTTAACTACTTCCTAACCCACTTGCATATGGAGATATTAGATTTTAAAAGTTTCACCTTAGATCTTGTTTCTAGAAAACTTTTTGTTTCCGGACAATATATTTACTTGAGAAATAAAGAATTTTCTTTGTTGGAATATTTTATAAAAAATATTGGTAAAGTTTTGAGTCGAACAAGAATTCTTGAAGAGGTTTGGGATCGAAATATTCTTTGTCCGACGAATACTGTTGATGTTCATGTGAGTTCTTTAAGGAAAAAAATAAAATCGTGCGAAAATGTAGATTTCATTAGAACTGTGCCATGTGTTGGCTATGTCTTTGAAAAAAATTATTAATCAACAACCTATTTTGGCAAATGTTACAACACCTTTTCTTTGCGTAGATTGCAAAGTGTTTTTATAATCCATATAAAGTTTTATCTTTACTTAACCCTCCTCCTCTATGGTTAATGGCAATAATGCAAATGTTGTTCAAACGATTCTTGAACTGCCGGATTTAATGAACAACATGCTTCTTTTGTTGTCAGATAAGGAAAAAGTCGTCATCAATAAAAGATTTAGTCTTGGTGGAAATGGCAAACATACTCTTGAGGATATCGGTCAGGAATTTGCTGTTACAAGAGAGCGTGTTCGACAAATTGAAAAAAGTGCTCTGGCAAAAATGAGACGCAATGTTTTTAATTCCACTTTAAGATATATACATGAATTTGTTGGCGATTGTGTTGGTGAACATGGCGGGATTATGAATGAAGAAAAGCTTGTTGAGTCTTTGATAGATGTAATGCCTGCGAATTTTACTGTTGATAAAAGCAGTATTCATCTCGCATTAAACCTGCATGAAAAACTTGAATGTGTCGGCAATACTATCAATTTTCACCCTTACGTAAGAGATAAATCGATTTCAGATTATTCTTTAAAGTATGCTTCTGGACAGCTTGTGAATCAAATGTATAGATATGGAAATGTTAAAAGTATGGAAAAAGTTCACAATGACTTGAAGGATACTTTTGAAGGAATCAGTTTTGATTTAACGAAAATAAAATCTCTTATCGAAATTGATAAGAGGCTTACTCTTCTTGATAATGAGCTTGTCGGGCTTCTTGAATGGAGACATGTGAATCCTAGAACTCTTCGTGATAAAATTATGTATATTTTGCGGGGCGAGAAAAAACCAATGCATTTTACTGACATTGCTGACAGAATTTCTTCTGCAAAATTTGACGGTAGAAGTGTGAACATGCAAGCTGTTCATAATGAACTTATAAGACACGATCAATTTGTTTTAATTGGAAGAGGTATTTATGCGCTTAAGGAATGGGGATTTGAAAGCGGGACTGTTGCTGCTGTTATTGAAGCCATTTTGGCTGACAAAAAAGAATTATCTCAGGACGAGATTATCGAACAAGTTTTGAAACAAAGACAGGTAAAAAGAATTACAATTATGCTTGCGTTGAAGGATGGGGAGAAATTTGAAAGAGTAGGAAGAAAAGTTTATAAACTGCGAAAATAGATTTTGCTTGAGAGGAAGCATCCGGAAATACTTCCGAGAAACGGTGCTTCCTTTTTTTGTATACATTTATTGTAAGAATTGAACGCAATCATTTCTCGAAAATATTTCCGGATGCTTCCGTATACAATAAAATCTATTTCACGATAAACTTTATATGACAGTAAAGTTTTCTTTATTTGTGTCGTAGTCTGTTTTTTCCGAAGATTGGTCTTTTGTGATTAGATCGACTGTTTCGTTGCGGGATTGGTTGAAGAATTTTGATTTTGCTTCTTCTAAGATTCCTTTTACTTCGCCATTATTTGGGTCTGTCTGTAAAATTTCTTCGGCCACTTTTATCGCTTCTGAGTATTTATTTATTTTCATCAGTGTCGATAAATAATTTCCTCCTTTGTAAACAAATTCTCCCTTATTTTCCAATTGTGTTTCATGCTGTCTTCTTCTTGTTTGCTCATCTAATTCTTTTATTCTTTGATTTTTGTCGTCTATCTTTTTTAATTCTTCGACGAAATTGTAAATCACGTCGAATTTTTCTGAATCCACAAGCTCTTTTTTGTCTTTTATTTTTTTCTCAATAAGTTTATCTCTAAATTCTGTGACGAGTTTTTTTGTCACTTCGTTGCTGGAATTATTTGTTTCCAAAAAATACAATTCATCGATCATTCTTTCTGGAGATTCTTGTAATATTTTTGTAAGTCTTGCTCTTTGATTTTTTTCAAAATCTTTTTTGTATAACTCAATCTGTTCTTTGTATTTTTCTTGAGCTTCAAGAATCAGATCATTTAATTTTCCGTTATTTCTGGAAAACTGAAGGAGTGGTTCTAGTTTTTTTAATATTTCCGCGTATTTTTTTTCATCCCATAGAGGTTTTAACTCTTCTATTGTTTTTTCCACTATTTTGACATTTTCGTCTTCTACAGCTGCTTCTATTTTTGCTTTTAATTTTACGAATTTTGGTTCTCCAGGGATCTTGTCGAGAACTTTTACGCACATTTCATATGACTGCTTGAATTTCTTTTCAGAAAGAAGCATTAATATGTTTTGTTCTAATTGATCAAAATATGGTGAGTCTGACACGTCGTTTTTTTTATTTGTTCTGTTTATTATACCATATTTTCTGCCATCTTCGCCAGCTCGGTTTTCTCTTTTGCAAGTCTTTCTTTTTCTTTTCCTATAAGTTCTTTTGGGGCGTTTTTTACAAATCCTTTGTTAGAAAGTTTTGATTCAATAGAAGTTATTATGTTTTGTTTTTTTATCATTTCTTCTTTCATTCTTTTTGCCTCTTTTTCCATATCAATCATGTCTTTTAATGGCAAATAAATTTCCATTGTTCCATGTGTTATCAACTTGGCACCTTCTATTTTTTTACCTTTTTCTTCTATTTGCAAATTTTCCAATCTTGCCATTCTCTCGATTATTTCGCGTTTTTCTTCGAGAAGTTTTACTTGTTTGCCGGCATAAATTATTGCATTTATCTTTTTTGCAGGTTCAACTTTTAGTTCTGATCTCAAACTCCTTATTTTTGAAATCATTTCTTTCACTTCTTCCAAATCTTTTGCTTCTTTTTTGAATACTGTGTTTTTGTCCTCTAGTGGCCAAGCTTCAGCAATCAACATTGTTTTTTCGCCCATTAATTCCCATAATTTTTCTGTGACAAATGGGATAAACGGATGAAGAAGTTTTAATGCTGTTTTTAAAACGTGTAATAAAACGATAGGATTTTTGTGTTCTCCTTTCGACATTTCAAGAAACCAATCGCAATAATTATTCCAAATAAAATCATAAATCCTCGTGCCGGCCTCTGAAAAATTATATTTTTCCATGTCGACGTTTGTGGCTTTTACAAGCGCATTTAGCTCTGTCAAAATCCATTTATCGGCTGTTGATTTTGCCATGACTGCCGTGAATTTCTTTTTCAAATCTTCTTCGGATACATTCATTAACGCGAAACGAGAAGCGTTCCATATTTTGTTAACGAAATTTCTGTAACCCGCTATTTTTTCTTCAAAAAGACACATGTCATTTCCCGGTGTTCCTCCGATTACGAGACTTAATCTAACCGGATCTGTTCCGTATTTTGCAATCATTTCTAGTGGATCGATTCCATTGCCGGCAGATTTGCTCATCTTCTTGCCGTTTTTGTCGCGGATAAGTCCGTGCAAATAAACTGTTTTAAATGGAACTTCACCAAGCGTGTACTCTGTCATTATTATCATTCTCGCGACCCAGAAAAATAAAATATCATAACCTGTTTCTAGAACTGATGTTGGATGAAAATATTCGAAATCTTCTGTTTTGTTCGGCCACCCTAATGTCGAAAAAGTCCATAGACCTGAAGAAAACCATGTATCTAAAGTATCCGGATCTTGTACGTAATGATTCTTATCATCAGGTTTTTCGATAGAACAAATCGCTTCTTTATCGCCTAATAAATGTCTACTTTTCTCGGGATTTTTTTCGTATTCTTTTTTTGAGTTTTCATCCATTTTGTACCAAACTGGTATTTTATGTCCGAACCAAATTTGTCGTGATATACACCAGTCGTGAAGATTCGTCATCCAGTTGAAATATGTCTTATTGAATTTCTCCGGAATTATTTTTATCTCACCTTTTTTTATGACTTCTATGGATTTTTCTTTAATCGATTTTTTCTTTGCGCCATCTTTGATTACTGGCTTGTCTACGTTGATAAACCATTGTTTTGAGATTAATGGTTCAATTGTGTATCCGCATCTATAACATATAGAAAGATTGTGAGTGTAGTCTTCAATTTTTTCGATAAGTCCTAATTTTTCTAAGTCTTCTACTAAAGCTCTTCTGCATTCTTTTGTAGTCATTCCTGAATATTTCCCGCAGTTGTTTTTCATTCTTCCTTTTTCGTCTATTACTTCTTTCATTGGCTCTATTCCCACTTTTTTGAAAACTTCTTTGTTTCGTTGAGCCATCTCAAAATCCGCAAAACTATGTGCAGGAGTTACTTTTACTGCTCCTGAGCCAAATTCCATGTCTACTGATTTATCTCCAATTACGACAATGTTGTATTCCCCTAGTGCGCTTTTTATTGGAAATACTTGTCCAATCATTTTTTTATATCGTTTGTCTGCAGGATTTACTGCGACGGCTGTATCTCCAAGTTTTGTTTCAGGTCTTGTTGTTGCAACAGTAAACGGTCCGTATTTTATCCAATATAATTTTTCTCCAGATTCTTTGTAATCAACTTCGTCGTCGGCAAGTGTTGATTCACATCGTGGACACCAGTTTACGATTCTTGAACCTCTATAGATTAAATCGTCTTTAAACATTTTCACGAAAACCGTTTGTACCGCGGCGGTAAGCCCTTCGTCGAGAGTGTATCTTTCACGTGTCCAGTCACAACTCGAACCCATTTTTCTGATTTGATTTCTTATTGTTGATTGAGAATTTTTTACAAATTTATCTACTTCTTTCAAAAATTCTTCGCGTCCAAGATCGTATTTTGTAATTTTTTTCTGCGCCAAAAGTTGCTCAACTTTATTTTGAGTAGCGATTGAGGCATGATCTGTTCCGGGAATCCAAAGTGAGGGGATTCCTTTCATTCTATTATATCTAATCATTATGTCTTCAAGCGCCAGCATTACTGCGTGGCCCAAATGAAGAACTCCAGTCGCATTTGGTGGCGGCATTGAGATGACAAAAGGTTTTTTCTTTTTATCTATTTTAGGCTTGAATGCTCCCGAAGATTCCCATTTTTCGTAGATTTTATCTTCGTATTTTTTGGCTTCGTAGGCTTTTTCGATCTCTATCATAGAAATTTTATAAGTACAACAAAGATTTTAATCATTCGGTACTTATATCACAATAGAAGATTTGCGTTTTTCCGCAAATGAATTACTGAATTTGGTCAAAAGGAATATTCCTTGCTCTTATTGCTTCCCTCACTTCTCGTGGAATTTCCGACACAGGTGTTCCATTTAATGATGGTTTTTTTAGACATCTGAGCCTTTGTGTTAATCCTTCTCTGCGCGCTCCGTACATATGCATCATGACCTTATAACTTGTTTCGTTAGTTATTTTACTCAAAAATGCACAAATTTTTTCTAGAAAAGAGAATAAATTTATTTGTTCTTTTAACTCTGATTTTTCGCTTGGCGCTGTTTCCCATTTCTCGTCAGTGAGAGATCTTCTCGTTTCAGTTGAAGCAGTAATAAAGCATTTCAAAACATCTTCTCTTGTTTCAGGACTCCATTGATTCATAATTTCTGGAGTTAGGGCTTCAACTTTTTGGGCACTGATTTCAGAGATTATTTTTTGTGATTCTGGAGATATTCCGATTCTTCCTGCTGTTGCCGTCATATCTTCGCTGAATCCTCCTTTTTCTATTTCGTCTGTACTCCTTTGTGCTTCCATAATATTTATTTATTACATAGTGTTTTATTTAACTACAAATCCTCCCGAATGTCAACTCTAAATTGACATCAGTATCACATTGAGATATAATGGTACGAGTGATTTAACTAAAAAAGCCGTGTCAGATAGCGCAAAAATAAGACAGTCCGAATCATATTCTTCTCCGGAAGCTCAATCTTTGGAGAAATCTCCTCAAAAAGATTCTCGTGAGGTAAAAGAAGCTGCCGATAGAGGGAAAGAAGCTCTTCATGCGATTGAATCAGGTGAATCTGGGGAATCCGTGGAGTCTGGTGTATCTAACGGGGAGGTTTCAGAGGCCAATTCTTCGAGAAAGGATGCCGGAAGCCAAGGAACTATAAGTGGAATGACTTATGCGCAGGTCAAGGCGGCTTTGCTTAATAATATTCCCGTCGAATCAAAAATGAGAGCACAGATTAAAACGGAAATAGAGAAAGAAATAAAATACTTGCATAAGAAGGCCATGAAAATGGTTGGAAAAAGAGATAATTTCTTTGAGCTTAACAATGTTATGAAGAAAATCAGAGAGCTAAAAGGAATTTTGGCGATGTTGGCAAAAGCAGGTTATGAAGCCATGAAAACTCTTTGGTTGCGTTTTGTGCACGGTGTAATGTAGGTTTTATTTATGGATTTTTCCAATGAGCAAAAAAAGATAATTGATGAGATAAAGAAACTTAAGAAGGCAAAAAATGCCGTAATTTTGGTGCACAATTATCAAAGGCCTGAGATTTATGAGGTTGCAGATTTTATTGGTGATTCTTTAAAACTCTGTATCGAAGCGAGAAATACTAATGCTGATATTATTGTTTTTTGTGGAGTGAGTTTCATGGCGGAGAGCGCGTATATATTGAATCCTGGGAAAAAAGTGTTAGTCCCCTCTTATGACGCAGGTTGCGCGATGGCTGATATGTTAAAGCCTTCTGATTTGATTGAACTAAAAAAGAAACATCCAAAAGCGAAAGTTGTGACTTATATAAATTCTTCTGCTGAGATAAAAGCTTTGTCCGATGCGGTTTGCACTTCTTCGAGTGCGGTTGATGTAGTAAAAGGTCTTGATGGGAATGAAATTATTTTTGTTCCGGATAAAAATTTGGCGAAATATGTTGAGAAACAAGCTCCGGAAAAGAAAATTATTGCTTTTGATGGATATTGTCCAATTCATGATTTTTTGACGGCGGAGTCCCTTTATGAAGCTAAAAAAGAGTACGGAAATGCAAAAATCATTGCGCATCCTGAGTCCAAAGATGAAATCTTGGAATGTGCGGATTATATTTCCAGCACTTCTGAAATGATAAACTTAGCTAAAAAAGATCCTGCAAAAGATTTTCTTGTCCTTACGGAATGCGGAATGGTCGAGAGATTAAAAAAGGAAGTTCCTGATAAGAATTTCCATGGAGTGTGTAATTTCTGTTTCGATATGAAGAAAAATACGATAGAATCTGTCCTTAAGTGTCTTAAGGAAGAGAAATTCGAGGTTAAGGTCCCGAAAGATGTAACCGAAAGGGCACTAAAAGCGTTTGATAAAATGTTTGAACTCACAAAAAATGGACAGAAAAACAATTAGAGAATACACACATAAGGTCGCGAATTTTCTAAGTTTGGAAAACAATGCTTACAAGCAATGGGTTTTTAGATATACATTTTTGGAGCTTGAGAAAGACCTTTCCGGGCGTGGTGATGTCACCACAAATATTCTTTTTAAAGATCTTTCGAAAGTTAATGCGAAGATTATTGCGAAAGATGATGCGATTCTGGCTGGATTATCTGAAATAAAATATTTTCTTGTAGACAGTGATCCGAATTTTAGACCTAGCCTTAAAGGTGGTTTTGAGATTGATTTTAAATTTCAGGATGGAAATTTCGCAAAGAAAGGTGACGTAATAATGGAAATGAAGGCTTATGCCCATGATATTTTGGCTGTTGAGAGAACTGTGCTGAATTTGTTGATGAGAATGAGTGGCGTTGCGACTTTTACAAATGGATTAGTGGAGAAAGTCAAAGATTACGACGTTTTGGTCTGCCCTACACGAAAAACTTTGTGGGGACTAATTGATAAAAAAGCTGTTTTGGTTGGTGGTGGCGGAACTCATAGGATAAATTTAGCTGACGCTATCCTCATAAAAGATACTCATCTCGATATAATTGGGCGTGATTTTGATACGGTTTTTGAAAGATTGAAAAATGCGAATCCCGACAGCAGGTTTATTGAGATAGAAGTGGAAAACAAGGAAGAGGCGCTTAAGTGTGCGGAAGGTTTTGCGAAATTTTTGAATATTAATTCTACTCAGACCATTGGCGTAATCATGTTTGACAATATGAAACCTTCTGATATTGTTGATGCTATTGCGGCTTTAAATGAGGCTGGATTACACGAGAACCTGCTTTGCGAGGCTTCCGGCGGCATAGATGAAGAGAATGTGGTTGAATATGCTAAAACCGGCATAGATATCATTTCAATGGGTTGTTTGACTAATGGGGCGAGAAGCAGTGATATGAGTTTGAAGATTGGGTAATACGCGACTTTGTCGCGTGGTGGGCGGAGAGGGACTCGAACCCTCATGACTTGCGCCACTAGCTCCTAAGGCTAGCGTGTCTACCAGTTCCACCATCCGCCCATGGCTTTATTTCTTACCTGTAAATACAGGCGCTATCATTTTACTTATAGCCATCTAAATTGCAATAAGAAAAATCGGGCGATTTTTGCTTTGACTTATTTTTTTTCAAGGTGTATGCTTCGTCCTTTCTAGGAGAGTATCTCCATAAAACAATATTGCGCTTTAATCAAATTTCTTGCTTGACAATTGATTGGAGAACGAATATTCTCTTCCAGGATTCAAGTTTTTATCCAAAATTAAAACTAAATTAGAAACTATGGTTACCAATAATGCATCTCAAAAAGTAGATCTTTCGGAGGTCGTAGAGGAAATGTTTATGGTTCTGACTCAAAAAGAAAAAGATGTTATAGTACAACGTTTTAGTCTAGATAATAAGCCTAAAAGAACCCTTGAGAGCATTGGTCAGTCTTTTTCTGTTACTAGAGAAAGAATCAGACAAATTGAAAAAATCGCGCTTGGAAAACTTCGAAGAACTGTTCAAACTACAAGACTTAATCTTATAAATGAAACTGCGGATCATGTGCTTAAAGAAAGTGGTGGAGTTATGGTTGAAACAAAACTTATCGCTCTTATTTTGAACACAATTGGATCAAAGGAGAATCTTGATGCGAATATAATAAGGCTTGCTCTTAATATAAATTTACACGTAGAAGAAGCTGAAAAAACGAACATTTACGAACCTTTCTGGAGATTTAAGGATATTGACCTTTTAACTGTTACTTCAATTGCTGAAGCCGGGGTAAAGGTTCTTAAAAAGAAAAACGATCTTCTTCCTGAATCAAAGCTTGTTGTTCAAATGAGACAGCTTTTGGGAGATAAAGTGGAATCTTACAGTGATCCGATGTTGGCTGCGTGCCTTGAAGTTGATAAGAGAATCAAAGTTACTCCTGAGGGATTTGGTCTTATGTCTTGGAGACACATCAACCCAAGAAGCATAAGAGATAAAGCTTATATCGTTCTAAAAAGAGCAAAAGCTCCTCTACATTTCGTTGAAATCGCAAATAGAATTTCTGAATCCGGTTTTGATAAAAAAGTCGTTACTACACAAGCTGTTCATAACGAACTTATCAGATACGACCAATTCGTTCTTGTCGGACGTGGTCTATACGCTCTTAAAGAATTCGGATATGAGAAAGGTACTGTTGCTGACATCATTGAAGGCTTACTTACAAAGAAAAGCCCAATGACTAAACAGGAAATAATAGAAGGTGTGCTTGCTCAAAGACATGTTAAGAAAGGCACAATCTCACTAAATTTACAGAAAAATTCACAATTTGTTAGAGTTGGTAGAGCAGTTTACACACTAGACGAAAACAGAAAGGGCAAAAAGTAAATTTTAAATCCTTTCTTTATTCTGAATTATTATTTAGAATCGTTTTGTTGGTTTTGTTTGTTTAATATTTTTTTATGTCAGATGGAGTTCACTCTTCCCCGCCGAGCGGTGAATCGCTCACACTAATGGCTAGGCAACCCTTCGGGTCGCTTGATTGTATTTTCTGTAAGATTTCTGCGGGAGAACTTGGTACTGAATTTTTGTATGAAGATGAAGATTTGGTTATTTTTAAGGATATAAATCCAAAGGCAGCGACGCACTTATTGGCCGTTCCGAAAAAACATATCGCTTCGATTGCGGATATGGAAGATTCCCATACTCATTTGATTGGAAAACTTTTTTTGGCATGTAAAAAGATCGCAGATAAACTTGGACTCATCGGATACAATCTGAAAGTTAATGTCGGGAAAGAAGGCGGACAAGAAGTTTTTCACATACATGTACACCTACTTTCTAAATTTCCTGAATAATGTCTTTTGTAAATCTACATTGTCACTCGCATTACAGTTTGCTCGATGGATTTGGGAGCCCAAAAGATATTGTTTTGCGGGCAAAAGAGCTTGGATATCCGGCGGCGGCGCTCACTGATCATGGAGTGACATACGGATTAATCGAGCTTTATGATGCTTGCATGGCAAATGACATGAAGCCTATTTTGGGATGTGAAATGTATATCGCGCCGAGAACTAGATTTGATAAAGAAGCAAAAGTTGACGTAAGGCCTTACCATCTGACATTACTTGCGAAAAATAATGTTGGCTATAAAAATTTGCTAAAGCTTGTCACTCAAGCGAATTTGGAAGGATTTTATTATAAACCTAGAATTGATTTGGGGCTTTTGAAAGCTCATAGCGAAGGACTTATCGCGTTAAGCGGATGTATTACTGCGCAATTGCCTCGTACTATTTTATCTGGAAATGAAGAAGATATTCACAATGTTGTCAAAACTTACATCGATATTTTTGGTAAAGAAAATTATTTTTTTGAAGTACAGGATCATCCTTTGATGGAAGATCAAAATGTCGTTAATCAAAAAATAAAACAGTTGGCCGCAGAATATGGAATTTTGATTGTTGCGACAAATGATTCGCATTACCCAAGACCTGAAGACAGCGAAGTTCACGACATTATGCTTTGTATTCAGACGCAAACAAATGTAAATGACGAGAACAGGATGAGGTATGTTGGTGATTTTTCGATACCGGATGTAAAAGAATTTGAAAAAGCGATGGCGGATTTTCCTGGAGCTATTGAGAATACTTTGAAAGTTGCGGATATGTGTAATGTTAAATTGGATTTTGGAACAAACTTAATTCCCTCTTTTAAGACTCCTCAAAATGAAAAAGCCGAGGATTACTTGAGGCAACTTTGTCTTGAAGGCCTTAAGAATAGATTTGCGCCGGCAGAAGTTCCTCCAAATTATTTTGAACGTTTGGATTTCGAGCTTAAAACCGTGAATAGTATGGGGTTTGACACTTACTTTTTGATTGTTTGGGATTTCGTGAGGTATGCGAAAAGTAAAGAAATCGTGGTCGGACCGGGAAGAGGTTCTGCGGCTGGATCTATCATCGCGTGGTCACTAAATATCACAGATGTCGATCCGATTGGGTACGGACTTTTCTTTGAAAGATTCTTGAATCCTGAAAGAATAAGTATGCCCGATATTGATATCGATTTTGCAGATACTCGAAGAGGTGAAGTTCTTGAATATGTCATTGAAAAATATGGAAGAGACAATGTTGCGCAGATTACGACTTTTGGGACTTTGGCGCCAAAAGCTGCGATTCGTGACGTTGGAAGGGCTCTTGGTTTTCCTTATGCCGAAGTTGATAAAATTGCAAAGGCTGTTCCTGCGCCGGTTCTCGGAAAATATGATCCTCTTGAGGAATATGTGAAAGATAATGTCGATTTTAAAAAACTTTATGAAAGCGATCCGCGAGCAAAAAAGGTTATCGATTATGCAATGAAACTCGAAGGGACTGTGCGACAAGTCGGTACGCATGCTTGTGCCGTTGTGATTTCTGAGAAACCTTTGACTGAATATACTGCGTTGCAAAATAGTGCTTCGGATGGAAATGAAATCGTAACACAATATTCTGCTAAGCCTATTGAGGCTTTGGGGCTTCTCAAAATGGACTTCCTCGGACTTCGAAATCTAACTGTAATTGAAAAAACTTGTAAAATTGTTGCGAGGACGAGAAGTGAAAAAGTTGAAATTTCTAAAATTCCTCTGAATGATCCACTTGTTTTTAAGCTTCTTCAAAATGGAGACACTACGGGTATTTTTCAGCTTGAGTCGGCGGGAATGAGAAGATATTTAAAACAACTTAAGCCGACTGTTTTTGATGATATCGTTGCGATGGGCGCGCTTTACAGGCCGGGTCCGATGGAGTGGATTCCCGATTATATAAAGGGAAAACACAATCCTGACAAAGTGCATTATTTACATCCATCTTTTAAATCGATTCTTGAAAATACTTATGGTGTCGCGGTTTACCAAGAGCAAATTTTACAGCTTGCGAGAGATTTTGCAGGATTTTCCCTTGGAGAAGCGGATATTTTGAGAAAGGCTGTTGGAAAAAAGATTAGTTCGCTTCTTGCAGAACAAAGAGAAAAATTTATTAAGGGTGCCGTTAAAAATGGCCATGATGAAAAATTTGCGAAACAGGTTTTTGAGGATGTAATCGAGCCTTTTGCGGGATATGGTTTTAATAAAGCTCATGCGGTTTGTTATGGACTTATAGCTTATCAAACGGCTTACTTGAAAGCTTTGTATCCAGTTGAATTCATGACTGCGCTTCTTTGCAGCGATTCCGGAAATACCGAAAAAGTTGTCATGGAGATAAAAGAGTGTAATGAAATGGGGCTTGATGTTTTACCACCTTCCATAAATGAATCTTTTGCGCATTTTACCGTTGTGGATAAGGCAAAAATCCGTTTTGGGCTTGTTGCTATAAAGGGACTTGGAGATGGCCCGGTAAAGGAAATTATTGATGCGCGGGAAAAAGGAGGAGTTTTCAAATCATTGCAGGATTTTCTTGAAAGAGTTCCTGTCAAAATCTTAAACAAAAAAGTTTTGCAGGCTTTGGCTTTGAGTGGAGCGCTGGATGAATTTGGCGACAGAAAACAACTTGCCGAAAATTATGATGAGTTGTCCAAATATGCGAAATCTTTTCAAGCGCTTGAGGACAACGGACAAGTAAATTTATTTGCAACTTTAACCGAAGAGCAATCAGTTCCCTCTTTCACGATGAGAAAAGTTCTTCCTGCGACTTTGATGGAAAAACTGAAAGGAGAAAAAGATTTTCTTGGAATGTATGTTTCAGGGCATCCATTGAAAGGATTTAGAAAATATATTGCAAAAAAAGCTAACCTTATTGCAAGTTTAACAAAGAAAAATGTCGGTAAAAAAATAATTGTTGTGGGACTCGTTTGCGACATGAAAAAAATACTCACAAGGGCCGGATCAAATATGGCTACATTTGCGATAGAAGATCCTACTGCGAGGATTCGCGCTTTAGCTTTTTCCAAATTTTTGTCTCAATTTGGCAATATGTTCGTTGAAGACGGACTTTATTCTATAAGTGGCAGGCTGGATTTTAGGCAGGGCCAATATCAGTTAATGTGTGATGAATTGAAAGTTTTGTCTTACGACAATATGGTGAAAAATGCGAAAGAGGCTGGATCTTATGACGATAAAGATAAATCTGTCACATTTATAAGATTTCTGGACGACATTCTTGCAGAGAAAGAAGAAGCTGAAAACATAGGCGTTCCTGACGTTGTAGAACTTCCGCATCCAGAAGGAATTACTGTAAGTGAAGATTCGGATCTGCCTATTGTGAGAAGTGTAACAGAAGAAAATTATGTTATAGAAATTGTTGACGATGTTGCTGCGGAACAAATGAAAAAACTGAAAGAATTCTTGGAAAAAAATAAGGGTGATACTCCTGCTACCCTTTTGTTTGTGCGGAAAAATAAAAAAATAAAATTACCTTTTGGAGTCAAGGTGTCTGAAAACTTCAAAAAAGAAGTCTCAAATATTTTATACGGTTGAAAAATCCCCTTAACTTCTCTAAGATGAGGGAGATTTTAATTTAACTATATGTATAGAACTCATACGTGCGGTGCGTTAACCGACAAGAATGATGGAGATAAAGTAATTTTAGCCGGATGGGTGAATCGAAGACGCGATCACGGCGGCGTTGTTTTTATAGATTTGCGTGATAGATATGGTGTCACTCAAATTGTTTCAGATCCTGTCGGGCATAAAGATGCTCATGATGTTTTGAATGACGTGAGGGCCGAATTTGTCCTTCAGATTACCGGTCTTGTCAGGAAAAGACCTGAAGGAAATGATAATTTAAACATGTCTACCGGAAAAATCGAAGTTGTTGTTACTGAAATTAAAATTTTGAATGCTTCGAAAACTCCTCCTTTCGAGATTGATCAGGAAAAGGATGTGAATGAGGAATTAAGACTTACTTATAGGTACTTGGATCTTCGTAAAGAGAGACTGAAAAATAATATAATTTTAAGGCATAAAGTCGTAAAATATATTCGTGATTACTTTGAAAAAGAAAATTTTGTCGAAGTCGAGACTCCTATTTTGATTAAAGGAACGCCTGAAGGAAGCCGAGAATACCTTGTGCCTTCAAGACTTTACCATGGGAATTTTTATGTATTGCCGCAATCCCCTCAACAATTGAAACAGCTACTGATGGTCGCCGGTTTCGATAGATATTTTCAAATTGCGAGATGTTTTAGAGATGAAGATCAACGTGGAGATAGACAACCTGAATTTACTCAGCTCGATATTGAAATGTCTTTCATTGATGAAGACGACATTATGTCTTTGAATGAAAAATTGATGATTGAATTGGTGGAAAAATTTGTGCCAAAGAAGAAGATGCTTTCGAAGACTTTTCCTGTTTTGACTTATGAAGAAGCGATGGATACTTATGGCGTAGATAAGCCGGATATTCGATATGGGCTTCCTCTTTCCGATGTTACTGATTTAGTTAAAGACTCTGAATTTGGAGTGTTTAAAGATGCCGTTAAAAATGGTGGAGTTGTGAAAGCTTTAAGAGTTGAAGGCGGAGCTAAATTCACAAGAAAAGAAATTGATGAATTCACGGAAGTTGCAAAAATATATGGAGCAAAAGGTCTTTCTTATGTGCTTATTGATAAAGAACCGAAATCTTCTATCGTGAAATTTTTCAAGAAAGAAGAGCTTGATGCTATTTTTGAGAGATGTGGAGTGAAAGATGGAGATGTTGTGTTTTTTGCGGCGGATAAATTTAAAACTGCATGTGAAGCGCTTGGGCATGTGAGAATTTCCGTTGCTCAGAAAATGGGGCTTATAGATGAGAATGCCTTCGCTTTCTTGTGGGTGAAAGATTTTCCTATGTTTGAATACGATGAAGAGAATAAGACTTTGGCGGCGGTACATCATCCTTTTACTTCGCCGAAAAATGCCGAAGATTTTGAAAAAAATCCGCAAGATTCTGTGGCAAAAGCCTATGATTTAATTTTAAACGGAAATGAACTTGGTGGCGGGTCTATTAGAATTCATGATAGACAGATGCAGAAAAAGATTTTTGACATTTTAGAGATTGGGGATGAAGACAGGGAGCGAAGGTTTGGACACATTCTTCGAGCTTTTGAATATGGAGCGCCTCCTCACGGCGGAATTGCTTTTGGGATTGACCGTTTGATTATGATTTTTGCGGACGAACCTAATATTCGTGAGGTCATCGCCTTCCCTAAAGATCAAAAAGCAAAAGACCTAATGCTTGGAGCTCCTTCTGAGATGCCTACCAAACAAATTGAAGAGTTGGGAATCAAAATCATAGAAGTGAAGAAAGACTAGATTGCGATTTTTCCGGTTTTGTGCTAAAATATTCTGATAAATTTAAATCTAGAAAATGAATTTTTGGTTACTTATAGCACTTATTGTTATCGCTTCGGCGGGATTAGTTGCGGCGATCCTGTACTATCTTCAGTATAGAATGAATGTTGAAAGAACTTTTAATATGGTTTTTCTTGAGATCAAAATTCCAAGAAAAGAGTCAAAAGAAGATAAAGAGGTTGAAGGGGAACAGTTTTCTATGCAAAAAGATTTTAAGGAAATATGCGGAGGAATAATGTCTCAATTTTATACTGCTTTGCACAGTATATATAATGATCATATTGAGAGGTTTGTTACTGATCAGGATTTTCTTTCTTTTGAATTTGCTGTGATTGATGCGCTTGTTCATTTTTTCGTTGTTTGCCCAAGAAATTTAGCGCCTCTTGTCGAAAAACAATTAACAGCTTTCTTCCCTGATGCTTATATTGAGCAAGTTGATGATTACAATATTTTTAAGCCAAAAAGCCAAGTTGTTTCCACATATATTATCCCTAAAAAGGAATTTTATTATCCGATAAAGGCTTATTCCAGAATGAATGCGGATCCTTTGAACGGAATTATAAATTCGCTTTCAAAAATTGATGCTAATGAAGGTGCCGCTATTCAGATAATGGTGAAACCTGTGAAAAATGATTGGCAAGACAAGGGTCGATCAAAAGCCAGCGAAATATTCCAAAATAAGAAAGGACATGGTGCGAAGTGGTACAATCCTTTGAGCTGGATTGTTGCGATTTTTGATTTACTGGTCAAGGGCGAGGCGGCAAAGGATTCCCCTAATGCCGCGGAAAAAACCACTCCTATGACAGATGAAGAAGTAAAGGCGATGGAGGAAAAAAATTCAAAACCCGGGTTTGAAACGATTATCAGACTGGTTTCCGCCGCCGACTCAAAAGAAGAAGCTAAAGTGAACCTTGTTGCGATGAAGAGTTCTTTTTCTCAATATGGATCTTCGAATGGCAATAGTTTTGATAAAACTCGTTGGCATAGCAATAGAAAACTTGTTACGAATTTTATCTTTAGAAATTTTAAACGTGGATTTCAACAATGGATTTCTAATAAAAAGATGGTTTTGTCTTGCGACGAGCTTGCGAGTATTTTCCATATTCCAAATATAAGATTCAATAAATATCCTTCAATTGCGTGGCAGAATTATAAGATCGCTCCCCTCCCTCCGAATATTCCACAAGAAGGACTTCTTCTCGGTTACAATATTTATCGCGGAGAAAAGAAGAAGGTGTGTATCAAAAATGAAGATAGATTTAGACATTTTTATGTCATTGGACAAACCGGTACAGGTAAATCTTCTATTTTACAGGTAATGATTCGGCAGGATTTAAAAGACGGAAAAGGTATTTGTGTAATTGATCCACATGGATCTCTTATCGAGGATATTTTGCCGTTTATTCCGCGCGAGAGGGCTGACGATGTGATTTATTTTGATCCTTCTGATATGGAGCGCCCACTTGGACTTAATATTCTGGAAGCTGACACATGGGAAGAGAAAGAGCTCGTTGCGCTTGACGCCATGAATATTATGATTAAGCTTTTTGATGAAGAGGTGTTTGGTCCGCGTATTCAGGATTACTTTAGAAATGGTTGTCTTACTCTTATGTCGGATCCGGGTGGAGCGTCGTTGACCGATATGGTCAGACTTTTTACGGATGATGATTTTGCGAAAGTAAAAAGACAATTTGTAACAAATCCAATCGTCGCGTCGTTCTGGGATCATCAAATGGCCAAGACAGGAGCTCGCGAAAAGCAGGAAATGATTCCGTATTTCGCGGCTAAATTCGGTCAGTTCGTGACGAATACAATGATGAGAAATATCATCGGGCAAACAAAGTCGGCTTTCGATTTTGCAAAAGCTATGGATGAAGGGAAAATTTTATTGATGAACCTTTCGAAAGGTAGCGTCGGAGAAATAAATTCAAAATTGCTTGGTTTGATTATCGTACAAAAAATACAGATGGCCGCATTGAAGAGACAAAAACAGGCAAAAGATGCTCGAAGAGATTTCTTCCTGTACATCGATGAGTTCCAAAATTATGTTACTGACAGTATTGAAACTATTCTTTCTGAGGCAAGAAAATATCGCCTTGGTCTTACTATTGCGCATCAGTACCTTGCTCAGCTTGAGGAAGGTGGTGCTGGGAATAAGAAAAAAGCCAATTTGAAAGATGCTGTGTTTGGTAATGTCGGTAGTATTATGGCTTACAAGATTGGCGCGCAGGATGCGGAGTTTATGGCGAAGGAAATGGCTCCTGTCTTTAGCGATCGAGATCTTATAAATATAGATAAATATAAAGCTGTAATGAAACTTTCTGTCGATACTCAACCTTCTCGTCCATTCAGTATTATTCCAGTGAATCCATATACCGAAGAGGGTGACAAGGAGGCGGCAGAGGCATATAAACAACTTTCAAGACTTAAGTACGGAAGAGATAGAGAGTTTGTTGATAGAGAAATATTAAGGAGAATCGGTGTGGTATAAAGGTGTCTGCTCATAACTCAAAAGCTCGTGTTTCTTTTTTTTAGTGCCAGATTACGTCTAAATTGAACTCAAATCGCTTTTTAGTCATGAGCAGACCCTAATTGCAATAAAACAACCTTCATGTTTGGCAAGCCTAAGTTCCGGAGCGATGGGATTATTTGTGGTATAATATTAAGATTTCAAAACAAAAATCAAAAACAAAAAAATGAGAAAAAAGAAAACAAAAATAAATATAGGCGTAAAGTTAGTTCCAGTTTTCGTAATGACTTTACTTTCTTTTTTTGCAATAAGTCCCCTATCATCTTTTGGTGGAGACTTGGCGGAAGCTGAAGGTTTTCAAGTTTCTGCTGATGGTGTGAGCTATCCTTATACAGATACATTTACAACTTCGGCATATTATTCACCATTGCCTTGTCAGCAAAGATATGCGACAGGTAGTTATGAGGCCGACATCAGATTAAATGGACGTGGAGTTCGTGGAGCGGATGGTACGGATGTTTATCCTGGAATGGTTGCGGCTCCGAAGTCTTACCCTTTTGGAACGAAGCTTTATATTCCTGGTGTCGGAATAGTTGCTGTTCATGATAGAGGTGGTGCGATTGTCGATGCAAATGGAGATCCAAATAGGCATGACAGACTTGATATTTGGATGGGGTATGGAGATATCGGGCTAAAAAGAGCTTTGGCGTGGGGAAAAAGAAACGTTGATGTAACTGTTTACGGCATAAACAATGAATTATCAGAACAAATTTCTTTGGCTGGGTATAGCGAAGAAGAGGCAAAACCTCAATCATGTGAAACAAATGGTGTAACTTTGGCGATAAATTCTTCAGTTGAAAAACCAAAAGTGAATTTTGCAGTTGTTGAAACACAAAAAGAAACCGTAATTCCGTCTGACGGAAGTATGCCGGTGAATCTTTATGCAGGCGCGAATGGAAGTGCCGTCAAAGCTTTGCAAAATGAGCTTAAGAGACTTAATTACTATAAAGTTGAGCCAACGGGACTTTATGATGAATTGACCGCGCATGCTGTGTTTAAATTCCAACAAGCGCAAGGCATTGTTTCTGTGGAAGCTGAGACTGGTGCCGGAGTTTTCGGACCTGTCACGAGATCTAGAATGAATGGGATTATATCTCTAAGAAATTATACGAGACTTGCGATTGAATCAAAAAAACAATCTGAGTCCAATTCTGCGAATATTCCTGAGGAATCGAAACAGGCTTACATCCCGAATACACTTGCTCTCGGCTCAAAAGGAACTGATGTAAAAAAACTACAGCAATTTCTAAAAAAGACAGGATTTTTCAAAAGTGTAATTGTCACGGATTATTACGGAGAAATCACAAAAGAAGCTGTTGCTCAGTTTCAGGTAGCAAATAAAATCGTCTCTGATAAATCTGACAAAGCGGCCGGAGTCGTTGGGCCTGAAACGCTAAAAAAGATTAATGAGTTGTCTTAAACTCTTTCTCTAGTTTAAACATTTTCCTCTCCGTTTCGAGAACTTCTTTTGAAGGATGTGGGTACCTCTTTCTACTTTCTTCGATACGACGTTTTAGGGACACTTCTTGGTTTTCGTAAGTTCTTTTATCCGCGTAATACAAAATTTTTTCATCCCAAGTTTTCAAATTATCGATTTGCCAGAAGTCGTGTTTTTCAACTAGGTTTGCCATTTCTTTTTCGCCAATTTTTCGCAAATAATCCGCCATTTTTTTTGCATGATCTTTCCCTGAGGTTTTAAAAACGTCATGAACTAGTGCGGATTTTATTATTAGATTTTTTCTGATTTTTATTTTTTTCTTCGCAAATTCTTCTGCGAGTTTTTCGCATATCTTAGCCACTTTTTGCATATGAAAAATTATGTTTTGTGGAACTTTGAATTTTTCGTAAATGATTTTTATGTCTGATTTTTTCATAACTGGTGAAGTTTTTTATTTGCGTTCCATTATTTTTATTTCTCTAGAAGTGTCGTCTATATATGAGATTTCCACGTCAATCCTTTTCTCCGGCAAGATACTTTCCATTCTGTCCGCCCATTCGATTATTATTATATTTTTTTTGTTGTGCATGATTTCGTTAAGCTCAAGTGCGAGAAGTTCGTCGATTTGTTCGAGTCGGTACAAATCAATATGGTAAACATTTTGATCTTTTATTTTGTGATGTCTGATATACGTATAAGTCGGGCTTTTGATTGATAAATTTTCTATGCCCAGCCCTTCTGCCAGCCCTTTTGTAAATATTGTTTTGCCCGTGCCAAGATTGCCAAAAAGGCAAATTACACCTCCTTTTTTGATTTTTTTGACGAGTGAAAATGCTATTTCTTGTGTTTCCTTTGGACTTTTTGTGACCTTATTCATTGATTTTTTGCTCAGGATTTGATATAATTTTATAATTTAATAAAACAAAAACAAACACAAAATGAAAAAAGATAGAAGTTATTACTTCCAGCATCCCATTTTTACGCTTCTTTTGGTAGGCTTTTTTACCACTTCTTTGTACGTAGGAGGGATGTATTCAAACCTTATTTATACGAGTGTTGTGGGATTTCCGCAACATGCTCCGTTCGACGGGACTGCTTATCCTGTTAGGCAAATTCCAGATTGGTCTCACATAAAATCTGACAAATACAAATCAGCTTATGATGCATTTAGCGAAGGAGAGCTTGTGGAAGCTCCGAAGTATGATCCTGCTCAGCTTTCCGTTTCTACGGATACTTTGAAATGGGGAAATCCGGCAGATGACAAAGTGAGAAACGCAAAAATCACTTACTCTGTGCCTTATTTGAGCACGTATCTTTTGGATGGAAAGGAAAATACAGGATCACATCCTGCTGTCGACATCAAAGTTCCGGAAGGAACTCCTGTTTATTCGATTATGAATGGAACTGTCGTCAAAGCTTCCGGTCAATCATCTGGTTTTGGACATCATATTGTGATTCAGCATAATAATGTTCCAACTTTAAATAATTCGAGCGAAAAAGTTACGCTTTATTCTTCGTACAGCCATTTAAAGGACGTGAATGTAGCTGTCGGTGATGTTGTCACAAAAGGGCAACAAATCGCTACGAGCGGAAAAACAGGAACAGCGACGACGCCTCATGTGCATTTTCAATTAGATAACAGTGAAGCTCCTTGGCATCCTTTCTGGCCTTTTACTACAAAAGAAGCCACCGATGCCGGACTTGATTTTTTCACTGCGATAAACGCGGGACTTGGAAGAGAAAGTGCCTTGGCTACGACAATAAATCCTTTGAAATATGTGAATGCTTATATTGACCCAAATGCAGTTTATTCTAATAGTGGAGCGACTTCTTCTTCAGCTGTAACTTCAAGCGACAAGCCTGCGACTTCTTCTTCGGATAGCGCAGTTGCAACTGCGACAAGTGCGGTTCCCGTTGATGGAACTTCTGCCGTTACGGAAACTCCGGTTGCGGTTGAAACTCAACCTGTGGAGACGCCTGTGGCTGAAGAAACATCTGCGCAACCTGTACAAGTTGAAACTCCTGTTTTGACTTTTGAATTCGAAGTGAATGACACTTATACAGAAGGACAAAATGCACAATTCAAGATTTTGCTTAGAGATCAAAATGGAAATGTTTATCAAGATGGCATGAGCGGTGAAGCCGTTGTGTCTTCAGTAAGGGGAAATTTCATCGCGACTTCTTCTATTTTCACAAGTCTTCAATTCAACAATAATGGAGAATTTGTGAATGCAATGAGAAACATGAAAGCCGGAAATGATAAATTGAAATTAGAATTTGACGGAAAAACTTATTATTCAAAAGAATTTAAAATCCTTGCAAACAAAACTGGAGATTTATTCTCCGATGTTCCTGCGGGATCAAAATATTATGAGGCTGTGAATTATCTTGCCAATTCAAAAGTAATCGGTGGATATGGAGACGGAACTTTCAAACCTGATAATGTTGTAAACAGAGTTGAGGCTTTGAAATTTATTCTTGAAGCTATAAACAAAAAATTAGATACTGGTCATTTGCCGTTCAAAGACACTTCTTCGAAAGAATGGTATGCGAAATATTTGTATACTGCGTATAAAGCTGGTGTCGTGAATGGTTATGACGACAAGACTTTCAGACCTACAAGCACTGTAAATAAAGCTGAATTTTACAAGATTTTGTTTGCGGGAATGGGCGTTGACGTTGGATCAAGCGTGGGTGTGAGCCCTTATAGTGATGTGAAGGTTGGCGACTGGTTCGCGCCTTACATCTCTTATGCGAAAACTCTTGGAGTCATCGAAGATGGTGTAAAAAAACTAAATCCATCGGGTGGAATGACTCGCGGCGAAGTCGCTTATGCGATGTATAAGCTGATGTTGACGATGAAGTAGGCACTCATTTCAGCTTTAAAATTGGAGCTAAGTCCAGCACTAAAGTGTCTTTTTTCGCTGTTAGTTCGTGAAAATTCTTTTTCTTGTAGAATTCTTTGGCGGATTCGTCTATTGCATCTACTACAATAAGCCTGCATGGAATAAATGCCTTCCATTTCATAGCAATTGACGTCACAAATCTTATTGCCATGCTTCCGTAGCCTTTGTTTTGATGTTTTTTGTCTATAATAAGTTGCCCTATTTTTATTGCCGGACGTTCATAAAGACCTTTTGCCTTTGTTGTTTTTAAATCTTGCTTCCCTATACTGCATATCGATAGAGCAATGTATCCTAAAAAAACATTGTCCGTATTTTTCATTACAAAGATCTTGGCTATAAATTCTCTTGAACATTGTGAAGCTTTTTTGTTGAAGAAATTTATTATATCTTTGTGGTTTTCTTCATACTCAAAATCTTCCGGAATCTTCATTCCGTCTTTGAATGGAAAGAAATTTACTTGAGAATCATTCATTTAGCATAGCTCTGACTACGCCATCAAGAGCCTTTGATCCTTCCCACAATTCCTTTTCTTGTTTTGTGAGTTTTGTCCTCTTATCATTTCTTTTCAGCATTTTCTCAAACCGAACATAATCCTTCTCTGATAAAAGTATCGGTGCTGTTGGAGATGTCATTGCCATAAGAATTGGATTATTCGCTATTTTTATATCATGCTTTCGGGCATGGATTAAGGCTTTTGTGTTTACATGTTTGGCAAATATTTTGATGTAAACATAAGGAATTTAGCATGTCGACATTAAGAAAATATTAAATTTTTATAAAAAATTTCTAAAATCTTTTTAGTGTTTAGTGTGTCGGTTTATAAGTGGTGTCCGCGGCAGGATTTGAACCTGCGGCCTTTGCCTTAGAAGGGCATTGCTCTATCCAGCTGAGCTACGCGGACATATGAATTGATTACTTTGGATTTTTACACTGTTTAAGCCAAATTTTCAATAGTAATTACAGTTTGAATAGAAAAATTTCTATAGTTATCCAGCTTAGGTTCTTTAATATGTGCAATATTATTGCTGGATATAACGATTTTGATTTTACTGTGATGGCGCTTGCAATGAGCCCAAAAACGAAGATTGGAAGAATTTTATTAAAACCTCCGAACAAAGTTGCAATCAATAAGGCGTAGGTAGTCGCAGTTGAAATTACTACTATCAAATTTTTGAATTTCTGCAGAAATTCACTGCTTTTTGCCTCTATCGTTTCCATTAAATAGCTTTGTAACAGCCCTCTAAATAAAATTTCTTCGATCAATGGCATTACAAAAACAATCACAAAAGCTATTATTCCAATATCCAAATTTGACGAGAGATCTAAAATATTTTTATCGACAAAAGGTAGTGCCCTATCCCCTATCTGCCATCCATAAAGCTTGATCCCGCCGAAAAGTATAGCCATGCTCGCAATAAAATTTATCCCAATATATAGCAGATATCCGCCGAGGGATAATTTGGCGACATCGATGACTTTTATTTTTTCTGATGCAAAAATGTTCTTCATGTTCTAAAATGGTAACGATACTATTTTATATTTTTTATGGATTTAAGGAAAGACGAACAAATAATGAAGGTTTATCATCACCATCCGACTCCTTTTGTTTTTAAAATGATGTGGATGATTGTCGGTTTTTTGCCGTTTTTCTTTTTGGTTTATCTTGCGAAAAATTCTCTTTCTTTGTTTGGATTTATTATCGTGAATGCTGGGCTCTTTTTGATATTTGCTCTTGTGTGTGCCTATAAATCAATAATATATTGGTCGGACAAACTTATCGTTACCAATGAAAGAATTATTTATATTAATTGGACAGGACTGACTTCGCGCAGGGAATCCGAGGCTTTTTTGAGCGATATCGAAGAAATACAAACTCGGGAAAAAGGTTTTATATCTAAATTTTATATATTTGATTATGGACAATTCAGATTGGAAACGGCTGCAAGTTCAGTTAGCATAGATTACACTGAGGCTCCTGATCCGGAGGGAATTCGAAAATTCATATATCATATCAAGCCACAATAATGATTGAACGAGAAGAAGAAAATTTGATGACAGGGAAAAAGGCTGAGACTCAAGACTTCGTGCAGTTTGAGAATGTACTTAGACCAAAAACTTTTAATGAATATATCGGGCAATCCTCTTCTAAAGAAAATCTAAAAATTGCAATTGAGGCGGCAAAAAAACGCGGCGACGGATTGGATCATATTTTGATTCATGGTGCGCCGGGGCTTGGAAAAACCACTCTTTCGCAAATCATTGCAAATGAATTCGGCGCAAATATCCGTATAACTTCAGGTCCTGCTTTGGAAAAACAAGGTGACGTTGCGTCTATCGTTTCAAATCTTGAACCGAATGATATTTTGTTTATCGATGAAATTCATAGACTGAAGCCTGTTGTGGAGGAAGTTTTGTATTCTGCGATGGAGGATTTTGGAATTGATATTGTGCTTGGAAAAGGACCGTCTGCAAGGACTATGAGGATTTCTTTGCCTCATTTTACCCTTATTGGAGCGACGACTAAGGTTAGTATGCTTTCTGCGCCGCTTCGCGGAAGATTTGGTAATGTTATGAAACTTCAGTTTTATACGACAGATGAAATCAAACAAATCATAATGCGTTCTGCGAGGATTCTTGGATGTAAAGTTGACGATGATGCGGCGACTCTTCTTGCAAAATCTTCTAGAGAAATTCCTAGAATCGCAAATCGGTTACTTAAAAGAGTGCGCGATTATGCCGACGTGAAAAATAAATCTTTGATAGATATTGGTGCTACAAGGGAGGCGCTTGATGCAATGGGAATCGACGAACTCGGACTTGATAGTGTTGACAGAGAAATCCTTTCTGTAATCATAGAAAAATTCAAAGGTGGACCTGTCGGATTAAATACAATCTCCGCTGCGACTTCAGAAGAACAAGATACGATCGAAGATATTTACGAACCGTTTTTGATAAAGATGGGTTTTCTGGAAAGAACTGCGAGAGGAAGAATTGCGACAGATAATGCTTATGAGCATCTTGGTCTTAAATTGCAGAAAAGAATTTTTTAAAAAAGTTAGGAGAAGGGAAGAAAGGTGGAAACATATTTAAAAAAATAACTAAAGCGCATTCGCGCATCGCTCGGGCTAACATGTACGCCCTTCGCGAAGGAGAGCATCATGATGCTCTCCTTTTTTAGCAATATTTCTTTAAACATATTTCCACCTTTCTTCCCTCCTTTCCCCTTAACATATTTACTTCAATTCACATTGTTTTGCGATTGTGTTCGCCATTTTTTGTTGGAATGAATAATGTTCTATGAATCCTGCGGACGCTTGCTGGTTAAATTCATGTGTGTCGAAACTCGCCATATTCGCATCTATTAGCGAATATTTTGAATCAATCGCCATGATATAAACATTTCCCTTGAACACTTGTATAGTGACAATTCCTGAAACTTTTTCATTTTGTTTGTCGATAAGTGCATTTAAATCCCCCATCAAAGGTTCATGCCATTTTGCACGGTAACAAAGTGCCGCCCATTTGTGGTCGACCATTTCTTTGAAATCATTTTCTTCAAATGTTGAGACGACTTTTTCGAGTTCTTTATGCGCTTCGACAAGAATCGCCGCGGCCGGTTCTTCGTAGACTCCACGTACTTTTAGTCCCACTATACGATCCTCCGTGAGGATTTTTGTGCCAACTCCGTGTGCGGCACCAAGCGCTCCGACCGATTTTATTAGATTTACGAGTGAAAGTTTATGACCGTTTAGTTTTGTAGGAATTCCTTTTTCAAATTCTAATGTGATCGTACTCGGTGCGTTTATAGCATCTTTTATGTTTGCGTTTTGAATCAGGATGTTCTCCATTTTCGGTATTAATTTTACGTCACAGATTTCGCTTCCTTCTGCGGAATTTCCCCATAAATTTTGATCATATGAATATATAGTATTTCGTGCTTTGATCGGGATATTGTGTTTTTTGGCATATTTCAATTCTTCTTGTCGAGTCATTGAGTATTCACGTACCGGAGCCATAATTTTTATCGACGGATCGAGCGTGGTGATATATGAATCAAAACGCACTTGGTCATTTCCTTTCCCTGTAGAACCATGAGCTATTATTTTTATACCTTCTTTTTGTGCTATTTCTACTGCTTTTTTACTTATAACTGCACGGCCGAGCGGACAAAATAGATGATATCCATGCTGATAATCCACGTTTGCTTTTATTGCTTTTGATAAATATTCATTCGCAAATTCTTCCTGTGCGTTCACTAAAATTGCTTTTTTTGCGCCAAGTTTTAAGGCTTTTTGTTTTATCTCGTTATAATCCTCTTCGTTTTGGCCTACATTTATAGTTAATGCATAAACTTCAGCGCCATAAATTTCTTGAATCCATTTGACCATTACAGACGTATCAAGACCTCCTGAGTAAAGCAAAAGTACTTTGTCTATGTTTTCTTTTGCTTCATAGCTTGAGACTTTATGGTAAGTGTTTTTTGGTGTTTTCATTGTTGTTTAAGATTAAGATAATAAAAATTTCAAAAGAGCTTTGGCTATGAATAATCTAGACACTGCTTGTTTGAAGACTATTGAGTGAGTACCGTCTATTACTTCCGCTGTGATTTCTTCTCCTCTGTGAGCAGGAAGACAGTGCATTATTTTCACATTTGGTTTTGCCGATTTTAGAAGTTCCTCGTTTATCTGAAAGGGCTTGAATATTTTCATTCTTTCTTCGTGTTCTTTTTCAACCCCCATCGAAACCCATGTGTCGGTGTAAATTATATCCGCATCTTTTACCGCGATTTGCGGATCATTTGTTAGGCTGTATGTCTTATTTTTCGCCTGAGCTAAGATTTCGTTTGGGATTTCGTATCCTTCCGGGCTTGCTGAAGAAAAATTTATTCCCATTATGTCACATCCAAGCAGAAGTGAATTCGCCGTATTACAGCCATCACCTACGTATGCCACTTTTAAATCTTTCGGAAATCCTCCAAGCTGTTCCTTTATCGTGTAAAGATCGGCTAAAGTTTGCGTAGGATGGTGCATGTCGCATAATCCGTTTATTACCGGGATTTTACATGTTTTCGCTAATGCGGAAATTGTTTTGTGTGAATATACACGTGCAAGAATTATGTCGGCAAAATTTTCCAGATTTTTTGCTATATCTTCTATGGATTCACGTCCGTGGATATTTGCTCCACTCGCAAGAATATCATTACTTGTAAGATAAATTGCGTTGCCTCCCCAAGTGGTTTGCCCCTATTTCGAATGCCAAACGGGTTCGCAGAGATGGTTTTTCGAATATCATCGCTATCGTTTTTTTGCTAAAATATTCCGTGTTTTGCCCTGTTTCCAGATATTGTTGTTGTAAATCAGCAGCATCGGATAAAATTTTCAAAATCTCATCTTTAGACAGGTCTGTTATTTTTAGTAAGTTTTTCATTGTTTTTGTAATTTAGTATGTATAAAAAAAGCTTCGCCTTTGCGAAGCTATAAGTAACAATTTTATTGTATGCGTCAGCACTGACGCCTTATAAGCTTCGCCAGTGGGGTTTGCCTTATTGTTATTATTGTTTGCTTATACATCGCTTTTATTTAATCATAAAATCATATATAATGCAACATGTTTAAAAATTAAAAATGAATATTTATGAATAAAAAGATTTTTATTTTTTCCGTGCTTTTGGTCTCTGCTGTTTTTGCTTATGGCTGTAGCGTCGGAGGATTTTTTAAAGATGATGCTAATGTCACCACTAAAATCGGCGTTTTGAAGGAGAAGCCTTCTTCTTATACTTCCGGTGGCAGTCATATTCTTGTAGATGAAAAAAACAAAACAACTCCTCTGCGAAGTCTTGTTTTAAACCTTGGAAGTGCCGAATATATTGATAACAAAGTTCAGGTGATGGGCTTTATGAACACAAAAGATGATGTTTTTGAGGTTTCCGGCGTGTCTGTGCTTGAGGTTCTTTCCGAAAACAAAACCGATAAAGATTTGGTTTCATATAAGAATACCGATCTTGGATTTGGAATAAATTATCCAAATGATTGGGAACTAGAGGATCTTGGCGACAGTATTGTTCTTACCGCTCCCAGCTTGAAAAATGAGACTTCAGGAAAACCGGATATGGTTTCCATACTTCAGACCCCTTTTGTTTTTGATCCTGTAGCGCCAAATAAAGATTCGATAAAAGATGCATTGTTTGCTTATGCCGATAAAAATTTGCCTCAAATGAGCGATCCTTCCGGATATTTAAATAAAATTGGCGAAGATTCATTGGATGCGCTTAGAATTCTCCGCGATAATAATGAGGATGTTTATTTGTATAGGAATGGGCTTGTTTATCAGCTTTCTTTTGTGGCCGGAAATCCTTCCGTCGCTGAGAATAAAAAATCTTACAACAATATACTTTCTAGCTTTAAATTTACCGGATTTACTTCTGAAATTTCAGATTCCACAGCGGTTCAAGAGGAAGATTCTTCTTCCGTTTCGGAAGAAAATTTGCCGATACTCGATATGAAATTTTCTATTTTTGAAAGTATGCCGTTTCACTTTAAAGGTGAATATCCTGCGAAATGGTATTACTCCGGAGAAAAAGCTTCTCTTACGGGATCTTCCTACCATTATTCCTTCACTGAGACGGCTGACGGCGAAGAAATTATCGGACTTGATCTTCTTTCCGGAGATTTACCTTCCGGCAAAAAACTCAAGTTCGGAGCATTTGAAGCCGTGGAAACAAGCACCGATGGCACAATCAGTATATTTGTAAAGGTAGGCGGTTACACATTTGCCCTAAGCGGAAATAAAGAATACCGCGATATTATTCTACTCATGTCAAGTAAGATTTCTAGCACTCAATAATAGCAAGTGCTAATATTTTACCGGACAAGGTTTTCCTTTTACGTAAAGGATAAATCAGTCTTAGGGGGGTGAAAATGTCAGCGTTTTGTGGTAGAATTTATTGATAAATTTAATAAAAAATAAAAATGACTGAATTCAATCAATTTGAAAAGTTTACGAAAGAGGCGAAAAAAGCCTTGGTCGTTGCGCAGGAAAAAGCGAAAGATGCGAATCTGAATTATGTCGGGACAGAACATATTCTTATGGGAATTTTGGCTCAAGAAAATTCTCTTGGCGCCTCTGTACTATTGAATTTTGGAGTTTCTTTGGACAACGTAAATCTTGTCCTCAAAACCGTTGGAAGAAATGCTTCTTCTAATGTTGCGAGCGCGGGTCAGGCCACTGGCCTTTCCGGTTTCGCAAAAGAGGTTATAGAGGAAGCCGTAAAACTTGCTCACGAAAATGGACATTCTTTTGTCGGGACAGAGCATCTTCTTCTTTCTCTTGTTTCTCAAGACAATACGGCCGCAACTGTGATTTTGGAGAACATGAAGGTCTCCCCTGCCGACGTCAAAGCGCAAATTCTTGAAATTTTTGATAGAGCGAAAAATTATGATCCTAAAAGCGGAACAATGGATGAAACATCCAGCGGAGTACATATGCCTCCAAAAAACGCTAATGGCATGAATCCTATCGAGTTTTTCTTGGCTGGACTTCAGGGCATGATGAATGGACAAATGAAGGACGAGGCTCCTAATTATAAAAAGAAAAAAGCATCTGCGCAGGGTGGCAAAAAGACCACTACTCCCGCTTTGGATTACTTTACTACCGATTTGGTCGATGAGGCTAAAAAAGGAAAATTGGACCCTATTATTGGACGTAAAAAAGAAATTGAACGTGTAATAAGTATTCTTTCCAGAAAAACAAAAAATAATCCTGTTCTTATAGGAGAATCCGGAGTTGGTAAAACTGCAGTTTGCGAGGGACTTGCGGAGGCTATTGCGGCGGAGAAAGTGCCTGATAATATGTTAGATAAGAGAATTTTATCTCTTTCAATGGCGTCGATCGTTGCCGGCACAAAATACAGAGGAGAATTTGAGGAAAGAATCAAACAAATCCTTGAAGAAGTAATGAGCCAAGACAATGTAATTTTATTTATTGATGAACTTCACACGGTTATGGGAGCTGGAAGTGCCGAGGGAAGTTTGGACGCGGCGAATATCCTAAAACCGGCTTTGTCTAGAGGTAAAGTTCAGGTTATCGGTGCGACTACCACTACCGAATATAGGAAACATATTGAAAAAGATGCGGCACTTGAAAGAAGATTTCAGTCTGTTGTGGTAGAGGAAACCTCGCCATCGGAGACTTTGGAAATTTTGCATGGCATTCGAGAATCTTTTGAGGAACATCACAATTTGCTGATTACTGACGAAGCTCTTTCGTCTGCAGTAGTGCTTTCGAAAAGATATTTGAATGATAAATTTTTGCCAGATAAAGCTATCGATTTGATCGATGAGGCATCTGCGAAAAAACGCATAAACAAGGTTTCAAACAACGATAAGGTTAAAAAAATGCAGAAAAAATTAAATACTGTAATGAAAAACAAAGAAGAATGTGTTTCGAAACAAGATTATGAAAAAGCGGCCGCTCTTCGAAATGAGGAACTTGATGTTTTGAAAAAAATCGAAGAACAAAAATTCATAAAAACTCCAAGATCAAAACGCGAAAAAGTCACTGCTGATAACATTGCAGAAGTTGTTGCAACGATGACTGGAGTTCCTGTAACAAGGCTTCTAAAGGACGATATTTCGAAATTGAACTCTTTGGAGGAATCTATCAGAACGAGAATTATCGGACAGGAAGAAGCTGTGAGTGCTGTGTGTAATTCTATTCGTAGATCACGTGCGGGATTCGCTGACGAGAGACGCCCTATTGGTTCATTTATATTTATGGGGCCTACTGGAGTTGGTAAAACTGAGCTTGTGAAAGCCATCGCCGAAGAAGTTTTCAATGACAAAAATGCTCTTATCAAAATCGATATGAGTGAATTCATGGAACGACATAATACTTCACGGCTTGTCGGTGCGACTGCGGGATATGTTGGTTATGAAGATGGCGGACAGCTTACAGAAGCCGTTAGACGAAAACCTTATAGTGTAATACTTTTTGATGAGATTGAAAAAGCTCATCCTGATGTGTTTAATTTGCTTCTTCAAATTCTTGAAGATGGTGAACTTACTGATGCAAAAGGCCGAAAAGTCGATTTCAAAAATACTATTATCGTAATGACTTCAAATATCGGTGCTAAAAAACTTACAGATAAAGCGGCGCCAATCGGATTTGCGGCACAAGGTAGCGAAATAGCAAAAGCCGAGAAAGGCTTTGAGTCAATGAAATCCGAGATTTTGAAAGAACTGAAAGATCACTTCAAACCTGAATTCTTGAATAGAATAGATAAGGTTGTCGTGTTCCACGCTCTTACAAATGCGAATATCAAAGAAATCGTTCAACTAAATTTGAATAAATTGATGGATCGTATTAAACCAAAAAATCTTAGCCTTGAGGTTACTCCTTCGGCTTTGGATGTCTTGGCGGAAGTCGGTTATGATCCAAAATACGGTGCTCGTCCTGTAAGACGTGCTATTCAAGAACTTGTCGAAGATCCTTTGACACAAAAATTCTTGGATGGAGCCTTCAAAGAACACGACAAAGTGAAAATCGTGAAGAAAGGTCCGAAGGGGGTGGAGTTGGTGAAGGTGTAAAGTGGTGTAATAATTTTTAATGATTTGGAGTTGATTTTAATCTATTTTTTTGATACTATTGTGCCGATCTTTAGGATCAATGATTCTAGAGCTTGGAGTTCTCCGCGAGGAGGGCTCTTTTGCTTTTTACTTCAAAAGTTCACGATTCCAACAAATAAAATTCCTAATTTTCTGTATATCAAAAATTATTAATCCTTGTTTCGTTAAATCATTCAACTCTTTTGCTACGCGTCTTGCTGTAGCAAAAAGAATAACTTTCTTCTTCTCGATAAGAAGTTTTTTCAATGGATCATGAAAGTCACTATCGCCACTCCATAATACGCAAGTATCAAACTTGTTCTTTTCCGAATCTAAAAGCATATCTACTCCTATTTCAACGTCGAAATTGCATTTTCTGTCTTTTATGAAAAATTCTCCAAGCTTATTCATGTCTTTGAAGCGCTTGTTTAAGTATTCTATAACTTCCGGATTATATTTGCGGAGCAGGCATCTGCGTATGAATTGTGTAAGCAATGATTTCTCCTGCATTGAGGCTATACCTCTCACGTCTATCGAGAAATTCATGATTTTTACAGGTTTTGTTCGAAGACAGTACGAATAATCCTTGATATTTTTTATTTCTTTCTCGGATTGTGTATCCCCCTCCAAAGTACCGCTGTAAAGATTTACATCTCTTATATTCTCAAAAGAATCCAAGAATTGTTTAAGTCTTGTAAGATCGATATGCCATTTCAGTTTTTCCGACCATGGTCTTACATTTGCATAGTCTATGTAAACACAAGTTTTTCCTTTTAATAGGGCTTGTAGTTCTTCTATCACCTTGGGGGTGATTTTGACAATATTGGCTATTTTTTCTGTTTTCGGTTTGAACATGGTTATATTCGGATTTATAGTGTTTTTTATTATAACTTGAAGCAGTTTTAAAGCTACAGAATAAAGTTTATAAATTTTTAATGATTTCCCTTTGACAATCCCCTCAATTCTTTTTATAATCCCCTGTGCTTTTGTTAGTAAATGGATTTTTACGGCATGGACCACCTTTATGCACAAAAGCTTATAAATATTAAAAGGTCCTGCTAAACGCAATTTATGGCTAATAAATACACCAAAAGTGCGCTTATGGATGAGCTGATTGCCTCTAGTGGCGTGCTCAACCCACCGGTTCCAGGTACATTCGTAGATGGAATTGTTGTAAGCGTAATCAAGAACAAAGTTCTTGTAGATTTGGAAGGTACATCTACAGGTATTATTTCAGGACAAGAGGCTAATGATAGCCTTAACACCCTAAAAACTCTTCAACCTGGCGACTCTATTTATGCTTATGTTTTGGAAGAAGAGAACGAAGATGGACTTATTGTCTTGTCTTTGAGGAAAGCGAGCCAAGAAAAAACTTGGAAGAAATTTGTGGATGCTCACGAAAGCGACAAATCTATTCAGGTTATGGCGAATGAAGCGAATAAAGGAGGTCTTCTCCTTAATATCGATGGAATCAAAGGATTCATCCCGGTTTCACAACTTGCTCCATTGCACTATCCTAGAGTCGACGGCGCAGACAGCAACGAAATCCTTGCAAGACTTGGAAAGCTTGTTGGAATTCCTCTTACTGTACGTATCATTAACCTTGATCGTGAAGGTGGAAAATTAATTCTATCTGAAAAAGCGGCGGAAGAAGAGACACGAGGAGTAGCACTCGACAAACTTGATGTCGGGCAAAAAGTTAAAGGAAGGATTAGTGGTATCGTTAAATTCGGTATCTTCGTTACATTCGGAGGTCTTGAAGGACTTGTACATATTTCAGAAATCGCTTGGGGACATGTTAAAGACCCTCGTGACTACGGAAAACTTGGCAATGACGTTGAAGTTATGGTCATCGGAAAGGACAAGGATAAGATTAGTCTTTCTATGAAGAGATTGACTCCGGATCCTTGGGTCGAAGCTACAAAGAAATACGAAGTCGGAACTGTTGTAGAAGGCGAAATCAACAGAATCACTCCGTTTGGAGCATTCATGAAACTTGAAAATGATATCAATGGTCTTATCCATGTAAGCGAAGTTACAGGCGACGAGAATCCTGATATTACTCAATATCTAAAGGTCGGCGAAAAAGTGAAAGCGAAAGTTATCGCCATTGATCCTGAGGACCACAGAGTTGGACTTTCTGTCAAAGCTATGACTGAAACAACTGAGAAGAAAAAGAAAGCGAAAAAAGAGGATGCTGAAGAGGAAAAAGTGGAGGAGGTAGCAGAGGAAGAGGAGGCGAAGTAATACTCATAGAAAATAGCCCATATCGAAAGGTATGGGCTATTTTTATTTGCCTATTTTTTATTTTCCATATATAATTGAGTCATAAGGTAATTCCTTGTTCGTGGGGCTCCGTATGGTTCCTCTTGAGGCGCAAGTCTCGGCGAACAAGGTTCTTTTTTTTATGTTGGATTTTATGGAAAAAGATCGTTTTCTTCCACGAGGATATTCTTTATTAAATTACGATAAAAATTGTCCCCATGTTCACGAGATCTAAATAGTGACCAAGAAACAAAATCAACTATCTGAAGACATTTTTCATTAAAAAAAGGGGTGATCTCAACATCAATATCTATACTATGATGACTTTTAGCTTGTTTCTCCAAATACGCTTTAAAATTACTATTTAAAAATTTATTGGTTTCCCTTTGGGAAGCGACCAAATGGATTTTCTCATTAATCGGTAAAATTTTCTTAAAATTTGTATGAATTTGGATTTGAATACACAATTTATTCCGAATATTTCGAGTTGCGTCGAGGGGGGGTGTGTTATGATATATTTAGTTTAATTTCATTAACAACAAAAACAAAAATGACAAAACAAACAAAAGTTTTACTTTCTATCGTTGGAGTGCTGGCCGTCGTGGCTCTAGTACTTGCTTCGACGAATTCAGGAATGTTTCAGGGGAGAACGAGGAGAATTATTCAAAGCACTCCTCCTGTTGGCATCGGTACTATTTTTATTAACGATAATATAACTAAGGCTGATTTCTATAGATTGGTAGCCATAGAATTGAGAAACGATAATGGCAATAACAATACCGATCCACTTTCTAATCATAAAGATTGTTTTCTAGACACCAAAGGTATCCCCGATGAAGGTTATATATGTTACATGGCCAGTAAAGGCTATGTCCCCAACTATACTCCTGCTACTGGTAACTTTAATCCTTCTTCCTCAATTAATAGGGCTGAAGCTATGCAAATATTTTGGAATGCTTATCATGAAATAAAAGATCCTGTAGTAATACAATCCAATCCAAAACTTGCCTATAATGATATTTCGGGGAATAAATATTATACTTATATCCATGAATCAGCTTCTGTTGGGATAATCACTAGCCCAACACCATTTAACAATGACTCTTTTCTCCCGGATATTCCTTTAACAAATGGCAGAGCGCAAGAAATGATCAAGAATCTTATGAATGTTGTGAAATAATATTTTTTAACGATAGTAAAATCGTTTGAATAGAGATTTAAAAGGGCTTATAGTTTAAGCCCTTTTTTATATTTATATGGATTTCAATGCAGAGCAACAAAAAGCGATAGATCACACGAAAGGTGTGGGCTATTTTTATTTCAGCCCCGCATTCCCCGACAGAGATTTCATTTGAATAATCGCAATCTTATTCAATCTTTCCAGTCTGTCCCCCTGCACCAAGCCTTCCCGTATAAATTCCGCGTTTAGACTTTCGAGTCCGGCCAAGCAAACCAATTGAGTAATATTTGCGTAGTCACGAATATTGCCTTCCTTACCTTTATTTTGCTCGCGCCATTCTTTTGCCGTCATACCAAACAAAGCCACATTGAGCACGTCCGCCTCATCCGCATAAATGAATTCAATTTGTCTTTTTGAAATATTTTCAGGAATTAAATTCTCCTTCACGGCATCGGTATGGACTTTGTAATTCACTCTCGCCAACAAACGCCGAGCATCCCATCCAAACGATTTTCTTTCATTTTCATCCTGTTTTAATCTTTGGAATTCTTTGATCAAATAAAGTTTGAACTCTGGAGAAATCCAAGAGGCAAACTCAAAAGCTATGTCTTTGTGGGCAAAAGTACCACCACCGTATTTTCCCGATTTAGAAACAATACCTACCGCATTGGTTTTTTCTATCCATCTTTGAGGAGTAAGCACAAAAGCATTTGTTCCAGCTTCGGTTTTAAAGGAGTCGAATTCGACCCCTTTAAAATTTGCATTGTTAATTTTCTCCCAAAGTCCCAAAAACTCTATTGTGCTTCTTGAACGCATCCAATTTTTTACAACATCTTTGGGTGCATACGAATTTTTCCGACTCGCAATATCAGTCAACGAGATGTAATCATCATCTCTCTGCTGAAAAATTACGATTTCAGTTCCTTTGACATTTATTTTTTGCATATAAAAAAGTTAAATAATACATACACGTTACCAAACCGACATTAAATTTTTATTAAATACACAATTTATCCCGAACATTTGGGGTTGCGCCGAGGGGGGGGTGTGTTATAATATACTTAGTTTTATCAAATTAACAAAAACAAAAATGACAAAACAAACAAAAGTTTTACTTTCTATCGTTGGAGTGCTGGTTGTAGGAGCCTTGGTTCTTGCTTCTTCTAATTCAGGAATGTTTCAGGGGAGAATGAGTCGAAATATAACTAAAAGTGGGCCACCCGTAAATGTCATTAATCCTTTTCTCACCGAAAATGACTTCAGGGATTTGATGGCGAAGAAAAAGATTTATGTTACAGATGAAATAAGCTATCTAACAATGAAATCTTCTGACTCAACAACTCCTATTAAAAGAGCAGATGCAGTAAAGTTATTGGTGCTTGCTTATGAAAACATCAAAGGTCCTAGTTTGATTTCTACGACAACGTACGGGTCACCTGCGTACTCAGATATCGGTTCATCTGGTCGTGGCGTTATGTGGTACTATAGCTATATACAAGAAGCGGCAGAAGTAGGAATAATCATAGATTCACAGCCATGGGAAGGAAATAATTTCTTCCCAAACGATTCGCTAAAAAAATCTGAAGCGCAAAAAATGATAGATAATCTTGCTAATGTTTTGAAGTAATATATTTTCATACACCTAAAAAGGGTCGACCGATGTCGGCTCTTTTTTTTATAAAATTCTTTGTCTTGATTCTTGGCTTTAAATGTTTACACTCTTTGTAGATTAATAGAGTTAAATTTATGGATTTTAATGCAGAGCAGAAAAAAGCGATAGATCATACAAAAGGACCACTTTTGATAATTGCGGGAGCTGGAACAGGGAAAACTCGTGTGATTACTTCGAGTATTTTGCATTTGATAAACAGTGGCGTGTATAAGGCGAGCGAGATTTTGGCGCTGACTTTTACGGAGAAGGCTACGACCGAAATGATTGAGCGCATAGACCAAGAAATGCCTTTTGGTTATGAGGAAATTTGCGTGAAAACTTTCCATTCGTTTTCGGAGCAGATTTTGCGCGAGTCGGGACTTGAGATCGGTCTCGACACTTCGTATAAAATTCTTACAAAAGAAGAACAATGGTTTTTCTTTAAGAAAAATTTGTATACTTTTGAACTTAATTATTATCGACCACTCGGGAATCCAAATAAATTTATTTCGGATTTATTGACGCATTTCAGCAAATTAAAAGACGAATTGATTACTCCTGAAAAATATATTGAATGGGCGGAAAAACTTGAAGTGAAAAATCCTGAAGAAGAGGAAATTCGCAAAAAAAATCTTGAGGTCGCAAATGCTTACAAAAAATATCAGGAACTTTTGATTCAAAATAATTATTTAGATTTTGGAGATCTTACGATGTACGCGATACGACTTTTTGAAACGAGAAAAAGTGTGCTGAAAGAATATCGAGAAAGATTTAAATATATTTTTGTGGATGAGTTCCAAGATACGAATTACGCGCAATTTAAACTCGTTCGAATGCTCTGCGAAGAGCATAAAAATATCACCGTTGTCGGAGATGACGATCAAAGTATTTATAAATGGCGAGGCGCGAGTCTTAGTAATATTTTGCAATTTGAGAAATTTTTTCCTGAGACGGAGAAAGTTGTTTTGATTGAAAATTACAGAAGTTCACAAAATATTCTCGATAGCGCTTATGCCCTTATACAAAACAATAATCCGGATAGGCTCGAGGTAAAATCAAACATAACGAAGAGATTACATTCAAATACTGGTGATAAGTCCCTGCGGCACAGAAAAAGTGATAAAGTTGATGCAGGGGAGTCTGTTGTTCAGCATGTTCTCGATAATGGTTCGGGGCGTAGAGATGAAAAAGTTCACGTACATCATTTTCAATATTATTTAAACGAAGCGGAATTTGTAGCGGAGAAAATCGCCGGTTTGCAAAAAGAGGAAGGACTTCCCTACTCTTCTTTCGCGATTTTGGTTCGCACGAACAGACTGACGAATCCTTTTATTGATGCGCTAAAGTCCGCGGGAATCCCTTATCACGTAAACGATCCGAAAGGACTTTTACATCTACCTGAGATAAAAGATTTGGTCGCGGTCGTAAAATTCCTTTCAAATCCTTATGATGATGTTTCGTTACTTCGAATTTTGAAATGTGACGTTTTTGCTATTCCTATGCGTGAAATTTTATCCATCATAAATAGTCCTGTAAAAAAACATTTGGTTGTGGCATTAAAAAGACTTGCCGAAGAAAACAACGAAGTTTTGCCCGGAATGGAAAGTAATTTCAAAAAAATATATGAACTTTTCGCGCATCTAATCGAGTTTTCAAAGAAAAACAGCGTCGGACTTACAATAAATGAATTTCTGATGAAATCCGGACATCTCGAATATTTGCTTCAAAATGAAAAATTCGAAGAGGTCTACAATATCAATGAATTCGCAAAAAACGTTTCTGCGTTTGAAAAAGATAATCAAAATAATTCCGTGGCGGATTTTCGCTCATATATCGAACTTTTGGAGGAATCGGATTATCCGATGACGTATAGGGAGGATCAAGTTTCGCGTGAAGCAGTGCAGATTTTGACAACTCACGGAAGTAAAGGACTTGAATTTGATTATGTTTTTCTTGGAAGTATGGTGAATACGAGATTTCCCGGAACAAATCGCAGAGATACTTTCACGGTTCCCGAAGAGCTTACAACTGAGATTTACAGCGAAGGAGACGTTCACATGCAGGAAGAGCGTCGACTTATGTATGTTGCCATGACTCGCGCTAGAAAGGGCCTTCACATTACGTACAGCGATAAATACGAGGGGAATAAGCTTTGGAAAAGGTCTGTTTTCGTGGATGAGATTTTGGGGTGCGAGAGTGGTCGCCCTGAATCCAAGAGATCTTTGAAAAAGGATACGAATCAAAAAGTGGAATCTCCTACACGTAGTCATGGGTCGCTTAGCGTTGAGCAGATTGAGTATCAGCCTACTGTTGATCCGATAGAAAGTTTGAAAAAATTAAACATGAAAGCTACGAAGATTTTTGATCTACCGAAGTTTAATAAAAAAAGAATCAGTTATTCTCAATTGGATTCATTTGGCGTGTGTCCATTGAAATATAATTATTCTTATCTTTTAAAAATTCCGACTCCGACTTCGCATGTAACCAATTTTGGTAGCAGTGTGCATGAAACCTTGAATCAGTTTTATCAGAAACTTATAAAGGAGAGAGATTTGCCATTTTCTGTTATGGAAGAATTATATTTGAAAAATTGGAATCCCGAAGGATACGACAGCGTAATGCAAGAAAATACAAAAAAGAAAAAGGGGCTTGAGATGCTAAAAAGATATTATGATGCGAACTCAAATCCGTGGACAATACCTGAATTTCTTGAGAGATCTTTTAATCTGAGAATCGGTGAATATATGTTGAGTGGTCGTATCGATAGGATTGATCGTCTTCCAGATGGCACTTACGAGGTTATCGATTATAAAACCGGCTCAATACACAGTGATTTGAATATAAAAAAACATCTTCAATTGTCTATTTATGCGATGGTTTGTAGAGATTTATTCAAGATTAATGTTTCGAAACTTTCGCTTTATTTCTTGGACGCGAATGAAAAAATTTCTACGACTAGAAGTGATGATCAAATAAATGAACTTGCTGATGAAATAAAAGCAAAAATAGAAGAGATTAAAGCTTCGAATTTCGATGCTACGCCAAATGAAAAACTATGCGGCTTCTGCGACTACAGGATGATTTGTCCGGCGGTTTAGTCGTGAGGGAAAAGTCAAATCTCAAAATTCAATTTACCCCACCACCACGGGACGAACACGGGCGTAACGGTAAGCATTCCCTGGACTGTACCCAACGAAACTGACCCTATCGTCATCAAGCCAAGCGTTGCGGCCATTGGCACCGGAGACAAGATTGTCATCTCCTATTATTTTGTGTGGAGCATTTTCTTCAGATAGCATCGTCCATCCGTTCAAGTCCAATAGATCTTTGGCTTGCGCTTGTAGCACAGCATATTCTCTTGGTGTTGCTGTTCTTGTTTGTTTTGCCAAAGCACTGCCTTCCCATTTTTCGACTATATCTCTAAGTTTTCCTTGTCTATTTTGAGGTTCTTGCATCATTTCCCCTATTCCAAACTTATACTGCGCAGGTTGTCCTTTTCTTTCCTCTATTAGTGCTTTATCTTGCTCAGAAAATGCTGTTTTCCGGCTATCGCTGGTGGAAACACCGTATTGTCCTCGTCTTTTTTCGTTTGCATTCAAAAACCCTACATAAGATTCGAATGACTGCATTTCAGGAGGCAAAACTACAAGTCCAGGAACTTGTATATTTCTAATCAATTCCTCTATTTGGTCACGAGTAAAACGATTTGTCATAATCATTGCTTGTAGAATTTCGTTGTCTGTCGGAATTTCAATCCTTGCATTCATGAAAGCTTTTCTTACGCTTGGCAGTGCTGTTTGTATTGTTGTTTCAAGATATTTCTTGTGCTCAGGTGTGTGTGGACTTTTGCTTTGAAGGATCAGCGGACCTTGATTTTTTGGAGTTGGTATTTCTGTTGCCTCGACAGATGGAGATGTTGCTACTTGAGTTCTTAGCTGAAAGGTTTTTGATGCCTCCTCCACTGCTGAAACAAATTCATGTGCATCTGTAGTTCTTGGAGCGAAACTATCGCCTTCCCGAAGTTTTCTTTCTACTGCGCCAACTACATCTTTTGGCAGGTTTTGTTCTTCGCCTTTATCAGTATATCTGCATTCAGGTTTATTATTTTCCATTGTAAATTTAGTTAAATTTGAATTGTTCAGTGAAAAGTCCTATCCATCTATTGGAGGTTAAAATACATCTCGAAATCCAATTTTGTCAACGTCTATTTAAAGACTATAATTAACAACAACCTCATTGTTGTTTTCGTTTGATTCTTTGATCGTGTTGTCTGTGTCGATTTTTATTACGACTGTGCCTTTTTTGCCGTAGTTGTATATTGCTCGTGGAATTGGATATGTGAATGAGAAAGAATCTCCTTTTGCCATTTCTGTGTAAGAATCTGAGTTTGTGAAAACTTCCGTATCATTTATATAAAGCGTGTATTTGAATGGAATTTCACCGGACAGGCCTCCTTCTCCGGCATTTTCTATTGTTACATTTGCTTTGATGTCTTCTTGTTCGCTTGCAGGCGGCATCACTTCAAGTTTTGCCCTTAAATCAGGGAGAACTTCCACTGTGTTTTCTGTTTTAGCAGTGTTATCATTGAAAATTTGACCTTTGAATAATGCTGAATTATTTGCTGAGAATAAGTATACTCCTCCGATCACGGCTCCTCCCAGTAGTACTGATACCAAAGCTTTTGTTCTTACTTCCATGTTTTGATTTTAATCCGTAACTTGTGGTTTGTCTATAAGAAATGGCTCAAGTTTTCCGCCCTCCGCTCCATCTGTTATTTTATATATATCTTTGTCTATTTTTTTGAATTCTTTATGCGCACTGTTGTACATATTTACTGTTGTTCCAAGGCTGTTTCCCATTTTCTGGACAAATGTTTCGTAGCTGTTTAAGTGTCGCCCCAAGTCTTCTATGTTTTTTTTGATTTCCCCCATGGATTCCTGCATTTTCACGTTTTTCATTCCCTCAAGAACTGTTTGTAAATAAGCAAAAAATGATATCGGCGAAACTATTATTACTTTTTTCTTGAATGCGTATTCGATAAGGTCATTTGCGTTTACATCAAGCGTTCCAACCTTGTAGATCAAGAGATTATAGTAAATTCCTTCAGCCGGAATAAACATAAATGCGAAATCCATCGTGTTTTCTTTTGGACGAATATATTTTGCGGTTTCATCGATCCTGTTTTTGACATCCATCTTGAATTCTTTTTCCAATTGTTCTCGCTTAGTTTCGTCTTTTTCCTCCATGATTTTGTTATATTTTTCGAGCGAGAATTTTGCATCAATAGGAATAACTTTATCTTGCATGAAAACCGCCGCGTCTACTATTTCTCCGTTTGAAAATTTGTATTGGATTTTATATTGGTTTGGCTGGAAAACTTGTGATAGCAAACTTTCCAAAAAATATTCCCCCAAAATTCCTCTTTGTTTTGGATTTTTTAAAATATTTTCCAAGCTCTGCATTTGTTCAGAAAATCCTAAAACTTGCTTATTTGTTTCGTCCAATTTTGTAAGTTTTTCGGTCACACTTTTTATCAAAACCGCACTTTCGGAAAATTGTTTTTGTAGGGTTGTAGACGAGTGTTCCAGTCCCCTAGCGATTCTTTCATTGATTTTGTCGAGTCGATCCTCTGTTTCCTTCCTTGTTTGACTGCCTACATCGCGGATTTCTTTACGCAAAGAATCTATGTACTGCAAGAGCATGGCGTCGTCGGTATTTTCCTTTGGTACTGCGATTTTTGTGTACGCGAGAAAACCCAAAACTCCTAATATGCTTAAGCCTATAATGAGAATTGCAACTTCCATGCTTTTAGTATAAACTGCTTACGATTTTTACAGCTTAAGACAACTATGTCAACAAAACTAAGCGATCTCGCAGAAAAATTGGGCATTACGACAAAAGAACTTAGAGAAAAATTGATTGAACTTGGTTCAGGTGTTTCCCCTAAGGCTAGGGTGATTGATGATGATATTGCGGAAATCGTAATAGACGAACTCAAGAAAAATAATGATGTTGCGGAATACGAGAAAGATGTAAAAGTGCCTGTGAAAGATGTTTCGCCAGAAAATGAAGATTTGCTTGAGGTAAATAAAGCGCCACGCGACGTTGCGGAGCTTTATGATGAAATTATTGCGGAAGAAAGGGAAAGAGAGATTGTAAAAAGCCAAAGAAAGAAAATGGCCGGCAAGGATACCAGTAAAAAATCATGGGCCGATAAGCCTGTGCAACCTGTTGTGGCAAAAGATTTTGTCGAAATTTCAGATTTTATTACTGTAAAAGAATTTGCGGAGAAGACCGGAATAAAGATTGCGAAGATTATCGGAGAATTGATGAAAAACGGGATACGCGCAAACATAAATCAAGAAATTGATTTTGATACCGCGCAAATTATTGCTGATGATGTTGGAATAAAACTTAAGAGAATTAGAGCTGCCGCCTCTGCTGAAGAGCTTATGGCCGGGAATATTTCCAATCTTCTTAAAGAGGATGACAGTAGTGTTCTTAAAACGCGCCCTCCTGTTGTTTGTGTCATGGGACACGTTGATCATGGAAAGACAAAACTTCTGGATGCGATTCGTTCTACAGATGTGGTTTCTGGTGAATCCGGAGGAATCACTCAGCACATCGGAGCTTACCAAGTTGTAAAAAAAGGAAAACTTATTACTTTTCTGGATACTCCTGGGCATGAAGCTTTTACAGCGATGAGAGCTCGTGGAGCTAAGGTTACCGATATTGCAGTACTTGTTGTTGCGGCTGATGAAGGAGTTAAACCTCAAACAATTGAAGCTATAAATCATGCGAAAGAAGCCGGTGTGCCTATTATTGTTGCGATGAATAAGATGGATAAACCAAATGTTAATCCTGACAGAGTAAAAGGTGAACTTGCTGAACATGGACTTCAACCTGAGGATTGGGGCGGAGATACTGTAATCGTTCCGGTTTCAGCTTTGGCAAAACAAGGAATTGATGATTTGCTTGATATGATTCTGTTAACCGCCGACATGTTGGATTTGAAGGCAAATTATGATCGTGAAGCGGTTGGCACAGTGGTAGAAGCGCATTTGGATCACAGTCTCGGGCCTGTCGCTACAGTTCTTGTAAATACAGGAACGCTTCGACTTATGGACAATGTGGTTATCGGAAATTCTCATGGAAGAATTAAATTGATGCGTGATTATAATGGAAAACCTATAAGGCTTGCGAACCCTTCAACTCCTGTGCGAATTGCGGGACTTTCATCGACGCCTGTGAGCGGAGATATTTTGCAAGTTGTGAAAGATGAGAAAATGGCTAAACAAAAAGCCGAGGAAATTGGAATGATTACAAAAAAACTAGATGAAGAAAAAGGATCTGCGATAGGGCAAATTATTTCTAGGATTAAGTCGGATAAGATTTTGAAAATCGTACTTAAGGCCGACACAAAAGGTTCTCTTGAAGCCATTAAACAGTCTTTGGCAAAGATAAAAAATGACGACGTTGCTATTAAAATCATTCACAGTGGAGTCGGAACGATTACAGAGTCTGATATAACTATGGCTTCCGCGAGCAAGGGCATCGTGATTGGTTTTCATGCGGGTTATGATTCTCCTTATGTCGAAAAAACTGCGGAAAGGGAAGGAGTCGAGGTAAGAAAATATACAATTATTTATAATTTGCTTGAAGAAGTTACGAAGCTTTTGAGTGGACTGCTTGATCCTGAGATTGTTGAGGTTATTATTGGAAGGGCTGAGGTGAAGATGATTTTCCTTACAAAGAAAAAGGAAATGGTTATCGGATGTAGAGTCACTAGCGGAAAGCTTGAGAGTAAAGCAAAATTACGCGTTATTCGTGGAGTTACAAAAGAAGAAACCGATAATGTTGTGGGAACAGGAGTTCTTGAATCTTTGCGAAAAGTCGATGAAGTTGTGCGTGAGATTGGAGCCGGAAATGAATGTGGAATAAAATTTGTTGGAGACATAGCTCTTGAGGTCGGTGATATCCTTGAAGCTTTCAGGCAAGAAAAGAAAATACGAACAGTGTAAATTTTTATTATGGCGAAAGCGGAACAAATAAAACTCAAAACTCATAAAGACGAAAGGGGCAATCTTACGGTTATTGAATTTAAAGATTACTTCGATTGGGCGGCTAAGCGTGTTTATTACCTTACTGATGTCACTTTGCCTAGGGGCGGACATGCAGTTAAACATGAAAAAAAATTGTATGTTTGCCAAAAAGGAACCGTGAAAGCGAGATTACATGACGGTGTTAAGTGGATCGAGTTTTCTTTGCAGGGTCCTGATGATGCGATTTTGATGAATGAAATGTGTTTCAGAGATTTTTACGATTTTTCGCCTGATGCTGTACTTATGGCCATTTCTTCAGTAAATTATGTGGCGGAAGATTACATCTACGATTTGGATGAATTTGTAGGGTATGTCGGAAGTCTTGAAAAATAACGCATTATTATTATGAAAATATTAATTACAGGAGGAGCTGGTTTTATCGGAAGTAATTTCGTGCATTATAGATTTGAAAATTATCCTGACGATGAAATTTATGTTTTGGACAAACTGACTTATGCGGGAAATTTGGATAATATCAGCGATCTTTTGGAAAGTCCTCGTGTTCATTTCGTGCAAGGAGATATCGTCGATAAAGCTTTTATTGATGCGCTTTTTGAGAAAGAAAAATTTGATATTGTCGTGAATTTTGCGGCGGAAACTCATGTCGACAGAAGTATTACCGGACCTAGCATTTTTGTTCTTACAAATATTGTCGGAACTCATAATGTGCTTGATGCTTCTCGATTAAATTGTGTGAGGAGATTTCATCAAGTTTCGACTGATGAGGTTTACGGGGATCTTGGAACTGATACGACAGATTTATTTACCGAAAGCACTCCTATCGCTCCAAATTGTCCTTATGCGGCTTCAAAAGCCTCTGCGGACTTACTTGTGAGGAGCTATTTTGAGACTTATCAAATGCCTGTGACTATCAGCAGATGTAGTAATAATTACGGTCCTTATCAATTTCCGGAAAAGTTAGTCCCCTATTTCTTCAGACTGATTGCGGAAAACAAGCCTGTGCCGGTTTATGGAGATGGGAAAAATGTGAGAGATTGGCTTTATGTTATCGATCATTGCCGTGCGATTGACATGATTTTGGCTAAGGGACGCGTTGGCGAGGTTTACAATGTTGGAGGAAATAATGAAAAAACGAATCTTGAAATTACGAAATTTTTGCTTCAATTTTTGGGCAGAGATGAAAGTCTTATCACTTATGTAAATGATAGACTTGCTCATGATCGTCGCTATGCGATTGATTCAGGTAAGTTGCAAAATGAGCTTGGCTGGAAGCCATCCGTTGATTTCGCTGAAGGGATTGCAAAAACTTTTGAGTGGTACAACGCGCACGAAGAGTGGGCTGAGAAATTGATGGGGAAACTGGAGGAAAGGAAGCATCAGACTGTTAGTAAAACGCCACTGAAGGCGACGAGGTAGGAAGTTGCATTAGAATACGATTGGGCCGATATGAAGGCCTGGTAAGTGGACAGTCAGTATCGTGAAGGACAAAAAATAAATGGAAAAACTTACGACCAAGAAAGGTTTACGGGTAGCACTCCGAATACTAAGGAAACCTGATTTGCAGGCTATTTTAGATTTGCAGGATTTCGTTTGTGAATCACTTCCGGATAAAACTTTGCTAATTCCCGCAAGTGAGCAATTTTTGTCGAATCATTTGGAGGTGAAACAAGGGGCAGTTTATGGTATTTTTCATAAAAATGAATTGATCGCTTACAGTATATTGCATTTCCCGGGAAATGATGAAGATAATTTGGGTGTTGATATCGGTTTGTCAAAGGACGAATTAAACAAGGTTGCGCATCTTGAAATTCAAATGGTTCATCCTGATTTTCGCGGGAATAATTTTCAAAACATCTTGAATGACGTAATGCTTAAAGAAGCCAAAGAAAAGGGCTACTTGCATCTTTTATGTACCGTTTCGCCGGACAATATAGTAAGTCATAAAAATCTTGAAAAAATAGGAATGATTGTAATGAAAACGAAATTTAAATATGGGGGAAACAAGCGGGATATTATGTATATGAGGCTAAAGTAAACAGAGAACGAAAAATCTTTGTGTATATTTATCCAATTTTATCGCATATGTTGTCTTTTATTTTGGAATTAGTGCAATATACGCATCAATTCTAAAATAAAAGACAATTCTGTGTAAGAATATTTTAAAATGGCGGCTATTTAGCTCAACAACTCCTTTTTCCATGCATCGAATTTTTTATTTGCAAAATATTTGGCGATAACGTCTAAAACTCTCATCATTTTTTTTGACTTTGATTGCCAGACATGGTGCTCGAATTCTTTGAAATCCTCTTCTGAAAAGTTTGCCCAGTGGAGATTTGATTTGAGATTGGATCGAAAATTTGATTCGGAGTTTGGCTGGAGATTTGGCTCCTTGAAAAGCTGACGCCGTAAATGTGTTGTATTTCTGCGCTTTAGGTCTGATTTCATGTAGAGGTAGTCGAAAAGGGCTTTTGCTTTTGTTGCAATATGGTAGGTGTGACCGTGAAATGTGTGTTCCTTGTAACCAAGGTAAGTGTTATTTTCCGTTTTCATCTCGTCATCGTGCGATATACGAAGATTATTTTCATCATGAGTTTGATTGTTCCCTATATAAAGCGCCGATTTTATGTTTGTGTAGCGATAGGTTCCCGAGAAGTTTTTGAAAGTGTGGGTTGGTTTCAGAGTAATGGAGGTGATTGGTGTGATTATGGCGAAAGATGCGTCAGGGCATTCCGATGGCGATGAGGTAGTTCGCGACAACAGATGATATTTTTCGAGTACGTATTCTAGGCTTATATATGAGGGTTGATAGATTTGCGAGGCCAAATACTCGCTAAGTTTTGCCTTGTCCGGTTCATGGATATAACAGGTGCTCGTCATGTAGAGCCCTTTTTTGAGTTGTAAGAGTTTTTCCTGCTTGAGTGCTCTTTTAATGAGACTATCGAGCGTGTTTGCGGGGACTGACGCGCCTGTGGTCATTGGAAAACTCAAACGAAGATCTTTCTTTGTGAAGCAGATTTGTGAGTTGGTATTTATTAGGTGTGTCATTTGTTGTCAGGAGTTCCGTGGATTGGTTTATCATTTTATCATCGCACATGTTACCTTTTATTTTGGAATTGGTGCAAAATACGTACCAATTCTAAAACAAAAGACAATTTCATGTAAAAGCATTTCGCTATCAAAAATATAAAAATTATGTTTGTGTATTTCAATTTCCAAATTTCCCCTCTTAGTGATATATTTTGCAAGATTTATCTTTATGTTGGTGGATCTAAAATAAATACACTAAATTTTTCGGAAGTAGTGGATGTTATCTCCAATGTTGCGATAGATAGAAGGAAAAATCTAAAATTTATATCATGAAATACAGCAAACTTTTCGGACGAACGAGGCATACGCCTCCATGTGATGCGGATAGCGTGAATGCGAAACTGCTTACACAGGCGGGGTTTATTGAAAAATTGGCGGCTGGAATTTATAATTTTTTGCCGTTGGGACATAGAGTTCTTACCAAAGTCTGCAATATTATTCGTGAGGAAATGAACGCAGTGGAAGGCCAAGAAATCCTTATGCCGGCGCTTCATCCTGTCGATATTTGGGAAACGACTGGCCGAAGAAAAGGCATGGATGAAATACTTTATAAAACTCGTGCAAGTGGAGACAAAGAATTCGTTTTTGGGCCTAGCCATGAGGAAGTTGTCACTCCCCTCGCCTCAAAATATATTCAATCTTACAAAGATTTGCCACTTTATGTTTACCAAATTCAGACAAAATTCCGAGATGAACCACGCGCAAAATCAGGACTTCTTCGTGGTCGAGAATTTGGCATGAAAGACCTTTATAGTTTCCATACAGACGAAGCGGATTTGGATAGATATTACGAAATCATGAAAGGTGCGTATTTAAATGTTTTCAATAGATGTGGGCTTACTGCCTACGTTATCGAGGCTTCAGGTGGAGCTTTTTCAGACAAATTCTCACATGAATTTTCTGTAGAAACTCCTGCAGGTGAAGACGTTATTATTATTTGTAAAAAATGTGGAATTGCTCAAAATATTGAAGTTGCGAAGGATCACAAGGACGGACTTATTTATGGAAAAACGCTTGAAGACTTGAAAAAAGGCATTCCATGTCCAAAATGCAAAGGACCTCTCGAGGAAATAAAAGCTGTAGAGGCCGGAAATATTTTCAAACTTGGAACTAAATTTTCGGAAGCTTTTGGTTTGAATTTTGCAAATAATGAGGGAAAATTGAATCATGTTGTCATGGGATGTTATGGGATTGGAACGACTCGTTTGGTTGGAACAATCGTCGAGGCAAAACACGACGAAAAAGGCATGATATGGCCAAAAAGTGTCGCTCCTTATTTGGTAAACTTGGTCTCTTTGGGGAATGACGAAGATGTTTTAAAAGAGGCAGAAAATTTGTATGAAACACTTTTGAAAGAAGGAATAGAAGTTTTATTTGATGATAGAGATGCCGGTGCCGGAGTGAAACTGAAAGATTCGGATTTGATTGGAATTCCTTTGAGAATTGTTATTAGCAAGCGAACTCTTGAATCAAAAGGTGTTGAATGGAAAGAAAGAACAAATGCGGAAAGCGAGATTGTAGCTACCTTAAGCCTTGTAAAAAAGATTAAAGAATTTCAAAAATAAATTTAATGAAAATTCTTCTATTCGGAAAATCCGGCATGTTGGGGTCGTGTCTTTATGAGAATCTTTCTGAACAAGGACACAGTGTTTTCGGCTTCACAAGCAGTGAATGTGATTTGATGGACACAAAAAAAATGAAGATTCTTTTTGATGAACTCAAACCTGATTTTGTCCTAAATTGTGCGGCATATACTGCTGTCGATGATGCGGAAAAAAATGTTCAGTTAGCAATGGATATAAATGGAAACGCTTTGGGGGGCATCGCGGATTTGTGCAAAATTTCTAAAGCTGTTTTGATTCATTTTAGTACTGATTATGTTTTTGACGGACACAAAAAAACGTGGAAAGAATCAGATGTACCTTGTCCTATAAATGTTTATGGAGAATCGAAATTGCTTGGAGAGAAGCTGATTTCCGAGCATATGAAGAAGTTTTATATCATCAGAACTTCTTGGCTTTTTGGTGAAAACGGCAAAAATTTTGTTGATACAATGGCCGCTTTAGGAAAAGAAAAAGAGGAAGTCAGTGTCGTGAATGATCAATTTGGTTCGCCAACTTATACGAAAGATCTTGCCGAAAAAGTTTGTAAATTTTTCGTAAATAAAAAACCTGTTTTGGAATACGGAATTTATCACATCACAAATAGTGGAACTACAAATTGGAGTGATTTTGCTGCACATATTTTTAAAACACTTTTCCTTGAAACAAAAGTAAAAGGAATCACTACTGAAGCTTTTAATCGCCCTGCAAAAAGACCAAAATATTCAACTTTGAAAAGTACAAAATTTAATTTTGGCATGAGACCTTGGAGAAAAGCTGTAAAGGACTATTTGAGGAAATATTTTATAATTGCTCCGTATTAAATGGTTTGGGAAAGTTGGAAATATCGCCATGCCGTTTTTTGAAAAATGTTGAAAAAGAATTATAAAATGATATAATTTGTGTATTCGTAGTTGGTCGACGCAGCTTGTCATAAAAGGCTCCCGTTTGGGAGCCTTTTGCATAATTGGTGGTGGAGACAGAGGGAATCGAACCCGTATCGACCAATTCGTAGTTGGTCAATGCGAACCTGCCATCCCCACCCCAAAATGCAAATCCGTTATATCAGGTGGACATTAAATTTTCGTTAAAAAAAGTTAAATTTTTTCTAAATTATCTTTTTGTTTAGCAAAGGCGCTTGCTTCCAGTCATATTTAAGATTGCTATTTTCCTCATTTTGTTGTTTAATTTAGGGGCTTTAAATTAACATTATGAGAGGAATTATATTAGCGGGAGGAACTGGAAGCAGGCTTTATCCGCTTACTAGAGTCACAAATAAGCATTTATTGCCGGTTTATAACAAACCGATGATTTTTTATCCTCTTTATGCAATGAAGAGCGCCGGAATAACGAATGTGCTTATAGTCTCAGGAAAAGGCCATAGCGGCAGTTTTCTTGAACTTCTAGGTTCAGGTGCCAATGTTGGCATGAAAATCTCGTACGAGGTTCAGGAGGAAGCAGGAGGCATCGCGCAGGCACTAAGTCTTGCCGAGGACTTTGCTAATAATGAAAAAGTCGTTGTGATTCTTGGAGATAATATTTTCGAAGACAGTCTCAAAGAAGCAGTTGATGAATTCAAATCTACTCCTAGAGGTGCGAGAGTTTTTCTTAAAGAAGTGCAAAATCCACAAGCGTATGGAGTCGCGGATATCGACGGAAAAAATATTAAAAACATTATAGAGAAGCCAAAAAATCCACCTTCAAATCTTGCAGTTACTGGATGTTATATGTACGATCCTCAGGTTTTCGACATAATTAAAGGACTAAAACCTTCAAATAGAAATGAACTTGAAATCACTGATGTAAATAATTTTTATATTGAACAAGGTACTTTAAAATATTCTATTTTGAATGGTTTTTGGGGTGATGGTGGAGAATCTTTTGATAGCCTTATGGATGCAGGAAAACTTATCCAAAATAGCCATTTAGCGCATGTGGATGAGCATCTTTGCGTTAGTAAAGAGGAGCATGCCGCGAAACAAAGTGATGCAAATGTGAATTGCGAGAATGATAAAGTCGCTCGAGACCATAAATCTCTTAAAGATCTTTTTACTTCTTCTGAAGTTTCCGCAAATAAAGTGAAATAAATTCTTCCAAGCGACCCGAAGGGTTGCCTACTTTTAAGTATGAGCGAGTGGAACGAGCGAATTCCTTTGTGGTCTTGTTGTAAAGATTTTTTAGTGTTTCAAATGAGACATTTTCCATTTCCAAAAGATTTTCTTTTGACCCCATGTAATCCATCAAATTCTCTACTTTCTCAGCGTAATTTATTGCCACGAATGGCGTATTTGTGAGCATTGCCGTGATTATTGAATGAAGACGCATGCATAGAGAAAAACTGGCATTTTCGAAAAGATTCATAGCTTCTTCCGTCGATTTTGGAGAGATAATTTCGATAGTACTATCCCCTATCATTCCTTTTATTTCTTCGTGCAATTTTTCGTCGTTGTCCACTTTTCCTGTTTGGAAATTTACAAATTTTACATTCAGTTTTTCCTCTTGTTTAAGCCACTCCACAAATCTTGCGATTTGTATTTTGAAACTTTGAGGTAAACCTTTCATTTGTCTTAGGGCGATTATTATGTCTTTTGACGGGACTGAAGAGTCGTCGATTCCGTGCAAATGCATTTGTTTTTCATCGTAGCTGTTTGAGTTTTGTGGATTATCATCCATGGAGTTCGCTCCCTCCGCTCGCTCACACTTCTTGGTAGGCAACCCTTCGGGTCGCTTGAAAGCCAAATCCGGCACTACAACTATTTTCTTTGTCACGCCAATTTCTTTTAAATTTTCTTTCGATTTTAAGTCGCGAACACTTATCAAATCCGCTTTATTGAAAAGATTTTTTACTAATTTTTTGATGTATCTATTTTTGATTTTTCCGACGCTTTGCCCAAGCATCAAAACCGGCTTTTTATTTCTATATGCATAACTAGCTTGAAGACCCCAGATTACGTTCGCATATTGGCTTATAGATCCGAAGAGTCCACCTCCACCAAGAACGAAATAATCACAATCTTTAACTTTCTCTTTCGTATTTTTATTCCCGCCAAAAATCCATTTTATTCCACTTTTAATCCCCGCCGGAAATTTTTCATTTCCTTTAAGCACGCAAATTTCAGCAGAACTATCAGCTTTTTTCAGCATTTCAATCATGCCTTCGAGAATCATTTCGTCTCCAAGATTCTGTGCTCCATAATTTCCTACAACAACGTACTTCATGGTTCAATTATTAGGTTCCAATTATAACTCATTCTGTGAATCTCGCAAGGACCATGCCTTCCGATTAGCGTTCTGTGTTCGCGCGTTCCGTAACCGGCGTGTTTTTCAAAACCATATGACGGGAATTCTTTTGCGTAATATTCCATCAATTTGTCGCGAAAGACTTTTGCCAGTACAGAAGCCGCGGCGATGCATTTCACTTTTGCATCACCTTTGATTATTGTCTTGTGTGGAATGTCTAAAGTTTGCTTGTCTCTGCCATCTATGAGCACTATATCGGGCGTTTTCTCGAGATGATCGATGCACATTTTATTTGCGAGTCTTATTGCATTTGCGATGTTTATTTTGTCGATTGTTTTTGGGGACACAATCGCGATTGAGTAATCTGAAACGTTTTTCATGATTATCGGAAACATGGCTTCCCTCTGGGCTTTTGTGAGCTGTTTTGAATCATTTAGTCCCGGAATTTTTGCATTTTTTTTCAAGATTACCGCCGCTGAAACAACCGGTCCGGCCAAAGGGCCACGTCCTACTTCGTCGATTCCCGCGATACAAGAAAAGCCTTCTGCGTGAAGTTGTTTTTCAATAGAGATAAATCGTGTTTTCATAGAGTTGAGATTGCTTAAAAGGGCAGGGTCCCAAAATATATTTTAAAAATCTGCTTCGTTGTTCATTTTCCATCATAGCAAAAGAGAACGCAATGATTTTCAAGAATACATTTGCGATCTCTTCCTAATTTAAACCTTTTTTACCTCTTCTGGAGCTACCTCTTCTGGAGCTACCTCTTCTTCAACCACTTCATTTTCTACTATAGCCACTTCTTCGGGAGTGACTTCATTTTCTACAACATCTGGACCTTCTTCTTTAGCCTTCTGTGCCTCTTCTTTGGCCTTTTGTACAGCTAGTTCTTCTACAGCTTGTTCGAATTCTTTATCACTGACTAGTGTTTCTTTAAGTCTTGCAGATTTTCCTGTTCGCTCTCTCATGTAATACAATTTTGCTCTCCTTACTTTTGATCGTTTTTTAACTTCGATTTTCTCTACATTTGTTGAATATACAGGAATTACTTTCTCAACTCCGACTCCTTGAACGATTTTTCTAACTGTAATTGTCGCATTGACTCCAGTACCGCTTGAAACAGCTATTACAAGCCCTTCAAAGGCCTGTATACGTTCTTTGTCTCCTTCTTTGATCTTCTGGTAGACTTTTACTGTGTCCCCAGCTTTGATTTCAGGGATTTTTTTGTCTGATATACCGATATTTCTTAGTTCCTCTGCTATGTTCATTATATTTGGATTAAAAGCGTAGAAAATATATAGAAGGTTTGAGTTTAAATCAATAGAATTTTAGCTGGCCCCTTCTTTAAACTTTGTTTATTGGAATTTGATTATTCTCGTCATTCAACAGTTCAAGTAGGAACTTGTCGTTGCAATTTATCCTGTATTTGTAGTCATTTTCGCTCATTAGTGCGAATTTTACAGGATTTTTTGTTCGAACTTCGTTGTTTAAATATTGAGTAAGAGTGTTTTTGTCCAAATCCCCCACTATCAACATATCTACAGATTTTGTCGGCATATTTACAAATTGTCCGGAAATCACGAGAAGTTTAACATTTCCGATCTTTTCCAAGTCTCTCGCAATAGTATTTTCTGAAGAAAGAGCTTTTATTATTATGCCCTTTAATTCATCGTATAATATAAATTCTTTGTTCACCACGTAGTACTTCTTTCTGTTTTTTGTCTTAGACTTGAGAAGTCCGGTACGTTTAAGGTTGTCCAATTCACGACGAATGGAATTAATTTGTTCATTAAGCTTCCTTGTTAACTCCCTGATAAAATATTCCTCTTCAGGATTCATCAGAAAGACGGTTAGAAGCTTAATACGCGTGTTTGACGTAAAAAGCCTTTTTAACATTTTGCCCTGGTTTTATGCCCTTTTCGACTGGAGTGTATAATTTTTTTAAACAACTTGCAACATTTTTTTATTCAAATTTCTCCGGATTGTCTAGGGCACGGCACAAAAAGGCATAATAAAAGGCTCCGGTGAAGATTCCCACAACGGCTATAATCAGGATAACAATGGCCGGATTTGCATTCACTTCCGTAAAGACAAGATTCAGTTTTGTCAACGAAGAATCCATGTTGAAATATGCTACTGCCGCCAAAAATGCAGTAAAAATGATCGAAATAGTGAAGTAAAAAGCTTTCATGGTCTGTTAGTTTGTGTGGGCGAGCGTTTTTTCGGTCGCTTTGTTTTATCTTAGGATTAACCCAACACCTTGTCAAACAGCTTGCGTATCGCAAGTCGATTTGTTATTTGCGCTCGCAATTCCCCTTTTTCGAAATCTTCTGTTATTTTTGCGACTTCAGCTTCAGGATAAAAAGATTTTACTTTTTCAAATTCAGCTTTTATTTCTTCTTCCGTTGGAGCCGCTTCTTCTTCTTTGATCAATTGCTGGAGGGCAAGTCTCATTTTCACGCGTTTTTCGGCTTCAGGTGCGTATTTTTCTTTCAAGTCTTCTATCTTGATTTTGGTTTTTTCAAGATATTTATCAAATTCTATGCCTTTTGAGCCCATATCGTCGGCAATATCGTGAATCATGAATTCCACTTCTTCTTCTATCAAGGAAGCCGGAATTTCGACTTTTGTTCTCTTCAAAAGTTCCTCAAGATATTCATTTTCCACTTTTTGTTTTGCCTCATTTTCTTTTCTGTCTTTAACGTTTTTTTCAATTTCTTTTTTGAATTCTTCGCTCGGCATTTTTTTGCCTGTGATTTTTTCGATAAATTCTTCGTTTATTTCAGGTTCAATTGCGCTTTCCATCCTTTTTACTTCTACTTTGAAATGTACTTTTTTACCTTGAAAATCCTTTTTTGGATAATCTTTCGGGAAGGTCAAATCGAATTCCTTTTTTTCGCCTTTTTTCAGACCGATAAGTTCGTCCTCAAAACCCGGAATAAGTGAATTTTCGCCTACAACTACAGGATGATCTGTGCTTTTTGTGTTTTCTATTAATTTTCCTTCTTCATCAAAACCTTCAAAATCAACTTCCATCCTGTCCCCTTTTTTGCCTTCCTCCTCACTATCTTTGTATGTTGTTGTGTATTTTTTTAAATCTTCCATCACTTCTTCGATGTCTTTTTCTGTCACCTTCACTTCTTCTCTTTTTACTTTGATTGATTTGTGGTCTTTTATCTCAACTTCAGGCAAAACAGCGACAACCGCTACATAAGAAAACGGTGTTTCGCTTTTTATTTCAATTTTCGGGCGAGAGACAACTTGCACTTTTTCCGCAATCACTGCGTCGGCGTATGACCTTTGGATAGCCATTTCCTGAGCATGAGCCATTATGTATTTTTTGTCTAAATTCGCTTCTAAAACGTCTTGAGGAATATGTCCCGGGCGAAAACCCTTAATATTTACTTCTTTTGAAAGTTCTTCGCACGCTTTTTTGTAATATTTTTCAATATCTTCTGCCGGAACTGTAATTTCAATTTCTACTTCCGACTTTGGTAGTTTTTTAATTTGGTAAGTCATTGTGATGTTTTTAAATTTACGTGGGTGTATTCTACCATTATTTTTAGTATTGTAAAACTGAAGATTTTTTGGTATAATTATCTGATAAATACAAAAACCAAAACAAATGAAGAACGAAAAAAACTTTATTTTAAGCTTAAAATTCCCTTTCAGCCTTGTGAAGGAGAATAGGGTTATTATGTTTAAGCCTGGGGATACGTCTGCGGACGGTGGGGCCGAGGCAGGCGCAGGTGAGGGGGCGAAAGTAGATGAGAAAGTCGAGGCAGGCGAGAAAAGAACTAAAGAAAATACTGAGAGAAGTGAAAAGGTTTCAGAAGAGTTAGGGGTTATTTCTAAAAAATCGGAGGAGAAAGAACAACAATTAGCAAAGGTGGTTGAGGATTTTAAGAAAATTCCCGTACCTGTTGATCCTGAGAAGGTTGATGGAATGCATCGGGGTAAAGTTGCTTTTCGGGAAGCAATAGACAAATATGCTCAAGATAAAGCAGATTATGACATAAAAAAAGATGCTTATGACAAACAAGTTGCGGCTATTCGTCTTGAATTGATGGGTATGAGAAGTAGGCAGGAAGCTTTAATGAGGGAAATGAAAATGCTTGAAGAATACAAAGATCCTCGAGTTGAGGCGGATGTGGCGAAGATGGATATGGAACAGCTTGTGAAAGACCTTGATGAAGGACAAAAGAAATTTTTTGATGGTTTGGTCAGTCGTCTTGATTCGGCAAAAATCTCAGAGCTCAGGAGTAAATTCCAAATCAATGCTGACACATGGAGTATCACTTCAGCGTCTGGACTTAATGCTTTGAAAAAAGATTGGACGAATCTTAAGATTTATGAAGACACACCGTTTTTCAATAATATTTTTGATCAACTTGCAAGGCTTTCTGATCCTAATGAACTTAAGACTCTGAAACCGGGAGAAGAAAAGATGTACTCGTCTGTCGAAGAAAAGAAAAAAGTATATTTGGCTCCCGAAGCAAATGTAAGAAAAATCGGAGATAAAGCCCTTGCCTCTGCGGTAAGTTTCTTTGTAGCGATTAAAACTCTTTTAAAGACACAAGACAATTTTCAAACCGCCGCTAATGAAAGAAATCAAGGAAAAGATCAGGATAAGATTGCGGCTACAGGTATAAAATTTGTTACTGATAATGTAAGAAAATTTCAGGATGCTATAAAGCAAAAAGATTGGGGGACAGCTCTAGTCTACGTGATTGCCGGCTACGTGGCGTATAAAGGAGCGATGAAAATATGGGAAAAAACGCCCGACTGGACAAAGACCGGTATTTATGCGGCAGGTTTCTTGTATGCGGCAAATATGTTTGCTAAGAATGCAGGATATGATCCTCTTAAAGCACTTGGAATTACAGCTTCTGAAGATGAAGTAAGGGGAACCGCCCTTGCAAACTTCTATCATTTAAATCTAGTTCCTGAAGGTAAAGATCTAGATGGAAGAGTTTTACTTGATATAGGTGGCTTAAGTGTAGCGGATTTAAACGGTTTATATTTTGAACCACATGGTGGGGACATCAAAGCCATTGATCCAAATCAACTTCCAGGACATTTTCCTCAATTTAGAGGACTGTCTGCAAGTGTCCTTAGTAAAGATGGCCCTTTGACATCTAAAGAGGAGGAATATAGACGTGTTGGAAGAGAAATTTATAAAATTGCAAAGGCTATAAGAGAATCTTATGACAAATATATAAAACCAAGAAACGGACTTATTATTGAGGAAGCTTTGAGTAAAGATCCTGATTTGAAAGATGCAACGGTGATGAGTTTTGCGATGGTATTTAATGGTATAGCGCAAAGCGGACGAGAAAGACTTTCCGGCGGAATATTGGATTCTCTCGGACTAAGTGTTGCTTCTTTCAGAATGAAGAGAAGATTTGATGCGGTATTTAAGGACAAACAAATGGATTTTGAGGCTGAGAATAAACCTATATCGGCCGGAGTGTACAGCGCTCAAGTCATGAATTTCCCTGTAGTAATAAGAGAAGACGGTGTTAATAAAAAATATGTAGTTTTCTCACGTGATGACTATAATAGAGCGGGCGGGAATCCGGATGCGGTGACTCAAGCATTATGCGAAATTCCTTTTGAAGGAAACGCGGATGAGCAGGTTGAGAAATTAAAAGATTCTGTAATTGGCAGATTTACTAAGGTAGTTGAAGAATTAAATAAGTCAGCTAAAGAATCTTTGGATTTGGAAAAAGTAAAATATGTTAGTGGAAAATTTGTTTCTAGATTGACTGTGAAAGCAGGCTCTATGCTTGGAAAAGAAGAGACGATGGATGTATTTTTGAAAGTTTCAAAAGACGGTTCGACTGTCGAGGTATATCGGATGACAGATGGCGAATTGATTATCAACCTTGATAGCACCGGAGACAGAAGTAAGCTTTTGGGAAATCTTGTGATGGCTGGATTATGCAGACAAGACGACATGAAACCTTTCTTCTTCCTATATAAGGCGAAGAAACTTGAGTTTAAAGGGCAAAATATGGATGCCGACGGTTCATTTGACGTTCTTGCCGGAGACAGCAAAGTTCTGATTAAATTCAAACTTGATAAAGCGACGGGAAGATATGTATTTGCTGAAGCAGGTGCGGAGGCGAAACTATTCGATGTTAATAATTACGGATTCTTGCGAGAACTTGCGGAGAATGCGGTAAAAGAGAATACGGAATGGAAAAAAGAGGTGGAGAGGTTTGGGAATGTTTTGGATGGTATTCCTGAGGGATATATGTATAATTTGTTTAAGAATGTCCCAAATTGGTGGAAAGATGCCACTTCTGACAGATGGTTCAGAGGATTTAAGCTCGAACAATTTTCAGGATCTATTCCAAAAAATTATACGAATGCGATGATTGATGCGCAGGCGGAATTTTTGATTTCCAAAACTGTGGCTGGCCTTGCCACCGGTGGAAGCCTTGATAAAGCGGCAAAAGTTATGGACGATGATTCAGATATAAAGGCCTCTGCCTTTAAACTTCAGAAATTAACTCAGAAATTATCAAATATTAAAGAACAAAATCAGCGTGACGGAAAAGAAATGACTTCGGAGGAATTCAAAACCCAGATTTTGGACGGTGCTTCAAAACTTGCCGTGAAGAGTAACACTTATTCTCTATGGTATGAGGCATTCGCTTCTTCTATTTTCATGAAATATGGCAAGGATGGAATCATTCCGGGACGTGTAAACAAAGCGGCAAAGATAGTGAGCGTGTTTGCGGCGTATACATATAAGATGGATGTAGTTGGTATGGATAGGTCTAGTGTAGACAGCGTGGATTACAAGAAACGTGCGGCTTACACAAACTATGTCGCCGAAAGAATGTTCATGAAATTGAACGAGGACAAAATGCCGGATGAAGTCCCACAACGAGGTCCTTTCTGGGAGATTGATGATTGGGGCACATTTAGTAAAGACTGGAAAAATCCGAAATATGCAACCGTTGGAGTAACATTGAAGGATCCTGAAGGTAATGATGAGAGAGGTGAGATTTTGGTGGAGACGGGGGCGCTTAAGATGAGCAAAGATTATGTGACTTTTGATGCGTGGTTAGGAAAATCGACAAGACAAAGAAAAAAATATAATAAGAACAACGTTGTACTATCTAAGGACACCGAAGAGCATACCGTGGGAATAAGTACTGACGAAGAATATGAGTTTTATCTTGATTTATTGGACAACTATGAACATGACGACACTATTGAGACGATAAAACACACTCAATTGCAAAAGGAATTCTATAACGCACTTCGAAAAGGTATCGTAAAATTAAAAGGAGAGTTCGTTGATTATTTGCCGCAGGCGAACTCCACTAAGGCTACGCGTTTCCAGAAACTTCAAGACGAATCTTATGTCCTAAATCTTGAAACGTTGACCCCTTCTCCTTCTGCAGGATTACAGACTCCTCCTTTTTCTCTTAAATATAAAATTAAAAATAATGTATTTTGGGGAGACACCACAAATTTGGAAGAGGAATTAGCTACATTTGCTAGGAAAAATAATACTGTTATTACTGAATCGATACAGCGTAAATTTATTACTGAAAAAGTTAAGAAAATTTTAAGTGACCGCATTGCAGGAGAAGACACTTGGGATGAATATTTTGAGAAAAAAACAACATGGGAGCTTTTCAAAATAAAATCTGGAAAATTTATTGATAACTTAAATCTTTTCTAATATGCATCTAACTTGTTTAAATAATTCACAAAAAAATTTCCACAAAGAACATAGATTTGTCTTTCTTTTTACGGAGATTGTTATTGGCCTATCAAAAGCTGGAGAAGGTATTGGGAAAATGTTTGAATCAGGCGCTAAACTGATCGATGTTGCGACTACTGTTGCAAATAAGGCTGTCGGAGCTCTTAGTAAGGGATTTGATGTAGGCGATGCCCTTTTGCAAAAAGCAGCTGATAAAGTTATGGCAGGAGATCTTAAAAATCTACCTGAATATGATGAATTGGACCCCTTATTTTCTAAAAAGGCTTCTGATGGGAATGAAATCGAATTTTCTGCAACCAATGACACATTAAATACATTAGTAGATTATGATATAAGTCTTGCCTGCTTAAACCTAAGAATGGATGAGCTAAAAGACTTGTATCTTCCTCTTATAAATGAATGTGATTATGTTGAGTCTATGGAAAAACGTGCAAAGAGCCTGGATATGGAAAAAGAAAAAACTGAAGTAAGAGCTAGAATTGCAAGGAGAAAAAGGGCTATGAAAAAACTTCCTGTCGGCACTGATGAATATAATGATATCAAAACTGGACTAGGTGAGGACATTGCTGATTTGGATGCCTTGGAAAAATTATCATCCGACAGCCCGGAAAGACCGACCCCAATGGTCCAACAAAGAGAATGGCCTCCTGCTTCCGGCACTTATATAGGCAGATTTACATTTGACAAGAGTAGACCTGTGAAACTCAATCTTAAAAAATATAAGGCTTTTCTAATTAAAAATGTCACTTGGTATGTGAGGAGAGTGAATGAATTTAATACAGAAATAGATAAAATTAATTACTATAAAGCAAAATTATTACTTGCTGCCAAATCATCTTTTAGCGCTACTGACAAGGCTTTATACGCGAAAAATCAAGAAACTATTGCACTTCTTTTAAATGATGCCCAGTCAGATGCGGCAAGAAAACCACAAGAAAAAACAGCACGTGATTTTAAATGGTTCAATAATTAAAACAATGAATAAAATATTAATATGGGAAAAGAAGGATTAAAAATAAGGCAGAACGGAGAAATATTATTGTCTCTAAAGCAGGGTATTGTTTATTTTGGAGATTTTGTTGATAATGCAGAGAAAGATGCTGGGAAATTGTCTAAAAAAGATATCGCCACACGTTTATTAGAGGTGGGGCATTTTACTAGTAATTTCTTTAAAGATCATCCGGGGAAATGGCCGGAGGAAGACGTAAAGTCTATGTACGATCTTATTAAAAAAGCCGGAGTACTCGGTTCGAATTATGATTTGAAAGAAGCTACTGTTTACGTGAGATTAGCCTTGACTGAGCTTTCTAAGCATGCAAAAACGCTGACAGATAAGTCTTTTGAAGCAAAATTGTCGCACGAGAAAGATCATTTTGAATTTGCGTATTTGATAGATTTTGACTGGCTTGGAGAGGCAGGATTAAAGAAAATGTATACGATAGCGAAAATGATTTCTGAATTGGGAAAAACTGTCACCAAAAATGATCCAGGAACTTTAAAAAATTTCGATTATGTTTTTTCAAATTTAGATGCATTGCTAGATGAATATGCAGACCAAATCCTTGATGGTTCGGAAGCCAAAAAAGTTGCCAGTGCCAAAGAAAAGATTAAGGGACATTTGGCAATTAAATTTTACACAAGTTTGGTTTCGAATCCAGCTATCACTTCAGCTGAAAAGATCAAAGTCCTTGATTTTGTTGAAGCTAACTCAGTTCAAGTACCAGGCCTTTTCGGAGAAAAAAGAACGCTTTTGGCAGAAGGAACCGCCGCTAAACTTGAAGGTAAAAAGAGAAAAAAATTCAAAGGACCACGAACTGCTAGTGAACGTGTATCTGAAAGAGAACACAAAAGTCTTTCAGTCGCGAGTTTTAATTCTGAAGATGTTGTACTTTTTGATTATAAAGAGGGAGCAGAAGTGCAATTGGAAATGCCTGAAGCTATGAAAGTGCAGCTAAATTCAATCGCTTTGATTGGTGATTTGGCGGAGACACTTCTTAAAGCTGGAAAAATTGATTCCAAGGTGTCCAATCGAGTAATAGCAGAATTGAATTACCTACAAGATGATCTCGTGGGATATTATACAAATGAAGACTATGATGGAAAAACTCCTTTCAATTTAGAGGCAGAACTTGCGCCTCTTATGTCTGGAGGTCGTTTAAAAGATTTTGTGAATGCGGTAAAGAAGATTGCTCTTTCTCCTGCAAGAACTAGCGGCATGCTTTATAGGACTGAATTACTCAAGCTTTTGTCAGGAAAATCTCTTAATGATATGTCAGAGGTAAAAATGGCCGGATTTGCAATCGCTTGGATACAAAGAAATGTTTTTGACGATCATATGTCTGCTCGTGGACTTATGGCTAAACTTCTTCATAAGGATGTCATGGCGGCAAGAGAAAAATTGGAACCTGAAGTCAAAGAGAAACTTTATAAAACAGCGTATAACGACGCCCGTAAAAGTATTACAAGCATGTTGAGCAATGGAGATGTTAGAGAAAATTTCCGTGAAAATTTCAAAAAAAGATACTTAAAAGACAATCATAAAATGCCTGCCAATGCTCAAGTTGATGCGGCTTATGGTAGATTTTTCAGTTCTCTTTTTGAATCTCAACATATGTCTTTGTATGATAATTATCTTACATTGACGGCATTTTCGGATAAATATATGAAAGCTGCTCCTATATCTGGAGTTGATAAGAAGATTTATGAGGAATTCTGTGATTCAACAGATCCAAATAACGACCCCTACAAACTTAGCGATGAAGGAAGAGCTCTACTTTCAGGTGTTACAAAAGAAGTTTTGATCATGGCTGCCGCTATGATTGTTACTGTCGGAGTCGGTGTTGCGGCTAGATTGGCTACTGCCGGGATAAGAGGATTAAGCATGATAAAAAATGCTACAATGATGGCCAGATATGCCGCTGAAGCTGCAATGTTTACAGGGACTGTGGCTGTCGAGGCTGGAGCATTTTATGATGTGAATGCATTCTTACATGGAGAAGCAACAATCGCCGGAACGGCACTTGTGGAAGGAGACTGGGCAAAAGCCGGGATAATGCTTGCTTTAGAAATGCCTATGTTTGCACTTCTAGGAGGAGCTCATTATGCGGCAGGATTTGCCAAGATGGGAGTGAGTGGAGAAGCTAAAGCATTGATGGCAGCTGCTAAGAAATATCCTGAACATGCTAAATCTATCAAAAATATTTTGGCTTTAGCAAAATCAAGTCCCGGGAAAGCTATTCTAGCAATGGCAGAGGCTTTGGAGAAGGGTGGATTACCAAAAGAAATTGCACAAATATTTGGAAGAGCAATAGAGAATGTTAATATTATTGGTGCTCAATACAGAGGTGTTTTAGGTAAGATCTCAGATCCTTTTGCACAAAAGGCTATCGGTGTACTTGTCGTAGATTTAAATTTTGATGCCGCGGCTATCATGCTTGGCTCATATCTAAAGGAGAAGATTCATCCTACAGACGGAAGTAAACCTATTTCTGAAGAAGAAAGAGGAGCCATAGAAGCCGTTTTGCTTGAATATGGCAAATCTTACCTTATGGCGGCGGGATTCAAGGGTGCATTTCACGGAGTTGGAAAACTTGCAAGAAAGGTTCCTGAGTTTCTGCCACAAGGTGTACGTGAAAGATTAATTGGTACTTATAAAAACGCAAAAGGTGAATTTATTGATAGAGAGGGACTTATCAATATGCTTAAGAGTAAGCTCGAGGTGGGAGGTTTTGATGAGGCTCTTGCTCAGATGGAAAAAGCAAAGGTCTTGATTTTAACTGTGGAAGATGTATTATTGTTTACTTCGGAATTACCGGAGGGAAAAGCAAGGAAATTTTTAGAAACTTGTAAAAGAATGATGAGCCAATCAGAAAGACAATTAGTTGTAGATACAGTGAGTAATCTGGACATTGCGCCGAGAGATTTTGCGAGAGGAAAATCAGAGATGCCAATGGATCTATTTAGAAAACAATCTGATTTTCTCGGAAAATTGATTACGGCTAAGGTTCTTGCTGTGGTTCTTAGGGTATTCTCGCCTGAAGCAGCTACTCCGCCTGCGGAAAGACCTGTGGCGGCTGCATTTGAATCCCCTACTGCAAAATCTATTGCGGAAAGACCGAATGCTTCTAAAGATTCAAGAACTGTTGTTATGAATCCTGAAGCTAAGACTGCAGGGGAAGCACTCAAAGATTTAAGTGATGTTGATGTTGCTACAACATCTCAAGATTCGATTTTTGCAAACATGGAAAAGGCTGGAATAAAGCCTGAAGAGATAAGTGCATTAAAAACGGCTTATGCTTCTTTGCCTGATTTGGTGAAGCAATACTGTAGAATTTTTGGAACTACCAATACCGAGGGACAGCTTGTCGCAAGTGTAGCTGTTGACCAACAAGGTCTTGCACGAGAAGTAGGTTTTGATGCGGCAACAGGGAAAGTAGATCCTGAGAAGGGAAAGAAATTTGCTAAAGCTATCGGAGCAAAACCTGAGATTCTTATGGCTGGAGTTGGTGGTGAATTAGGTTGGGAGGATTGGCTCTTAGGCGCTTGGCTCTTTTCATCTATATATCCCATATTTATTAGGCAATTCAAAAAGGGAATGACTGAGTCCGCTTGGCATAAAAACCCTACTTTATCTAAGGGTGCACTAAAGCTCTTTTTTGGGCCAGTGTTTATTCTCTGGGATCTTATAGCAAACAAGAAAGAATCTAAAAAAACTCTTCCTGCGACTGGAGAAAGTACACCGGGAGTGCCTGCCCAAGATCCTAAAGCTTTAGAAGCTGCCGCGCGCAGAGCAGAATATGATGGATTGTCTAGTCAGTTTGAACATGAATTTGATTCTAGGTTTGGTTCTGATCCTGATATTGCGGCTGTAAATGAAGCAGTTTCTGTTGCCAAAAAAATTGCTGAGATAGATGGTGTTTTAGGAAAAGTATCTTCTCTGACCACACAACTGCCTAGATTAGAGAGAGAGAAAACTGATCTTGCCTCCAGAGGGGACATGACTTCGGATGTATATAAACAAAATGCAGCTAAAATCCAAAAGATTCAAAATGATATTGCTGAAGCACTTGGGGCTAGAGATCTAGTTACATTAAATGCGGAGAGAGCAAGATTAGTTGCAGAATTAGCTAGGTTAACTGCTGCTCATGGATTAAAACCTAATGCATCTATTCCTGATGTAAAAGAAAGAATGTTTCATGTTTTTGGTATGCTAAAAGATGTTTTTGCAAAATTGAACTTTAAAAACAAGGAATTAGCTAATCAGCATTTCAGCTCAATTTTGAACATGCTTTATTTGGGTGGAAAACTAGATGGCTTCAATAGATCTTTTGTTCATGGGTCAGGGCCTATTCTTGGAATAATTAACGATCTAACAGCTAATGCATTTAGGTTTATGGGTCTAAGAGATGTGCCACTAGAAAGAGCGATCAAAGGTTTAGGCCTAGAGTCTGTTGATAATCCAGACGTTGTAATAGCAAAGATTAAAGAAATCTTAAGATATTTAAATTATCCTAACGATGCTATTGTAAATATTGATGCTATTGCCGAGACTGCTTCCGGAAATGTTAAGGTTCAAGGTGCTGCAAAGAAAAAGTGGATGAATGTTTTAAAAATAGCGCTATTGTTGGGGGCATTAGGTGGTGCCGGATACGGCGCCTATCGTTATATGCGTTCACCGACTCCTGAGGAGGTTAAGGCAGAAGAGGAAGAAAAAGCACGAGAGGAAGCAGAAGAAACTCAGAAGGTGGAAAATGGGAAAAGTGCTGGAGAAAAGGCTGGTGAACAAAATGCACTTGGACAAGGGAGAGGTAGAGCGGATAAATTTAAAAAGATTAGGGAAAAAGCTGATGCTGAGGCTAAGGCTAAGGAAAAGGCTGAGGCTAAAAAAAAGGCTGATGCTGAGGAAAAACCTAAAGCCGGAGAAGATGGCACAAAAAAGACCGCTCCTACTTTTGACGGACCGGTTGACGCTCCTCCAAGTGCCGGAGAAGGTGCTCCTCCAAGTGCTGGAGAAGGTGCGCCTAGAGTCCAAGGTCCTACCGATTTGGAAGGACAGAGAAGGGCTTTGAGGAAAAGGATGGAAGAGGCAAGAAAAAGAAGATAATTTGATCGATGAACTTGAATATTCCGTTAATTCTGTAGTAACATGTACTCATGGTCAGGCCAGATTCAAATTTAGACTCTCGTGGTAGGGATGGTGAGCCAGATGTTGGTCGTCCCTCTGTTGGCAAGCCTCGATCAAATGATAAGCTTGTTGTGACGATAAGCAGAACTACTGCCAATAGACTGTTTCTTCTTTTGGTCGCTCTAGGGGCGGCTGGCGGAGGGTATTTTGTGGGAAAAGATTCTGCTGATCAAGACCTTGTGGCCTGTCGTGGTGATTTAAATGGTGCTTTGTCTAGAGAAGGAAATTTAAAAGCGAGGGTTGAGTCGACCGCAAGGGTCGCAGCTGCGAGATATATTATCGGTCCAAATGGGCAGCCTGTTCCAGTTCGGAGCGCCGAACCTGCTGATGCTGTGGCCGCAGAGGCCGCTGCAAGACAAGGCGGAACTGCTTCTACAATTGATCCAAGTAAAGCAGACACTTCTCTGCCTGATCCTAATGTAGCTCCTGTTTTTAATAGTCAACCTGCGCCTGCTAAAAGACAGCCTTTTGGGGGGGAATATGAAGAAGCAACAGACTTTTAATCTCCTCATCCCATGCTCGGACTCGACACCATTAAAGAAGCAATAGGTAATCCAATGGATTTTATTAAGAAATTTGGACCATCTTTTTCAGAGGCGTGGAAGGCGGCGAGTGAGTCGAAGGACAAGGGTTGGATGGATAAAATTGGGATATTTTTCAGTAAATTTTCGGAAGAGATGGCTAAGCTTGCTGGAGAAAAAGGAGACATCTCGAAAGAGGCGCAAGATGCCGCGAAAAAAACTACCGAAGAAGTTATTAAAGATGCGACTACGGCTGTGAAACTTGATGAAACAAAAGTGGAAAAAGCTGATGCGGATGCATATAAAGAAGCTCTTGTTCTGGGAGTTACATCAAAAAAAGCTTTAAGTCCCGAGCAACAAATACACGCCGGAAAAGGCTTGGATAAACTCACAAAAGCCGCAAAAGAAGGTTCGACGGATCGGCTCGACCTTGATGAATTTAAGGCAGTTGCGGCGACCGCGCTTTCTACATTGAAAGCGTTGAAAATCAAATATCCTGACAAAGACAAACTTGCGGCCGCACTTGCACAGATTTCAAAAGCGTCTGATAGCTCGGAATATCCTATAGTGGGACTTTTGAAGACTTCGGTTTTGAAGGTTTTGAAGCCGGACTTTTCATCTGATCGATTAAAAGCAAAAGCATTGGCTGAAGCGTTTGGGATTGATATTGAAATTGATGTGATCGGAGGTCTATCAAGCCTTGTCGGAGGGAAGGGCAGTGCCGTCAAGTCTGTATTTATGGATACGATGAAGCTTTTTCAAAAAGAGTCTTTGACTGATGATGAAAAAAAACAGATTTCTCTGCAGTATAAAAAATGTATTTTCCCGTCCACATCTGAGGACAGCATCTCCAAAATCGTAGATTTTGTTCACGACATGATTCAAAAAAAACCTGATCAATTGACGACTAATCAACTCGCGGAACTTGTTTCACTTGTTGATGCGAATGATCTTGATAGAATGATCGGAATTTTTACAGGAAAAACAGAAGGCGCGGCGAATGTCGCGTGATGGTACATTACTCCCCCACTCTATGAATACACTCGCAAATAAAAAAAATAGAATCGTTGGCCTACTCAAAACTTCTACAATCGACCAGCATACAAAAACTATGGTCGAGACGCTTTTACCTGTAATGGAGGAAGCGCAAGTGGATGCGCTTTTTGACACATTTATTGAAGAAAAAACCGCACTCGAAAAAAATGATAAAAAAAGACAAAGAGTCGAATTAAAATACAAAGTGATGGCGGAAAAATTGGCTCAGATAGAGATCAATAAATACAAGAAATAGGCGGGCTTTGTGGAAGACAGATCACGTTTTTTGCTGTTTTCGTTTTATCAGTAAACCTGATTGTGAGTGCCGATATCCAACATGATGACCAAAATGTAGTCGTCGTGTTCTTCGAAGATTATGCGAACGTCCCCCGTGACCGAGATTGCCCGTTTGCCGGACATTTCGCCGTGGAGTGGATGATTTTGCAATGATGGATCGAGGGGATTTAAGCGAAAACACTGCATTACGAAATCCGCTTTTTGCTTCAATTTCGGAGTCAGCTTTTCATACGATTTATTGAATTGTTTGTGTAATTTTAAAATCATTTCAGGCTGTCTAAATGAGCTTTTAGTTCTGCTGCGGTTTCAAAAGGCCCGCTTACATTTATCCCCCTTTTCGCCTCATCAGAAGCTTTCAATATCTCCCTCTCCTGCTCTAGGGTAAGCCCGTTTTCGGTCAAAACCTGGAACGGAATTCCTCGAGTAAGAATGATTTGTTTAAAATAGATTTTCACGGCACTACTCATGTCCATGCCGATACTGTCCAACACTTTTTTTGCAGATTTTTTCGTTTTTTCGTCGATACGTACCTGAATTGTAGACATAAAAATTTGATTAATTAAATTTAAAACTGTTTCCATTATAGCAGGTGCGTAGTGACATTGTCAATACGGGAATAGTTCTGTTTTTTGGGATAAGATTGATACTTGTTTATTGTTGAAATAATAATTCTCTTGCATTTTTTCACAGAGTACGTATAATTCGTTTGTTGAGTCGCCTCGGCGATTCATTTGATAGGTTAGGATATTAAGGCTTTTCTAGGGCGTTGGTACTCCTAAGTCTGTTAAGAAGCTCTTCCCCAAGTGGGAGGAGTTTTTCTTTTTTGGACTAGTTTAAAGATGCCATTCTCTTTGTTGTCGGAAAATTTTGATCCTCATGTACTTATAGCACACTGCGGTCAAAATTTTCTCCAGCCTCGAGCCTGACATCTTAAAATAGTTCACTGATTCACTTGTGTTTTCCTGCCGCAATGTTTAAGATTGTTTTTGCGTTGAAACGCACGTGGTGAGTGTAGCTCAGCTGGTTAGAGCATCTGGTTGTGGTCCAGAGGGTCGTGGGTTCGAGCCCCATCACTCACCCCATTGATTTTACGGCTTACGGAAGCCGTTTTTGGAACGACAAGCTACAAAGATACATCGTTCTTTCGTTAAATGGTTCTTCCGTGTCTTGTTCTTCGGTTGAGACTCTTGCGAGCAGGATTGCCAATATGTTAATTGGATTAACATATTGGCCAGTACGTGTTAATTATACGTGGTTACAATTAACATGTAAACACTTTCGTGTTAATTGAGTTAACATGACTTACGACAATAGTTTTAGAAATTCTTTAGAGTAAAAGAATTTGGACTTCCCTATTTTTTTAGACTGAAACAATCCAAGTTTTACCATTTCGGTTAAATACTTTGAAGCCGTTTGACGTGCTGAGAAGCCCATATTCCCCTGTAGATAGTCTATTGTCATGAATGGCTTGGAGAACAACAGCTGAATCAACTCGTGGCTGTAAAAAACAGTTTTCTTGGCAAGAACGGATTTAAACTTATTCATTAAAACTTCGATCTTTTGTATCGTTATCACCGTAGCTTCTGCTTGCTCTTCAATAGCTCTCAACATAAACATTATGACATCAAGCAAATCGCCTTTAGAATTGGCCTTGTGAAGGCATTCATAGTAAGACTTCTTGTGTTTCATAATATATCCACTGAGAAATAAGACTGGTAAATCCAGCCGTTTCGCCATGATGAGATATAGTATGATTAGAATTCTGCCAACACGTCCGTTCCCATCAAGGAATGGATGAATGGACTCAAACTGGTAATGAAAAACGGCTGACTTTACTAATGGGTCAATTCCGTCATCATCCTTGTTTATAAATTCCTCAACGTTAGCTAAAAAATCCCTAATATGGGTTTCTCCTTCTGGTGGCGTGTAAAGGATTTCTTTGGTTAAATCATTCATTATTTTAACCCCTAGTTTACGAATGCCATGTTTGTTTGGTTCAACGATGGATTGAATTTTTACGAAATCGTTAGTGGTTAAAATGCCACGTTTTTTCACTAAATCTAAACCTGCGAAGATGGCATCACGATAGTTTAAAACTTCTTTGGCAGGGCCTTTTTTCTTTTCTGACATAACTTCGGCCTCAAAGACTTCAAACACCGTAGTATTTATATTTTCTATTTGGCTACTAGCTACAGATTCACGCACTAATAACGGGCTAACTAGCAAGATGCTATCAGGCAAGCGACCGGCAAGTGCATTAACTTTCGCTAAGGCAATGTTCGAAAGATTCACTTGCTTCAGAATGGCCACGTTGTCGTAATTGAAGTCTGTTGGTAGTAGTGGAAGCTGATTGTTCGGTTTTTTTGGATTAAACATTTGAGGATCGTTCATTGGTATTTGTTAAAAATTAGCATAATGAATTAACATTTAGAAGAGAATTTTAAATATAGAGAACTCTTACTGTAATTTAGATAGGTTGGATATTGTGAAAATAGGTTTATCCAACCCATGCATCGTAGCAATTAATCCCTTACATTACCGTAATTTAACTGTACCAGTATTATTAACTCACCCCAGAAAAAAGCTGGCGAGCCTGAAAGGTTCGGCAGCTTTTTTCTGAGAATATTTTACTTTCTAAGTCAAATACATTAGAATATGTTCTTATTTTAAAGTTAAAATGGCATCAGAAGGTATACAATTAAAAAGAATAATCATCCCCCCTCAACTTTTAGCGGAAGAACATGCAGAGTTAAGGCAAATGGTGGAAGATGGGACGCTAACAGCTGAAGGAGCATTGGCTGTGATGGAAGTAGTGCCGCCTGCGGAGGCGAAGCCTCTAACTGATAAAAAAGAGGCAGAAATAGCCCTTCAAACACGCAGAGCGTTAGATAAAGAACTTGAAGATATGCAGGCCAGAAAAATTCCAGAGGCAGACCCTACTCCTCCGGAACAACCAAAAGTGAAACGCGTCCGAACAAGAATAAGCGTATTCAATGCGATAAGAACAATGTTTAGCAATTCTTCTGACGTAACCAAGGTTGCGAAAATTCTTATCCTGACGACACAAATTAAAGAAAAAAGGCTTTCAATAAATGAAATATACGAAATGCTTCTTATGGAATCTGATGACAATATTGACCTCACTCCGGAAAAGATAGAGGAAATCATACGGAGACTGCCTGGAATGCTTGCTTCAAAAGGAATCGTGATAAATATAAAGTCAGCAGTAACATATAGAAGAAATCGCGGAGAAATGGGATTCTGGATTACTATTCAATAATAAAGAAAATGTTACTATTCCAAAGCTTGCTTGAGGTCGTTGATTATGTCCTGTGAATCTTCACCTCCGATGCAGAGACGGACTAGATTTTGAGGAATTCCGGCCTTCTTTTGCCCCTCTTCTCCTTGCTGTAGATGTGTGGATATTGCGCAGATTGTTGCGATTGATTTTGTGCGACCTAGGTCTGTGGCGCGGCGGAAAAGATTTAGTTTGTCGAAAAACGCGCGAGTGTTTGATGAGTCCCCTTTTATATAAATAGACATCAAATGTCCAAACATAGGCGTATCCGAATCCACAAGTTTCATATATTTTTTCGCAAGATTGTGGTTCTTGTGATCTTCCACACCAAGATAATCAATTTTTTCAATTTTCGGATGATTTTTCAAAAACCTCACCACTTCCATCGCATTTTCCGAATAATGTTTCATCCTTATTCGAAGCGTTTTTATTTCGTTTAAAAAAACATATGCGCTATACGGCGACATGCATGGGCCACTGTCACGAAACGGCAAAAGCTTGAGCCAAACTGCATAATTTCCTTTTTGTTCGTCTGTGAGGTGTTTGCTGGTTAAATTATGGCGTGCGATGATTGCGCCGCCAATTGCGCTGCCACTTGAGCCAATCGTTTTTGTAAGAGAATGCCCGACTATATCCGCGCCAAATTGAATTGGCCTTAAGAGCGCGGGAGTTGAGATTGTTGAATCCACTATCAGTGGAATTCCATGTTCGTGTGCCAACTTTGCCACTTCTTCAATATCAAAACAACTTTGTTGTGGATTTGTCGGCATTTCAGCGTACAAAAACCGAGTGTTTTCGTCGATCTGATCCTTCCATGTCTCGATGTCGGATGGATCTTCGACCCAGTGTGGGACAGCTCCTCTTTCCGGCATCCTTACGTTAAAAAGCTGATATGTTCCGCCATAGATTTGTGAAGGTGTGACGAAATTTATCGGTTTGTCGTCTTTTTTTTCTAGAAATGGTTCGATTGCTTGTTTTATTGCCGACATTCCGGAAGAAGTGCATAACGCTGAGGCGTCTAAATCTGTGCTATATGTTTCGAGAAGCGCCAAAGTTTCTTCGAGGTAGTAAACCGTAGGATTATGAATTCGTGAATATGCCCAAGTTGGCATTTGATAAGAAAGTCCGGCTTCCATTTCGTCTGAATCTCTATAAGCCTGAGATGTTGAAACAAAAATAGGCTCCGCGATTGAGCCTTGATTCGCTAATGTCTCTTCCAATGAATACATCCCGTGCACTGCGATTGTGTCGAATTTCCAAGATTTTACCGTTTGCCTATATTCCGTTACTCGTTTTTGAGCCTCGTTTGCTTCTTGGACGTAATATTGAACTCCCTTTGACATAAAAGGTATATAGAAAATACTTGTAAAGATTTTAACCCTTTTATATTTTCAAGACCAGTCGGAATTATTCTACCTCCACCGGAAGGTCTTGGTTTTCTTTCGCGATGTAGACGTGGGAAGGTCTTTCGTCCCCCGTGCCGGTATTGTCTTGTGCAATGTGTGCGACCCATTTGCCTTTTGACTCTTCCCCCTCCTCTCCGTAGGCACTATTTATATCGATTATTTTTATAAATGGCCGTAGGACTTCTGGTACTTCAGGGACGTCTTGCGGACATTGCTTGGTTTCGACACTTTGTGAGTGAGGAGCATTTCTTAGGAAATCGTAATTTACTCCCGCCCCTTCGAATGCGCCGGTTGCCATTTGCGCATCCATCGTGTCTTGTAGGAAATGAGTTCCCCATGAACATGATATATCTCCTTTATCAAAAATTTCCATATATCCTGCCGCATGAGAGAAGTCTGCAAAACTAGCTCTCAATCCGGAGGCTTCCTCCTGTGATCCCCATCTTAGTGGCGTCAAAATCAAATATTTCCCTTTCGCGAATAATTTATTTACCTGATTTACATAAGCACTAACTCCGTAACGATGTTGCGCAGGAAGTTTACTGAATATTTCCGGATCAATGTACAAGAGATGCGTAATATTTTTGCATGAAGTTGCGTTCATGGCTTCCATGTGCTCGAGAACAACTCTTTCTTTTTTAACACTTTCCGGCATCCTTGATGGCTTCATGTTTTCCGGAATATTTTGCGGACGACATTGCACCAATTTTAGATCCCATTTTTGAGTCTTTCCGTTGTACTGAACGGTAAATTCACAATCAACGTCATATCCAAGTTGGTGTTTCAATTTTTGAATAATGTATTCTATCATTGTTGGGATTTCCGTATATTCTGTTACTCCTTTGCATGTGAGTCTTTGCCATTTTTCGTGTTGACCTTCCATTCCGTAGGCTTTAATCTTGGGAGAAAGGCTGTTTGCCTCACGAAGTTGGGCTGGGGAAACTCTTTTTTTCTCTTGGTCTTTTATACTTATCACTGTCATTTTTCCTTGTGGTTTTTCTATTCCATTGTTCGCTCTCGGCTTGTCCAACATGACGTATCGTCCACCTTCCGTGACGGCTTGTTCTCCAAGTCCGGCGACTACGGTCATCGCTCCTCTTTTCGGATTATGCCCCACCGACTGCGTAGCGTGAGACATCGCCACTATTGCAAAGTCCGGATAAATATAACTTCCGTGTTTATTTCCATTTAATTCCTGTATCAAAACTCCCATTTCTTCGTCTTCTATCAATAAATTGTGTTCGCCTCTGTACTCCATTACATCTCGTGAAAATACTGAGGCATAAACCTGCAGAACAGCTTTCTTGAATTTTTCAAAATCGCCTTTTTCGTCTTCGCTGGAATTTGCCAATTCCACACTTTCGTATTTTCCTGCGAATGAGGCTCCGACTCTGTCTTCGAGCTCGCTGGACGACCTTACGATAATCGGTTTCCCGTGAAGATCTTTGAATAAAATCCAAAGCTGGCGCTCTATGTGATCTGGAAATTTGGCTGTAAGCATATTTCCTTGCACTTTTTCGTGAAGGCCTTCTGGAACTTCTTTTCCGTCTATGTAGTATCTCTTTATGGTAGTGGAATCTGCAAGTTCTTCATTTGAGTCGATAACCTGTTCGAAAATTTTCGAACCTATAAATCTTGAGTTGTTTTCTGCAAATTCTATTCCAGCCCTCATTTCTTTGAAAAAGGCCTTAGGATCTCGTTCGCGTCCATTGGTTTTTGCAAATTCCGCATCGAATTCCGAAGTTTCTTCTTCCAATGCCGCGTACGCCAAAAGCACTCCCGCCGATTTTCCTCCAATTCTTCCGTCTGCAAGGCTATCCGGCATTTGATCCAAGACTGCATCTATGTATTTTGCCGTAAAAAATCTGCTGGCTTTTTTTATAAGATCCGGACTTGCCGTTACAAGATTTCTGATAAGGAATTCAATGGCCATTCCTCTTGCAAGTGATACCAAATTTTGAGTTTCCGGGTCAGAATGGCTTTCTTCGGCTAATCTTACTATGTCGAGAAGTTCGTCTATCGGGACTCTATCCGTGATAGCTCTTCTCATTTTTTTACCTTCCAAATCCAAATATTTTTGCGCACCACTGTGTTCTAAATCCGGTTTTTTGAACCGAGCTCTAATCATGCCGAGTCGTTTATCCACTTCCGCTCCGCTTAGTGCCGCGAGCGCTTTGAGTGAAGTGTGTGTGCGTATTCTTCTCATTCTTTCGGCGAATTGTTCCCCGTTTTCTTCTGCTTGTGGGTTCTGTATGCCTTCTTCTCTTTGTTGCGTTATTGCTGTAGTTCTCGCAATGTGCTCTATTGTTCTTGGGCCACCTCTAAGCCCAAGATCGTAAACAAGATGCCTTATCGCCGCCATTACTTGCCATACCTCATGGAAGTCTTTTATCTTTTCTGTTGAAAATTCCCTTAATATGCGTAGAGCTTTTTGCGCGACTTTGCTTTCTTCCCCTTCTAGCTTTCCTTCAATCCGCCCCAAAGAATTATCTGAAATGTGACCGGGGTTGTCCGATTGTAATAATTTTCCGCCCATACAAAATTGTTTGTGGAGTTCTTTTTACCACAATGTATGAGGGAATGTAAAATTTATTTTAGAATTGTCTCAATATGCTTTGCCAATTCTTTTTGAGTTGGCCTTGTTGAATATGCATCCTTCCCGCCTATTACGAATTCAATTTCGTTTGAGTCTGATAATTTTACTGATATTGGATAGGTTTTTCCTTTTACAGTCAACCTGAAAGCAGAAGTTGCTTGCCCTGGGGTAATGGTTGATCCCCATACTCCATCTTCTGCTTGACCTTTTTTAGGGAAAAGTTTGTCGAGCGCATTGTATATCTCCTGAAGCTGTTGGACAGCCACATTCATATCTTTTGGCTTTTCGGCACTGAATGCTTCTGTAAACACTTTTGGTTTTTCAGGAGCGACCGGCGACTTAGTTACCGGTGCCGGTTTGTCCTTCTTTTGGATTAATTTATCTTCAGGTGCTAGAGGTTGTTCCTCCCATTGTACAACGCGCTGTTTTAGAGCGATTAATTCTGCGTTTAGCTTACCGTGGTCGTTTCTCACTTCGGCTATTCTTTTTTGAACTTCAGCCATTTTTGCTTTTCTTTCAGGAGTGTCCGCTCCTTTGGCAAGTTCATCTGCGTCATATTTGAGTTTCGTTAATATCCTATCGTTATTCTTCTGCGATTTTTCGATTTCTTGGATCCTTTGAACAGTTTCTTCCTTTGATTTTGGTGCCGGTTTGGCTTTTGGGGATTCTACTGCCGGTTTTTGTTCTTCATCTTTTTCCATCTCCTTAAGTTTTTCATTAGCAGCTAATATGTCAGCTATGAATTTCTTTGGATTTTTGAAGTCAACATCTATTTTTGCGATAGATTTTATCGTTGTTTTGACTTCTCTGTTTACAACACGTGCCCATAAATCCATTTTTCCTTCCTCAGGCTCAGGAATAACGAAGAAGATATTATTGCTTCCCACTGTAATTTTATAATCATAAGTTTTTTTCGCATCCGGAAGTCCGAAGCTAAATGTGTTATTTAATTCTTTCACTACTGTTATCCCTGCTTGGATTAAATCATTTTTATTTGTATCTATAAATGTGTCAAAACTTGTGATCCATTTTTCTTTTGCGGCGAGTTTTCTGTCCGATTCTTCCATTGTTGATTGAACATCTTGGCCATTTTGAAATTTTTCCGCTTTTTTAGGTATTATTGCTTGTGCGGCGACCAAAGCGTCTTCCACTGTTGCGTACTGTTTTGATTCCATGCGAAGTCCTCCTTCCCACGCTATCACACGTAGTAGTTTCTGATTTTTCACTGCTTTGTATGTCCCAAAACAATCTACGAATTTAATACCGCCCGGCAACTTTCCTGCAACTTTTGAGAGAGCTACACCAGTTCTTCCTTGAATATCCGGCATGATCTTATCGAATCCTTGTTCGAAGCTGTCGATTAAGGCAACTTTTATGGATTCTTTTTGCTCCACTCCAACTTGCTTCACACCTTTTTGGTCTTTTGCATCTTTCACTTCACCTTTTTGTAGAGCTTTTGTATCGAGTCTTGAAAAACGATGTTTTGCACTTTTTCCTTTTCCTATTTTTAGATTATAAAGTATTTTTGTTTCTCCGCTATGCTTTGCGACCTCTTCGCTTGCACGTTCAAGGGCAAGGAGCATATTTAAAACTCCATGTGCTCCGTAAATTATGTCTTTTCCAAAAAGCTTATCAATTTTTGTCTTAAATTCTTCAGCATTAAAGGCAGAGGAATCTTTTGCTCCTATGTCAAGTCTGTCAATTGCGTCTATAGCTCCCAATACTTTATCGCTGGATTCTATAGCTCCAGGAAATTCATTATATAAGCGCCCGCTGAAATATAGGGCATTATATTGCTTGGCTCGGGTTTGCCATCTTCCTCTCCATTCCGATTCTGGTCTGATTACATCTGGATTCCATGTAGCCGTACTTGCGCTGCCTGTTGCCCTGTATTCGAGAGTTGTATCTAATTTTGGTGTTGTTGATGCGTATTCAGGTGACATTTTTCCGCTACCAAGTGCATATTCCGCTTTATGAAGAGGGTTATTATATTTGGAAACTCTTTCTTGAAGAGTCGTACGACGGCTGACCGCGCCTGATGTTGCCGCGCTTTTCTTTAACGCTTTTATTCTGACTTTTTTGTCTTGTGTATCCCAGATTTTTAATCCTCTTAGTGTCGCCGCTTTTGCATCAAATTTTGGATAAATGCCGTTGGCTATCGCATCTTTGAGAGATAGTTGAGAGAGAGAAATTAACCCTTTTTTTACTAAAATTTCAGTTATCCTAGTGTCTTCTTTATCTTCTTCTGCTGTCAAATTTTTACCTTTTCTTGCATCGTAAGCTTTTGCATATTTTTTCCAATATGCTTCAGGATCATTGTTGGCTTCCTTTGCGTCTTTGAGCAAGGATTCCTTTCCTTTTTGAAAAACATCTTTTGCAAAATCGTCTCCTCCCAATCCATCGAAATATTCATTTACTTTTTCTTGTGTGACTTTCTCTCTACTTGCATCTACTTTTCTGAATATTTCGCCTTTAATAAGCGAATATCCTCTATTGGCCATAAGTTCTGATGAAGCCATTTTCATGAATTCGTTGCCGTCGTACCTGATGGCATTTATTTTACTTTCGACTCCATAGTCACTAAGTTTTCCGCCTGTTTCAAATGATGAATTTGCCATATTTTTTTGTTTTTATTTTTAGATTCAGCTATATTGTAGCATTTTTTGCCTTTTTTCGCAAGGGCTTGAAAGTGTATTTTCGGAAGGAATTGATTAGAATGTTTTTTGGTATTAATAAATCTTTATGGAAAATAAATTACTCATTGATTTGAGCGTGAAATACGGTCTTGATTCGGCGCAAATTTCGAAAGTGGCGGCGATTATTCATCAATCTGGCGTTGCGACTGCCGATGGCCCGGAGGCGATAGCTATTGCCGAATATTTATGTGAAAGTGGGTTTATCGACAAACCTTCAGAGGAAATTATGCAGGAATTGAAGCTGAAAGGACTTTCCAGAGATTAAGCTTTTTTGCCTTCGAGAAAGGCTCTTAAAGCAATATTTTCTTCCGTTCTTGTGAAAATTCCTTTCAATATAAATTCTGAAAAGTCTTTGAGTCTTTCGAAATCGTTTTCGATTTTCATTCTTTCGAAATAGTCACGCAAAACAAATGCGCAAAGTTGGATTAATATTTTTTTTACAGTCTTTTGAGGTTCCGGCTTTGTTTCTTCGTCTACGAAGCCATCTTGTTCATTTTTTATCTCAATGTCGTAACAATATTTTATCAATTTTTGTGGGTATTCTTCCGCTTGAAACATCATGCCTTTAATCCATGCGTCGATTGCGATTTTTGCTCTTAAAGGCATTGATTTGTCGTCTTCTCCGAAAAAAGTCAATGCGCGAGAAGATGAATTCAGGTCATCTTCTTTCGGCATTTTTAATCCGAAATTTAAATTGCCTATAAACTCCTTTAGCTCATCGTTTTCCAGCATTATCATCGCCAAAATGAATCCAGCGGGGATGTTTTGCTCAAGTGCGCGACTTATTAATAGGGTGAGATCGTTTTTTTGGCTGTTTTTCACAAAAGCCACGAGGATCTTTAACAGATCGTCCTCTTTTTGTTTTTGCTTCTGTTCCTCTTTTTTTATAGCCGCAATTTGAGCCCATGCCTCTTGCATGCGCTCTTTAAATGCTTCAAAAGCCGATTCTGACATCGGTTCTCCCCCTTCAAGTCCTAAAAAATTTTCTAAAGCCATTTATTTTTTTAGCGGAAAACTATTGTATGTTTACAAACTTATCTTTGTAAATTCTTCCGTCGAATTTTTTCAGAGCTTTCTCAGTGAAAGTAACTTGTCCCGAGATTAAAGCGAAAATGGTATGGTCTTTCCCCATATCTGCGCCTTTTCCAGGGAAATATTTTGTACCTCTTTGGCGGACAATGATTGCTCCGGCTTTCACCACTTCTCCTCCGAATGCTTTCACTCCCAGGCGTTTGGCGCGCGAGTCGCGGCCGTTTTTAGTGGAACCTGCTGCTTTTTTATGTGACATATCTTTTTTCTTAAATTGCGGGGTGATTTTAAAGGGTTTTTTAGGTAAATGCAAGCGAAATTATACAGAAAAGGTCTGAGTCATTTCTTAGGACTTAAGCTTCTTTTCTTTTTCACTTATGTTTATCCTAAATTGAACGCAATGCGTCCTAAGAAATGACTCAGACCTTTTCCTGGAATTAACGTTTGCAATTCCCTATTTTTGAATAAACAGAATCGCTACGAAGAACATTTCCTTTCAGATATCCTACAGGGTAGCGTATCAAATTCGGGGTCTAAAGCTGTAAATAATCCAAGTTTTTGATTTTACATCCCCGATTCGCCGTTTTCTTAGGCCAAAAATCCACTTCATGCTTCATTTATTTTCGAAAATAGGAAAGTCAGGTCGTCTGTACATGTTTTGCAATATTTTTTGATCTTCGCAACGCCGTTTTTCCGCTTACTTAAGCCAAAAACCGTGCAACAAATGAGGACTTCATCATCGCGTTCCATGTAATAATTCCCTGTATTGTCAACGCCGTTTCCTCCGCTTACTTAAGCCAAGAAAAACCTGTTACCGCCTACTTCACGACCTCCACTTTCTCTACGCATGTTACTCAATATTTCTTCATCTTCGCAACGCCGTTTCACGGCTTCTGTTGGCCAAAATATCCCCCACTCATTGATGCGCATTTTGCAATATTTTTTCATCTTCGCAACGCCGTTTCACGGCTTCTGTTAGCCAAAATATCGAGTTTTATTATACGTCACATTTTAAGAATTCGCTACTCAAAAAAGTTGATTTTTGGCTTACAGATGCTAAAATTTAGACACAAAATATCTTCTAAAAACTTACAATATGAATGATCAAAAAAATACAAATTTCTCAGTGATCGCGCAAACAAAACTCGCGTTGATGCCGGACGAAAATCTCTATAATCTCTGCAAACAATACGGTGAACGAACAAGATTTTGGCGACAACGATTTGCGGGACTTTTGCCGGAAGTTTTTAAACGAAAATTATACGAGAAGAAAGGCTTTTTTTCGATTTTCGAATTTGCAAAAAAGTTAGCGGGAATGAGCGAAGAACAAGTCAGACGTGTAATAAATG
>JAUYJL010000002.1 GCA_030688025.1 Candidatus Peregrinibacteria bacterium | reverse complement strand
CTTTTTTGACCCAAAAGTTGTGCCCGGGCAAATGTGTTTTGACACAAAAAACACAAAAAGCAACAACGGAGAAAACATAAGTGTCGAAGCCTACAACGGCCGCGCTGGCAAATCCAACCCCCTAAATCTCTCCGCCGAAGTCCAAGAAAAACTGCTTGAACTCCAGCAAAAAGGTCTCGACATCAACGCAATCATCCTCGAATCCCTCCAAAAACGCGAACAGGAAATCGCACAGAAGAAAGAGGAGATTAGCAAAAAATCCGCACCCCCAAGCCCTTCCCGCCACATCCCCATCTCCATAAAACGCATCCTATACGCCGAACATGGCACAAAATGTTCAGTAAAAACCTGCAAAAAACTTTCGGAACAAATCCACCACGTGCGAAGATTTTCGGCAGTACCAAGCCACGATCCGCACTACCTCGCCCCGCTTTGCAAAGCCCACCACGAACTTGCGCATTGCAGGGATATTGACTATTTAGAGATTCGAAAAAAGGCATGCTAAAGCCAGCCACGAACTTGCCAATAGCTCAAGCGGTTGACATTTTTGCCGTAAAATGCTTTAATAGTGGGCCGATACCCCTTAGAACCTATGTATTTTAGAAGTGTTTTACCAAGACAGAATGACAAATGAAAACGGAAATAAAGGCACGATAGATTCAAAAACGATAGCCGATGGAGTTGTAGGCAGGTTTAAAGGAGCGACAGATGTCGTTACTTCCGGTATTGGCACGGAAATCTCAAAAGCTGTAGATGCGACACGAATGGGCGGACGAAGACTTATCATGGGGACAATAGATAGAATAGACACGTTCGCAGATAGACCGGAAGGTCAACAGCAAACACTAACGGAATCCATTCTTCAGCTTGGTGCAAAAACAGCAAGAGAAGGCATAGCTCTTGCCAAAAAAGCGAGAATTATCGATGCAGTGAATATTCAGAAACTTCCAAGATTACTGGAGGACGATGAGGAAGATATATTATTCAAAGCCCATATAGTAGATGTTTTAACTGCAGGATTCGGAACAATGTCGACTTTTCAGGATTTGATCACTTTCGTCTCAAATATTAGTTTTAACAAAGGAATACCGGCAGAAAAACTCACAAGATTTTTTGAATCAGAAAGAATATTGAAATTACTCCTGCAAAAAGTTTTCGATGAGGAGTCTTTATCATACAGATCCCCAAACATACTCGCTTTGGTTGGATCAACTATGGGTATTGCATCAAAAGCATTACGAGCAAGAGGAGAAAAAAGAGAAAAGAAAAAAACAGACGAAAAAACGAGAATAGAACTTGATAAAAAATTAAATAAATTCAAAGAAAATTATAAGCCTGAAAGCAAATACACAGTTTCAGAATTTATAAAAAGACTAAAGGAAAAATATTCGGAATATGATTTATGTCCATGGCTGGAATCACGAATGCCATTCTTTATGGAAATGTTAAGAGGCTACAAATCAGAAACGATGGAGGGAAGATCATTTAAAAGAATTACAGGAATAAAGCATATTAAAAACATGGTAAATAGTTCTTATATAGGAAGAACAAAAAACCACAATTTACATGAAGAATTTATAAGAACTAATCTAGTGAAATTCTTCCATGTTTTAACTCCGCAACAAATTGGGGCGCCATGGAAAAACATAGACCAGATGCCATGTTTTCTAATCGAAATTGAGGAATTAAGTAGCTTTTTTAAGCAACTGGAAAGAGTGAAAACTAGAGAAACGGGAGAAGGACAAATGATAGATGCGATAAAGAGAATTTGTATCGAAGAAATACAGGGAAGCGCAGACATGTCAAAAGGAATAACCCTCTTGATACATAAGGATATGACGGCGGAAGTGGTAACCATATCAGACCCGAAAGATGTCCCCGGGAAAATGGCGGAAATAATAGACGAAGCCATAAAAGTAAGTTCTCCGCATATAAATACAAAAAACTTATTGGTGAATCCAGAGGGGATTCCTGAGCGTATAGCCAGCGAATACGACAGAATCTTTGATGGAGAAGGACAAATAAATCAAAGAAAATATAATGCGATGCTAAGAAGCATCTTCGAACACATAGATGAAGACCAACAAAAAGGAGAAAGACTGGATGCCATAAAGAAACGTATTGATGTGATTTTTCATAAAGTAAACGAACTTTTGGTGGACGCGTCTATCGACACGGGAACAAAAATACCACATGAAATAGAAGAAATCCTCGAAATAAACGAATATTCGGAGCTAGTAAAAATAGCGTGTACGGAAAAAGATAAAAGAAAAAGATATGCCGCAAGGCTGAAAATAGAGCTTACATGGCTTACATATAGAGGCTCATATATGCCACGATTTGCCTTCGTAGAAAGTGATTCAAGAAAAGTAAAAGCAAAAATGGAAGCAACCCCAGAAGATATCCAAGTTGATAGGGATGAGCCTGTTAAAGTAATAAAATTCATAGACAATAAAACTGGAGACCCGGAAATAATAGGTGAAGAATCAGCCGCCGAAGAAAAAGTAGTAGAAGAAGGAATGGTTGATTTAGGAGAATTAAAACTGATCCCGGCAAAATTCGCAGGGCAGAATTGTTATCTTCTGCATAACGGAGACAGCAAATCCGACAATGGGTACATCAATCCAAAGACACTTAGAAGTATGGTGATAAATAGAATTAGAGAAAGAAGTATGGCTTTCGAGGAGATTACAGACATGATAAGGATGACATTTGTTGTTGAGGACATGGATGAGTTAAAAGCTCTGAAAGAAGGCATAAACACAAGCCATGCAAGTTTGGGAAGACTTATAGCGGTAGAAGATACATATACTGAAGATTCTGAAAATGGCACGCACGGTATTGATTATAACGAAAGCAAATCCAAAAAATATAGAACACTAAAGTATGTCTCATACATTCCGATTTCCGGAGAAGAAAAAATCTATGTCGTACAGTTTGAGATAAGAGTATTGCTTTTGGAAGACGCCATCAGAGAAAAGAGCAGACATCATGAAATAGGGCATAAAGCCTACGAAAAGAGGCGTATTCTAGCCTGCATCCCGATTCTTATGCCAAAAGAAATATTCCCTGAATTATACGAAGAGGAAACAGACCCTGACGATATTTTCGAAGAAGTGGTAACAAGAGTTAGGCAAACTTTGTTTAGTACGGTTTCTTCAGAGTCTCCAACTCCAAGAACTCTTCCAACCCCATCACTTCCTGCTTCTTTGTAGCATAGTCTCTCACAGTCAGATTTTTATCAGCGACTTCTTTTTCGCCGACTACAATCATGTAAGGAACTTTGCTCATTTCCGCATTTCTGATTTTCTTTCCAAGAGTTTCATTTGAAGAATCAACTTCACATCTTAGTCCTGAATCAAAAAGTGTTTTATTCACCTCATTTGCATAATCGTTGAACTTCTCAGAGACAGGCAAAACAAGAGCCTGAACAGGCGCAAGCCATACAGGGAAAGCACCGGCATAATGTTCGATAAGTATAGCCATAAATCGCTCAAGTGAGCCAAGAAGCGCTCTATGTACAACTACAGGAGTGTGAGGTTTTCCATCACTTCCTTCAAATTCCAATTCAAATCGCAGTGGCATCTGGAAATCAACCTGCACAGTCGCACATTGCCATTCACGTTTCAAAGAATCTTTGATTCTGAAATCAATTTTCGGTCCATAAAAAGCACCATCACCGGCATTTACAGTGAAAGGGATTTTTGCTTTCTCCAAGGCCTTTTCCAACGCCAACTCAGCGCTTGCCCATTGTTCGTCACTTCCCATGGATTTTTCAGGTTTTGTTGAAAGGCAAACTTCATAAGTGAAATCAAAAATTTCTTCATAAATAAATTTTGCAAAATCGATACAGTTTAAAATCTCTTGTTCTAGCTGTTCTTCCGCAACAAATATATGCGAATCATCCTGACAGAATTTCCTTACTCTAGTCATTCCACCAAGTGCACCACGAACCTCATTTCTATGCAGCATCGCAAAATCCGCAATCCTAAGCGGTAAATCGCGATAGCTATGTGTTTCCATTTTGTAGATCAACATATGAGAAGGACAATTCATTGGCTTAAGTGAAGCCTCAATGTCGTCCATATTAAGCAAGAACATATTGTCTTTATAGTGCTCCCAGTGACCGCTTTGTTCCCATAAAGCTTTATTGTAAATAAGCGGAGTAATAACCTCTTTGTAATCTCTTTTTCTGTATTCACTTCTCAGAAATTTCAAAAGTTCATTGAAAATGATTGTTCCTTTTGGAAGGAAAAATACAGATCCCGGAGAAATATCATGAAATTGGAAAAGTCCAAGCGCTGTGCCAAGTCTTCTGTGGTCGCGTTTTTTGGCTTCTTCAAGCTGTTTCAGGTATTCATCAAGTTCTTCTCTCGTCTCAAAACACGTTCCATAAATTCTTTGCAACATTGGATTTTTTTCATCACCTTTCCAGTAAGCCCCGGCGATTTTCATCAATTTAAATGCACCGATTTGCCCTGTCTGATCAACATGAGGCCCACGGCAAAGATCCACAAACATCGCTTTCCCATCATTTGGCATAATATTCTCATAAAAAGAAATTGCCTCGCCACTATCTTTTAGTCCTTCCACAAGTTCAACCTTGTAATTTTGGCCTACAGCCTTCAAAAACTCAATCGCCTTGTCGGCAGGTTCTTCTTTCCTGATGAACTTTTGATTCTGTTTGACAATGTTTTTCATCTCCTTTTCAATAAGAGGTAAATCCTCAGGAATCAAAGTTCTTGGCAAATCAAAATCATAATAAAACCCATTTTCGATGGTAGGTCCGATTGCAAGTTTAGCTTCCGGGAACATTCTAAGCACAGCTTGAGCCAAAACATGGGAGCAAGAGTGTCTCATTGCATCGATGTCGACTTTTTTCTCAACTTTAGACATAATACGGTGTGTTACTTAAATTAACGCTGGTGGAAATATAGAATGAAAATCATAAAACTTCAATTTGAAAATTTTAGAAACTACGAAAATCATTCGTATGTTTTTCCAACAGGCAAAAATTTGATAGTGCTGACAGGAGAAAATGGGAAAGGCAAAACAAATTTCTTGGAAGGCATTTATATGCTTTCCCTAGGCCGTTCTTTCCGAAATTCAAAACTGGAAAGTCTTGTAAAATGGGAATGCCCACACATGAGATGTACGGGAGAAATCGAAGATGACGAAAACGAAAATCACACACTTGAAGTTTTTTATTCCTCCTCGCCGAAAAGGAAAAATCTCAAAAAGAATGATGTAAGCATGAAAAATAGTGAATACATTGGGAATTTCACGACAGTCCTTTTTCATCCTGAAGACCTGAATATGCTTTATCTAAGCCCTTCTTTGAGACGAAAATACATGGACGTAATCCTTTCGCAAAGCGACAAAAGATATTTGCACGCACTCATGCAATACAGAAAACTCATAAAACAAAGAAGTGCATTGCTCAAAGAAATACATGAAATCCAAAGAGGAAGAAATAGCGGTGACGAAAAATCGCTAACTTCAGCCCTCGACGCATGGGATAAACAACTTTCGGAATACGGTTCGGAAATCATCAAAAAAAGATTAAAATTCATAGAATTCTTGAACGGAAAAGCTACAGAAATTTATCAAGACATTTCAAAAGGTAATGAGGTGGTCGAAGTGAAATATGTGAGTCATATAAAGGAAATCGATCAGTACGCAAATATGCTTTTAGATAGACGACATAAGGACATCAGAGATGAAAAAACATCGATAGGTCCGCACATTGACGATATAAAATTCCTGATAAATGGCATAGATTTAGTGGAATTCGCTTCAAGAGGGGAGGTGCGAACTCTTCTTTTGGCGGTAAAAATATCCGAAATCGAATACCTCAGGGAACGCACAAAAAAACATCCGGTTTTACTTCTGGATGACGTGTTTTCCGAGCTGGATTTTGGCAGACAAACACACTTACTAAACGCAATATCCGGCTGTCAGGCGATAATCACGACAACTGACGTGGAAAAACTGGAGAAACTAGCCAAGAGTAAAGCGGATATTGAGTTTGTAGAAATGGCTTAGATATGCTATAATATACAGATCAAATAAAAACAAAAATTGTCTTCAACCTCTCTACAAATCATAGGATCGATTCTATTGGCACTTGTGCCTGCTATGTTGTGGGGATTCATATTTTTTAGGAAATCTCCGGAAAGGAAATCGCTGACGGCTCTCACGTTCTTCGCCGGTGCATTAGCCGTTTTTCCGATATTGATATACAAGTTTTTATGGCAATTTTTCCCATGGCTGAACGCCTTCAAATTCGCTGAGGCATACAGGCAAGATTTTATAGGTTTCTCAGGACTTATCGTACTGCCATTAAGCGCCATTATTACATTTATGATAGTGGGGGTTATTGAAGAAATAATGAAATTTGTCTCCGTAAAAATTGTGGATGACAACGAATTTAATGATATAGATGATAGTGTGGAATTTTTCATTATCGCCGCACTCGGATTCTCATTTATTGAGAACATTCTATATTTTTATAGTATATGGCTGAATCAAGGCCTAAATCACCTATTTATGCCATTTTTATTTAGATCTTCATTCTCAACCCTCGCACATCTGATATTCTCGGGGATTTTGGGTTATTACTATGGAATAGCGCACTTTGCGACACCGATTTTACAGGAAGAAATAAAAGAAAACAGAAATCACTGGACGAAATGGTTGCATAGAATACTAAGTATCAGAAAAGAAAAATTATTCTATGAACAACACATCTTCGAAGGACTTCTGGTCTCAATAGGACTTCATGCCATTTTCAACATCTTTCTCGAAATGAACCTTACTTTCTTGATAGTCCCATTTCTTTTAGGCGGCTACATGACACTAAGTTACCTTTTCAAGAAAAAAGAAAATCACAAACAGTACGGTAAACTTATTGAGAAGGAAAGAAACGACAAATAAGAAATTAGTGCCTCAAATAATGCTTGAAAATCATGTGGGACATAGTCTACAATCCCCAACATGAGCAAGAATTGCAAACATTGCGGATCGAACTTTACCGTCAGAGAAGAAGATAAAGTTTTTTTGGAAAACAACAAAATTCCGGAACCAACCCTTTGTATAGATTGTCGTGAACGGCGAAGATTGGCTCAAGGAAACCAACTTTATCTCTATAAACGAAAATGTGATTTAACCGGTAAGGAAATTATCTCAAATTACCATCCGGATTCTCCATACAAAGTTTATAATCAAAATATTTGGTATAGCGATAAATGGGATCCACTTGAATTTGGTAGAGAATATGATTTTTCAAAGTCTTTTTTTGAACAATTCAAAGAGCTTGGTTTAGCCGTACCAAGGCCATCCCTTCACCGGGGGTTCCAGTATGACGAAAACTCGGATTACACAAATTATGCCGGTAAAAACAAAGATTGTTACATGATTTTTGATTCGGACGAAAACAGAGAATGTTATTACTCCTACAGCATTAATTCCTCAGAAAGTTGTATGGATTGCTATCGCGTGAGAGGAAGCGAGCTTTGTTATGAACTGATAGACTCTGAAAAATGTTACAATTCAGCTTTTTTGCAAGATTGTATCAACTGTTCAGACAGCTATTTCTTGCAAAACTGTATAGGATGCAAAAACTGCATAATGTGCAGCAACTTGAGGAACAAACAATACTGCGTAAACAATGTTCAAGTCTCAAAAGAAGAATATGAAAAACAACGCGCAAAATGTTTTTCATTAAAAGACATTACAGATGGAAACAAATATTTCAATTCATTCAAATTAAAATTCCCTAAAAAATCAATTCATGGAACGCAAAATGAGAATGTAATAGGGGATTACATAAGTGGATGCAAAAATGCATATCACTGTTTTGATAGTGCGGCACTTTGGGATTGCAGTTACGTATTCCAGGCATTCAATCCTTTGAAAAATTGCATGGATATTCAGGAATGCGGTGACGGAGAATTGCTTTATGAAAGCGCATTTTGTGGCTACGGCGCTTATAATTTAAAGTTTTGCAGTCATTGTCTCGGCACATGTTCAGACATGGAATATTGCTATCATTGCCCACACTCTTCAAATCTTTTCGGGTGTATCGGAGTTCAGCACAAAAAATATTGCATATTAAACAAACAATATTCAGAACAAGAATACAAAGAACTCATACCAAAAATCATTGAACACATGAAGCAAGACGGGCGAGCGCATGGCGCAAGCGCGCAGGTTGAGCAAGAATCTGGCTCTGCCAGTTGCAGCTACACCGAGCCTAAGAATTGGACATATGGCGAATTTTTCCCAGCAGAACTATCACCTTTTCCCTACAATGAGACAATCGCACAAATCCACTATCCATTGGAAAAAGATGAAGCCATAAAGCTCGGATATCAATGGAGAGAAAAGAACAAAGAAGAATTCAAGGATGCAACATACGCTTCACTAAATACGATCCAAGGAGTAAAAGATAACGTTACAGAAGAACTCTTGAAATGCGCAGTCTCAGGCCGAAATTACAAGATCACAAAGGCGGAATTAGCGCTTCTAAGAAAGCTAAATATGCCATTACCGGCAGAATGTTTTTTCGAAAGAAACAACAGAAGAAATGCCATGAGAAACAAACGAAAACTATACGAAAGAAAATGTGTGAAAACTGGCGAAAACATCACAACGACCTATGAGTCGGAAAATCCAGCTATAGTTTATTGCGAAGATTGTTATCTTTCAGAAACGTACTAATTTATGTCCAAATAATTCTTATTCTTCAGATAATTCCGGTTTAAATACAGTATTTTTAAAAGTGGTGACGGATTTGGTGTTTCTTTTGCATATCTCATCATTCAGATATTGGAATAGAAATTAGAGAAGAGATAAATCGGTTTTAAAAAGTGATCACAGTGCGTTGAGGTGATTATCCCCGAGGATGGGTTTCCATTTGTTTCCGTCGTTCATTTTTTATTCATCAAAATTATCCTCGAGGACAACTTTTTTTCGTTTCCATTATTTCTCGCACGGAATTTATTCTCGAGGATAAATTTTTTCTTCATTTTTATTTCGGTCACGCACTTCCGGAGCTTTTTGAAAATTACTTTTAGTTAGATGAATTTTTTTTAACAGAAATTTTTTGCAAGAGCGATACTTTACGCTAGAATAGATTGACCGGAAACTTTGACTTGACGACTTTTTTGGAAATAAAAAGCTTTGAATATTTTTGTTTAAAATGGTTGTGTGAAAATTTTTGATTGAAAGAATGTTTTTTTGATTTTTTCTTGGCGGAGATATTTTTTATTGCTGAATTTTTGCGATTTTTAATGTCATGTATGATCTCCAAATCCACTAAGAAAAACGGTGTGTTAAAATCATATTCTAGCCCTTGTGTAGGCCAGAAACAAGGTATATTATTTTCACGAATTCAGATCCCGAGATGGTGAAAATAAAATAAAAAAGCATTCTCGAGGATAACTTTTCTTCCCCACTTTTTAACCCCTCAAAAACATGAAAACAGAAAAAGAATTACATCAGGAATTTTTGAAACTCGGGGCAAATCGCAGAAAACTGACAAACGAACTTTTGGCACTTTTGCCGGAAATTTATGATCGGAAAATTTATCTGAAATATGCATCGACAATTGTGGAATATGCGGGAAAATTTGGGGGACTTTCAAAAGGCGTGGTTTTAAAAAGATTAAGACTTGAGAAATATCTCAGCGACAAGCCAAAACTTCGAGATGCGATAAAAACGGAAGGCGTGCACAAAGTGGCACTTGTGGCGAGCGTCGCGACCGCGGAAACCGAGGAAGCATGGGTCGATAAGCTCAAGAACATGAGCAAAAACGCGATTCAGGAACTTTCCAAAGAAGTGAGAAATAAAGAGATAGAAAATGAGAAAAAGTGTTTTGGAAACGGTGATTTGTTGGGTGGCTCGGGTGAGCGAGATAATTTGGATGCGGATTTTGGTGAAGGAGGTTTGTTTGATGATGGAGAAATTGGAAAAAATAATAGTGTTTCATTTGAAGATTCTTGTTTATCCTATCGCAGACAAATGGCTTCCTCAAGCGCTCTTTGCAAGGCCGCTCCTTTGAAAATCACAATTGAACTTACAGATGAAACAGCATTTTTATTTTTGAAATTGAAGAAAAAATTTGAAAAAGAAAAGGGTGCAAACGGAAGATTTTTGAATAATAAAGAGGCGATTGGCGAAATTTTAAAAAGGCTTGCGGATGCGGAATTTTCGGAAAAAGTTTCAGGAAAAGTTGTTGCCGAAAACAACGAAAAACATGCGGCGGAAAAAGTTATCCTCGAGGATAACTTTTGTGAGGGAGAAGTTAGAGGCGAGAATATTGGTGGGAATAAAAAAACTATCCTCGAGGATAACTTTTGTAAGGGAAAATTCGCCGACGAAGAAAAAGAAAAAAAACCCGAAATTTCAGAATCAGGATCGGAAAGTGGTGCGAAAATCTCTTCGAAAATTTCAAGATATATTCCTGTCCGTATCAAAAAAATGGCTATCCTTCTCGCTCGCGGTAAATGCGTGTATCCTAATTGCGGCCATCCGGCAGAGATATTTCATCATCGGGAAAGATTTGCGGAGAGCAAAAAACGGCTGGAGAGAGGCATTTTCGGACCAGACGAGAAACAGGAAAATGTCGATAAGGTTCAAAAATTAAATATCCATGATTCTGTTATTTCTCTTTGCAAAACTCATCACGAATTCGCGCATAACGGAATAATCGCTGATGAAAGCCAAAATATTGAGCAATGGACTTTGGAGATTGGACAGGCGAATTTTTCAATGGCGGATGTTTTATATCGGGAAATACGGCAGGAAAATATAAAACATTGACGAAAATAATTTATTTAAAAGCGATGTTTCATATAGGGAAGTGAGGATGAAGGCGTTGAGATAAGATTGGGGAAAGTGTGGTTCGCATTGGAATTCAAGGAGGTGAGATTGGGAGAGTGTGGTTGTTATTGCGAATCTGTCCTCGGGGATTGATTTTCTTTCTTCGCTATTTTTATGGTATAATTCCGAAGTAAAAGTATAAATAAAAAATATATGCATAAATTTAAATCTGTAGAAAAATTTAGTTTTAAGGAGAGGAGGCTGAATAGTCTTTTTGAAGGGACCAAGGCTTTGCTGAAGATGGGTGTTGGTGCTGCTGGGAAGGCGGTCGATAAAGCTAAAGGAGCTTTGGCGGGAACGCCGGTAGGTGCACCCGCGGCGAAACCTGAGGTGAAAACTGCGGCAAAACCTGAGGCGAAACCCGCGGCAAAACCTGCGGCGCCTGCTCCTGATGCGAAACCTGCACCGGTGGTGGTTGATACACCTGCGGCAAAACCTGCGCCTGCGGCTCCTGATGCGAAAACTGATGTAAAACCTGTCGCACCTGAAGTTGTTACTAGAAAAACGGAGGATTTGTCTCAATTACAAGGAGAACTTTCTGGTAAATTGGAAGCAGCGGAGGAGGCTCCTCCTTTAAAGAGTTATTTGGATGAAGTCGGGAAGGTTTCCGGAATTGAGTTTCAGAGAGTTGTGAATGTTTCGACTCCAAGTTTTGATGCGCTTAAAAGTAATCCGACAAATGGACTTTATGAGGCGATTCTTAAGGAATTCACTGCTAAAAATGCTAATTTTTCAGGGTTTGCGAAGTTTCTTGGGATAAAAGAGGAAAAGCCAGGAACATTGGAGCAAGATATGAAGATGATTGTGTCTATGGCACTTGCAAATAGTTTTGTGAAAAAAGCGAAAGCTGATTTTGGTGTTAAGTATGCTCATCTTACGGCGTTTTTGGCAACTGATGCAGGAAAAGCTTTTGCGGAAGAAAATATTGAAGCGAAATTCACATATAATACTACAGGTGGTGTTTCTGTGGAACTTGCCGGAGGTCGAGATTTTGAGGCCGCTTATGCGGAATTTGCGAAGGCTCAGCCTGACGCGGCGGTAAAGCCTGAAGATAAAGCGAAAGAAGGGGCACTTCCGACTCGAGATGCAAAACTTCAATGCATGGAGAATTCAAAAATCGGGAAAATGTTGAAAATGTTTGGAGTGAATTTTGAAGATGTTTTGGACAATAAAAGCCCTTTTGCGGCGTTGGCTTTTGTGATGCTTGGGTTTGGAGGAAAGCTTGGGCTTGGAGATAGTGATATGTTTGATGGTTTGCCTGAAACTGGATTTACCGCAGGATTGGAAAAAACCTTTAATCAGCTTAGGGTCGCGGCTCAAAAATCAGGTTATGGGATTGATAAGGACCCGATTGACTACACTAAACTTAATTTGAATCCGCCGAATTATGACGCTTTTGATGTGGCGAAATTTTCGGATACGGTGAAAGGTGCCAAAGCTTTAGACCCGGCTAAAGATGGAATTAAACTTGCAACAGAATTTAAACTTGGAGAGGGGGAAAATCCGGCAAATGTGAGCGTTGATTTAACTGATGGCGGGGAAATTGTTGTGGAGGGAGGAACTGCGGATGCAGGCGTAAAATTGACTATTAATGATAAGGAGGTGACTGTCGCGAAGGGGGCGGTTGCTCATTTTGGGAAAGGTACTGCGGATGGCGATATAAAGGCAAAAAGTGGAATTGCGGTTTTGACGGGAGTGATTCCCGCCGGGACTGTGTTTACGAAAAAATGTAAACTTTCCGAGGCGAAGGTGGAAGTGGCTGCGACTGAGTAGTTTTTTGTTGCGAATCGATTGGTTTGGTGTGATATAATTGTGGCATGAATGTATTTGAAAAAGTTTTTAAAGCTTTAAATAAGGCAAAAGTGGAATACCTTGTTGTCGGAGGTGTTGCCGTAACTTTGCATGGATATGCGCGTTTCACGGGGGATCTTGATTTTGTTGTTTTTCTTGAGAGGGCGAATTTGGAAAGGATGGATAAGGCTGTTAAAAAAATGGGATATACGGAGAGGCTTCCTATTTCTTTAGTTTCGCTTGGAGATAAAAAACAAGTTCAAAAATGGGTGAAAGAAAAAAATCTTAAAGCTTTTTCGTACTTTCCTTCGAATGAAAATCCATTACAGATAGATATTATTATAAGTGAATCTTTGAAATTTGAGGAGATTGCAAAAAATAAAGTTTTAAAAAAAGTTGGGGATTTGGAGATCCCGGTTGTTTCTTTGAAAGATTTAATAAAAATGAAAAAGAAGGCTTCAAGAAGCCAAGACTTGATTGACATAGAAATGCTTGATAATATCAGTAAGCTATGAAGAAAAAAAGTTCGAAAAAAAAGGGAAATAGTGTTGATATGAAGTCTTTAAAAAGATGGAAAAATTTGAGTGTTGGGGCGAGGCTTAATTGGCTTGATAGTGCTCTTAAATTAGGAAAACTTAAGAGTTTTTAATTTGAGAAAGAAAATCGTTTGGCGAAAGGGGCCTGTTTTGCTATAGTTTCTCCCGCAATGCTGGAATTATGTAGGCTCATAGTGTCAATGGTAGCACACCGGTCTCCAAAACCGTTAGTGAGGGTTCAAATCCTTCTGGGCCTGCCAAATATTATGTTCGGTGTTTGCTTGAAAACTTGTTGAAAATCTTTTATGGCGCCATGGCCAAGTGGTTAAGGCAGCGGTTTGCAAAACCGTTATTCCCCAGTTCGAATCTGGGTGGCGCCTCCAAAAATTTGACAAAAGACTGATGAATGATATCATCGGGTCTTAGTTTTTTTAAAACTTTTTGATATGGCTATACATGTTCCTCAGGTTGGAAAAGATGTTTTTTTGGATTGTAGGGATATTCCTAGAACTGCTGATAAAATGATGGCGGGGATGATGAATTTGTTTCACCCTAGCGCTGGAAAGGTTTTGGCTCCACATTTGCATCGTGATTTGAGGACTAAAGCTGAATTTGACCGAAAAATTTTTCCTGAGGAGAAAGCGGTTTTTGATCGTGTTCGTGATTGGTTGATTGATCGTTTGGAGATGCTTCAGCTTGGAGATGTGGATAATGGTAAATTAGTTTTGAATCCATGGAATGATACTCATGATTTGGGTTTGCAGAGTGTTTCGGTTGAAGTTAATCGTTTGGTTAGTGCGGATAATAGAATCAGGAGGGTTCCTTTGTTACTTCCCGGTGAATGGAAAAGTCCGACGATTGGGGTTATAGCGAAAGGATTGCTTAGTAGACGTTTTTCTCGAGTGAAAGGTTCATTGGCGGAATTTGGAATTGATGATGGAAAGTCAGAAAAATTAACTGCAATGTCGGATGGTTTTCCGGTTGTTGTAGGAAATCATGGGACTTTGCCTATAAGGGCTAATGATAGCGTTACTGTTCGTGGGCCTGAATCTGCGGGGGTTTTTATTGAAAAACCGGGTGAGCCTGAAGCGGTTGAGCAAAAAGTTAAAGAGGCTGTTTATGCCTGTGCGTTTATGGGGAGAGATCGCTCTGTGGCGAGCTAAAGATTAATTTCTAGTTGCAGTGTTTTTGGAATTCTGGGATTCTAGATGCGTTCTTTTTATGAATGTTTTAACCCAATTTTTTATGGATAAATCGATGAAGGAAGTTGTTGAGTTTAGGTTTGCATGTAAACATTTTGATGCGGCTAAGAAAATAGAGGATGGCGTTTTACATGAATTAATGGACCTTACTAGGCTTAGTCCAAGTTCTTACGGTGTTCAGCCTTGGAAGTTTATTGTTGTGACGAATGAGGATCTGAAAAAGGCGCTTGCTCCTGCTTGCTATAATCAGCCGCAAATTGTTGAGGCGAGTTGTGTTGTTGTGATGTGCGCGAGGACGGATTTGGCTGGAGATAATGGTGTGCTTCATCATTATGTTTTGAAATCAAAGGCGGATTTGGGGTATAGCGATGAGGAAAGTGTGAGTTTTGGGAATATGCTTTCGACCTCTTTGCTTTCAAAATCTTCTGAAGAGCTAAAGGCTTGGGCGCAAAAACAGGTTTATCTTGCTGGAATGGAGTTAATGCTTGTTGCGGCTGAAAAAGGAATCGATTCTTGTCCGATGGAGGGGTTTGAGGCGGCAAAGGTGTCTGAGGTTTTGGGGCTTGCGAAAGACATTATTCCAACTTTGATTGTTCCGCTTGGATATAGAAATATGGAACAACCAAAAAAGACGAGGTTTGATTTTGATGTTGTCGTCGAGGAAAGGAAATAAGTTTGTTTTTGGGGTGCGTGTTGACTTTTTCTGGAAAAGTAGCGTAGAGTGATTTCTTGAATTTAAATTTATGCTGTATGGAGATTAGAGAAAGTGGGCAAACTGTTGTTCCAGAAGTACCAAAACCTAGGGTTCTTGATAGCGGGGAGAGGTTTATTTATGCCGGACAAACTCCTGAAATTATAGATTATCTTGGAAGGCTTCGTTTAGCGAGAATCCCGTGTTTGGAGCTTGATCCTAATCGTAGAAAAATTGTGCATGCGTCTTCAAAAGAAACTTCTGCTGGGGATAGAATGGCGATATTTTCCAGATATCCTGTCGGAATTGATGAATGGGAAAGGCCAAAACAGGAATTGGGTGTTTATAAAATGAATACTATAAATCTTTGTGAAATGTTTGGAATTCCCCATACACAGGCCGATCTTGTTCGTGCTCGTGAAATGGGAAGACCTGGACATGATGTTTTAGTTAAAGGACTTGGGCATTTTGCTGTGGTTTTGCCTAGAGGAAAGGAAAATTCTTTGAATCTTGCACCTTTATCTGAATATCCTGATGATGTACTTTTTGCCTTGCTTAGAGAGCATCCTGAATACGCGAGAGTGCATAATAGTAAAGTGAATGTGATTCCGCAATTTGGAGAGGAAGATTTGGTAAGGATTCTTGCGAGATAAAAGGATAAGCAAATTAAACGGTTTTTGTCTTGTTTTGAGCGGTTTTAGCTAGTAGAATGCCACTGCTTTTTAACCAAAATATTATGTCAAATGTAACAGAAAAAACTTTAGTTCTTATCAAACCGGATGCGATTCAACGTGGTCTTGTCGGTCTTATCACTGAAAGATTTGAACGCAAAGGACTTAAGCTTGTCGGAATGAAAATGATGACTCTTGATGAGGCGGTTTTACGTGAGCATTATGCGCATATCGCTGACAAACCATTTTTTCCTGGAGTTTCTAAATTTATGCAATCCACTCCTGTTGTTGCGATGTGTTGGGAAGGACTCGGAGTCACAGATGCTGTTAGAAAAATTACCGGAATTACAAAAGCTCGTGAGGCTGAGGGTGGATCTATTCGTGGAGATTACGCAATGAGTGTTTCTTGTAATGTTATTCATGCGTCTGACACTGCAGAAAATGCAGAAAAAGAAGTTAAAAGATTTTTCAAACCTGATGAGATTTACGGATATGATAAGTCTGAATACATGCATGTGTATGCGGAAGATGAGAGGGCAGTGTAAAACCTTGTAAAACAGTGTATTGCTGCGTAGGCTCCTTGTTTTCTTGCACTACACTGTTTTACAAGGTTTCATTAATCACATTTTATGGCAATTGAAGCACTCAAAAAGAAAGCGGCGAGAATCCGACTGGATTGTCTTGAGATGACGTCGAAAGCCGGATATGGATACGTCGGAAGCATGATGTCCGTGGCGGATATTTTGGTCACGCTTTATTATGGTGATTTGGGTCGGCAAAAAGTGATGAATTTTGATCCGAAAAAACCGCAATGGGACGGACAGGATTATATGGTTTTATCAAAGGGGCATGCGGCTGGAGCGCTTTATGCGATTTTGGCGGATTTGGGATTTTTTGATAAACATGAGCTTGATTTTTTTGGACAACTTGGTGGGATTTTGACTACTCGTCCAAATCCAAAAATTCCCGGAGTTTTTTCTTCGGGAGTTTCTCAGGGAAATGGTTTGAGTTTTGCGACTGGAATTGCGCTTGCTCTTAAATCTGAAAGGAAACCGAATAAAGTTTTTGCAGTTTTGGGAGATGGAGAACTTCAAGAGGGGCAAGTGTGGGAAGCCGCTATGGCGGCCGGAAATTTCAGATTGAATAATCTGATTGTGTTTATTGATAATAATAAAGTGCAGGCGGATGGGCTTGTGTCTTCTTCAATGGATATTTATCCGTTGCAGGACAAGTTTGAGGCGTTTGGGTGGAATGTGATTCAGGTTACGAATGGACATAATTTTGAGCAAATTTTGGATGCGGTGGAGAGGGCTTTCACGTCTAATAGAAGGCCTAGCGTGATTTGGTGTCATACAATTTGTGGAAAAGGAATCGAATTTGCGGAAGGAAAAGTTTCGTATCAGGGAGTTTCTTTGAGTGAAAATGAAATGTCTATTGCGGCGGAAAAATTAAAAGAAAATTTATGAAAAATAATTCATACAAAGCATTTGACGACGCGATGATAAGAATTTTGAAGAAACATGGAAATTTTATGGTTTTCATGGGAGCTTTTCCAAAAGTTTTTGAGCCTGCGAATTTTGCGAGATTTTTTCATGATAGAGTTTTTAATTTTGGGCTTGCAGAAGCGAATCTTGTGACTGCGGCGGCGGGGAGTACTGTTAGGGGAAAATTGCCTTTTGTTTTGGGAGGGGCATCTTCTTTGACCGGAAAAGCGTTGGAACAAATAAAAGATATGATTTGTTATCCAAATTTGAATGTGAAAATTATTGGCTTTGGAAGTGGACTTTCGACCGGGCAGGGAGGTGTTGGAATGCATGCGACTTCTGATATTGCCCTTATGCGAAGTATTCCGAACATGAAGGTTTTTTGTCCTGCGGATTATTATCAGGCGATAAAAGTTTTTGATTTTATTTCTGAAGATTTTGGTCCGTCGTATGTGCGACTTTTTGATAGTGAAATCGAAAATATTTTTGATGAAAAATATGAATTGAAAGCGGTGGATAGAGTTAGGGAATACGGAGATGTTTTGAGTCGTGGCGTGGTGGCGATTCTGTCTCATGGAAGGCTTTTTTCGGAATGTTTGATTGCCGTAAAAGAATTAGAAAAAAACGGAAAACAATGCGGGCTTTATAATTTTTCGACGATAAAACCTTTGGATAAAAAAGTGGTTTTGGAAATTCTGGCGAGATATAAGAAAATTTTTATTGTTGAGGATCATGGCGTTGGAGGGCTTTATTCTGCGATTGCTGAAATTTTGGCGGAAGGAATCGCTGGAGGGAATGGCATGCTTGCGGTTTTGAAAAAAATTGGAATTGATGAAAAATTTGTCGAGTCTGCGAGGGAGGAAGATCTTTATAAAAAATATGGCTTGGATTGGGAGGGGATTTTGAAGGAGATCGGGATTTAGCGAGGTCTATGTAAATTTGTATATATTTTTGTATGTTTTTTTGTTATATTATTTGTGTGTAATTATTTAATTAAAATTTAATGTCATTATGCTAAAACAACAATGTGTTTCTATAACTGATTTGCGTATGAAAACTAAAGACTGTCTTGAAGGGCTTAAGGGAGCGCCCAAATACATTTTTATCAATAATAGGCCTATTGCTGTTTTGATTGATATTGATGAATATGAAGAAAAAATCATGAAGCCGGAGCTTGTAGAATTAAGTTTTGACGATGTCGACGGCAAATTGCTTGCACGGGCAAATAAGGCAAAGAAATCTAAAAAACAGGACTTTATTAATATTTAGAAATGTTTTTGAATTTGAAAATTTTTGAAAGGAAGGATGTTTTTTCTTATCTTGAAAAGAGAGGTCTTCTTAAACAATACAAAAAGGCAAAAATGTTCTTGATGAACGATGATGCTTCAAAAGTCAGATTTGGTAAAAGAAATCCAAAGGGAAGTGGAATTTGGTATTTTAGGATTAATAAGCAGTATAGGGCTTTGTGTGTTTTTGACGTTGAGGGGAATTTAATTGTTTTTGAGGTGGATGATCATTCATGATTTTTTTTGTTTTGATGTTAGTGTAAACTGAATGTATATAATTAATAAAATAAATTATGGAAAATAAATCTGGCAAATTCTGGGTTATTGCTTTTTTAGTCTTGGTAATTGCTGGTGGGTATTTTGGTTTCGCAAAATATCAGATGCTTTGGCCATTTTCGCCTAGAATGGTTGTAGAAAATCCTGTTACCACAACTCCAATTACTTCAATTGTAAATCCTATTGTGGCCACAAAAGTGTCTGGTGCTTTGACTACATTGAATTCAAAACTTGTAAATCTGTCCTTTAAATATCCTGCAGAGGCAAATTATAAAGAGGAAAATTTGCAGGCCACTTATGGCATAAAATACACGGGGAAACAGATTAATTTTTCAGATTCAAATGAGAAATATCCGGATTTTGACGCAACATCAATTGATTTTACGGCAGAGGCTCCTTATCCAATCGATTTGATTAATGGTAATTTGGATTCAATGAATTCATTTTCAGTTACGATAAATCAAGGTTATGGCATCACAAAAGAACTTAAGCCTGGAATATATTTTTATGCCGGTTATAGGAATATGGAATGTTCTCACGGGACAGATGCATATTTATTTGTTCGGCCGCCAAAAAATTCAGGATTGAAGTATATAAGTTTTTATCTTGGGGCTAATGATGAAGTTGATTATTCCAAGGACCCTATTGATTCTGACCCTTGTAGTGCAAATCCGGCAGTTATCAAGCAAGGCGTAAAAGATTTAGTGGATAATAAAATTTTAGCTGTAAAAGAAAATTTGGATAAGGCATTGGCAATAGCTCAGACATTTGAGTAAAGAACGTTTGCATCAAGTGATTTTGATGCTGAAGAATATTGGGATAGAGCTAATTAAACCTTTAGTCTAGCTCAAAAACATGCTATAATTAAGGCAAGAATAAATATAAAAATATGAACGGTCATCCGATAAAATTGTTTTCTGGTTCGTCTCATCCGGCGCTTGCCGCAGAAGTTGCGCAGTGTTTGGGAATATCTCTTGAGGATCTTGTTATTACGCGTTTTGCGTGTAATGAGATTTATGCAAAACCGAAGGAATCCGTGCGTGGATCGGATGTTTTTGTGTTACAAACAGCTTCTCATAATGTGAATGAAGATTTGATGGAACTTTTTGTGATTTTGGATTCTTTGAAAAGATCTTTTGCAGGGAAAATTCATGTGGTTATGCCGCATTATGCTTATGCAAGGCAAGATCGTGTTGCGACTCCTCGTGAGCCGATTTCGGCGAAACTTGTGGCTGACTTGATTTCGACTGCCGGAGCGGACCATTTGATTACGATGAAGCTTCATAGTGATCAGGAACAGGGATTTTTCAATTTTCCTGTAGATAATTTAAATCCTGACAAACTTTTTGCGAAATATTTTCTTGAGAAAAATATAAAAGATTTGGTTGTTGTTTCGCCTGATGCCGGTGGAGCGAAAGATGCGAAGAAATTTGCGGATTTGCTTGGCGCAAGCCTTGCGATTATTCACAAAACCCGACCTAATCACAATGAATCCGAGGTTATGCATGTTGTGGGAGATGTCGATGGAAAAACTTGTTTGATTTATGATGACATGATTGATACCGGAGGAAGTGTTGTGAATGCAATGAAAGCTTTGAGGGGAATGGGTGCAAATAAAGATATGTACCTTGCCTCGACCCATGCTGTGTTTTCTGATCCTGCTGCGGAAAGGCTTTCATCTGCGGGGTTCAAGGAAGTTGTTGTTACGAATTCAATTCCTATTTCTGACGAGAAAAAATTTGATGGATTAAAAATAATTTCTATTGCGCCATTTTTGGCAAAGATCATTCAAAATGTTCATGATGATAGATCTGTTACCGGCGCGTTCTAATATTCCTTAATTTTATGAAAATGTTTAATGAAAAAGATAAATCAATAGTTTTTATTGGAAGTGACCATGCTGGATATGAGGCTAAGACTGCGCTAAAACCGTTTATTGAGTCTCTTGGGTTTGCGGTGACGGATTTGGGCGCTTTTGATGCGAATCCTATCGATTATCCGGATGTTGCGAGGGAAGTTGGTGAAAAAGTTCTTGAGCATGCGAAGGCGGGAGCGATGGGTGTTTTGATTTGCGGGACTGGAATCGGAATGTCGATGGCCGCGAACAAACTTAAAGGAATTCGTGCGGCGCTTGTCGCTGATGAAAATTTGGCTGAAATGTCACGAAAACACAATAATGCGAATGTACTTGCTGTTGGTGCGCGAACTACTGATTTGGAATTGATGAAGAAAATTACAGAGAAATTTTTGACAACTCTTTTTGAGGCCGAGGAAAGGCATACGAGGAGAGTTGAAAAAATGGATAAAATTGAAAAATAAAAATATGTCCGACGGTGAAAAAAAATTGAAAATAAAGCTTGCTCCTTCTATTTTGTCGGCGGATTTTGGGCGTTTGAATGAGGAAATTGCGTCAGTGGAAGAATTTGTCGATGTTATTCATGTGGACGTTATGGATGGGCATTTTGTGCCGAATATTACGCTTGGTGTTCCGGTTGTTAAGTTTATAAAAAGTAAATTGCCACTTGATGTGCATTTGATGATTGAAAATCCTGAGAAATTTGTGAAAGATTTTGCTGAGGCTGGTGCGGCGCGAATAGTTGTGCATGAGGAAGCTTGTGGTGAAAATTTGCGCGCTGTTTTGATGACAATACGAAGTCTTGGATGTGAATGCGGTGTTTCGATTAAGCCTGCAACTTCAGTAGAAGCCATAAAAGATGTTTTGGATTTGGTGGATGAAGTTTTGGTGATGACGGTTGAACCTGGATTTGGCGGGCAAAGCTTTATGGAAGATATGGTTCCGAAAATTCGTGAGCTTAGATCTCTTGGATATAAAGGGGATATCGCTGTGGATGGCGGAATTAACGACAAAACTGCTCCTATTTGTATCGATGCCGGTGCAAATTTGTTAATTTCCGGAAGTTATTTTTTCAAAGCTGCTGACAAAAAAGAAGCGGCGGAAAAGATAAAGGGCGCGGCTTAGTTGTTTTAAATGTTTGGATCGAATTCTTCAGTTTTTTTAGCTTTTTCTTTTTCTCCTTTCTCTTTTTTGGCTTTTTCAAATTGTTTTAGGACGTCTTGTATTTTTTGTGGTACCTGTAAGCGGATGATTGTGAGTTGCCATTGTTCTGTTTGTGCAAGGAGTTCGTGATCGATTGGTTCTAGTTCTTCAGGTGCTTTTGCGGCTAATTCTTTGTATGCGCGTATTGTCTCGTATATCAAATTTGGAAGAGTGTTATATAGAGGCATTTCTTGATTATCGTGATCCAGCATACAGTATGCAAGGAGTCTTGATACTGTAGCTCTTAGATTAACTCTTTGATGTTGAACAGACATTTTACTTTGAGTCGAAAGGTTGTGCGCTCTGTCTGAAACTTTTATAAGGAGAGCCAATTGTCGTGTTGCTGGTGATTGTGTAAGAGAATGCAATTTTATTAGAAATTTCATCAATTTTCCTTTGTCGTATGCGTGATCGAATCGTTTGAATGTCTCCAATTTTGGAGGTTCCGCTTGTGCAGTTTTTGGCGCTGGTTTGATGTGCCATCTCTTCAAATCTTTATATGTAATTCCCATGATTTTCATGGTTTTTTCTCTTCCTGCAAGGTTTTGCTCTATGGCTAATTTTTTTTCTTGGTCAGAGAGTGGTTCTTCGGTTGATAATATCCTCAATGATTGCCTTATTCTTGGGACATTTGTTTGGTTCATCATGTCCAAAAGTTTTCGTTTAAATTCGTCTCTCGATCGTCTGAATCCACTATTTATTGCTTGGTTAATATTGCTGTCATAATGGTCGAGGATTTCTTTTAGTTTTTTGATAACTTCGTCTACGGTAACATTCGCATCCTCAGGAGTATCGTGCATCGCCGCTATTATTGCGATAAGGGCTGGATTTATCTCCAGATTTTGGGATTCCGTTACGAATGGCGCTACGTGTCTGATTGCTTCCAGTGTTACAGCGGCTGGATGAAAAATTGCAGGTTTTGGTTCGGTTTTTCTTAAACGTCTTCCCGGTTGCTCATGGTGGAGAGCTTTTGCTGTACTCATCGCCATATTTGTTGCATCTAGGAGCTGAAGGTATCTGTTTTGAACTACAATGTTTTCTCTTTCCGGATGATCTTTTGGAAGGACATATTCTTCGTCTTTTTTTTCAATGAGTTCTTCCAAATATACTCTCAAAATAGTCATGAAGTCTTTTGTGGCATGATGAACGCTTTTCCTGAGTGCTCCTTCTACAACTTGCCAAGATCGTACGTTTTGATCTTTGGAGATCAAGGCCATTGCGGCTTTTCTTGATCTATCTTGAATTATAATTGGGCTGTTTTGTACTAAATTTAGAGATTCTCTATCTGTATGGCCTGGAGTGTTATCCCAACATTTTCTTAATTCGCGGGTTTTTTCTAACAGGCTTGCCTGATGTTCTAAGAGTTTTTGCCATGTTGTTTCGATTCGGTCTTTGTGTTCTTCAGGAATTGAATCTTTTAGTGCGTCAAAAGATATTTCCGGACGTATTCGCAGGTGTGTTTGTTCTAAATGGAAGTAGTATGCACTATTTTTGTCGTAGCAGTTTGCTATATCTTCACTCATAGGCCATCTTTCCGCTTGCATGGCGTGGTATCCTATTACTAGATGTGGAATTTCTGAGTCGTGTTGTGCTTTTTGATCTAATGTCATATGTTGAGAACAAAGAGTTGATATTTTACTATATTTTTTGGGTTTTAGTCAAGTTGAAAGGGTGGTGAATTGGTTGGAATGTTTTTAATGGAGAAGTTGTGATATATTTTTGTTAATTGAATTATATTATTTGTATGAAAATAAAATATATTTATTGGGCGGCTTGGGTTTCTTATGGAATTGCCGTTTCGTTGCCTGTATTGATTGGGGAATATGGATCTAATTATTATGGATATGAAGTTTTGGCTAATGGTTTTTTGGGCTTTATTGTTGGGCAATATGCTTGGTTCGCAAATATATTTTTGATTGTTGCTCTTCGTTTTGTTAATAAGGAAAAATATTTGGCTGGAATGATTTTTTCAGGGCTTGCTTCCTTGCTTGGTTTGCAAACTTTTCAACTTGATAAATTTCCTTTGGATGAAGGTGGTTCAAGTAATTTTTTTGTTGATTATCTTGGGTATGGATTTTATTTTTGGGAATTGGCTTTTATTTTAATTTTTGTGCATTGCTTGACGGCTTATTTGAAGGAGAGAAAGCCTAATATCGCAATTATAGACAACAAGGAAAAGCCTAAAATGACGTTTGCAAAGGGCTTTCTGGCTCTTGGTCTGTTATTTTTTGCTATTTTTGTAGTTCAATCTGTGATGAAATTGGTGTAATTTTGAGGATTGTTTTTTTATGGTGCGTCCGGCAGGAATTGAACCTGCGACCTTTGGCTCCGCAAGCCTACGCTCTATCCAACTGAGCTACGTACGCATATGTTTTAAGCGCGAGTTTTTCATGTGTTGCGCATTTGTGTTGCGATTTTAAAGCTTTGAAAAGATTTTTACAACTTCTTTGTGAAGAAAGCCGTTTGTGGCGAGGATATCTTGGCCGAAAAGGTCTAGTGTTTTTCCGTTTGTGTCGGTTACGACGCCGCCTGCTTCTTCAACAATTAGGCTTCCCGCTGCGATATCCCAAGCCTTGAGTCGGAATTCCCAATAACTGTCGAATCTTCCGCAGGCGATATAGCAAAGGTCTAAAGCGGCTGAACCAAGCCGTCGAAGTGCTTGGCATCTTGGTAGCATTTTTATGAAATGGGGGACATTTACTTTTTTATGAGAGACTGGAAAACCTGTGACCATTAATGCGTTTTCGAGGTTTTTTACTGCTGATGTGCGAATGCGTTTTCCGTTTAAGTAAGCGCCTTTGTCTTTTGCGGCGTAAAAAGTTTCATACATTTTTGGTGCATGAACTACGCCGACGATTATTTCGCCGTGCATGTACTCGAAATTTTTTGAAGATTTGATTTTTTTTGTGTGAACGAGTGCGATTGATATCGAAAAAATGGGTAATCCATGGGCGAAATTCGTTGTGCCGTCGAGTGGGTCGATTATCCAAACATATTCCGCATTTGGGATTTTTTTATTTTTGAAAAAGTCTTCTTCTGATAAAATTTCATGATCCGGATAGTGTTTTTTTATTTGTTCCATTATGAATTTTTCCGAAGCTTTGTCGGCGTTTGTGACTAGGTCGTATTTGGATTTTTTACTGATTCTTATGTGTGTTTTTTCGGTCGCTAAAATTATCTTTCCGGCTTTCTCTGCGAGGTCGATGGTGAATTTCAATAAGTCCATATAAGAATATTAACATTTTCAATATTTTGTGGCAATAAAGTGCCTCATTTATGGCTTATTGCTTGTTATTTTCTGTATTTGTGGTAAAATCTTTCGGTTAAGAAGTGGCTTAATGCACGCAAAATGATCGATAAGAAATTTATTTTAAAATCAGAAATGTCTCCGAAAGGAGATCAGCCGGAGGCGATAAAAGCGCTTAGTAAAGGGCTGGATAAGAAAGAGAGGTTTCAAACTTTGCTTGGAGTCACCGGTTCCGGAAAGACTTTCACTATGGCGAAAGTGATTGAACAGCTTCAGCGTCCTGCTCTTGTGCTAGCTCATAATAAGACTTTGGCGGCGCAACTTTGTAGTGAGTTTCAGGAATTTTTTCCTGATAATGCTGTGAGTTATTTCGTTTCTTATTATGATTATTATCAACCGGAAGCGTATTTGCCTTCGACGGATACTTATATTGAAAAAGATGCGGCGATAAATGAGGAAATTGAAAAGTTTAGACATGCCGCGACGGCGAACCTTTTGACGAGGCGTGATGTTATAATTGTGGCTTCTGTGTCATGTATTTATGGCCTTGGATCTGTTGAAGATTATACGGCGATGGCGAGGACTATAAAGGTTGGAGAGGTCGTTCCTAGAGATAAACTTTTGAGACAACTTACGGAAATACAGTACACGAGAAGTTCGATGGAATTTAAAAATGGAATGTTTCATGTGCTTGGCGATACTGTTGAAGTTTATCCGCCAGATCGAGATAATGTTTATAGACTTGAGTTTTTTGGTGATGATATTGAGGCGATTTCTGAAGTTGAATCTTTTACGGGAGAGCTTGTTCGTAAGATGGATGAGATTACAATTTTCCCTGCGAAACATGATGTGACGACTGAAGAAAAAGTGAAAAAGGCTGTAGATGGAATAAGGAAAGATCTCGATTTGCGCTACAATGAGCTACAAAAACAGGGTCGAAATATCGAGGCGGAAAGAATAAAAACGCGAACAGAATATGATATTGAGATTATGTTGGAGACCGGATATTGCAGTGGAATTGAGAATTATACGCGTTATCTTAGCGGAAAAGCGCCGGGGGAGAGAACCACGACTTTGATGGATTATTTGCCGGAAGATTTTCTTCTTTTTATTGATGAATCTCATATGACTGTTCCGCAAATTGGTGGAATGCATAATGGAAATTTTTCTAGAAAATCAACTTTGATAGAACATGGTTTTAGGCTTCCTTCTGCGCATGACAACAGGCCTTTGAAATTTGAAGAATTTGAAGATTATATGAAAAATACGGTTTTTGTTTCTGCGACTCCCGGAAAATATGAGATGGCAAATACGAAAAAAACTGCAATTGTGGAACAAGTTGTGCGCCCTACCGGGCTGGTAGATCCGCCGATTTCGATTCGTCCTTCAAAAGGACAGATTGAGGATTTATTAAAAGAAATTAAAGTTGTTACTGATAGAAGTGAAAGAGTTTTGATTACAACTTTGACGAAAAGGAGTGCTGAGGATTTGACTGAATTTTTGTCTGATGCTGATATTCGTGTACGGTACTTGCATTCTGACATTGAGACGATTGAAAGAATTGAGATTTTGAGGGATTTGAGACTTGGAAAATTTGATGTTTTGGTCGGTATAAATTTGCTTCGTGAAGGACTTGATTTGCCTGAGGTAAGTTTGGTGGCGATTTTGGATGCTGACAAACAAGGATTTTTGCGTAGTGAAAGCGCTTTGATTCAAACGACTGGAAGATGTGCGAGAAATGTAAATGGACATGTAATTATGTATGCAGACGTTGAGACTCCTGCGATAAAAGGTGCGATAAAAGAGACAAATCGACGTCGTGAAAAACAGGTAGAGTACAATAAAGAACATGGAATTACTCCTGAAACTATCAAGAAGGCGATCCGTGATATTTCGCATCTGGGAGGCAAAAAGAAGGATAAAGGAAGGTTTAATGGTGAGAAAGTGCCGAAGGATGAGGTCGGTAGATTGATCAAGGTTCTTGAAGATAAAATGGAAATCGAAAGTGAAAATCTAAACTTCGAAAAAGCGGCTGAAATCAGGGATGAGATCGAGGCGCTGAGGGAGGAGTATGGAGTGTAAGAGGAGAAGAAGTAATTTTTATTCAAAATTGATGTTTTTGTTTGTCAGTTCTAACATGTACGAACTGACAAATTTTGAGTACTCATGAGTACTCAAAAGAAAACATAACAATTTTTCACAAAAATTACTTCTTCTCCTCTTCCTTGAAGCTTACTTTTACATTTTCTTTCTCGCCAGCTTGGGCTTCGAAGAAGACACGGGATGTGAAGCCTAGCATTTGAGCTAGAAGGTTGTTTGGGAAGACTTGAATCTTTGTGTTGAAGTCTCGGACTACTGCGTTGTAATAACGGCGTGAGAGCTGAAGATTGTCTTCTACTTCCGCTAATTTGTTTTGAAGATCCAAGAAGTTTTGATTTGCTTTAAGGTCTGGGTAATTTTCAGCTACTGCAAAAAGTGATTTTAATGCTCCTGAAAGCATGTTTTCTGCTTGTTCTTTGTCTCCGATGTTTTTTGCGTTCATTGCTTGTGTGCGAAGATCTGTAAGTTTTTCTAATGTTGCGGATTCGTGTTTTGCGTAACCTTTCACTGATTCTACTACATTTGGAATAAGGTCATATCTGCGTTTTAGCTGTGTGTCGATGTCTGACCATGCTTCTTCGCATTTGTTTTTTAGGCTTATTACGCTGTTGTAAAGACCGACAATTACGATTGCTATTACTGCGAGGGCTAATAATGCGTATATCATCATAAAAATTTGTTAATTTTTCAAAAGGCCAATTTCTTTTATTGACCTTTTGAGATTCTACTGTGATTTTTACTTTTAGGCAAATTGTTTTATTCTTCTGTTTGCTTACGATTAAGCGTTCTCTGTTAGAGAAGGTCTCCTATTTCTTCCTGGGCGTGGTTTTACGTCTTCTTGGTTTTCTGGAGAAGGTGTGGATTCTGAGGGAGTAGGTTTAGGGGGTTCTGTTTTTGAGCTTGAGGGCTCATCTAATGTTATTTTTAGTTGTGATCCTTCTTTTGAGCTTTCACACATAAATCTTGGTGTTATTTTTGCCTTGGCTGTAACTTCTCTTGCTTTGTCGCCTAGGGCCATTAAATTTTCGGTTTTTGATTTATCTGGGTCGTCTAATGCGTCTAGTGCGGCGTGGTCACAATTTTGTGATTCGAAGTCGTCTTTTCCAAGTCTGCTGACGCCTTGGCACCTTACTCCTATGCGGCCAACGAGGCATTCAAGGGTTTTTTTATCTGCCGGGGTTAAATCTGTATTTTCTGGTAGTGTTGCAAGAAGTGATGTTCTAGCCCTTTTCCCCGCTACTGAGGCGCTATTGTCTACTGAGTATTTTCCTAATGATATTGTACCTAGAACAAGGGAAACGTATGTCGCTATTCTTGCGATGTTTGATGCTGTGCTTGATTTTCGTGGTTCTGCGGCTTCCCGTGCTCTTGATTGAGTCTCGCTATCTGATTGTGATCCCAATCTTTCAAGAAAGGCTGTATCTGCATCCGGGTCTTGTTTGTATAATTGAGCTATTTTGTCGCTAAAATCTTTGTTTATTATGTTCATGGTATCTTTTTTAAAAATAAGGTGTTGATTTTACGCTATTTCGTAAATTTGTCAAGCTCCTACTGGTGAATTCTAATTCGAATCGCAACTAAAAGAGGACATCTAGTTGGGATATGATAGTGATGCTGAATCATAATCATTAACCCAAAAAAGATGTCCCACAAACAGCTTAGCTCAAAGGAGCGGATAGTTCTAGAGAAGCT
>JAUYJL010000033.1 GCA_030688025.1 Candidatus Peregrinibacteria bacterium | reverse complement strand
AGCTTCTCTAGAACTATCCGCTCCTTTGAGCTAAGCTGTTTGTGGGACATCTTTTTTGGGTTAATGATTATGATTCAGCATCACTATCATATCCCAACTAGATGTCCTCTTTTAGTTGCGATTCGAATTAGAATTCACCAGCACGACGCATCAGTGTGAGGATGGAGTGGTTGACTAATTATGGCTATAGGCTGTATAGATTCCTCATATGAATTTTAGTATGAATGAAATTAGGCGGAGGCTTGGGGAGGAGTTTTGCGAGCATTTTGAACGCGTTTTCGGGACAAGCTTTTTTGATAAAATTTTAAGAGGGATTTCTTGCGAGAGAAAGCCTTGTATTCGTGTGAATACTCTTAAGACTAATGTGCGTGATGTGATGAATTTTTTAAGAGAAAATGTCGTGAATTTTGAACGCGTGAGTTTTTTGCCTGATGCACTTATCATAAAAAATCGGGATGAGAAATTTTTTGAAAATTTGGACATTTACAAGAAAGGAGAGATTTATTTTCAGGGGGTTTCTTCTCAACTGCCAGCCATTTTTTTGAAGCCTAGTTCTGGCGATAAGGTGCTTGATCTTTGTGCCGCGCCGGGGAGCAAGACCGCGCAAATGGCGATAATGATGGGGAATGCCGGGGAAATTGTTGCGAATGAATTTGATAAAATCAGAATTGAAAAATTGAAATTTACTTTGGAGAGACAGGGGATAAAAATTGCGAAAGCTATCGAGGGAAACGGTGTTTTTGTCGGGAAAAATATGCCGGAATATTTTGATAAAGTTTTGGTGGATGCGCCTTGTTCTGCGGAGGGAAGAATAAATATTTCCGATCCGAGAAGTTATAAATTTTGGTCAAAAAAAGTTTTAAAATCTTCTGCGAATTTGCAAAAACGGCTTGTTGCTTCCGGATTTGAAGCACTTAAGAAAGGTGGAATTTTGGCTTACTCTACGTGCACTTTATCGCCTGATGAAAATGAAGGAGTCGTGGATAGTGTCCTTAAAAAATTCGGTAATGATGTTGAAATTTTGAAATTGAGTCTTTCTGGTTTTGAAAAATATTTGCTTCCGATTGTGGCTTCTTACGAAGGAGTGCCTTTCGATAAACGTGTTTCTAACTGCATAAAAGCCATGCCCTGCGAAATTTGTGAAGGATTTTTCGTGGCGGTTTTTAGGAAGAAATAATCTTAAGAATATTTTGCATGCTTTTTTATTGGCGGATTTTTTGTTATAGTTTTTTTGTTTATTTTTGAATTTTTAAAAAAATTTTTATGATCTTTATTAATGATATTTCTCCGGAAATTTTTAGAGTCGGCGAGGTTTCGCTAAGATGGTATGGGCTGTTTTTTGCGCTTGGTATAGCGCTTGCTTATACCTTCATAGGGTGGGTTTTTAAGAAAGAAAAATTTAAAGCTGCGGATCTCGATAGTATCGCAATTTATTTATTTTTTGGACTTTTGATAGGAGCGAGGCTTGGAGAAGTTTTGTTTTATGATCCGAAATTTTTCTTCGAACATCCTTCTGAAATTTTGAAGACATGGCATGGCGGACTTTCCAGTCATGGAGCAACAATCGGGCTTTTTTTGGCGTATGTTTTATGGACAAAAATCCACAAAGTTCCTTTCGCAAAATATGTCGATGCGTTTGCTATGGGAATTCCGATTACTGCATTTTTTGTGAGAGTCGGGAATTTTTTCAATTCTGAAATTGTCGGATATAAAATTGCTGATGCGGGCGAAAAAGTTTCCGGAGTCGGAGTGATTTTCAAGCAATTGGGGGAAGACTTTCCGCGGCATCCAGCTCAGCTTTACGAAGCTTTCTTGCTTTTGATTATTTTTGCTTTCATGGTTTTGATTTACAAAAAATCACGGAAGAAAAATCCTAAATTATTTTTCTTGTTTTTCTTCGTGGGACTTTATTTTTCAGGAAGATTTTTAATAGAATTCTACAAAGATTTACATGTCTTGCCTGATAGTTTTCCATTCTCAATGGGGCAAGTTTTGAGCATTGTACCTATACTTTTGGCAGGCATATACTTCATTTTCTTTTGGAAAAAAGGAAGGAGAAGGTAGAAGAATATTTTATTTAATTAGTTTTTTGTAATTTTGAACCAAGAACATGTTGATGATCAAAAGCAATGTTGATATGCCCGCTGAGAGCATACAGTAGCGACAAATCGCATTAATCACGAACAACTGGAGATAGACTAAATATAATGAAAATAAAAATCCTAAGACTGGAATTATCATGAGCGGCTTTAGGATTTTGTTATTTTTTGTATCAATGTAAATCACTGTCAAAGCTAAAATTGACAGATAATAGAGCATGCCATAAACCGCCATGTATATGCCAAACATTGTTGAATATGCGCTAGTAGTAACAACGCCACAACCACCTGAAGTTCCACAATATAGGTCAACGCCAGCGTAATGACTAACGGTCAGATATGTGGCATCTATAAAGCCTAAAGACGCTAATATCAATATCGATGCGAGTATCCAATTTGGTAGACGTTGTATGGACATTTTATTTGTTATTTTTCTCCACTTCGTCGCGAATTAATTTCCTAAAATCTTCGAGATTTTTTGGATTATTTATTTCTTTTCCGTTTAAGAAAAAAGTCGGTGTGTGGTTGAGTTTTGCCTTTTGTGCACTCTTTTCGTCCGCATTAACTTTTGAGATTACCGCGTTTGAGTTGAGGTCTTTTTCAAATTTATCTACATCAAGACCTATTGCTTTTGCATATGCTTTGAAGGCTTCCGTTGCCTGAGCCTGAGGCATTGGCGACCAAGATTCTTGGTTTGCAAATAGAGCGTTGTGCATCTCCCAGAATTTGCCCTGAAGCCCTGCCGCTTCCGCTGCCTGCGCTGATGGAACTGCGTTTTTATGAATTTGTCTTAATGGAAAATATCTATATGCGAAAACCATGTGGCTTTCGAATTCCGAAACGACTTCTTCCACAACTTCGCTGTATTGCTTGCACGCCGGACATTGAAAATCGCTGTATTCTATCAAAATTATATTTGATTCTTTATTTCCACGAGTTTGATCCACAGAAGAAAGTTCTGTCGTTAACACTGTAAGTTTTGGAGCTGTTACTCCTATGAGTATGCCTATAACAAGAGCGATTCCTCCTAAAAGCCCTCCATATAAATAGATTTTTTTTGCTGTTTCCGTCATCGCTTATTGATTATTAATATTTTCTAATGATTTTTTTGTTTCATTGTACTGATCTAACAGTATATTTCCTTTTGCTGTGTCTTGCTGTGCAGTTTCAGTCTTTGATAAAATATTATCCAAGAAATCTCCAAGTACGGGAATAGTTGACAATTCGGCTAGTAAATAAACAAAAATCGTAATCAAAACTGTTGCACCAATCACCGATCCGAAACCGATCATAAGCCCTTTTAAAAGCGAATACCACACCAATTTCCACGGATGTTTAAGAACTTGTAAAAGCTCCATTTCACGCAGTCTTTCAACCTGTTCCGTCATTTCGTTTACGGCTTTTATGAGATTTTTTTCGGCCTTTACGTGCTCCATGCTATGTGAACATTCATTCATGTTATTTTTCATATTTTTATTTTGTGTGCTTTTAAATACTTGTTTATTGTATAATCCGAGCGTGTAAATTGCCAGCTAATATTCATGAATATATCGACAAAAACCGGAGATAAGGGGGAAACTTCTTTATTTGGCGGACAGAGAGTGAAAAAATCCGATATTTTTATGCGTGTACTTGGAGAACTTGATGAGTTGAATTCTTTTTTGGGGCTTGCAAAATGCAGTGTCTCATTTGATGTTTTGGAAAAAATTCAGGATGATATTTATAGGATTATGGCGATTGTCGGGAATAAATTTGAGCCCGTTTTGGAGGCTACGCCTGTTGGAGATTCTGATGTTTTTTATTTGGAAGAAAATATTGAAAATTTCGAAAAAATTTGCGGAAAAATTGATAAATTTGTTATGCCCGGGAAGGATGAAACTTCGGCTCGTTTGCATGTGGCAAGAAGCGTTTGTAGAAGAGCGGAAAGAGCTTTTGTTGAAATGCTGGATAGTGTTTCTTTGGAAGGGGAATGTGTGAAAAATTCCGAGAATATTTTGAAGTATTTGAACAGACTCTCGGATTTACTATTTTTGATGGCAATTTTACATAAAAAGTGATAACATTTTGGTCTTGTAAAAGATATAAGAAAAATGAATAGAGTTCGCATAAAAATAGTGGGGCAGAGCGGGTCCGGACTGCTGAGTGTTGGTGAAATAGTTTCATCGGCGATAGGTGGTCTTGGATACCATATTGTGAGTGATAGAGAGTACCCTTCTTTGATTAAAGGCGGACATTCTTGCTTCACCATAAATGTGAGCGATAAGCCGTTTTTTTCACTTTCTGAGGGTGCGGATGTTTTGGTTGCGATAGATCGGGTGAGCATGGAGGCGTACTTGGAAACGCTTTCAAATGGCGGAATTTTGATTCATGGACAGGGAATGTCTGCGACAAGTATTACTGAAAAAGCTAAAGAAAATGTAACTAAAATTTTAGAATTAGACTCTAAATCAATCGCTCTAGCAAGCGGTGGGAGTGCCATCACTCAAAACATGGTTCTTGCAGGAATGATTTGGAAAGTTTTGGGTTTTGGATTTGATAAGATTGAAAAAGAAGTTGAAACAAGATTTAAACGCCTTAAGAAAGAAATTTTAGAAGCGAATATTAAATGTGTAAAAAGTGGATATGAAGGAGTGGAAACTGTTCAAGGACTTTGGAATATAAATACAGAAAATGCTGACAATGTTTTGATAGATGGAAGTCGTGCTGTGGCGCTTGGTGCTGTGGCTTGCGGGGTTCGTGCGTACTATGCGTATCCGATGAGTCCTTCTAGTGGGATATTGGCATATTTGGCCGAAATAGCTGGAAAAACTGACATGGTCGTGAAGCAAGCTGAAGATGAAATTACTGCATCACAGATGGCTCTTGGATCTATGTATATGGGAACGCGAGCGTTTGTTGCGACTTCCGGAGGAGGATATGATTTGATGACGGAAACAGTTTCTATAGCCGGAATTATGGAAAATCCACTAGTGATTTTGATTGGACAACGTCCCGGCCCTGGAACCGGTCTTCCGACTTGGACTTCGCAGGGAGATCTTGATTTAGCGATATATTCATCTCATGGAGAATTCCCAAGAATTGTAATCGGACTTTCTGATAGCGAAGATTCTTTCCGACTTATTGGAGAGGCATTTAATTTTTCTGAAAAATTTCAAACTCCTGTGATTTTACTTTCTGAAAAAACAATTTTGGAAAGCAAAATGTCAGTTGATAGAAAGTTTTTTGACAGAGAGGTTGAAGTCGAAAGAGGGCTTAGTGAATGCCCAAATAACGATGAACCAAAAAGAGGAGATAGGTATAAATTAACCGATAGTGGTATTTCGCCAAGATGGATTGTTGGAAGTGGAAATGAATATTATTATGCGAATGGTGATGAACATTTTGAAAATGGAGATGACACGGAAAAAGCTGACGAGGTGAAATTGATGTACGAGAAAAGAATGAAAAAAATGGCGGCGATCAAGGCAGAGTTGCCTGCTCCTGAAATTTTTGGAGTCAAGGAAAATGCGGATATTTCTTTTGTCGGATGGGGAAGTTCTAAAAATGCGATGAGAGATGCAATAAAAATTTATGAAGAAAAGGGAGTAAAAGTGAATTATTTACATTACGGTTTTGTGTGGCCACTAGAGGAAAAAGCGGTGCAAGATTTTTTCGCTAAAAATAAAAATGTGAACTTGATTGAAGGAAATTATTTGGGACAATTTGGAAATATTGTGGAAACAAAAGCTGGAGTTAAGTTTAAAAATAGATTACTAAAATTTGATGGACGTGCATTTTTCATCGAAGATATTATTAAATTTATAGATAAAAATGGTTTATAATTTTGCGAAAAATTTTGGAATAAAGAATGCGCCAACATGGTGTCCTGGATGCGGAAATTTCGCTATCCAAGCTGCCACGAAAAATGCGCTTGTTTCGGAAGGTTTCAATCCACATAATACTGTTTTTGTTTTTGACGTTGGATGTAGTGGAAATGGTGCGGACAAAATAGAAGCGAATACTGTTCATGGATTACATGGTCGTGCGATTTCGCTTGCTGCAGGCGCGGCGATCGCGAATCCAAAGATGAAAATTATTGCATCTTCCGGAGATGGTGCGACTTTTAGTGAAGGACCTGGACATTTGATTCATGCGATTAGAAATAATTATCCGATGGTTTTCATGTTACATAATAATGAAAATTACGGCTTAACGACTGGTCAGGCGTCTGCGCTTACGCCAAAAGGTGCGAAGATGAATGCTAGTCCAGACGGAGTTTATCTTGAGCCGATCAATGCTTTGCAATTTGTTTTGAGCTTGAATCCTTCTTTTGTAGCGAGAACTTTTTCCGGCGATATTCCTCATATGACTGCGATTTTTAAGGAAGCTATCAAACATGATGGATTTGCGTTTGTTGAAATTTTACAGACATGTCCGACTTATAATAAAGTGACTCCTGAGGCTTGGTATAAAGAGAGGGTTAAGAAAATTGAGGAGTTGAAAGATTATGATTCGAGTGATATTTGGGCGGCTAGAAAGCTTGCGGAAGATATGGAAAAAGATATTTATTTGGGAATTTTCTATAAAGATTCTTCGCGTGAAAATTTCCTAAAAATGATTCCAAATAGAAAAAGTGCAACAACGACTTTGATTGAGGAAGTGAAGAGTTACGATGTTAAAGCCTTTCTATAAGAAGTTTTGCGACAGAGAATTCCTTCAGCATTCTTTCTACGGTTTTTACGGCTTCTACCCTGTCTTCCGGAGTTTTTCCTTTTCCGAAATTTTTACCTAACATAGTAATTACGGTATGTAAAAGTTTGTAAATTTCTCCGTAGATTGGACTCAAATCTTTTGTCCTTGTTGCTTGGGCGGCACTTATTGTCATGAAATTCCTTCTTATCTCCGCTAATTCTTCCATTAATCCTTTTGCATAAATACATTCTTTAGGACGATCTGTCATGAACCATTTGTTTCTGACGGCGATCAATTCGTTTTCAATATTTAATAATTTCGACATTGAATAAATCCTCATGAATGCATTTTTTGCTTTTTCTCTTTCTGTTTGTTCATTGTGATTTGGCAAATTTAATATTTCGATTATTGCGCTTATTTCTGCGATTATTTTTGCCGCAAAAGTTTTGTATGGCTCTAATTTAAAAGATTCACACGAAGCAATAAGTGCTCTTAAATTTGTTGTAATTCCTACTATATTGGCTTCTTCTAGTGGAGTATTTACATCGAGGATTCTTAGTCGACCTTCGTTTTCATTTACTGTTGCGTGGAAACTATTTAACCTTGATGCCTCGACTCTCATGGAAGAATCTACGACTCCGCGATCTTCTTCTAAATATCCAGAAATGCCTTCTATATCACTTATTCTCTTTGCGATAAATTTCTGTGTTGTATTCCAAATTGCCAATTTTGATGGAGGATTTAGCCTTCCTTTTGAATCAGAAAATGTCACACATCGAGATATTCTTTTTAAGATTTCTAGTTTTTGACCGTTTCTTGTAAATTTCAAACCTTCGACTATTCCTGCGATTTCTGTCTGCATTGAGTCAAGTTCTCCGCTGGATTTTATTGCTTCCAAATCACCTTTGTATAATCTGTTTGTCATTTCTGCCAATCTTGCTTCGATCTTTTTTAATTGTTCTATTTCTTTTTTGTGTCCGTCATCGATGTGATCGATACGTCGTCCTGCGCTCGCGATGTCCGTAACAAATAATGATTTTTGACCTCCTTCGGATTGTGTTCCCAAAACCATTCCAGCTTTTGGTCCTTGTGTAACTCTTAATAATCGAGAATTTATTTGTGGTCTTCCCGGAATTTCTTCTGCGGGTTCTAGGGTGGCATCAAGAGGCTCGGTTGAATTTGCGAAAAAATCTACCACTGCAGTTTTTGATTCTGCGAGTAATTTTGCCCTTATTTCTTTGCTTATTCGTCTTGGCTTTCTGCCTTCCTGTTCAGCTAAACGAGCCTCTATGCTTCTTGGGATTAGTTCACCTAGACCTATATTACTCAGGACTTTGTCTGTTATTTTTATTCGAGAGACTCGCTCTTCCGCTAATGTTTGTGATTCCGCCATAAATGTTTAATTTAGGAGGAGCATTGAACCACAAAAGTGGCAATGATCGCAAGAGAAGAGATTAATTGGAAAAGATAATCTTTGCGGTGGATTTGAGTTTTTTTAATTTTGCACGCATGAGTGGAGAGCCGGCGTAGGTTTGCAGAAATGCTTCATCGGATTTTATGGCGATAGTTTTTTTGAGCGAAATTTTGTCGCCTGCAATTTTTTGTAGGAATTCTGGATGAGTTGTAATTTTTTGTTTTCCGATATTGTGCGGACAGACTTCTTGGCAAATATCACAGCCGAAAATTCGGCGCGTTTTTTTAATGGCGTCGGCGATTTTTTTAGGAATGCGACCTTTATTTTCGATGGTTTGATACGAAATACATTTACGGGAATCGATAATTCCGGGGGCAATGATGGCTCCGGTTGGACAGGCGTCAATACATCTTGTGCAACTACCGCAAACGGAATTTGTTATGAAAGCCCCCTCCAAACGTCCTCGGCCGGCCACCAAGGGAGCCTGCGGAATGTTTGTTCGGAAACCTTCATAACAAATTCCGTCATCACAATCTGCACTACGTGCATTACTTCTTATTTCAAGACAAGCTATTGTTCGAGAACATCCACCCTTTCTTTTCAACTCCATTCCATCTTCGTGGCACAAATCAATCGTTGTAATAACTTCTGACAAAAAAATCCATGAACCGAAAGCTTTTGTTATTACACATCCGTTTTTTCCGATTTGGCCGATGCCGGAAGTTTCGGCGTATGCGCGTTCTAAAATCGGGCCGGTGTCGACATAAGATTTTGTAAATTCATTTGGAAATTTTTCTTTCAAATATGCAGAGAATTGTTTTAATTTTTTTGAAATTATTTTGTGATAATCGCGGCCGTAAGCGTAACGGGCGATTATTGCTTCGTCTTTTAAAATCTTTTTATTTTCTTGCGGATGAAAATAATTTACTCCTAAGGAAATCACTGTTTTTGCATTTTTAAGATTTTTTGAAACGTCTTTTCTTTGCGCGGATTTTGCCATGTATTTCATTCCAGCATTCATTCCTTTCCCTAGCCATTTTTTGTATGCGTCGAAATATTTTTTATCAATTTTTGCCGGAGAAAATCCAACCAAATCAAATCCTATCGACAATGCAAAAATTTCTATTTCCGATTTTGTTTTGTTTATGGCGTTCTTAAGCCCTTCTGTTTTCTTTAAAATTTTTCCCATAGTGCTATGCTCCAACATTGACATCCTTTTTGCAATGAATTTTTCGTTTTATCCGCTTCACTGTTAATTTTTAAAGTGCTAACATTTACCCCTTTAGATATAAGTTTTTCACTAAAATTTGTTGATGGAGCAAATTTCTGAACAGTTACAATTGGAATTTAATAAGGCAAAACGAGTTTTTGCTGATGCTCAGAAGATTTGCATTATCTCTCATAGAAGCCCTGACGGAGATGCCGTTGGAAGCAATTTGGCGCTAAGAATGGGGCTTGAGAACATTGGAAAAACTGTTGTTAGTGCATGCGTTGATACTGTTCCCGAGAATAGTATTTTTTTGAAAAATGCCGATACTTACGTGCAAGATTTTAATTATGAAGATTTTGACGTAATTGTAAGTGTGGATTGTGGAGACATAAAACTCGTAAAATTTCATGAAACAAAACCTGAGATTTTGACGGGAGAAAAACCATTTGTGAATTTCGATCATCATGAATCGAACAATCATTTTGGAAAAATAAATCCTGTGGATCCGCATGCTGCTGCGACTTGTGTGATTATGTATAAGTTTTTCAAATTTTGTGACTTTAAAATAACTATCGATGTTGCCAATGCTTTACTGCATGGAATTTATTTTGATACCGGCGGAATGGTGCACAGCAATGCGACAGCAGAGGTTTTTAAAATTTGCAGTGATTTGGTTTTGAAGGGCGCAAATGTGCAAAAAATTTCGAAAGAACTTTTTCATACAACTCCTGTAAATAAGCTGAGACTTTGGGGAAAAATTATGGAAAGAACTTATGTTAATGACGAAGGTGTAACTATTTCTGCGGCTAGCACTAGCGATTATACTGCTTGCGGTGCAAATTCTCACGATACTGGAGGAGTTATTGATTATTTAAATTCCGTACCTGGTTCGAAGTATTGTATTTTGCTAAGTGAAGATGATCGCGGAATAGTGAAAGGATCTCTTCGTACGCAACGTGATGATGTAAATTTGTCAGACGTGGCTTCACAATGGGGAGGAGGAGGACATCCAAAAGCGAGTGGATTTGGAATCAACGGAAAACTTCAGCCCGTATTTTCATGGAAGGTTGTGGGAAGTGGCGGAGATGATGCACATGCGGATGAGGTGAAGTTTTAGACCCCCTCAAGCTGTTCTTTCGCAGATTTTAGTTTTGCGGTGTTGATTTTTCCTAAAAGTTTTTTGAAAGTGCTTATGGAACTATTGAGCCCCATTCTCCTAGTCAGAGATTTATCTTTTATTTCTGTGGATATATGCATTATTTGGAGACATTTTTTCAACCTCTTCTGTAAGTTTTGTATTCGATTTTCGGCATCATAATTGATGAACATTAAATTTTCGTTAAATATTCCTAAATTTTAGTATAAGAGAGCCTCCCATATTAATGTAGATTAATAGAGGCAAAGTGGAGGAGGAAAAACTTTAAAATTTACACTAGCAATATGGCTATGTGTCGTAGAAAAACTATTCCTCCTTCA
>JAUYJL010000032.1 GCA_030688025.1 Candidatus Peregrinibacteria bacterium | reverse complement strand
CCACATTTTCCTCATCTTCGCCAACTCTTTCTCTTTCACTTCCTGCTTGATTTTGTATAATTCTTCTTGGGACATAGTGTTTTTGTTATTGGTTAGCGCTTTTAGCATACCACTGTGTCCTAAATGTCTGTGTACTATATAGCACCAACATCAACACCGGCAACATTGCTGGCGACGGCCGTATTGGCCGCAGGAATACAAGGATGTGATGGATATAGCCCGACTTGCTGGCCGACACACGAGGGTTGCCGCGATGTCCCAACTGTCCCGCAATCAAAGACAGCTCAACCGGATCAAAAATGCTACAAAGGTGATGACTTAGCTTTAGTCTCAATTCAGAATATCGCTGAAGAAACTATCGCTGAGGCTTCAGCAGATATGGAAGGTCGCGTTCTCAAACAAATTGGCCCAGATACATTCTTAGTGGAAGTATGTAAGCCTCAACCGGAAAAATCACGTAGATTGTTGATTAGCCAAGGCGGGGGAGATTGTGGTTCTTTAGAATCAACATTGGAAAATTCCGGTGCTGATTGCAAAGCGGAACCAACCATGATAATCGACAACAAATTCAAAGTCCCATGTAATCCGGGAGAAAGTGCAACGATTTCACACACAATCACAACACCTGCAGGAGTCAAAGACGAAGGAACAACGCAATCGGATAAGACTGAAAGCGTGAAACTTGTAGCTTGCCTCAAGGCAAAAGTACAAGCACTGTTCCCGTCCAAATAATTCTCGGCAAGTACGCTCTATTGTCATTGTTTAGTCGCTTTGCTATACTTCTAGCCCAAAGGATTAACCAAATTCACCTATGTTTGAAAATATGAACAAGTCCCCATATGCGGCTTACCCAAGCGCAAAACTCTCTCCGACATTTTTCGGAAAAGTGATGTTGTTTTTTACTTTCGCAATAATTTCCTCAATCGCAGGAATTTTCGTAGCAATAGTATTTCTTTTTGATTATTTTATGGCAGTTCCAGGCATAATGTTCGCCTTTTTTGCCGCAGAATTGATTCTTGTCTTTACTGCAAGAATGTGGAGTACAAAAGTGCCACTAAACCGCTTCTTGTTCGCATTATTCACGTTTATTAGCGGAATCACGATAGCTCCCTTAATTGCAATCGTAGCGGCATCTCCAGCTGGGCTCGTAATCCTTGCAAAAGCCTTAATAATCACAGCATTTGTCTTCACGGCGGTCGGAATCTTAGGATATACAACAAAAATGGATCTTTCAGGCATGAGAATGTTCCTATTCATAGCACTTATCGGAATGATTATAACAGGAGTTGTGGGCATATTCTTGCCATGGAGCAATACATTTGAAATGTTTTACGCGGGAATAGGAGTACTTTTATTCGCAGGATTCACAGCCTATGATTTTCAAAAAATCAAAACATATCCTGAAGACAGATACATCGACGCGGCACTTCACCTTTATCTAGATATTTTCAATTTATTCCTTTACGTTTTAAGGCTTCTAATGGCCCTAAATAGAAGAAACTAAGATGGACAAACTAATTTTTAAAGTCTCGGAAATACTACAGAGCCAAATAGGGAACAGCGAAGTGTACTCTTTTGATGTTCCGCTTGAGCTTGAAAATATAGAAAAAAGCGGAAACGTCACAGGAAAAGTGGAAATAATGAGAATAGAAGATGGCCTCAATGTAATAGCAAGAGACGTAGAAATGATTTCAAACTCAAAATGTACAAAATGCTTGAAAGATTTTCATCCGAAAGTAAAAGTAAAATTTGCAGAGAGACAATTCGTGATAGAGAAGCCACTAAAAGTGGAAGATGAAAACGATTTATATTTGATAAATAAGAAAAATTACACAATAGATGCCACGGAGATGATTAGACAGGAAATAATATTGCATTTTCCGGTAATTTCGGTATGCTCAACTGGCTGTAAAGGCCTATGTCCATATTGCGGAAAAAATAAGAATCTGGCAAAATGTACATGTTCAGAGCTGGACGAGGCAGATTTTGAAGAAAATAAACCTCTTATGGCACTAAAAGAATTTTTTAATAAAAAATAATCATGGGAAAGAAACCGGTACCAAAAAAGAAGACCTCGGCGGCGAGGTCGGCACGAAGATACGGAAGCTTTAAGACAAAAACATTGAAAAAGCTTTCAGGCCTAACGGCTCTTGTATCATGCACAAACTGTAAATCAAGAATCCCTTCTCACAGGGTTTGCCCGGATTGCGGAATGTACAGAGGAAGACAGGTTATCGATAAGAACAAAAAAGTAGATAAGATCACAAAAGTAAAAGCTTAAAAATATGTCCAGTTTCAGGCATCTTGCCAGAACTTGCGTAATGCAGACTCTGTTTGCATATGAATTTCGGGGCGAAAATCCTGAAAAATTCATTGAACGGATTTTGGACGAATTCGCACCAAATATAAAAGATAAAATCTTCGCCAAGGAAACCCTTCAAGGTGTGATTAAACGTAAGAAAAAACTATTGGAGGTTATAGAAAAATTTGCTCCGGAGTGGCCTCTCGATAAAATCGCAAAAATAGATCGCGCGATTCTCGAAATAGGAGCATACGAGATTTTATACTCAAAAGAAGTTCCCCCGATAGTCGCCATAAACGAAGCGATCGAAATTGCAAAACATTTTGGAGATGATAATAGTCCAAAATTTATAAATGGCGTTTTAAGTAGTATAATGAAATCAACATGCAAAACTTTACAGACCTCGAAAAAAAAATCGGAATAAAATTTAAAGATCAGAAGCTTTTAGAAAGCGCTTTCATCCATCGTTCATACATTAATGAACACAAGAAAGAAGGACTCTCTGACAATGAAAGATTGGAGTTTTTAGGCGATGCCGTGCTGGAACTTGCCGCGACAAAATATCTTTTCGACACATGTCCGGAAAACAAAGAAGGGGAATTAACATCTCTTCGAGCGGCGCTGGTTAGGGGGAAAAATTTGGCATTAGTTGCGGAAGAATTGGATCTTGGAAAATATTTATTTCTAAGTCACGGCGAAGAAAAATCCGGAGGAAGAAAGAAAAAATACATATTAGCAAATACGGCGGAATCTCTTATCGGAGCGATTTATTTAGAACAGGGATATGCGATCGCAGAAAAATTTATCAAAAAATTCATACTAACAGGCTTAGATGAGATAGTCGAAAAAGGGCTTCACATAGATGAAAAATCATTGTTCCAAGAAATTTGTCAGGAGAAAGAAGATTTTACTCCATACTACGAGTTGATCGAAGACATTGGTCCAGATCACGACAAAAAATTCGTTATGGGCGTTTATATTAGAGAAAAATTAATTGCGCAAGGAACCGGCTCGAGTAAACAAAAAGCCGAGAATTCTGCCGCAAAAAATGCGCTCAAAGTCCTTAAATGGCAATAAAATAAATGCAACAATTTGACGAAAAATCCTGTGGTCTTGTGGTCTTTAGAAAAGAAAACAATGAAAATCTTTTTCTTGTTTTAAAATACCCGGGAGGACATTTTGATTTTCCAAAAGGGCATATAGAGGACAGAGATTCCTCAGAAAGGGCTACGGCATTGAGAGAACTTGAGGAGGAAACGGGGATAACAAGCGTGAAATTTATAGACACATATCGGGAGGAAATTTCATATAATTACAACCGAAAAAATACACCCTCAAACAAACAGGTGATATTTTTCCTCGCGGAAACAGAGGAGAAAGATGTCAAAATATCGCATGAGCATACGAATTATTATTGGTTGCCTTATGATATCGCATTTGAAAAACTTACTTTCGATAACGCAAAAAATCTTTTAAAAAAGGCAAAAAGTCTGTTATGATGGAAGAAATACATCTAACAAAATTTTGCCGATGATAATAAATTTGGAAAACAAGATTGCGACTGGAAATTGTGTTTTAGTCGTACCGATTTTCGAAGGAGAATCCCCAAAAAACTTAAAAGAATTGCCAAGCAAAGTGCCTGAGTTTTTCGCTAAGGTAAAAGAAAATGAGGAGTTCTTGGGGAAAAAAGGAGAAAAACTTTACACTTATATCGAGGACAAAAATCTACCTGAAAAACTTTTTTTGATTGGTCTTGGTAAAAAAGAAAATTTCAAATACAGGGTCGCAAAAGAGACGGGTGCAATGATAGGAAAACAGCTCAAGGCCGCAAAGGCAAAAGAGGCAACAATATTTTTGCCGAATGAAGTTAAACAGTTCATAACGGAAATTTTGGAAGGTCTTCTTATTTCTCAATACGAAATAGACAAATTAAAAACGAAATTTTCAAAGAAGGACAATCACAAAATTGATAAGGTCAAAATCTTTACAAAATTGGATAAAAGTATCGTTGAAGAAGGCTTGGACAAAGCTAAAACAATGGCGGACGCTTCTGATTATATCAGAGATCTAGTGAATTATCCTTCAAATATCGTTGATGCAACATACCTAGCGAACGAAGCAAAAAAAATAGCGAAAGACAACGGGTACAAAATAGAAGTTCTTGGGAAAAAAGAATTGGAGAAAATAAAAGCGGGAGGGATTTTGGCGGTGAATCAAGCCTGTAGAAAAGAACCAAAACTTGTAGTCTTGGAATACAAAGGCTCAAAAAATAAAGACGAAAAACCGATAGCAATAGTCGGGAAGGGGATAGTTTTCGATACGGGAGGGCTTCGAGTCAAGCCGGGTGCGCACATGGACGAAATGCATCAAGACATGGCGGGAGCGGCGGTTGTCCTAGGTCTTTTCAAAGTTTTGAAAAAATTGAATATTAAGAAAAATGTTGTTGGAGTTGTGGCATTGGCTGAGAATTCTTTGGGAAGTGACGCATACAAGCCATCAGACATAATCACAATGCTTTCAGGATTAACTGTTGAAATAAATAATACGGATGCAGAAGGGCGCGTGGTTCTGGGAGACGCAGTGACATATTCGATTAAGTACAAGCCAAAAAGCATAGTTACAATCGCCACGCTGACAGGTGCGGTATACGTAGCGCTTGGTCACAAATATTCCGGACTCATAGCGAACAACAGCAAAATCAGAAGAGAACTTTTGCAAGCGGGAAGGGAATCGGACGATTTAGGCTGGCCATTGCCACTACATCCTGAATACAAAAAAGCGATGGATAGCAAATATGCAGATGTAAGAAACAACGATAAAGAAACGGCAAGCGCGGCAGGAAGCTCAAAAGGTGCGGCATTTATTGAAAGATTCGTAGGCAAAAACGATTGGTGTCACATAGACATCGCAGGAACTGCATTTACTGACAGGCCAAAACCATACGAAACACTCGGCGCTACATCAAGCGGATTCTACATGCTACTGAGATACTTGGAAAAGTAATAGAGAGAGGCGGCAGGGTATTTAAATTTTTA
>JAUYJL010000028.1 GCA_030688025.1 Candidatus Peregrinibacteria bacterium | reverse complement strand
GGAAAATTTGGGGGACTTTCAAAAGGCGTGGTTTTAAAAAGATTAAGACTTGAGAAATATCTCAGCGACAAGCCAAAACTCAGAGATGCGATAAGAACGGAAGGCGTTCACAAAGTGGCACTTGTCGCTAGTGTTGCGACTGCTGAAACAGAAGAGGCATGGGTCGATAAGCTCAAGAACATGAGCAAAAACGCGATTCAGGAATTGAGCAAAGAAGTGAGAAACAAGGAGATTGAAGCGAGAAATGAAAATTTTAATGATGGAAGTCTGTTTGGAGACTTAGGACAAATTACCGCATCAAGCACTCCATGCAAAGCCGCTTCTTTGAAAATTACTATCGAACTCACAGACGAGACTGCATTTATGTTTTTAAAATTAAAGAAAAAATTTGGGAAAAATTTAAGCAATAAAGAAGTGATGAATGAAATTTTAAAAAGGCTTGTGGATACGGAATTTCCTGAAAAAGTTTTGGCAAAAAATGTGGACAAAAGGTGTGAAAAAGTCATCCTCGAGGATAACTTTTGTGAAGGGAAATTCGCTGAAGAAGAAGTGGAAGAGAACAAAATTGAAACCGCAAAATCTGTACAGGAAATCGAAAAATCCCAGCAAAAAATCTCAAGATATATCCCTGTCCGTATCAAAAAAATGGCTATCCATAGCTCTCACGGCAAATGCGCGTATCCGCATTGCGGCCATCCGGCAGAGATATTTCATCATCGGGAAAGATTTGCAGAAAGCAAAAATCATAAATCCGTTATTTCTCTTTGCAAAATACATCACGAATTTGCGCACAACGGAGTAATCGCGAATGAAAGCCAAAATATCGGACAGTGGAATTTAAAAATTTACGAAAATATTCTATCTAAAAGTGACCTTTTGTACAGAGAAGTGAGGAGGAAAGCATTGAAGTAATATCTATGGGGCAATATCAAAGAATAAAAAACTCATCCTCGGGGATGACTTTTTTATCAGGGATGGACTTTACATTATTTTCATTAAAACAAAAAATCTTGTAAGTCACTATTTCATCCTTCTCCAAACAATCCAAGCAACTACCCTTGCATGGGATACCGACAGCATTGTCATCCTTCTCCAAACAATCCAAGCAACAAATCTCAACAACCCTCAACAAATCTCAGCAAATCGTACGAAATCTTTTTCACCCCAAAAGCTTGAACATTCCAAAAAAGCATGCTAGAATCTCCGCTTGCGTAAATCAAAAAATTTCATGCCAAACGATAAGATTATAGTTAAGGGTGCAAGGTTGCACAATTTGAAGAATATAAATGTGGAAATTCCACGCGATAAATTCACTGTTATTACAGGGCTTTCAGGCTCAGGTAAGTCATCTTTGGCATTCGACACAATCTACGCGGAAGGACAAAGAAGATACGTGGAAAGTCTCTCAACATACGCAAGAAATTTCCTACAATTGATGGAAAAACCGGATGTGGATTCTATAGAAGGACTTTCTCCTGCAATTTCAATTGATCAAAAAAGCGCGCCAAGAAATCCAAGATCGACGGTCGGAACGGTGACCGAAATTTATGACTTTTTGAGGCTTCTGTTTGCGAAAGTTGGAACGCCGCATTGTCCGGTTTGCGCAAAACCGATCGAAAAACAAACTCCTCAACAAATCATGGAAGAAGTTATTTCTATGCCGGAAGACACAAAAATACTCGTACTTTCTCCCATCATTCGTGACAAAAAGGGCCAGCACATAAAAGCTCTTGATAAAGCCAAAAAAGAAGGATTTGTGAGGGTTAGGGTGGATGGAGAAGTTTGCTCAATTCTTGAGGTGCCCGAAATGGATGAAAATAAAAAACATAACATTGAAATCGTTGTAGATAGGCTTGTGGTCAAAGATATGAAGAAAAAAGTACAAAAACTTTCATCAGGACAAGAAATAGATTTGCCGAATCCAAATAGGACACGTTTGGCGGATTCCATCGAAACGGCGCTAAAGAACGGGGAAGGGCTTGTATCAATACTAAATCACGACACGGGGAAAGAAAAAGTATATTCTGAGCACTTTGCCTGCCCGACATGTCACATAAATGTCCCGGAAATCTCTCCGCGAAGTTTTTCATTCAATAGTCCGCATGGAGCTTGTGAAGAATGCCACGGACTCGGTACAAAACTCGAAATTGATCCGGATTTGCTTATCCCAAACAAAAAATTGACATTAGCGGAAGGCGCAATCATGCCATGGTCTGCGACTACATCACATTTGACATGGTATAACAAAATATTGGATAAAGTGGCTAAAGCAAACGGATTTTCGATGAACACAGCCGTAAAAAATCTTTCTCAAAAAGCAATGGATATCGTTTTGTACGGAGATAAAGACAAAAAATACACGGTAACAATAGGGCATGTAGATGATGAAGAAAACGATGATGTGGAAACGACAAGTAAATTCAAAGGAGAATACGAAACTTCATTCGAAGGAGTAATTCCAAACCTTGAAAGAAGATTTTTGGAAACAGAATCCGAATATGTAAGGAAAAAAATAGAAGATTATATGAGAATCCTAAAATGTCCTTCATGTTTGGGAAAGCGTCTAAAACCGGAAATTTTGGCTGTAAAAATAGATAAATTTTCAATCATAGACATCACGGAATTTTCTGTAATGAAAGCCATAACCTTCTTTAACACATTGTCTCTGAGCCCTATGAAGCAGGAGATAGCACGACAGATTTTTCAAGAAGTCAAAAACAGACTTTATTTCTTGGAGAATGTCGGACTTGCATATCTTACTCTTGATAGAGCCGCAAACACGCTTTCGGGAGGTGAAGCACAAAGAATCAGACTGGCGACGCAGATAGGATCGAAGCTCTCGGGCGTTATTTATGTTCTGGATGAACCGAGTATCGGTTTGCACCAAAACGACAACGACAAGCTTATTAAAACGCTAATCTCGCTAAAAGAATTGGGAAATACGGTAATAGTGGTCGAACACGACATCGACACAATGCTCGCTTCGGATTTTATCCTAGACATCGGGCCCGGCGCAGGAAAACACGGAGGAAATGTAGTGGCGCAAGGAACTCCGGAAGAAATTATGAAAAATCCAAATTCTTTGACCGGAAAATACCTCTCAGGTAAGACGAAAATAGAGATTCCGGCAAAAAGAAGAAAAGGAAACGGAAAATCATTGATATTGTCGGGAGCGACCGAACATAATCTCAAAAATATAACTGCAAAATTCCCACTAGGAACATTTATAGGAGTTACCGGAGTTTCAGGATCCGGAAAATCAACACTGATAAATGATATTCTTGTAAGAGTGGTTGCAAAAAATCTATATGGATCAAAAGCCTTTCCAGGGGAGCACAAAGAAATAAAAGGACTGGAACATTTGGATAAAATAATAAATATAGATCAATCTCCGATAGGACGCACGCCAAGATCAAATCCAGCGACCTATACAGGAGTTTTCACTGATATCCGTGACTTATTCTCTCAAACGCCGGAAGCAAAGCTAAGAGGGTATAAATCAGGTCGTTTTAGCTTCAATGTTAAGGGTGGAAGATGTGAGGCTTGTAGCGGAGACGGTATAAAAAAGATCGAAATGCACTTTTTGCCGGACGTTTATGTGTCATGTGAGACTTGTAAGGGAAAAAGATACAACGAAGAAGCATTGGAAGTAAGATACAGAGGCAAAAACATATATGAAGTGCTGGAAATGACAGCAGAGGAAGCATTGGAGTTTTTCAACGCAATCCCAGCCGTAAAATCAAAGCTAAAAACATTATGCGAGGTTGGATTAAGCTATATCCACCTTGGCCAATCCGCAACAACTCTATCTGGAGGTGAAGCCCAACGTATAAAATTGGCTACAGAGCTATCAAAACGCTCAACCGGAAAAACAATATACGTCTTAGATGAGCCTACAACAGGCCTACATTTCGATGATGTTAGGAAACTTCTAGATGTGCTACAGAAACTTGTAGAGAAGGGGAATACGGTTCTTGTTATCGAACATAATCTGGACGTTATAAAATCAGTAGACTACATAATAGACTTAGGACCGGAAGGCGGAGAAGGTGGTGGAGAAATAAGTGCAGAAGGAACACCGGAAGAAGTAATAAAATCAAAAACCTCTTATACCGGAATGTGGCTAAAGAAAATTATGCAATAAATTTAAAATAGTTTAATAAACTTTAATGGAATTTAATTAAGTTTAATAAAGTTTAATGGGTTTAGTTAAAATTGGCTAAGCTTTTGAGTTATAATAGATTGGGTATATGTAAACAAAATTGCCTAAAGTTTAACTAAATAGGGAAAAGTTAAAAAAACTATTGAAAAGTTAAAAAGAGTGTGTTAAATTTGGGTCGCCCTAGAAAAGCTACTTAAAAACAAGGAGGATATTGTAAAGTTTCCCCAAAAATGGTAAAATTTAATAAACTTTAATAAAATTTAATAAAGTTCACTAAAATTTACCACATGGAAGAAAAATTTCTCACAACAGATCAGGTAGCACAAATCCTCCAAGTACACCCATTCACAATATTAAAATTCCTGAAAGAGGGAAAGTTGAATGGAATAAAGTTAGGAAGAGTATATCGAATAAAAAAGAGTGACGTGGAAGAATTTATTGAGGAAAGGATGATGAAGAAACCGAAAAAAGAGCACAAGGCCGCAGAAGTGGTAAAAGAAGAGGTAAGGGTCGAGGAAAGCGAAGACGGGCACTATTTCGTAATCTAAAGCAAAGAAAATGATCATAAACTGTCTATCATGCGGAAAATCAATGTCGAGTCACTCGATGTCGTGCCCATACTGTTTCTGCGAGATATCGGACATAACGCTAGAATTGAACGGAATAAGAGAAAATGAAGGAATAAAAGATAAAGTGATTAGCCTTATTATTTTAAAAATCTTCAATGCCCTTTAGTTCGTTGCCCGCGAACTAAACAAAACCTAGAAAAGCCCAAAAAACCCTTTAATACCTAAAGGGTTTTTGTTTATAAAAAGATTATTCCGTAGCGGGACACTGTTTGCTATTTACAATTTTTGTGCATCCAAGAAGATTGCTCAGAGGAGTCAAACTATCTTTGAGAGAGGCGTTAAGATTAGAAAGACTTTGCATGAATATAGCCGTACTACTATCGCTGACCTCTTTATAGTTCACATAAAATTGAGACGAAAGCTCCTGTCTAAGAAGATCAATATCGTAAGCCTTGTCTGTTTCCGCTATAGCGTCTGTAACGTCTTCAGCTGTCACCCCACGGCCTTTTGGAGCGGATTGAACAAGTCTATCCACTATCCTACGTGTGCCCTCCTTTGCGTCCAATTTATTGATGTTCACAGCTACAATCCCGGAAAGATATGCTGTCAAGCTTTGATTCGTAGCTGATTCGACTATTCTCTCAGCATTTTGAACCGTTTCTTTTTTGATACTTTTCACGGCCGGAGCTATTCCAAACAAAGTACTTAGAAATTCATTCCATTTTTTCGAAACGCCTTCCCATGCAGAATTTTCACATATTATGTAAGATGTTTTTCGGGTCATATATTTAGTCTCAAATTTCGCAAACATTTTCTCAAAATCTTGGCTCGACATAACTCCACTGACTTGATATTTCTCTTTCATTTCGGCGTATAATTTCTCTCGGGGATAAAACAATTCATCCGGATTTTGCGCCATTCTTGTGCTCAAAATATCGTAAGGCAAATTTGCGGCGATTTTTTTGTTTACAAGGTTTCTTACGTAATAAAGCTCAGCCCCAAGCTCATTGTAGCCTCTTTTCAAATTTGGAAGTTTTGCGGTATTACATGTTAAGAAGGCATCTCGGATGTAAGTTCTCATCTTATCTCTTTGATTTACAAGACTGGAAATGTCAGCTGTTTGACATTTATTTCTATACAAAACATCATACCACAATTCCATCACGCCGCCAGCAAGACCATCGGCAAAAATTGAAGCCCTAAGGAAAGTTACAAAATCCAAATTTCCTTTTGCTAAACATTTTGCTGGAGCAAAATTTCCGCCTTCTGTAGGCTTTAAATCCGTCTTGTCTTCCGCGTATGCCGCAGTACCGCTACACAGCACATTTAGCACAACTACGCATAATACAGCGCAATTCCTTATTTTATAGTAGGCTTCTTGCCCCATTCTTGGCATACGGTATTGGTTTGTTCAAATAAATCTTTATAATTTTCAAATGTTTGTGTCATAAATTCCAATTCTCTTATAAGTGTCTGAGCATACATAGCTGTATTTGTAGCCGCTTCAGACATTTCTATATCATTGATTTCCTCTTTCGCTTTAGCCGTGCCAATTGCTAATTCTTTCTGTATATCAGCGAAAACCTTGTCTTGTGTAATTGATGAAGGAGCATTCTCAAGCTGAAATCTTGTGACGTCCTCAACTTTCAAATAATTAAACAAAAGTGGTTGGTATCTATCTGTAAATTTTTTCCAACTTTCAAAAATATTTTTCCCTAAAATAAGATCATTGCTTGAAGAGGTGGGAATAGGGGCTTTCATGATCACAAATTTCATATCGAAAAGGGAAGAAGCTTCCAATGCGCTTTTACACTTCGCACTTTCCATATAATTACCTGTGGATTTATTCGGAATAAGAGAATGATCTAATGTTTTCTTAAGTTCATCATTTATCTTTTTAACTTCGCAAAGAACACAACCTTTGCCGGGATAATAGCTGGAAAGAGTCTTACTTATAAGCTTTATCGTGACGCAAACAGATGCCTGAGCCGAGAAAGTCTTTGATGCAAATCCTGCACCAGCTCCTGTCAAAGTGCTGGAAGAATTATCTAAAAGTGAATTACCTACGTCACCAAGGCTTGTATATCCGGCATCTCCGAAAGTGGTTCCAAGTCCACCGTAAGAATCTCCACCACTCGGAACATTTGGATCTTCAGGACACCAAGCTTTTGCCCAATCGTCTTTTGGTGCCGGAGCAACCTCTCCAGGTTCATCGCCTTCATCAGGAGGTGGTTGATTACCTCCGCCATTACCTCCGTTGCTACCGCCATCCCCTCCACCAGAGGAATTTGCCCCTCCACCATTAGGTGCAGTGCCAGAATTGTCACCACCTGAAGCTTTATCTTTAGATTCTTTTTCATAATTATCCAACGCGGAAGAGACTGAATCCGGCGTTATACATTCATCTTTTGCAAGAACATCCGCTGTGGCTTTTTTATCGCCTAAAGGCATTGTGGCTTCGCCGCTTTTAGCAGCATTATCGGTATTGTTAGTACTACCAGCATTGCCACCTCCCCCCGAAGCAGCCTCAAGATTCTTCTTGAAATCCACTTGATATCCGGAAATATAATCAACTCCACTGGCTATATAGTTTTCTGTCGTTTTTTTACTTTGAGTCGGAGGATAAGGAGTCGTTGGGCCGTCAACATAAGGTTTGCCTATAGTATTTTCAGTAACAGATACAAACAAAGCCTCCTCAATTTTAGAAAGGTCATAAATCAAATCAAAACCGGAATCAATCAGATCATTGTTCGCAAAAATTTCACTTGGAGCGATAGAAGTGTCAGCCTCTTGTTGAAGAGCATAAGCTTCACTTAACATTTCGTAAGACTCCTTTACTTCCTGCATTATACTCAACGCTCGTTCCTGAGTCATATTCGGAGTCTTGTTGTAAGCAGAATTTAAAAGAGGAATGATGCTACCTCCCGCAACACTTTTTGCTTCAGTGATTGTTAGTCCGTAATTTTTTGCAATATCTTTCAAAGCATTTTTTTCCGGAACAACAAAACGTTTTACGTAAACCAAAGTATATAAATCTTTACCTTTGCCAAAAGGTCCAAAAACATCTTTCCACGCAAGTGAATCAGAAAAAGCGACTGTTTGATTCCACCAGTTTAACTCACCATGTGCGACATTTAGTTTATACAAATGCACGCCTGCAAAGGAGATTATCAGTCCCGAAACAATTCCTATAATGATTGGCAATATTTTTTTCATATTTATTTACATTCTGCCGAAGTGGCGTCAATAAATTTCCCCGGAAATCTAAGAACTTGATTCCTTATTTTTTCCAAAGCGGTTCTATACTTCAGAATTCCTTTTAAAGTGGTAACGTATTTTTTGTGAACAGGATAAGCCATCCTGAATTCATCGTAAGCCGAAACGGTAGCTTCCATCGTGATTTTGGCTTCCCCGTATTCTTTATCGATATCCAAATCTCGTGTACTTTTTTGACCTAAAAGATTGTCAGCAGTCGGATTTTTCGGAAGATTTTCCATCGGCAAATATCCTTTCATTTTATTTAGAGTGTCCACATAAGCCAAATAAATATCCATTGCCGCCATCGAAACACAATAAGTGCTCACATTCTTTTCTCCGCATTTAACTGCGTAATTTGATAATGTCGCATCTTTCGGAGAATTAAAATCAACGCTTTTATAAAAATCGTCACCTTTATCAATCAAATCTATGAGCATTGAAAGTTTATCGTTGAAATAATCGTTCATCGATTTGTGATATTGCGCTTTTACAATAGTCAAAATCGAACTTGGATTTTTAAAAGTATAGTAATTGGGTTTGGTGGTTTTGGCATAAATTGTATAACTTCCACTTACCAAGAAAATGGTGATAAGAGCTGAAACAAAACTGATTATTATACTTTTAAATTTCATTTTAATTTGTGACGCATTTATTTAAAAATCCGGGTGATTTATTTTTGAATGTAGCGAAATATCCATACATCTGCGCAATCGCATCATTGAGATCTCTCAGTTTATTGCCGATGCCCTTGTACTTCTCGACTAGCATCGTCGCCTTTTTCTGGACGCTGTTACTCTTCATATAATTCATAAGTTTTTGCTTGGCCAAAGAAACATACATGTCCATAATTTCACGGCATTTTACATAGTTGGTGTACTCAGTGCTTTGCATATTTCCCAAAACATTTGAATTCAAAGTTACCATTCCAAAAACCCTATTAAGCCTCTTTTTATACGACATATATTTTGCGATAGCTGTATTCAAAAGTGTCGTGTCTGCACTTTTATTTTGAAAATTTGTTTCAAGAAATTTTAAAAATTCCAAAGTATCAATGTCATATATTGGGGTAAGTCTTTGTCTACATTCGCTAAGGGGAGCGGATTTTAGAGAAGTCTCAAGCGTTTTTTTCATGTTCGTAAGTTCCGGAGGAAAATCTGTTTTCGCGAAAGAAACATTCGACATAAAAATGCTGAGGATAAGAACTGAAATGAGGAGTGAGATCTTTTTCATAATTTTATTTTACAACATCAATTACATTACTCTTAGAGAAAATATAACTATCATCTTTCGTAGAGATAATAGTAAAAAATTTATCAGTTGGGATAATATTATCGCTGTTTGAAATAGTCGCTTTACAAGGGCAAGTATTGCATTCTCCGGGCACTATGTATACCCCCGGGAATGATTCCTTCTGCGTGAATTCCAAAGGAGTGCCGGAAGTCTTATCATCATTCGGATCAAAAATATCAGTACCGTTCTTTAATTCCCCAGCATCATCAAGCCCTCCGCCATCACTATCTTTTTGTTCTACGGAGATGCTACCATCTTCATTTTTCCCGGGAGTCATCTTCTCGACGGTCGGATCTTCGAAACAGTTATAAATATCAAGTACTCTGCCCGCAAGAACAAACAATGCTTCACGAATCATAGCCTTTTCCGGAGTCTCGGCCTCTTCAGCGGTAATAATGAAATTATTTTTTATAGCTTTTCCTTTCGACACGTATTTTGTAAGGTTCTGCGCGGCTTGTACAAAATTTACATACCAAGGAACTCCAATCTGAACGCTATCCACATTTATCACGGTCTGCATCTGCAACGCTCCAAGAATAATTTTAACAGCTTCGGCCAAATTAATTGTATTGTCAGGCTTGAAAGGATGTAAATTATTGGCATCAGTCTCACCTCGATATCCGTTGACCAGCTCTCTCAACGCCGCCTCCTTGATATAGGCATAGAACCAATCCAAAGGTTGTTTGAACTGAATATCCGAAAATCCGCCGCCAGCCTCATCTTTAGTATAAGGCTGATACGCCGCAGGTCTAGGCTCTATACAAAGCATCTTCAAAAGAATTTTTACAAACTGACTTCTTGTAACAAGATCCTCAGGTTTCAAATAAATTTCATCTCCGACTTTTATACCTTCGATAATACCTTTTTCATAAAGATCCGCCGCAATTTTCTTTAAAGCAGGGGACAGAGTACCAAAGTCTGCAAAATGAGAGACTATATAATCCGCAGATTTGCTGAGAGTCTCCGCACTTGAAGCATTTGAAATCGGAACATCTTTTGGACCGACAACTTTAGCGGAAGAATTTGCATTAATATGCATCTCCGCAACAACTTTTCCATCAACGCTAAAGTTTATAACAAGAGGATCCTTTTCATAATCATTATCTTTTTTTGCAGTCTTAAGCTTGCTGTCAAAAATCGTAATATTTCCGGAAGGCTCAATGGCGCCAAAAACTATATCATTTTTTTCATCAATAATGATCGCACCGCCTGGATTATATTTGTCACTGGATGGCAAAATTTGCACTTCAATTCCGTCATTAGGATCCAAATCTATTATATTCGTTCCATAAGAATCAGAAGAATTTATATCGGTGTTCGTGTCCCCAACAACATAAACGGTCACTTCGATGTATCCGTTTTTATCAACTATTGTCAGGTTTGTGGGAGTGGTGTTCGATTTGTCAGCAGCATTTACTTTTATAGAATATCCGTCGGCAACTTCTCCGATATTTCCGGTTTTCGGATTTATTTTTGCAATAAATTTTCCATTTTCATCTTCAATCAGCATGAAATCATCAGTATCAAAATCTGTAATTGTATAAGTTCCGTCATTGCTTGTCAGATAAGTTCCGTCTTTTTGAGCAGAAGGTGTCTTTATTTTTTCAAGCTTAGGAACAAGTGTAAGATTTCCACCTGTTGCCCTGTAAACATATCGCTCACGCATGAGGCTGAAAGGGAATCCCGCCAAAGCAGGATCGACTTTTCCGGAAGCCACAGGTGTTCTTTCAAGAGGCGCGTCGAGAGAAATTTTTGGAGCAAAAACATTTATTGTAATCTTTTGGGCTGAAGAATTTCCGGACGCATCTGTGACATTGAGAATAGCCTCATGAAGTCCAATGTCTCCAGCATTTATAAAAGGTCCGATATTGAATTTCGGGTTACTCTTGTCGTTTTGCGTATTACCATCTCCATTTTCATCAACGGACAAATTTAAATCACTCCATATCAATTTCGAAAATTCCGTGACTTTTTTCTTTCCATTTTCGAAAGGTAACATCTCTATCGAATATTCCATGATTGGGCCTTCCGCATCAAAAGAATTTCCGGCATCAAGAACAAAACTCCGGAATATCGGAACATAAAAAGTTGTTTGAGATATAGCAGGCAATGGTGGATCTTTGTCCGCACATAAAGGAGCTTCATACATTGGATAGTAAGAAGTAAAATTCACTCCATCTTTCAAAACATAATCCGAAACACCGCTATTTGATGTGGAAATATAAGTGTCACCTTTCTTGGAATTAGGAGTCTCTTTAAAGTTTATTTTTAAGTAAACCTCTCCGCCCATTGAGAAAACAATATCCTTGTCATTGTCACCATCGACGTCCATGAAAAGAGTATTTACAGCACTTCCAAGCTCTGAAGTGTACTTCAAAATACTTTCATTCTTTCCGTCAGCAACTACATACAATCCCTTTGGCGCACCCGGAGAATCTCCACCGCCTCCAACATCTGAATCTTTAATTTCGGAAATATCTGAAGGAGCGTAGGCTATCATTCTTTCTTTTATTTCATCACTAAAAAGAGATCCTTTTATTTCTTCGGTTTTTGTAGAGATATCTATTTTTTGTACGGTATTTTCTACAAACAGATTTTTTTCTTTGTTATTTTCGGCCACAAATTTCACAAAATCATCATAATTTTTTATCTTGGAAAGTACGTCATTGGATTGATTTACATCGTTTGCGTAAGCCAACATACTGTTTCTCACAGCATACATTTTTCCCATTTCAGGGAACTCTGCCAAGTCTCCCATATCCAAATCTTTTATGTCCGAAAGTTTTCTGTTTAGGATTGGGTCATCTTTTTCTAAAACTGATTCCGTAGCTGTGAGATAAAATTTCTCAGGATAATCTTTGTCCAGATCAAGAGAAGAAACATATTCCTCCATCGCATTGCTGAAATTGCTAAGTTCATCATTTAGTTGAACAAAAACTGCAGGAATAGCACCTTGTTTGTTGTCAGGGTTTTGCTGAGGGATCTCATCTTTCACGGCCTCTGTGGCGTCTTTTACAGCCTCTGTCGTCGCATCGACTCCGGCTTTCACCTGTTCTTCTGCATACTCTGCCGCTTTCTTCAAATTTTCTCTCGCGATCTCAGCTAGCATATTAACAAGATTGTTTACTGCGGTCTGGAATGAAAGACCTGTATATTCATTTATATTATCGATAAATTTCTTAGTTTGTTTATTTAGCTTATCAGCTCCAAGTTTCGCAATGTAATAAATAAAACTGGTATCAACTCCAAAATTCAATTTCGCATCCACTCTTATTTGATCGGCTGGAAAATCATATTGAATAGCCGGCATTTGCACGCCAAATTGCTTTATGAAAGGCAAAATAGCTTGAGCGGAAGGCTGAGTTAAGGTCTCTATTTCTGTAGCAAGAGTTTTCTCTGGAATAGTGAAAAGACCTTTTTTCAAAAGACAAAGAATCTTTATGACTTTTTTAAGACTTGTTGTTATCTCCGCAACCTCCTTTGGTAATGCAGGAATTCTTGGAGGACGGGGCAAATCCGGCAAATTCGGAAATGCTAGGTTTGGAAGATCTGGCAAATCCGGCATGACAAACTCAGGGAAATTTTTAATCCAATCCGGAAGATCAAATTTCGTATCTCCAAAAATATCCTCAACATTAAGGGTGTAATCATCCGGAAGAATCTCAGGGAAAGTTATCGTAGGAAGAGTCGGTAAATTTATCGGCTCAGGCTTAAACACAATATCCGGCCAAACTATATGCACACCTGTTTTTATTTGAGAAATATCAAAAATGATATCCGGCCATTTTGGCAGAGGAACTATAGGAGGATCAGGAATGGTCACAAAAATGCTTAAAAGTATTCCCAATTTGCTGGTTCTATCACTCTTATTACATTCATTACATGATTTTTCGTAATCGACCGAAAGATTCAAAATAGCACGCCAATCCTTAAAGGTTTTTATCGCATCATTTACAGCTTTCATCCATGACTGAGCAATCTTATTCTGACGTTTTATATATCCGCCCATAAACTGCATTATGGCGTCCATATAACAAATAATCTGTGTCGCATATTTCGCTTCAAGACTTCTTAGTTTCAAAATCTCGGATGGCAACTTCGCAATCTTATCAAGTTTATCCATCAAAGTTTTTATGGAAGTTATATAACTTCCCAAATTTACGGTTATTTTGTCGCAAAGAGTCTTTCGATAATTATTCTCATCACATTTCCAATATTCCGCTATTCTATCAAGTTCGGAGGCTTCATAGTCAACCCATAGAGAAGCCTGCCTCTTGAATTTCTCAATCTCAGACTGCGTAATCGCTGGAACTTTTATAAGAATTTCCTTGCCCTCGATTTGAACAAAAGGAATTGAATTTATAGCTCTCATGAAATCATTGATACTTTTCATCTTCTTGAAATTTTTTCCTGCCGAGGCAAATTTTGCCCCCAATTGTCCAAAATCAGGAATGATTAAATATATATCCGGAAAATCCAGAAGTTTGTTATAAATTTCATCAGCTTCCTTATCCAACCAATTTGTAAGGACACTTGGAAAGCCGGGAACTCGTATATTTACTTTATCAGCCGCCGAAAAAGGCAAGGAAGTGGATGAATAACTATCTCCACCATTGATAGCATCGCTACCTGTTGATTCGGCTCCATTTGAAGTTACGGTCGAAGTTCCTATATCAGGGTCGGCGGTTACATCTTTAGCCTTTGCGATTGCGTCATTTATCTCTCCAAGAAAATCCGGACATCCTCCAAGCAAACTCGGAGGGACAGCCGTGGCAAAACACATGCCAACATTACCATTAGGCCCTAAGCAAATGGCTGTTCCAAGCCCCATCGTTAAAGTAGGGGAAATGTATAACCGGACAGAAGAAACTGAATTAGATGGATAGAAAAACGAGACATAAGGCGGGTTCGGTGTACCAAAAGCAACTACGGCATATCCGGGAGTAGGATCATCAGGAACCAAGAAAGCGCGATTATAAGGAATAGGCAAACATCCACCACCACTACACTTGAGATCACTAACGGTCTTAATTCCATCATAAACAGCATCAGCCATATTCCCTATATCTTCATCCGTCAGAGACAGAGCTTTCCCAAAAAACTCCCAGCTGTCGGGGCATCCGTTATTATTATCATCCTTAAAGAAAGACTTTATAAGTCCTCCCATAGATTTTTGCACCCCCTTCGGCACGCCACTCACTCCTATCGTCGACAAAAGCTCTTGCGGAGAAGGAAGCCCATTCTTTTTAAATTCTTTATCATACTCATCAGAAAGCCCTTTCTTTGGACTTTCTGCTATTTTCTTTTTATAGTTCACATAGCTATCTCCGATTCCGGTCGAATAAAGATAAATTAGAGTGGCTTCGGGATTTACGCTTGGACGAACTCTGATATCCGGATAAATATCTTTTTCATATCCGCCAAAATCATATCCGATATCAAATTTTATAGACGGAATTGAATCGATCGTAGAAGTATATTTTATTGTACGCTTGCCATTCACAGGAATTGAAATATTTTTTATTATCTTACCCCTCAAACTCATTCCGGAATCTATCCACTCAAGTTTGTCCGTACAATTTTCATCACCACATTTCAAACTGTCTTCCTGAATAGTCATCGTGGAAGGAGTCACATCCGCCAGCATAATTCCACTCAAATTCACTCCGGATTGATTTTTCAGAGTAATGGTAAATTCTATCTTATCGCCGGCCGCCACCGTATTTCCATTTATATCCAAAGCGGTTTTTGTCGAAGATCCCAATCCAAGAATTTTCGACAAAGGCATGAACTTATATTGCTTATTATTCTTTTTAAAGTCCTCATCACCAAGGGTGCCGAATTCTACGAAATCTTGATTGTTTTTATTAGGATCGGCCTTAATGTCTTCCATTCCGGGCAGATACAAGAAAAGATTATTTTTCATGTCTGTATCCGCATTTAGCCCATATCCAAAATTGAAAGAATTTCCATAATTTGTTTCGAGTCCAAGGCAGGATTTGCCATCATTTTTATTGTAAAACACTCGAACATTCGCGGCAGAATCAGTGGTAACGAGATCATCACATCCGTCTTTATTCATGTCGTACCCCTTCATCTCATAAACCTTTCCGTCAACATTCAAGTTCAAAGGTTTTCTCTCTAAAGTCATAGCGTTATTGGCAAATAACGAAACACATTTTTCCGTAGTCTTACATGGTTCCTTAGTCCCCACCACAAGATCATCATATCCGTCATTGTTGTAATCCACCTTCGCGGCACTATAAATTCCACCTGTAACATTTAAAATATATCCCTTATCTTTGAATTTTTTATGTCCGCCCTCGTATTCCAAAAGTCTTACAAGTCCATCTTCATAAGCCAATAAAATGTCATCTTTGCCGTCACCGTTGAAATCAAAATTTATCAGTTTATAAATTTCACTGTCTCCTTGGAAAAGGGGAGAGCCGATATCTTTTGTGTATCCGCTAAACTTGCTGACCAAACTTTCCAGCCAGTTTTTTCCGACTCGAATATTTGGATCTCCATAAATAATTCCATACTCGGATCCATAAGGAATGCTCGATTCTCCGACAGAATTTCCGGCCGCGAAGAAAAGCATATGTTTATCTTCATACTTAAATCCTGTGCCTTCATTTTCGGAGAAAGAAGGCGCCAAAGAATCCTTATCCAAGAGGTATAAGCCCTTAGGTTCGCTTGTGTCAGCGCGGGAGAAGAACTGGGCAAAATCATATTTTTTATCCGAAGAAAGAAGATTAAATTTTACCTCTTTCTTTCCGTTAAACATAATAAACGCAAAATCTTGTGAATCTTTTGTTACAACCAAGGCAAATTCATAAACATCAAAAGCATCATCTTTCTCAGGAAGTCTAAGTGCGAAAGAACTGTCATTTATTGAAATTTTTCCATTTGTGGAAATTTTTATTTTCGTTTCAAGTCCTTTGTTCAAATAAAATCCATCGGATTTTTCTTCTACATTGTAATCCGGATCATCAGCCAACATTTTTACATCAATTTTTACACTGTCTGCCATTTTTACGCTGGCCTCAGCTAAAACATCTTTTGTATTTACATCTTCGAACGAAATTTTCTGCGCATTTTCCGATGAGTCACCTGTAGGCAAAACTTTCGCCATTATATCTGTCGACAAAACATCAATTTTTCCATATCCATCAATCGAAACAAGTTTTTTTGTTCCGCTTGGGATTTGAGTGTCAGCCGAAACAGCCTGAACATAGCCATTCTGCAAGAACGCCTGCGCGAGATTTTTATCGGTATCAGGATTTCCAAAATCTTCTCCTAAAAGTGAAACATACAAAGATTTCGTATTGAATCCTGCAACCTTATCATAATTATATTTGTAAGAAGTATCTTTTTGCTCTTCTTCTTTCTTGGCTTGTTCCTGAGTTTTTGGGATATTAAGGATTACGGAACTTGAAGCAAAACCGGGAACATTCACATAAATTTCTATGTTACCGCTAGCCGTACTATAAGGCTGGAATACAGCCTCTGTGGCACTTCCATTTAGCATTTTTACAGGAGCGGAAGGAACAAATTGTCCCAATGCAGAATTTAAAATCTTAAATTCAATAGGTCCGCTATATCCAGCAACAACTTCTCCATCTCTTGTTAATTGAGCCTTTATTGAATATTTCGTAGCGACAAGCGTAAGATTCACATTTTCGACAAGATTTATTATTTTCGCGGTTTCCGTGCCACTTACTTTTCCAAAATCATCATCAATCAAATAAGCGGAAATAGTGGATGATCCTGCCGAATTTTTTGAATAAATATCAAAACTCACAGATCCTTCAAAAGAAGCAATCTGAATTCCGTCTACATTTTGGAACTCATCAATTTTTGGATCAACGGAAATTTTATCATCGATATTGATTGTAGCTCTTGCGTATGTATTTATTTTTTTACCATCCTTATCTTTAAACACGATGGTCGCTTTGGTCTTAGACTGGCCGTTTGAGACGAGTACGGTGGAATCTAAGACTATCTCCAAAGAAACCGCATCCGAAAATTCTTCATTCTCTGGAGGTGGAACACTCTTTTCTCCGGTTTCCTTTTCTTCCTCTTTCTCCTCCGCAAAAAGAGGATTTGGATTTACACAAACAGGTTTGAAATCAGGCTTAGACTTGAAATACTTCAAAAATTTATCAACATCTTTCAAGAAATCTTTCAAATCAACAAATTCATATTTAGCCTCTTTATCTTCCTCTTCAGGTTTTTCAGCCCCTGCCCCGCCACCAGCATTGTCCCCTGCTTCAGCATCCGAACTGTCGCTACTGCCTATTTCATATCCGCCATCAGGCATTTTCACTATACTGCCTTTCGAATTGAAATTTGTTTTGAAAGAATCTTTCTCTCCATTAAGGACAAAGTACGCCGCCTCATATCCATTTGTACTATCTCCGACATAAGCATCTTTATCAGGATTGAGATATTTTGAAAGGACATAGTCGTGTTTTTCATCCATGCTAAGCTCTCTCCATGAAAGCGCATCATAAATCTTTTCATCGAATGCGGCATTCAACGCAAATCCATCAGGACTGTCATCTTTTTTCGCATTAACGACAGGTTCCAAATATTTTTTATAGACTTCATCACGTATAGCAACCAAATCTTTATTGCCTCCTATCAAAACTTCAGCTCCGGGAATTGCCGCTATTTGCCATGCTATTTTATCAAGTTGGACTTTTATTTGTGCAATATTTGAAGAGTCGAAAACATTCGGATAAAGAATCTTTTGGATTTCTCCATCCAAAGCTTTTCCTACAGGATGGCTCAAAAAAGCCACATATCGAGGATTATCGATAGGTAAATCGGAAACAGCGTGAGCATTCACTTGGCTTGAAATAGTATGATTTGTTGGTTCATTATGGAGAATAGCACTTGATATTTTCTTGTCGGATTTATCTTTATTTTTATAAGTTGAAACAGCAACATCCAAAACAAGGTCAGCCTTGTATTGATTTCCGGGCGCATCTTTCGGAATAGTATAGGAAGTATTTCTTGAAAGCATTCTTCTGGAAATTTCAGCAAGGTTATTGCTTGAAATACCATAGTCACTTTTCGCCTCATCAAAATCAAAAACCACAGTTTCTTTTACTCCATCCTGTCCGGGTTTTCCATCTTCATCCTCCAAATCCTGCATCTCAAAATCAGCAACTCCATTCCCATTATTATCCGCTCCATCAAAAAGCCCATATCTATCGGAAAAATCTTTTAGTGTGATAACTTGTCCGACAATATCATTCAAAATGATTTGCTCGGCATTTTGATTGCCTAGATTAAGCCATGTTTCCTTTTTTCCCGGGGCAATTTCAGGATTTTTATTTGAGGTTTGCTGAAGGAATTTTTTGAAATTATTTAAAAGTTCATAATAAAATCCGAATTTTGTACCACTAATGCCATAACCCTTGACCGTTTCCAGCGTAGGATAAGGAGCAAAACAAGAGTTTAGGTAATTCTCATCCAAATCAGAATTTTGCAAATCAAACCCGGCTGGAAGTTGAAAAATATTCATGTGGTTTGACTCAGTCCCCTTATTGAATTTTTCAGGGAACATTAGTTTGCCATTCACGGTTTTAAGGCTGGTGCTGCCGGCAGGATCCAGCAAAGGTATAGCGGCCGTAGGATAAAAACATCTGTCACTGTTTTTATAAGTGTTTGTGATAGTACATCCTGATGCGAGGTCTGAGGTGGAAGGGGTGTCATAGAGAGTAAAAATAGCTCCAGCAGTAGATTCATCGAAAACAGTTCCAGGAACAGTTCCGGTAAATCCCAAATCAGAAAGAAGGACATAAAGACGAGGCTCTCCATAAGGTTTTCCGACGGAAGTCGTATATTTCTTAGCATTACCACTTCCGGAAACATATACGGAAAAAGTGAAATTCTTGGTTTGCTTGGATCCTTTGTGATAAAACTCAACACTGATATTCCCGGCGGCCGACTGAACGTTCCCTGCAGTTAATTTTTCAGTGGAAGGTAGTAATAATTTATATCCAAGCTCAGCCACTTTGCTGGAAAGCCCCTTATTTGCCTCTTCTATAACTGATTGAACGGCACCGAAAGATTCTTCAGCGGCCTGCTCGACACTATATTCGTTTCCGATTTCTTTACCATTTATCCTCGTAATAACATCTCCCTCCTGAAGAAGCCCAAAAAAAGGATTTTTGTAACCCGCTCCGGCAAAATTTGCATTTGGAGAGAAAGCGGGGATTCCATACTCGGGATTTGCCGCTATTATAGCGCCACTTACAGCCTCGCCATTTGTAAGAGCTTTCGCTTCTTTTACGTTAAGACTCCTGGTATTGATTCCAAAAGTATGAACAGGAACAGCGGTCAGAGGATCATCGGATCTTATTGAACGGGTCAAAATAGAATAGTCTTTGCTTCCAGGGATGTATGATCCCAAATAAACTCCGCACTGCTTGGCGCTGTTTATTAAATTATAATTTATACCATTCAAAAAATGTGAGCCGCCGTCGCCGGAATAATTATCCAGCTCATATCCATAGTCTATAGTCGCCTTGCCGAGACCGATTGCAAAATTACTGTTTGAAACCAAGAAACTTATATCAGGTAGGGCTTCCCAATCAAATTTTCCGGAAAGATTTACCTGTGTAATAAGAGGAATAGGATTCTCAATTTTTTCCACGATTTCATTCACTTTTTTCTCAAGAGCGTCATTTACGGATTTAAGATATGTTTTTGCATATTCATCTTTCGCGGAAACAAGAACCGCTACTGTGTCAGCATCTTTCGATGCATATCGCCCTGTATTCTCAACAAAATCATTAGCTTGCCCGACATAAGAGGTGACAACTTTAAAATACGGCAAAAGAAATTGATCAATAACTTGTTTGGATAAGATATCCGGCAAATTGTCGAGTAGATCCTCAGATTTTTGCAAATCCTTCATTTCTCCCGTTTTTTTCATTTCTTTTAATAAAGCTTCTTCCGTGCCGGAATCGGCATTTACCTCCGCAGAAAGATCCTTCGCCCAATACTTGTTGTAGCGCATATACGCCAAATCTTCCCAATATTGCAAGTACTTCAAATAAGAAACATAAACATCTTTATTCACAGATTCTTCTTCATGCACCAAATCTCCATAAAGCATTTTCTTATCAAAATTCGCATACTCGGGAACACCGGCATAATAGAGATGATTTTTATCGAAAAAGTTTGCAATCTGCTCTTGGCCTTTGATTCCAGTTGTGTCGGGTTTGATTACCCCACCCCAGATTTCCGGCTTAGGGAAGGTCACATTCTCATTATATTCGAAATTCAAAGTCTTCGTATCGTACTTATAGGTTTTACTTTCAAAGTCAGTATACGGATACATACTCACAAACTTTTCTCCGTTTTTATTCACAACGGGAAGCGGAATATTTCCGACAAGCACTACTCCGGCAAGTCTGTTTTTCTTTTCGCCATTGCCGTTAAAATACAGATTCTCAAGCGCATTGCTCAAGCTGACGGCAGTATCTTTGTTCTTATCAAAAATCAAAACCTGAACATCGGTATAGTCACTGCTTGTGCGAATGTCCTCTGCATAACGAACAATCCTTTCTCCCAAAGTGTTTTCCTTGAGTTTGTCCGGATATTTGTTTTTGAGCCCCACGTAAGAACTCAAATCTTTATCTATATCTGAATCCACTACCACGGTAATCAGATCATAAGTATCTTCAAACGACTCAGGCTTATCCGCTTTATCTATCTTTGTAAGGGCATAAGCCACCGGCGCGGAGAGTATTTGTGCCCCTACAAAAGACATCAAAACCAGCGCAGACAAAAACCTCTCAAAAATACGTTTTGAAATAGCGCTTTCTATAGCCAATTTTTTAATACGAATGAGGTTCATAGAAAAATGGTTGTCCAATTCAAAAATATACCACAAAAAACACCCTAAAAACAATTAACCAAAGCCAAAAAATCAACTTTTCCCAAAACTTTCAATTGACATAATTTTGAGTGATTTTTTGCCACCAAAAAAGGCCTCCCGAAGGAAGCCTTTTTTTGCATTGAAATGAAAGTCAGAATTACTGAATCAAAGACAAATAGCAGCCAAATGAATCAGCGTCTACTCCTGTTACCGCCCCAGGCGTTAATACTGGAGTTGTGTTAGCGGCCATACTAGCACACAAAATATTCGCTTTATCAGCATTTTCAACTACAGCATAAACTCCAGCTGTATACCCTTTCCCAGAGTCAAACTTAAAATAACCATAATTTCCATCACAAGTTGGAATAATAGTACTATCATCCGCTGTATTAGGTTTTGGATCAGCAGGGAAAACACCACCAAAGTCAGGAAGATTAGCTAAAATCACCCCTCCTATTGTAGCGTCTACAGTAAGTGGCTTAGTGATACAGTCATTCACTGGCAAACCACTAGGATTAACTAAAGCCTTGGAAACCAAAAATGTCTGAATCTTAGTCACTTGTTCGATTCTTGTTGTATCCCTTCCTTTTGAAGGTGCGCCAAGTAGGCTTGGTAGGAAAGCGACGGCTAAAATACCGATTATCGCGATGACAATCAAAAGCTCAATGAGCGTGAAACCTTTTTTCATAGGATATGAGTTAATTTATAAATAAAGGGATTTCTATTTCTAATCATAGCTGTATGGCAAAAAAAATTCAAGATTATTTATAAAAAACCATCCTCGAGGATACTTTTTTATAAATATTTTAAGAAAATTTCACAATTATTTAATGTTATTGCTCTACACTCATTGAAATATAACATCTAAAATCTTTTTCATAGGTTTTGTGAAAGAAAACACAGGGCTTTATAAATATCTGAAAAAGCTTGGATACACTATAATTTTCAAACCAACACTCAAAACGAAGAACGAAAAAGTTAAAGGGAATGTAGACGCAGAATTGGTTTTACACTCAATGATTGAATACGGGAATTACAGTAAAGCTATAATAATAAGTGGTGATGGAGATTTCCATTGTCTAATAAAACATCTGAAGAATAAAAATAAATTGCATAAATTGATTATCCCAAATAAATACAAATATTCATCTCTACTTAGGGGATTTAATGAATATATCCTATTTCTCAACAACACTCGTGAAAAATTAGAAAAGAAGTAAAACAAAAAAGAGGCATTGCCGCGGTACGAAAACCTTTGGGTAGCCTCTCATCGTGAACACCCATATAATACGCCTTCATTCAGCACATTTCAATCAAATTCCACAAAAATCTTTTTATAAATATTTTAAGAAAATTTCATAATTATTTAATATCGGGGTGCTAGGGTTTTGACGAAATTTATTTCTGATGAAAGTTTTATGAACAATTATGCTTTTATAGATGCGCAAAATTTGTATATGGCCATTAGTGGATTGGGTTGGAAAGTTGATTATATAAGATTCAGGATTTACTTGCATGAACATTATCATGTTGAAAAAGCATATATGTTTATGGGGTATAAATCCACAGAACAGAGGATGTATGATTTTTTGCAAAAGGCTGAGTATATCATTGTATTTAAGCCTTTGGTAGAGGTTGATTCCAAAGTTAAGGGAAATTGTGATGGAGAGATGATTCTTCAGGCAATGATAGACTTTCCTCATTACGATAAGGCTTTGCTTGTTACCGGTGATGGAGATTTTTATTGTTTGATCAAATATTTAAAAGAGAACGGAAAACTTTTGACCGTTTTGGCTCCTTCTCATCAGAATTGTTCTTCTCTCGTTAGAAAACTTTTAAAGCGGGAGTTAGTATTTGTTTGTGCTTTGAGAAACAAGATTGAATATAAATGACTAATACTCCTTGAAGACGAAACATCAAGGTATTATTAGTCGAGTGTGTTACGAATATATTTTATCAAAATAATTTTGTATGGTCAAATTTTCAGGAGAAAAATCTTTTTAGAAATATTTTAAGAAAATTTAACGATTCCTTAATGCCCATATGTTAGCGTCGGTTGGAAATCATATTTTTAACCCAAAAATATATGGAAAATAAAGAAATTGCACTCTTTGAAAATCGCGCTATCCGCAGGGTTTGGCACGAGAAGGAGTGGTGGTTCTCGATTGTGGACGTTGTGGAAGTTTTGACGGATAGTCCAAATTCTAGAAGGTATTGGAGTGATCTTAAAAGACGAGTTGAAGCAGAGGAAAATAGTCAGTTGTACGCAAAAATCGTACAACTGAAAATAACATCGGCGGACGGAAAAAAATACCTTACCGATTGTGCAAATAGAGAAGGCATCCTTCGCATCATCCAATCCATCCCATCGCCAAAAGCCGAACCGTTCAAGCTTTGGTTGGCGAAAATCGGGAAGGAAAGACTCGATGAAATCAAAAATCCGATGCTCGCGGAGGCAACAACAACAGAACTTCACAAGACGAGAGATTCCGTCGGTTTCAAAAAACTGCATGTAGATGCGCATGAAGGCGGTAAGATTGCAGGTCGCACGAGAAAAGACATAGAAAAGAAAACCGGTAAACCTGTGCCGAGTAGTGAGAACTTTTTGGGACTGAAAAAGCAAAATAAGTTAAAAAGTGGGGAATAAAAAATATTTTAAGAAAATTTAACGATTCCTTAATGTCGGGGTGGTAGGGTTTTGACGAAATTTATTTCTGATGAAAGTTTTATGAACAATTATGCTTTTATAGATGCGCAAAATCTGATTTTAGGAATATGGAGACTAGGATGGAGAATTGATTATGAAAAGTTACAAATCTACTTGAAAGAAAAATATAATGTTAGGAAAATATATTGGTTCACAGGATTTTTAAGCAAAAATTTAAAATTATATGAATTTTTGCAAGGCGTAGGATATACAATGATTTTCAAACCTGTATCTATATCTAAAACAGGAAAAATCAAAGGAAATTGCGATGGAGACATGATCCTTCAGGCAATGATAGATTTTAATAGTTACAACAAAGCCGTTATCATTACAAGTGATGGAGACTTTTACTCTCTCGTAAATTACTTATATCTGAAAAATAAGCTCGATGTGGTTTTAAGTCCATGTGAAAAAGAATGTTCGGGTATGCTTAAAAAACATGCAAGAGAGAAAATCTTCTTTATAAATTGCCTCAGGAATAAGCTTGAGCGCAATCCAAAAAGGGCTCTGCTGAAAGACGAAACATTCAGCCGGACCCTTTCCTAGTAAATACATTAACATTTTATCAAAACACTTTTAAGTAGTCAAATTTTGGGAGGAAAAAGAATTTTATAAATATTTAACAAAAATTTAACGATTATTTAATGTCTGCCATGTATGGTTCAAGTGGCTTTAGGAGTATGCCGTTGACATGGTGCTATCAAAAATGATATCATTTAACTAATAAAGTAGTGAATAATACAAAGAAGAGGATTGAGAAATTGTTTAACAGTAAAGAATCTCGTTTCGCCGAAATAAAAATAATTCTTAATTCTGTTGGCTATGAATTGGAACGAATAAGAGGAAGTCATCATGTTTTTAAAAACAAAAATGGAGAAGTAATTGTATTTCCAGTTCACGGCAATCTCGTAAAAAAATTAACTAATCCTGCAATGAAAAAATGTCCTTATAGTTACTTGGTAGTCCCAATCGGAGAGGATGGGGAAGAGGCTTACAAGGCCATTATTCCAAAGTTCAAAAATTTACACATCATGGCGGATTCACCTGAGGAATTGCATGAATTGGTTGTGGAATTGGTTGTGGAAGAGATTGTGCGTAGAAAAAAAGAAAAGGAACAAATTCCGGAACCAGACTATAAAGGCAAATTTAATGGACAAATTTTAATTCGCACTGAGCCGAAAATTCATGAAAAACTCTATTTTGAGGCACAGGCAAGCAATTTGAGCTTGAATAAATATATAGAAAACAGACTACAGCAGGAGATGTAAATTTTATATCGCACCCGCAATATCTGAAAGTTTCATGATTGGAAGCATGATTGCCGCAACGATTGTTCCGACCGTAACACCGATGAAAATCAGGATTACAGGTTCGATGATTTTTGAAATTCCGGCAACAGACGTATCCAGTTCACTTTAATAAAATTTAACGATTCCTTAATATCCGTATGTTATATGTGATCTATATGCAAAATAAATTTACTGAATTTGATTTTTTCATGGATGAAGATATGCGGTCAAAACGCATTGGGATATTGTGTATGGAAAAGACGTTAACACCGGCTATTACACAAGCCTTGTTTAGAGTAAAAGAAGAGGCAAATGAATTTCATAAAAAAAGAATTGATTCTTTAAAACTGGATGGAATCGACAGGGCAGAGCAAATAAAACTCACACATAGGCAACTCAGAGAAATAAAATGGTCGTCTTTGAATCTAATGCGGTCATTTATCGCGAGCGCTTTTATTAAGCAATTTTTCTATCACTGGCAAAAAGGTCCACTGCCAATAATGTTTTTCAATACACCATTTATGAACAATCATCATGACTCCATCAGTCATTTCTTTGATAAGCTGACGGCGCTAAAAATAGAAACATTGGCCGACATTGAAAATTCAAATTCTGTTTTTTTTCTTGATACATTTACAACAACTTCAGGATACAGATTCGAAGAAAAAGTTCGTAATTCCTGTAATGTGTCGAGATGTTTTAGAATAGACAGCAGGGCTCATGACCTCATACAACTGACGGATCTTTTACTCGGTATAACCGTATCGAAAAGAGAGGGAAAGGAAACTTCGAACAAATCTAAAATAAGGGTTTTAAACATATTTGATTGGTTGGAAAAAAGAAGCAAAAATAAAAAACCATTTTATTCCCCACCAATATACTATATATAAAAAAAAGCAGTGGTTCGAAAGCCTCATTTATTGGGAGGGTCTATCCACTACTAATACAATTATATCAAATAGCTGCCAAATCCACAACCAAATCCACAACCAAATCCATCAAAAATCTTTTTATAAATATTTTAACAAATTTTATATCGTTCCCGCAATATCTGAAAGTTTCATGATTGGAAGCATGATTGCCGCAACGATTGTTCCGACAGTTACACCGATGAAAATCAGGATTACAGGTTCGATGATTTTTGAAATTCCGGCAACAGACGTATCCAGTTCATTTTCATAAAAATCCGCAACTTTCGCCATGATTTTATCAAGTTCCGCAGTCTTTTCTCCGACATCAATCATACTGATAAGCATCGGCGGAAAAAGGTCATTGTCATTTAGATTCTCGGCCATCGGAATACCTTGTTTGATATCTTCCATCGCAAGCAAAATCTTTTTTCTAAACACCTCATTACCTATGGAATTCGCAGTAATTTCCATAGTTTTTACTATCGAAATATTACTATCCAAAAGATTGCTCAAAGATCTCGAAAACCTTGCAAGATAAGCCTGTCTGAATAATTTTCCGAAAATCGGGATTGAGATTTTTGCCTTATCAATGGCATATTTTCCAAAATCAGTTTTACTGACGACACTATAAGCTCCAATCAAAATCAAAACTCCGGCAATCAAAATAAATTTTTGGTTTATAAAGAAATCACTCAAAGCCACCACGATTTTTGTGATAAGAGGAAGATCTGCTCCACTTGAAGTGAAAAGTTCTTGCAGTTTTGGAATTACCAAAACCAACATCGCTACGACCACACCTATAAGCAAAACAAAAACCACGGTAGGATACATCATCGCGCCCTTTACTTTGCCTGTAATTGAGTGAGCTTTTTCGACATCTTTTGCTAGATTATCCAAAACTCGGGAAAGCTGTCCCGAAGCCTCTCCGGACTCAACCATTCCTATCTCTTGATCCGCAAAAACATCTGAGTAAGAGAGCATTGATTCGGATAAACTTTCTCCATCTTCAATGTCACTCGCTATACCGTTTATAACCATTTGGAGTTTAGGCTCATTTGCGCTCTGTGTCACAAGCGAACGCAACGCTTTCACCATGGGCATTCCGGCATTTATCATCACGGAAAGAAGATGGTAAAAATTGGCTTTCGCCTCAAGACTCACGCTGGAATGACTTACAAAATAATGATTTATTTTTCTGTAAGTATCGACAATAGGATTTCCGGTAAGAGTAATATCCCCAAAAGTTCTCTTCTCAAGGGCTATAATTCCGGTCTTTTCTTCTTGAATATTCAAAATCACTTTCTCGGCTTTCTCCAGACCTTTTTTGCCATTGGAAAGTTTGAAAGATTCCGTTCCTTCGGTAGCAAAATTTGTTTTTGTTGTGTTTGCCATTTTACTCTGATTTACGTGCTACACGATAGACTTCCTCAAGTGTTGTTTTTCCTTGAAGAGCTTTCACAATACCGGCCTGTTCAAGAGTAACCATGCCGTTTTTAAGGGCGGCTTCTTGGATTTGTATCATAGTCCCATTTGCCGAAAGCAAATTTCTGATTTCATTGTTCATTCTCAAAACTTCATAAAGACCGATACGACCTTTGTATCCGATATGATTACATTCATCACATCCGACAGCTTCATAAAATTTCATACCTTTAAGTAATTCAGGCTCGATTTCTCCCTCGGCTTTCAGTTCTGACATAGCTTTTTTTATCATTTCCAACATTTCCGGAGTAACCGCGGATTCTTTTTTACATTTCTGGCAAACCTGACGCACAAGCCTTTGCGCGATGATAAGCTCGAGAGAAGATGTCAAAAGATACGGAGCAATTCCCATGTTTATAAGACGAGTCAAAGATTCAACGGCACTATTTGTATGCAATGTTGAAAACACGAGATGTCCTGTAAGTGAAGCCTCAATAGCGGTATCTGCCGTCTCTTTGTCACGGATTTCTCCGACCATTATAATGTTCGGATCTTGACGAAGTGCTGCTCTCATACCCATCGCAAACGAATAATTAATGTCATGATGGACCTGACTTTGATTCAGTCCGTCGAGCTGGATTTCCACCGGATCCTCAATAGTAAGGATATTTACTTCAGTTTTATTTAATTTGCTAAGACATGAATAAAGAGTCGTAGTTTTACCGGATCCAGTAGGACCGGTATTGATAATGATTCCATTTGGAGCGGCAAGAGCGGCATTAAGATTTTTGAGTGACGTTCCTGTAATTCCAAGCGATGAAAGATCTGGAATTTCTCTGGATTTATCTTGAATACGCATAACGATCTTTTCCCCATTTACTGTAGGTAAAGTCGAAACACGGAGATCCATCTGTTTTCCTTCTTTTGTCGTAACATCCGCACGTCCATCTTGAGGAATACGTTGTTCATCGATTTTCAAATTCGACATAATCTTGATTCTGGAAACAATAGCTGGATGTAAATTCGTAGGGTATTCCACTACATGTCGCAAAACTCCATCAATTCTATATCTCAAACGAACACGATTTTGTAGAGGTTCGATATGGATATCACTGGATCTCAAATCAAGTGCATATGAAATTGCGATCAAAACCATTTGTGGCACATTCGCCGCCAAAATCGCATCTTTAAGCTGTTTAAGTTTCTCATTCTCAGGTGGTTCAACAGCAGCAACTGCAGCAGGAGCCGCAACTACAGGCGCAACAACTGGAGCCGTCGCTACTGGAGCGGCCACCGGAGCAACTGCTACAGGTGCAGCTTGCAAAGGCTGTGGAGCTGTAGTTACAGGAGCTGGTTGTTGAGAAGTATTATCCACTTTTATTGGAAGTATGCGTTAATTTGTACTGAGAAATTTATAATCTCTTCTTTTTTACCGGAAAGGTCGCTACTTTTTTCAAAATTTAATCTGACTGAAGAGACATCCATAAGTCTCACTCTGTCAGATAATGATCCGGAAGTTTCGACATAATGTAAAAATTTTTCAAAATTATCTTTCGAACTTCTGATGCTCATTCTTAGGGGCAAAATAGAGTAATTATCTTTTTTCGCAACACTTTGATATTCGATATTGGAAATTTCAAAAATGCTATCTTTATTCACAAGCTTTTGCTCGAACGTATCAAATTTTCTGGTAAGTTCTGTATACGAATCGGATATTGGGAAAACTTCCGTAAGATTTGTTTCAATTTCAGCTTTTAATTGGTTGATAGAATCTTTTTTAGAGTCAAACAAAGCTTTTTCATTTGAGCCTTGTTCTTTTAAGGCCGAAATATATGCCTTATTTTTATCGACAAAAGTATTTATGGTCGAATATTCCTGCCACTTTGTGTAGAAGAATATTCCAAATGCTAAAAGCAAAACTCCGCATAAGATTGCGTAAGATTTTATTTGAGTATCTTGTCTTTTTGTAGCTATTAAATAAGATAGGTTTGGCATAATTATTCTTTATCTTTTAAAGTTAAGGAAACATTTACATTGGCTTTATATCCCTCGTCCAAAGATCCGGACTTCGAGAACGAACGCATTTCTGCATTACTGAAAAGAGTTGAATTATTTAGAGAATCGATCAAGTCGGTGATTATTGTGAAATTTGTAGTGTCGAAGATCTTTGTCTCACCCGAGATGGAAAGTTTTTTGGATTCACTATCAAAGTCGTAACTCATGTATCTGATTCCACCAAGTTCGTTATAAACATCCTGATTGTAGCTACTGTCTACAGCGATTGTGCGTAAATTGATTTCATTGATTATGTCTGACCATCTTATTCTTTTGTTTTTGATCTGTTGGATTACATTTAGATCATTTACGACAATTGAATTTATTTTGTTTATAAGTTTGTATAAATCCTCATCTTTCAGCGCATCAAAGTCTGTTCCCGAAACAAGGGTTTTTAAATCTGCATTGGAAATAAGTGCGACAATTTGCATGTAATTTTTGTAATCTCTTTTTGTTTGCGGATCCGTAGACTCTTTGAGCTCAGCCGCTTTTGCATTAAATTTATCGGTCAGTTTTTGCTTGAAAAGAGTCATTGTATCTTGGGATTCTATGTCTGTGGTATAGAGTGGTGCATCAAAATCTTTTGAAAAAATATCCTTTGCCGCCATAAAATTTTTCTTCAAACTTGGTTTTATTGAAGCGATTTTTTCACCTGCTGAAGATTTTTCTTCGGCAGAAGAAGTTTTAGTATTTAAAATTTCATAATTCTGAGCGAAGGCATCTCCGTAATATCCGAATTCATCTAGAGACCCTTTTAGCATCAAATATTTATTAAAATTGAGCTCAGTTTTAAGAGAAATTATATCTGTATTGTCGTTTTCAAGTTGCTTGGTAAGGCTTGTGTATCCAAAAGAAGAGGAAACAAGACTGAAAGCATCGGTCAAAGTTACCACAAAAAATACGATAGAAATCAGAAATACTCCCGCAATTCCGATAAAGCCATATTTAAGCACGGTAAGCAAAGGGCTTTGCTGAGGAACAACGTCTTTAAGTAAAGAAAAATCTATAGTCGGAGCCTCTTCGAGAAACTTTTCTTGATGAGTATCAGACGTAATTAAATTCTTCACAATATCAGAACTTGTCCCATTCTCTTTATTCTGAACGTCCAAAGGGTTTACCAATTTTGGAGTTACGGAATTTTCCATTTAGTTTTTGTATTTATTTTTATATCAAGATATTATACCAAATTTTAGGTCAAAGGTAAAGGCTGAAATCCCTGTAGCGTATCAAATTCGGGGTCTAAAGTTGTAAATAATCCAAGTTTTTGATTTTACATCCCCGATTCGCCGTTTTCTTAGGCCAAAAAATCCACTTCATGCTTCATTTATTTTCGAAAATAGGAAAGTCAGGTCGTCTGTACGTGTTTTGCAATATTTTTTCATCTTCGCAACGCCATTTCCCCGCTTCCACAAGCCAAAAACATGAGTTTTATTACACGTCACATTTTAAGAATCCGCTACTCGAAAAAGTTGAATTTTTGGCTTGCACCTGCTATTATTCGAGCAT
>JAUYJL010000020.1 GCA_030688025.1 Candidatus Peregrinibacteria bacterium | reverse complement strand
TGAAGATGAAGATGAAGATGGGAGGGGAGGGGGAGATTGGAAGCCTGATGGTAATTCTGGCGGGAAGAATGCGGTTTCTGTGGGGCTTAAGGTGCTTAAGGTGCAGGTTGCGGAGAATAAGCCTGTTATGCCGGCTGATTTCCTTCTTGATCCTAGTCGTAATCGGGTCCGTTATCAGGCTTGGCTTTTAAAGATGGATGAATATTTAATAGCTTTGGGGGAGTATGAGGCGGAGCTTGCTGAGGCTGAGACTATGCGTCCTCGTAAACGTGGTGATTGTGCAGAGGTACCTCGTCCTTGTCCTTTTGTTGGATGTGCTCATAATACATATTTGGATGTGACTTCGGCTGGCAGTATTGTTTTTAATCATCCTGAAGTTGAGCCTGATGAAGTTGAGCCTGGGCGGTCATGCGTTTTGGATATAATAGATGCTTCGAATGGAGATGAGATGAAGTTGGAAGAGGTTGGGGCTCGGATGAACCTTACTAGGGAAAGGATAAGGCAGGTTGAGGCGAAGGTTGCAGGTGTTATCGGAAGGCACGTTCCTGTTGATTTAGTGATTGATTTCCTTGATGGGTAGGCTGAGTTTTTAGCGTAATGTGTTTGTCGCTGCTGTGATTAGTTTGGCGTATTCGTCTTGTGGTAGACCGTTTCTTCCGTTGCTTGTTGGTGGGTTTAGGTCTAGTTTTCTTTGTAAAACTTCCAAATATCTCATGATTGTTGGTTTGTGATATGGTTTTGTTGATGGGTCTTCGTGTACGGATTCCAATGATGCTTTCAATGTTTGGATGTCTTCTAGGGTGAGGTTTTCGCCGAGTTTTCTTACTGCGGAAATTACTGATTGTTTAAGGGTAAAGATATTGTCGAAGGTGAAGTTGCCAATGTTTATTACGGTCATGTTTTGTGTATCTGTTTGTGCAGCTGGCATTTTTGGTCGTGTTCTTGTTGGTTGTGGTTCGAATCTGTAGCCTTGTTCAGTGGGTGCTGTTGGAATGGAGGCGGGGAGATGGTATGCGTGGCCTTTTTTTGTACCTTTGGGTTTAGGGCTTGTTTTACCTCCTTTTCCTTGTGATTTTTCGCGTAATGTTGCGTTTTCTTCTTCGAGTGATCGAACTCTTTCTGACATTAGGTCTGAGGCGGCCTGCTCTTGTCTGAGTCTTATTATTTCCCTTCTAAGCTTTTCGATTGTTTGCTTTGTGTCTTCTGGCAATTCGGGGCTTGTTTGTGCGGGGCGGTGTGTTAAGGCTATTTGTAAAGAGGCTATGTTGTTTTCGAGTTGTGTGATTCTTGCGTCTTGATTTGCAATTGTTTCTTGTGCGGTTTCTAGGTTTTGATTTGCGGCATCAAGGTCTCTTTTTGTGTCTGCAAGTAATTTTGCTGAAACGCCAGAGGGTTGTGCTGGGGTTGGTGTTGCGGTGGCTTCTGCTTCTCTTGCTTTGGCGGTTAATGCTATATTTTGTTTTCTTAGTCTTGTTGCTTCTTGCGTTAAGGCTGAGATGTTTGCTACGGCTTCAGGAGTCGTCAAGTTTTGCTGTTGAAGTAATCTTAATGTTCTTAGTTGTGCTGCATTTAAGCCTCTTATTTCTTTTTCTAAATCTGAAATTTTTCTTGTAAGTTTTTCGATTTGTTTAGCAAATTCTGCCGTTACTTCTATTCTTGTGTCACGTCTTGCGTCTCTTGTTGCAAATATGCGGGCTTGTTTTCTTAAGTCTTCTGCATTGCTGAGTTCTTTGTTTAATCTTTTTAGTTCTAAGTCTTTTGCTTCTATTGTGTCTGTTAGTGTTTGGACTTTTGAAAGTAGTGATTGTGCTGGTGCTTCAGCCGCTAGAGCGCGTTGTTCGGAGGTGGAGGCTGTGGCTTCGGCGGCTTCTGTGGGAGTGGCGGGAGATTCGGACTGACCTGGTGTTGGTTGTTCAGGGCTGAGTTGGGCTGGTTCTGGCGTTGTTTGGCCTGGGGTTTCGAATGTTTCAAGTTTTATGATTCCTGCTTTTTTATCTAAAACTAGAATGAGTCCATGGTTGCTAAGTGGTCTGTTGAGATTTAATATGGCCGTTGATAACCTAGATTTCATTCCTGACGCCCTAAGAATTTGAGTTACTGTAGCTGCTGGAACTTCTGTCGGATTTGTTATGAATTGTTGTAGTATTTCTTTTGATAGTTTTGAGGTGCGTGTATTTTTTATGATTTTTGTTAATTTTTCTGTGGCTGTTTGTTGTTCAGTTTCGAGTTGTGCCGTTTCGAGTTGTGCCGTTTCTGTTGTTGTTTGGCCTGGGGTTTTGAATGTTGTTATTTTCACTGCATTTGGTTCTAGCAGTAATGTTAGGCCATTTCTTCTGAGCGTGCTTCTTATATTGTTTATGAATACTGAAAATGTAGACACTGTGGCTCCTTCTTCTCTAATTCTTTCTGCTTCTGCTCGTAATAGTTTTCCTCCATTTCTTAGTAATGTTTCTAGGAATACTTTGGCGGTGCCGCGGCTGTTTGGATTTTTTAATAATGTCGCTAATTTTGTTGTGGCGGCTTGCGGCGCGGATTTGGCTTGTGCTGGGGCTGGTTCTATTGTGATGGCTTCGGTGTTTGCTATTTTTTCTCTTACTTCAAGGATTATTGCTTTCCATTTGATGGTTTCGGATCGTGTTTTTGGTGTGTCTATGCTGGTAACCGCATGCCTTGTTCCAAATATCAAAATGCCGTTTCTGTTGTGGATTTTTAGGTCTATTTCTTGTGGGATTACAGATGTGTTTATGTGGTCAACTGCTTTGAGGATGTCTTCTTCCGGAAGGCCGGTGACGACGGAAAATTCTTCAAATGTCGCGCCCATGGTGAGACCTGTTAGTGCGCCAAAGATGAATCGTGCGGACTGTGGGGCGTTTGTGAAAAGGGATGCGTTTTCTTTTATTGCTTTTGCGTCGGTGTAGATTTTGGTTGCTTCTTTGTCTTGGAGGCTGTCAGTGTAATCAATGTTTGTTGATTCTATTTTCCATTCGCTTTTTTCCGGATGGCGGCGATGGTGATCTGTGAATATTCTTAATGCATTATTTCGGATTTTGCTTCGGGCTGAATTGTTTGCATTGTCTCTAGCGATAAGTAGTCGTTGTTTTGATGAGAATCCTTTCTCTAATTTTTCTTGGGTTGTCGGATTTGCTTCTAAAAATTTTTCCAATAAATATATCGGAGTGCTGACTGGAGTGCCGTCGTCTCTTTGTGTTCTTCCTGATGTATTGTTTCTGATGCGTGGATTGTCTAAGGCTTCTTGTAATGCTGCGTTGATTTCGGTGCGTGTTGCGAGTGGGACTTTGTGTAGCTGAGCGGTTGTCTCTATATTGAGTCTTGCGTGGTGAGATTTTGTGCTTGGTGCGCTGGAATCTACGGTTGGTGGAGTGTATGGGGATTTTGGTAGTGCTGATGGTTTTGGTTGTTCATCTTGCCATTTTTTGTAGTGTGGATTACCTGAAATAACCCTTATTGATCCATTTCTATGGCTACGGAAAGATATGTTTTGTTTTTGAAATGTTTTATTTTGTAGTCCTTGGATTCTTAATCTAGTTATTGGGTCTATTTTTCCTTCTCCCATTATTTCAGCTAATTTGTTTCTTGGAATAGTGCTTGTGTTGTGACGGATCATCCAATTCACTATTTGGAAAATTTTTGTTGGTTTCCCACTTCTTATTTGTGTTGACAATTCAGCGTTTGCCTTGGTTAATCTTTCGTGTATGCCAAGAGATTCCGGAGCTTCGTTCGGTTGAGCTGTGGTTGCGTTTGGAGTTGTTGTGGCAGTTTGTGCTGTCGTGGCTTCTGTTTGGTCGCTTTTGCCTGATTCATAACGCTCTGGTGTCATTTTTCCAGTTTAAAATATGGAGAGTAAGGTATTTCTTGTGAGGGAATTTGTCAAATATTAAATGAGGATTTTTCCTAATCTTTGTGGACAGGGTTTTCTTTATGTAGTGTTTTGAGGTTGTTCTACAACATTTTGATGAAATCGTCGAAGAATTTTACTGTGTCGAGTGGGCCGGGAGCGGCTTCAGGGTGAAATTGGCATGAGAAAAATGGAAGAGTTTTGTGGCGGATTCCTTCGATTGTTTGGTCGTTTGCGTTTTTCAGCCAAACTTCCCAACCGGGGCGGAGGGATTTTTCGTCAATTGCAAATCCATGATTTTGGCTTGTGATATAGCATTTCTGAGGATTTGTGTTTAGGTCGATACATGGTTGGTTTTGGGATCTGTGTCCGAATTTTAATTTGTAGGTTTTTGCACCAGATGCGATTGCCATGATTTGGCAACCCAAGCAGATGCCGAAAATTGGCTTTTTTAATGCGAATGCTTTTTTGATGATTTCGTGAAGTTTTGTGAGGATTGCGGGGTCGCCGGGGCCATTTGACATGAAAATTCCGTCGAATTTTATTTCTTTGCCGTCGATTTTTTCTTCAAGGAAATTGTAATTCCAAGGAACCCTTATGACCGTAATGTCGCGGTCTAGAAAGTTTCTGATGATGTTGTTTTTCATTCCGCAATCGATGCAAATAATAGTTTTTTTGCCACGCTTATAGATTTTTGGTTTTTTGATGGAAACTTTGTCGACGAGGTTTTCTGAGTTTGGATCTAAAAATTCTATTTCCGGTGACGATTTTGTTGTGGATTTTTTGGCTGGATTTTCTACGACAATTTTCCCGAGCATTACTCCGTGAGTTCTTAGTTTTTTTGTTAATTCTCGCGTGTCGATTCCTGTGATTGCCGGAATTTTGTTTTCCTTAAGCCACTGCCCGAGTGATTTTTTTGCGTTCCAGTGGCTGAAGTTTTCGCTGTATTCATTTACTATTAATCCTGTGATACTCATGCATTTGCCTTCAAAAATTTTCTCGATTTGGTCTTTGTCTTTTATGTCATCGGGCACGCCATAATTTCCGACGAGCGGAGATGTGAGGACTAAGATTTGGCCTGTGTAAGAAGGATCCGTGAAGCTCTCAGGATAGCCAACCATCGATGTATTGAAAACAACTTCTCCAGCTACGGAAACATCTGCTCCGAATGATTTTCCTTCAAAAATTGTGCCGTCTTTTAGGATGAGTTTTGCGTTCATTTGTTTGCTAGTTAAATGTTTTTATCAGTGTTGGGATTAGGGCAATCATGTAAACACAATAAATGTATATTTGTTGTGTTTTTGGGGTTAATTTGGTGCTTTTTTTGAGGATTATTCCTCCCAAAAGTCCTCCGATAAAACTTCCGATTGCCCAAAAAATCCAAATCGGAAAAATTATGTTTCCATAAAAAATATGAGTGATTACAACTGTGATTATTCCAAGTGTTTCGATGAATCTTGCTTGTATTTTTGCGTTAACAATTTGGTCTTCTTCGGGGAAAACTGTTCTTAAAAGTGCAAACAACATGATGCTTGATCCTGCAGCGATTGTTCCGACATACAGGCCGATCAATAGGCTTGCTATGTATCTTGTTTTGTTGTTTATGAGGTGTGCGATTTTTGGGCTTAATTCCGACAAAACTATGGCAATGATTATTGCGATAATTAAATATTTTTGATCAAGTTTTGCTATCAGTATGGATCCTGAGGTTGATCCCAAAACAAATAAAATTATTATAGGAATAATTTTTTTCAGCTCTAGATGTTTTCGAGTTGTGACTGTGCTCGCTATTCCGCGTGCCAATGATCCCACTTGGATATTTCCGAGAATTTTTCCGTAGCTGAATGTCGGGAAAAGAATTTGGAAAAGTGGTATTGAAAGTAGCATGCTTCCGCCAAAAACCACTCCGATGATTCCTATTAAAATCCCTGAAGTTGTTATGATTAAGTATTCCATTTTAAATTATTTGTCTGTGTCTTACTGTTATTTTTCCATTTACGATTACATCTGTGACGACTCCGAATAATTTCATTCCGTGATATGGAGAATTTTGACCTTTGGATTCAAATTGTGTGCTATCGACTGTCCATTTTGCTTTTTCGTCAAAGATGCAAATGTCTGCGTCTGCACCTTTTTTCAATGTGCCTTTATTTAGTCCCAAAATGTTTGACGGATTGATTGTGATTTTTCGAAGAGCTTCTTTGAGTGATAAAACTTTTTTGTTTACCAAATTTGTGATTATAAGTGAAAGCATTGTCTCAAAGCCAACAATTCCGAATGGTGCTTGTGAAAATTCTCTTTGTTTTTCCGTCCAAAGATGGGGGGCGTGGTCTGTCGCTATTACCGAGATTGTGCCATTTTTTAGGCCTTTAAGAAGCGCTTTTCGGTGATCTTCACTTCGTAGTGGTGGATTTACTTTCGCTGATGTGTTGTATCCAAGTACTGCTTCGTCAGTTAATGAAAAATGATTTGGGGTTACGTCCGCTGAGACCGGAAGTTTTTTTGATTTCGCCAATTTTATCAAATCAACTGAACCTTTTGAGGATACGTGTGTGAAATGAACCGGATGATTTACGTCTTCTACAAGCGCAAGAATTCTTGCTGTCGCCGCGTCTTCAGCGCAGGCAGGAATTCCTTGAAGCCCTAAAAGTGTTGAAATTTTTCCTTCGTGTAATTGTCCGTCTTTTGCCAGATTTGCGTCTTCGGTGTGTGAAATTATTGGCATTTTGTGAGTTTTGCAATATTGCAAAGCTTTTCTGTATAAATCCAAATTTTGGATGTCGAATCCATCGTCACTTACCGCTACAGCTCCTGTTTTTTTGAGTTCCCAAATCTCAGCTAATTCTTCGCCTTTTTCACCTTTTGTAACAGATCCGCATGCAAAAATATTTACCAAAGATTCTTTTTTTGCTTTTGAAAGTATGTATTCGATGACGGTTTGATTGTCCGCTACAGGAGTCGTATTTGGCATGCCGACTATTGTCGTTATTCCTCCTTTTGCGGCGGATCTTGAGGCGGTGTGGATGGTTTCTTTGTCTTCTCTGCCTGGTTCTCTCAAATGTACGTGCATATCAATGAATCCCGGAGCGACAATTTTATTTTTTGCATCAATTATTTCCGCGTTTTTGTCTTCTAGATTTTTTCCTATTTTTTTGATTTTTCCGTTTTCAACAAGGATGTCGAAAATACCGTCAACGTTTGCTGATGGATCGATTACTCTGCCGTGTTTTATTAATAAGTTCTGCATTTTTAAAATTGTTTGTATAATCTTTTCTCAACTGTTTTGTTTTTTCTGTTTTCACCGAGTAGCCAAAGGACGACAAATCGCACGCAGTAGCCGCTAAACACTTGGTGAGGAATCACTGATTTGTCTGATTCAAGTATGTTTGTGTGTACGTCCAATTCGCGAATTACAGGGCCTGGATGCATGACGATTGCGTCCGGTTTTGCCAAAAGCATTCGTTTTGCATTGATGATGTATGTTTTTGAATATTCTCTTAATGTCGGGACATATGAAGCTGCGGCGCGTTCTGTTTGTAATCTTAATGTGTAGACAATATCGGCGTCTTTAAGCGCTTTTTCGATGTCCGGTTCGTGTTTTATGTTTAAATCTTCGAGATTTGAAGGGATCAATGTATATGGTGCGCAGACTGTGACTGAAAGTTCGAACATTCTTGCTATCCTCCAAAGTGAGCCAAAAACTCGGCTGTGAAGTACGTCTCCGACGATGACTAATTTTTTTCCTTTTAGATTTTTGCCTTTGAATTTTGTGATGGTGTAAAGGTCCAGAAGGGCTTGAGTAGGATGTTCGTTCCATCCGTCTCCTGCATTTATCACCGCCGCTTTTACATTCTTTGCGAAAAACCTTGAAGCACCGGAATCTGCGCTTCTTATTACTATGATGTCAGGTTGCATTTGATCTATTGTGATTGCGGTGTCTAGGAGTGTTTCGCCTTTTTTCATTGAGGAACTGTCTCCAGATATATTTATTGTGTCCGCTCCCAGATTTTTTCCTGCTAATTCAAAAGAGCTTCTTGTTCGTGTGGAATTTTCCAAAAAGAAGTTTATTTGAGTTTTTCCTTTTAATAAGCCGATTTTCTTCATATTGCCTTTCAGTAATTCTTCGGTGGAAGAGGCTAGGTCAAAAATCATTTCGATATCTTTTTTGCTGAGATCTTCGATGCTTATTAAATCAGTGCAGGACAAACATTGCCCCTTTCTTTTTTGGGTCAGTTTTTTTTCAAAAGTTTGTGCGTCCATAGAATGTTTCTAGTTGCTGTCAGCTATTCTAGCAATAATTGGCTTAAAATCAAGCTTTTTTTGGGAATGTTTGAAATAGACGTGGTTTGTGGTAAAGTTCTTCTGATAAAAAATCGAAATGGCAAATCTGGGCATAAAATTTTGTGGAGTTGAGTTTGCAAATCCGACAGTGCTTGCGTCGGGAATTTTGGGTGTGACGGCTAGTAGTTTGAAGAATGTGATACGAAATGGTGCGGGTGGAGTGACGACAAAATCGATTTGGCTCGAGGAGCATAAAGGGCATAAGAATCCCACAATGTTTGGTACGGAGAATTATTTTATAAATGCTGTCGGACTTTCAGATGCTGGAATCGAGAAGGCCTTGAGTGAAACTTTTCCGGAATATAATGATGGAAAACTTGCGCCGATAATTGCGAGTATTGTGGCAGGGAAGATTGATGATTTTGGGCTTTTGGCTGAGAAAATCTCAGAATGTAATCCTGACATAATTGAAGTGAATATTTCTTGTCCGAATGTTGAAAATGAGTTCGGGAAGCCATTTGCGTGTGTTGCTGGGGATGCGGCGAAAGTTACTAAAGTTGTGAAAAAAGCTTTGGGAGGAATTATTGGTGGCGGAAAAAATATTCCTGTTATCATTAAACTTTCTCCGAATGTTTCGAATATTGGAGAGATTGCAAAAGCGTGCAGAGATGCTGGCGCAGATGGATTTTGCGCGGTTAATACTTTTGGTCCTGGGCTTGCTGTAGATATAAATACAAGAATGCCTATTCTTACAAATAAAGTGGGTGGAGTCTCTGGACCTGGAATTAAACCACTTGCTGTGAAATGTGTATATGATGTTTTTAAGGCTACAGGAGCGCCAATTGTTGGGACTGGTGGAGTTTTGACTGGAGAAGATGTTATTGAAATGATGATGGTTGGGGCGCGTTTAGTCGGAATGGGAACAATGGTTTATTATCGCGGCGTTGAGGGATTTAAGAAGGTTGTTTCTGAGATAGAGGAATGGTGTGAAAAAAATGGAGTGAAAAATTTGGAAGAAATTATTGGGACGGTAAAAATTTAATATTTGTGTAATTTTTAAAGAAAAATGGACGGGAAAAAATTTGATACAAAACCGGTTACGATTCGAATAAAAAAAATTATTCAAGAAAGTGATACTGTTAATACTTATGTTTTTGACTATGAACTTGGGGCTAAGCCAGGCCAATTTGTCATGATGTGGATTCCGGGTGTTGATGAAAAACCTATTTCTGTCGCGTATGACGATGGCAGTGAGTTTTGGCTTACTGTCTGCAATGTTGGGCATGCGACTGATGCACTTTTCAAGATGAAGGAGGGGGACTTTGTCGGGATTCGCGGACCTTTTGGAACGTATTATCGAATTGATGAAGGTGATCATTTGGCGCTTGTGGCTGGGGGATATGGAGCCGCGCCGATGTATTTTGTTGCGGTAGAGGCTTTGAAATTAAACTGCAAAGTTGAATTTTTGATTGGTGCGAGAAGTAAGGATTTTGTGCTTTATACAAAGAAAATTCTTGGACTTCATGGCGTGAATTTGCATATTTCTACGAATGACGGGTCGATGGGATTTACCGGACTTGTCACGAATTTGCTTGAAAATGTGATTTTGGAAGTCGAGAAAATTGATAAAGTTTTTACGTGCGGACCTGAAATGATGATGAAATTTGTCGGGGATATTGCGTGGAAAAGTGGAATTGATTGCTATGTGTCCGTTGAAAAATATATGAAATGTGGAGTTGGAGTTTGTGGACAGTGCGCGGTCGACTCGACCGGTGTTTTGGCCTGTAGGCAGGGCTCCGTGATGAAGTATAATTATGTGAGAGATCTCTGCGAATTTGGAAAATATCACAGAGATGCTCAAGGTAAAAAGATTTATTTTGGTGAGAAAAAGTAACAAATTTTATTTAATTAAAAAATTAACAATTTAAAGGGATGCAACAATACAAAATCGATTTTATAAAACTTTTGGTGAAGGCCAATGCGTTGAAGTTTGGTGAATTTACATTGAAAAGTGGAAGAATTGCTCCGTATTTTTTTAACGCGGGAAGTTTTTTTACTGGTGAACTTATTCATGAACTTGCGAAGGCTTATGCTGGAGCTTTTTTGGATAATAAAATTGAGGTTGATGTGATTTTTGGGCCTGCGTATAAGGGAATTCCGTTGGCTACTTGTACTGTTGAGGTTCTTTTTAGGGATTTTGGGGCAAATATCGGGTATTGTTTTAACAGGAAGGAAGCTAAAGATCATGGAGAGGGGAATTTGCTTGTCGGGGCGCCCTTAAATGAGGATACTAGAGTTTTGCTAATAGATGATGTTATGACTGCGGGGACGGCTGTACGCGAAAGTATGGAGGTTTTGAAGGCCAATGGAAACCCTAAGGCAAGCGGAATTTTGATCGCGATGGATCGAATGGAAAAAAATAATGATGGAGTCTCTGCGGTAAAATCTGTGGAGGAAGAATTTAAAATTCCTGTGTACTCAATCGTGAATTTGGACGATGTGGTAGAGGTTTTGTATAATAAGGAAGTGGATGGAGTTGTGTATATTGATGATGAAAAAATGGAGTTGATTAATAAATATAGGGAGCAGTATGGGGCGTAATGTATAATCTAAATAGAATTTAATAAAATTATTATGGTTAAGAATTTTGCAGATAAATTGGTGGAAGCGGTAAAGGCAAAAGGGTCTTCGATTTGCGTCGGACTTGATCCGAGGATTGGTAAGATTCCAAAATTTTTGAAAATGAAAGCGATGGAGGGTGGAGAGCACACTCCTTTTGGGGCGGCGGCAAGCGCGATTTTGGCCTTTAACAAGGGGATTATCGATGCTGTGCATGATATTGTTCCTATTGTTAAACCGCAGATTGCGTTTTATGAAATTTTTGGACATGAAGGAATAAAATGTTATGAAGAAACTTTGAAATATGCAAAATTACAGGGACTTTTGACGATTGCTGATGCAAAAAGAAATGATATCGGGTCGACTGCGGAGGCTTATGCGCAGGCTTTTTTGGGCGAGACGGTTGTTTTTGAGGGGGATGAAGAAGTGGTTATGCCGGTTTTTGATGCTGATGCTGTGACGGTTACTCCGTATTTGGGATGGGACGGAATTAAGCCTTTTATTGAGGAATGTCGAAAATATGGAAAGGGGATTTTTGTCTTGGACAAGACGTCAAATCCATCAAGTAGTGATTTGCAGGATTTGGAAGTTGTTGAAAGAGATGGGGTGGTTGAGAAAAAAACCGGTAAAGCACTTTATGAGATTGTTGGACATTTGATCGATAGTTGGGGGGCGAATGATGTTGGAGAAAATGGATATAGCTTTGTCGGAGCGGTTACCGGAGCGACTTTTCCTGAACAGGCGAAACGACTTCGTGAGATTATGCCAAATGCATATTTCTTGGTTCCAGGGTATGGTGCGCAAGGTGGAAAGGCTGAAGATGTTGCTGTGTGTTTTGGTGGCGGGAGCGGCGAAAAAGGGCTTGGGGCCATCGTAAACAATAGTCGTGGAATTACAAATGCTTATGAAATTTTGGGCTATGATGAAACGAAATATGCGGAGGCTGCGAGAGAAGCTGTGATGAAAATGAAGATGGATTTGGCGAGAATAATGTAGTGAAACTTTATAAAGTTTAGTGTAGTTGACAAACTTTATAAAGTTTAGTATGATTGAGTCATGACAATATCAGATAAATTAATGATTATTCAGAGGCTAACCGGACTGACGCAGGAGAAACTTGCGGGTAAGTTTGGTGTGTCTTTTGTTACGATTAATAGCTGGATAAATGGAAAATCAGTTCCTCATTTAAAGGCTCAAGCTTTGATTGATGAATTATATAAGCAATATACTGGCCAAAAGATTATTCCGAAAAATGTTTTGCAGGCGAAGAAGGAATTGATTTACTTGAAGAGTAAAAATAATAAAAATATTCTCAAAAAAATTCTTAATAAACCTGATATTTATGATGAATTTCTTCTGCTTCTTACTTATCATACAAATTCGATAGAAGGTAGCACCTTAAACGAAAATGAGACAGGAGCAATTCTTTTTTATGATAAAGTTTTGCCAAATAAAAGTCTTGTTGAGCAGATGGAAGTCAAAAATCATAAAGCGGCTTTGCAATATTTACTGAAATATCTTGTGAAAGAGGAAAAAATTACGGAAGAATTGATATTAAAATTACATTTGATTCTTATGAATAGTATAAGAGATGATGCGGGTTTTTATAGAAGATATGGTGTTAGGATTGTTGGGGCGAATGTTCCAACGGCTAATTATATAAAAGTTCCTGATTTGATGGAGAAATTGACCACATTAATTAATGCGAAAAAGAATGATATCGTTAATCAGATTTCCGAAGTTCATAGCGTATTTGAAAAAATTCATCCATTTGGAGACGGAAATGGCAGAGTTGGTAGACTTATTATAGTAGCGATGTTGCTTATCAAAAATTTTCCTCCGGCAATAATCAGGCAGGAAAATAAAAAACTGTATTATACGTATTTGAATAAAGCTCAATTGCATGAGGATTTTAGTCTTTTGGAAGATTTTTTATGTGACGCTATAGAAGATGGATTTGATGTTTTTGGTGGAGAATGATGATCGATTGAGGTGAATCCCTGTTTGATTGAAGATGATCCTACTGTAGGTTTTCCGCTAAGGCTTGCCATTCTTTGACTGACAAGGTTTCTGGTCTGCGTGAGAAGTCTATGTGTGATTTTTCGGAGGCTTGAGTTAGTTCTGCTGGAGTGATTGGTAAATCTGTTGTGAAGTTTTTGATATTTTTCAAAGTGTTTGAAAGTTTTTTGCGTTTGTTTGAAAATGCGATTTTTGCGATTTGTAGAATTTTTTTTGCTGTTTCTTGTGGGATGAAATTTTCGTCTTGTGGAGAGCGAAGTATAATTTTTATTATTGCGGAATCAACATTTGGAGATGGATAAAAACATGATGGTGGCACTTTTTTGATGTATTTTGCTTCGGCGTAAAGTGCGGTATTAAGCGATAAAATAGTCATATCCGGTTCGAGTGTTGTAAGTTTTTCTGCGACTTCTTTTTGTACTAATAATGTGAGTGATGATGGTTTATTTTTTTGCGTAAGGAAGTGTGTGATTAGTGGGGAAGTGATGTTGTATGGAATGTTTGCGACAACTTTATAATTCTCAAATGTTGGTTCGTATTTTAGTGCGTCTTGATTTATGATTTCGATTTTTTTGTATTCTTCGGCTTCAAGTGTTTGTAAATTTTCTTCAAGTATAGGAATGATGTTTCTGTCTATTTCGATGGTTTTTACTGAGTGTGCTTTTTGGGCTAGTTCTTGCGTTAAAACGCCGAGGCCTGGGCCGATTTCTATTATATTATCTTCTGGTGTGATTTCGGCAGTTTCTGTGATCCTATTTAAAACATTTTGATCTACTAAAAAGTTTTGTCCGAAATGTTTTTTTGCGAAAGTTTGATTTCTTTCTAGGATTTCTTTGATCGTTTTTATGTCGGAGAGATTCATTGTGATATTTTTATCAATTTCAAGTGTTCTGTTTTTCCGCTTATTATAGAGATTTTTTCGGTTGGTGTGTTTAGTTCTTTGCTTAAAAATTTTATTAATGTCGCGTTTGCTTTTCCTTTTTCTGCAGGTGCTGCAATTTTTATTTTGTATGTTTGTCCGTTTTCTTTGTCGTCCAAAATTTCCGTTACACAATTTTTTGCACTTTTTGGAATTACTTTTATTCGCAAATATCCTGAGGATGGGATGGAAATTCTTATAATTTTTTTATCGATTGTCATGGTGGATTTTTGGCTTATTTGTGAAGATTTTCCATGCTCCTGCGAAAACGATATATACTGTTGTCGCGAATAAAATTATGTTGATGTCGAGTTCCAAAATTTTTGTGAATTTGAAAAAGTTTGCGAAAAATGAGAAGGAAATAAAAATATATAAAAGCATTGTTGAAACTATTCCTGCGAGAATTAGATATAATCTTTTTCTTGGATTTTCAAAATTGAATGCGCTTATAATCTGAATCATTGCGAGTAAAACGAATGCTATTGTGGAGGCTTTTAAGTGTGATGGGGCGTTTGGCTCGATTCTTTCAAAGATGATCCAGCCGTCGCGCATGAGGTTTATTATGTATACTCCTGAAATGATTATGCCCGTTAAAACGCCTTGTATAACAGAAGATTTGAGAATGGCTTTAAATGTTTTTTGTTTTTGTTCTTCGGATTTTTCGGAGAGAATCGATAATTCGAGAAGTAAATTTATTGTTAGATCGAGTAAAATTATTGCCGAAAATGAAATAGGGGACTCTGTGTTTAAAACTACTGCGGCTATAATTGCTATGAATTCTGCGATTTTGCATGAAAATGCATGTTTCAAAAACATTGAATAATTTTTGTTTAGCGATTTTCCTTTTTGAATTTGAAGGGGGATTTCTTTTAATAATTCTAAATTTGTTTCTTCTATAATTGCCGGGTTTTCCCCAAACTCTGTGAAAATTCTAGTCAACCTTTCTTTATCGTCTTTATCAAGTTCTGTAAAAATGAAATCTTTTTCTTTGTTTTCTGTCATCTTTGTTATCTTTGCATCTTGCAGTTGTTTTAGGTATGAGCTAGGGATGGATTCAAAGTAAGATGAATTAATAAGCCCCATTTCTTTTGCAATTGCTACCGCTTTTTTGTCTTTTGTCTCTGTTAAAATATATATTTTTATTCCTAGATTTTTAACTTCTTCCAGGGCTGGGATTATGGCTTTATTTAGCGGTTCTGTTAATCCTATCAGACCTAAAAATGTCATCTCTCTCTCCACAAATTCCGCTTCATAATTTGCGAGTCTTTTTATCGGTAATGCTTTTGATGCGAAGGCTATTACTTTTTGTCCGTTTTTTGATAATGTTTCGATTTTTTTTCTTAAGCGTCTTCTGTCATTTTGTGACATATCTATTTTTTTTCCGTTTTCGTATAGGCGTGTGCATTTTTCCAATATCTTCCATGGGTTTCCCTTTGAGAATGCGAAAATTTCTTTGTTTGTTGTGGATTGAAGGATTGCTGTGGATATTTTTCTTTCTGGATGATTTTTTATTCTTTGAACTAAATCATATTCACTTCTGAATCTTTCTTTGTTTAATCCAGCCATGAAAAAATAATGACTGATTAATGTTTCCAAATTGTGAAGATATTCGAAATGACAAAAATTTATCGCAATTGCTATTTGTTGTACAGATTGGTTTTCCTTTAATTCAAGTCTTTTTATCAAGGTCTCTTCGTGTGTTTCCAAATCTTCCATTTTTGCGAAATCTTCATTCTCGGATGGACTTACTTTGTATTTATCAAAATATATTGTTCGAATTTTTAGGTCTGTGCGCGTTAAAACTCCCAAAATATTTATCAAAATTGTTTTGGTGTCTCCGAGGTTTTTGTTGTGTGGAGCGAATATGTTGCCGACCTTCGCTAAGGCAATAACACTTAAGGGAATGGATGCAAAGATTAGCGCAAGTATTATTTCAAGTGTTGGTTTTTCCATTGTTCTATGTCTTTATGATTACCGGAAAAAAGTACGTCCGGGACTTTTTTATTTTTAAATACTCTTGGGCGAGTGTAGATAGGATATTCTTTTTTTCTTTTTAATGCTTTTGAAAATGAATCATTTAAATGAGATTCTTCTTTTCCTAAAACGCCCGGGATAAGCCGTGAAACGCAGTCTACGAATGTCATTGCCGGGATTTCGCCGCCTGTTAAAATGTATTTTCCAATTGAAATTTCTTCATCAACTGACATTTCTATTATGCGTTCGTCGATTCCTTCATATCGGCCGCAAAGTAAAATAAATCCTGTCTTTGGTTTTTTGATTAGCTCCTTAAGCAGTTTTTCCGCCCTCTGTTGCGTGAGTAAATGTCCGCGAGGAGAGAAGTATATCACGCGCCCCTTATTGACCTTTTTGAGGGCTTTAATTGCGTCGTAGATGGGTTGAGGTGTCATGACCATGCCGGCGCCTCCGCCATAAGGGATGTCGTCGACTTTTTTATGTGATTGTTTTGAGTAAGTTCGAATGTCGTGAACATGTATCTCTATGAGCTTTTTTGCTTGTGCTCTTTTTAAAATACTTTGGTTCAAATAGGAATCAAAGATGTTTGGGAAAATTGTGAGAATGTCGAATCGCATGGTTGTATTTTAGCAGATTGTTTGGAAAATATCTCAACAAAACGATTTGCGTTCTATTTAATATCCGTTGAGACAATAGCATACAGCTTGAAAACTCGTGTTTCTTTTGTCTGATTCCAGAGTATATCTAAATTGAACTCAAATCGTTTTCAAGCTGTATGTTATTGTCTCAACTTGAGAATATAATGAAAAGAAGCACGAGTTTTGTTGAGATATTTTCCAAACAATTAAAACAATATACGAATACGATTCGACAAAGTTTAACGTTTGCTGAACTGTGGTCCTTTACGAGCTCTCTTCAAACCAAATTTCTTTCTTTCTTTCATTCTTGAGTCTCGAGTAAGCATTCCGGCTTTCTTTAGAGTTGGTCTTAGGGATACGTCTGCAACAAGCAAAGCTTTTGCGATACCGTGTCTTAGGGCTTCAGCTTGTGAATTCATGCCGCCACCTTTTGTGATGGCTATGACGTCGAATTTTTGATCCATGCCTACTAGCTTTAGTGGAGATTTTATTAGACCTACTAATGTTTTAACGAAGTATTCTGCAGCTTTTTTATCGTTTACTGTAATTGCGCCTGCACCGTTGTATAGGCGAACTCTTGCAATTGATGTTTTTCTTTTTCCGTTTGCGTAAAAATATTTTCCGCCCGGTGTCGCAGGACCCATATCTAAAGCATCTTCAACGACTTTTTTCACTGAAGCTGTTTTTTTAGGTGCCACTTTTTTTGGTACTACTTTTTTTTCTTTTTTGACTGTTGTTGTTTTCTTTGTTGTTGTTGGCATGAATAAGTTTTTTTAGACTTCTAAAGTAATTGGTTGCTGAGAAGCATGTGGATGATTTTCGTCAGCGTATAGCTTTAATTTCTTTATAACCACATCTCTTAGTTTGTTTGTTGGAAGCATTCCTCTGATCGCAAGTTTTAAAACTTCTGTAGGTTTTTTAGCCATAAGATCTTTTGCAACAATTGTTTTTAGTCCTCCGGGAAAGCCTGAATGCTTGTAGTATTTTTTCTTGCTTTCTTTTCCTGCAGTGAATGCAATTTTTCCTGCATTGATGACGATTACGAAATCTCCGCAGTCCATGTGAGGTGAAAATATTGCCTTGTTCTTGCCTCTTAGTACATTTGCGATTGTTGTCGCAATTCTTCCTGGAACTTTATCCTTTGCATCAACTATGTACCATTTTCTTTCGATCTCGGTAAGCTTTGCTATATGTGTTTTTTGTATAATCATTTTCTTTAAAAGTTTAGACTAATTCTAATTGAACTACTGGAGCATTATCTCCGCTTCTATATCCTAAGTGTGTGATTCTTGTGTATCCGCCTGTTCGCTCTTTGTATTTGTCTGTAAGTACATCAAAAATCTTTCTTGAGCTGTTTTCATGTTGGAGTAATGATTCAATTTGTCTGATGGCTTGCATTTTAGGGCATTTCTTTGCGATGCTAATCAATCTCTCTATGAATGGTTGAACAGCTTTTGCTTTTGCTGATGTTGTTTTAATCTTGTCATAGATTATTACTGACATTGCAAGATTTCTTACAAGTGCTGTCGTGTGGTCTTTGTCTGTGCCTAGTTTTACTTTTTTAACGTTGTGCCTCATATTATTGTTAGTTGTGGGCGGTTATATTAGTGGTAAATTTATTCTTCTGCAAGAGCAAGTCCTTTTTTCTCAAGAGCATCTGCAACTTCGGTCAAAGCTTTCTTTCCAAAACCTCTTAAATTTGTAAGTTTGCTTTCCGTGCATTTGGATAATTGTTCGATAGATCCGATACCTCCATTGATAAGTGCGTTCAATGTTCTTGGAGAGAATCCAAGGATTTCTATTGGAGTGTATGATTCTTGAGTAGGCTTGTTTGCTTCCTCTTGTTTTTCTTTTTCTAGAATTGATTTGATGTCTGACATGTAATCTCCTTCAACCATAATATTTTCAACATTGAATAGGTTGAAATATGATTGTAGAAGATTTGAAGAAAATTTCAGAGCGTCTTCAGGAGAAATTGATCCATTAGTTTTGATTTCAAGAGTTAATTTGTCCAAGTTTGTCATTTGTCCGACACGAGTAGCTTCTACGTCGTAACGAACTTTTTTAACAGGGGAGAACATAGCGTCAACTAAGACGATTTGTGAGTCTGTTTCTGTTTTTTGTCTTGTTGTTGCTGGGCTGTATCCTACTCCTTTTTCAACTATCATCTCGATTTTTAGGTTTGATCCTTTTTCGATTGTAGCTATGTATAAATCTGGATTTAGAATTTCAACATCTGAAGGACATTTGATGTCTTTAGCGTGAACTGCACCAGCTTTATTTACGTCTAGTGTAATAATTGTTGGCTCTGTTGATGTTTTATTAAGATCTAGAAGTTTTAGATTTAGAGTTATGTCCATAACGCTTTCTTTTACTCCTTTTACTGTGCTGTATTCGTGACTTATTCCTGAGATTTTGACTCCTGTAACGCATGCTCCCGGAAGAGATGATAATAAACCTCTTCTTAAGGCATTTCCAAGTGTAACTCCGTAACCCGTAGGCAGAGGTCCAACCACGAAAACTGTGTGATTATCACCGATATTCTCAGTTTTTATCTTGGGAATACCGATTTCTTCTTGGATTATATGCATTTGAAAGTTTGTTATGTTTTATTTTGAGTAAAACTCTGTGATTAATTGGTTGTCTATTGCTTGCTCGATATCGTCTTTATCTGGTAAAGCGATTATTTCTCCGCTAAGCGTTTTGATGTTTGCTTTAATCCATTTTGCAGGTTTGAAAGCTCTTTTTTCGATGTTTTCAAAAAGTTTTGAACTTTTTTTCTTGTCAGAAATTTCGAATTTATCTCCGACTTTTACTTGAATTGAAGGGACTGAAGCTTTTTTTCCGTTAAGCGTGATAAGTCCATGAGCAACAAGCTGTCTTGCTTGTGGGCGTGTTGACCCGATTCCTGCTCTGAAAACTACATTGTCTAATCTTTGTTCTAGAAGTTTCATGAATTTTACACCTGTGGCTTCATCACTTTTTACTGCTACTTTGAAATAATTTGAAAATTGTTTCTCGCCCACTCCATACATAAATCTTGCTTTTTGCTTTTCTTGAAGGTGCTTGTTGTATTCTGATATTTGAGAGAAACGCTTTTGTCCGTGCTGACCAGGTTTGTAGCCTTTTTTCTGAAATGCTTTTAATTTGCTTCCGGTATTAGTGAAAAGCATTGTTCCGAGTCTTCTTGATAGCCTAGTTACTGCTCCTGTATATCGTGACATAGAAATAGATTATTACAAAATAGATAATTATGCGATTATACTCTTCTGGCTTTCTTTTTTCTGCATCCGTTGTGTGCAAATGGTGTCGTATCTGTAATTGAAATTAATTCAATTCCTTTGTTTACAATTCCTCTTACGGCTTGATCTCTTCCTGTTCCAACTCCTTTTACAAAAACGCGAACACGTTCAAGTCCAAAAGCTTTTGCTTTTTCTGTGGCGCTTTCTGCGGCCATTTGTGCGGCATATGGAGTTGCTTTTCTTGCTCCTTTAAATCCTGATGAACCTGCTGATGCCCAAGCCAATACGTTTCCGTTTTCTTCTGCCAGGGTAATGATTGTGTTGTTGTATGAAGCTTGTACGTATGCGTGTCCTACTTGTACAAGTCTGCGTTTTGCCTTTGATTTTTTAGGCTTAGCCGCTTCTTTTGATTCTTCTTTGGTAGTTTTTTTGGAAGTGTCTTCTTTTGAAGTGTCTTTTTCTTTCACTTTTGGTTCTTTTGTGTCTGCCATTGTATTAGATTATTACTTAGTTACTACTTTTTTATTTGCAACTGTCTTTTTCTTTCCTTTTCTTGTTCTGCAGTTGTATTTTGTGTGCTGACCTCTTACAGGAAGTCCTTTTTTATGTCTAAAACCTTTGTAAGATCCGATTTCTTGCATATGCTTGATATCCATTGCTATTTTTCTTCGTAGATCTCCTTCAACTGTTAATTTCAAGAAAAGATCACGAATCTTTGTTACTTGTGCCTCTGAAAGATCTTGAACTTTTATATTCCTGTCTACGTTTGCTTCTTCAAGGATTTTTTTCGCAAGATTCCTGCCTACTCCGTAGACGGCGGTTAATCCAGCTTCTATTCTTTTTTCTTTGGGTAAATTTACACCTGCTATACGGGCCATATGTGTTTTTTAGTTAATTATCCTTGTCTTTGCTTATGTTTTTTAAGAGCGCAAATAACTCTAACTACTCCTTTTCTTCGGATAACCTGACATTTCTGACATATCTTTTTGACTGATGATCTTACTTTCATGTTTTTGATTATTTATGTCTGTAAGTGATTCTACCTTTTGTAAGGTCGTAAGTGCTTAATTCAATAGTTACTTTATCTCCAGGGAGAATTTTGATGAAATTCATTCTCATTTTCCCTGACAGATGGGCGTTTATAATCATGCCCTTATACATATCGTCGAGCAATTCGACTTTAAATACAGTATTTGGAAGGGGTTCGATTACCCGTCCCATTACCTCAATTGTATCCTCTTTGCTCATGTGTATGCCCTTTTTTTATACTTTTTTAAGTGCAAAGCGGTAGGATTTTACATGAGAAAAATTATCTATGCAATAGAATTTGTGGCAAAACCCCAAATCTATTGTGTTGTTAAAATTTCGCTACCACTTTCGGTGATTAATATAGTGTTTTCCTCTTGTACTGCGCAAGACCTATCTTTGGTAATTATGGTCCAATTGTCCTTTAGGGTGATAATTTCACTTGCGCTGATTGAGAAAATAGGTTCTATTGCTATTGTCATGCCTGGCTTTAGTGTTGGGCATTTGTTTCCGTCCCAAAAGTTGAAAATGGTTGGTTCTTCGTGTAAACCTCGTCCTACGCCATGTCCTGTGAGGTCATGAATGACCTTAAATCCGGCATCTTCGATGGTTTTTTCTATAACTATGCTGATTTCTCCGACGTGAATGCCCGGTCCTGCTATCGCTATTGCTCTATCTAAAGCCATTTTTGCGGTTTTGATAAGTCGGATTTTTTCTTTTGATGCGTTTCCGATGGTTATTGATCTTGCGGCGTCGGTGTAAAAACCTTTGTATAAAACTCCACAATCGATTGTGAGAAGGTCTCCATCTTTTAAAAATTCATCTTTTCGTGGGATTCCATGGACGACGACTTCATTTACGGCGGTACATAGTGTAGCAGGGAAGCCGTGAAAACCTTTGAATCCTGGAATCATTCCTTTTGAACGAATGAAATCTTCGGCGATTTTATCGAGGTCTAAAGTTGAAACTCCTTCTTTTGCATATTTTAGGACTTCGTCTAAAGTTTGAGCGAGGACTTTTCCGCCTATTCGCATAAATTCTATTTCTTCCGGAGTTTTTATTGGGATGTTCATTTTATTATTTTAAAATCGGATCGAGTGTTTTTACTGCTAATTCAAATACTTCGTCGATTGTTAGTTCGCCGTTTATTTTTATCAATTTGTCGTTGTATAGATTTATTGCCGGAACTGTTTCGTTTTCGAAAGCAGAGAGTCGTGTTTTTATGGCTTCTGCGTTGTCGTCGGCGCGTGTTGTTAATTCTCCTCCGCAGGCTGAACAAGTTGCGTTTTGATAATCTGCCGGATAGACGGTTTTACATTTTGCGCAAATTCTTCGAGTTGTTAATCTTTTTAATGCTGTCTCTTTTTTGATGTCGATCAAAACTGCTTTGTATTCTCGTCCGGTTTTTTCCAAAAGTGCATTTAGTGAATTTGCCTGTTCGATTTTTCTTGGAATTCCGTCAAACAAAATATTTATTCCCGGGGCGAGGTGGTCCAAGAAATTTTCTACAATTTCCATGACGACTTCGTTTGAAACCAAATGTCCGGCAGTGATGATTGATTTTACTTTTTTGCCGAGCTCTGAGTCTTCACTTGAAAGTTTGCGAAGTTCTCCGCCAGTTTCAAAAACTTGAAATCCGTATTTTTCTGAAAGTTGTTTTCCGAGTGTACCTTTTCCCGCGCCCTGCATCCCAAAGAAAATTAAATCCATTTTAGAAAGTTTGTTAAATTTATCGATATGGATTCTAGTGGAAGGGTATGGGAAATGCAAGAAATACCGTGCGATTGTGCCGCAAGCCGCACATCGCATTCTAGTAGAACTTCTGGTAATCGTGCATTACGAATTGTGCGTTCACTTGGCGGATAAGTTCGAGGACTACACCGACTACGATGATGATTCCTGAACCGGTCATTAGAAGGGGGATAGAGCCGATTCCGCTTGATTCGAAGAATACTTGAGTAATCATTGGGAGGACTGCGATAAGTCCGATGAATGATGCTCCGAAGAATGTCATTTTGCTTGAAATGTCTGCAATGTATTCTGATGTTTGTTTGCCCGGACGAATTCCAGGGACATAGCCACCTCTTTTTTGAATGCTTTCAGCGATTTCTTCAGGTTTGAAAGTGATTGAAACGTAGAAATATGTGAATCCGAAGACAAGGAAGAAATATATTAAGATATATCCTAGAGATCCCGGTATCAACATGTCTTTCATGTAAGTTCCTACGTCTCTAAGCCAAGCTGACTTTGCTCCGAGTAAGAATTGTGACATTAATCCGGGGAAGCTTATAAGGGCTATTGCAAAGATAATAGGGATCATTCCTGCTTGATTGATTCTGATAGGAAGGAAGGATTGATCGCTTTTTGATCGAATTCCTCTTCCTGCATATGTAATTGGAATTTTTCGTTGAGCTTCGTTTACTAAAACTACTATTGCTACAAGAAGTACTGTAACAAGTAGCATTGCGATGAAAGGGATAAGTTTTGATTCATCTTCTGTTGCGAGGAAAAGTCCTCTTCCGATCATTTCAGGAATTCCTGCAACGATTCCGGCGAAGATAAGTACTGAAATTCCATTTCCTATTCCGCGTTCAGTGATTTGTTCACCAAGCCACACAAGAAGGATTGAACCTGCTGTGATTGAAAGCATTATAGGAAGTACGACTGTTGGATCTGTGACGTTTTCTACTATCGGTGTTTGTGCTTGTGAATTTAATAAAAGAATCATTCCGTATGACTGGAAGAACGCGAGAGGGAATGTAAGCCAACGAGTGTAGGCGTTTAGTGTTCTTCGGCCTTGTTCTCCTTCTTTTGAAAGAGTTTCAAGTTTTGGAACGATTACGGTAAGAAGCTGAATAATAATAGATGCATTAATGTATGGAGAAATTCCCATCAAAATGATTGAGAAGTTTTCCATGCTTCCTCCTGTGAGTAAGCTGAACATTTGTAGAAGCTCATTTTTGCTTGTCATGGCGCGTAATGCGTCCATGCTTGCTCCCGGAACTGTGATGTGGCCAAGGAATCTTGCCAATACGATCATTCCAAGAGTGAAAAGGATCTTTGTCCTTAGATCCTTTGAATTCCAGATTTGTTGTAGGTATGAGAACATTTTACTTTTTTGGGAATTTTTCTGTTAATTCGACGTTTCCTTTTGCGCTTTCTACTTCAGTTATAGCACCTTTTGAAGCTTTATTCACTACTATCTTCAATTTTTTCTCCAGTTTGCCTTTACCTGAAAGAAGTTTTATTGGGTTTTCTTTTTTTGAAATCAATTTCTTTTCGATAAGACTTGCTTCATTTACCTCTGTTCCTTCTTCAAATGCGTTTAAGTTTCCTGTGAATATAATTCTAAAAACTGTTTGGCATGGATTTTTGAATCCTCTTAGTTTTGGCATTTTGCGAAGTAGGGGAGTTTGACCTCCTTCAAATCCGGGTTTTCGGCTTGAACCAGCACGTGCTGTTTGTCCTTTTCCTCCTCTTGTTGAAGATGTTCCGTGTCCTGATGCGTTTCCACGACCAAGTAGTTTTCTTCTTTTTTTAGGGACTTTGCTGCGTAAATCTTGTAATGACATGGTTTATTTGTTATCTGGTTTATTGTTTTCTTTAGGTGCTGGGGTAACTGTTTTTGCTGTTTGAGGCTGTACTGCTTTTTCTTGTTTAGCTAGCTGTTTTGATGCTTGCTCTTGGGCGAGCTTCGCTCGCGTGTCAGCGCCTTTTCTTGCGCGTGCGTCCATTCCAGGAGTTGTGCGTAGAAGCTTTAGAGCTTCGAATGTAGCTTTCGTGTTGTTGATTTTATTCGTTGTTCCAAATGATTTTGCATAGATATCTTTTAGTCCTGATAATTCAAGAAGTTTTCGAATAGTATTTCCTGCGATGATACCTGTACCGGGTTTAGCTCTCATGAATTTGATGTGTGATGATTTCTGTTTTATTTCAACATCATGAGGGATTGTTCCCTGATCTAGTAAAACCTGTAGTGTGTTTTTCTTAGCTTGTGTGATTGCTTTTTGGATTGCGCCTGTTACTTCGTTTGATTTTCCGACGCCTACTCCAACTTTTCCTTTTCTATTTCCAATAACAACTGTCGCTCTGAACCTAAGTCTGCGTCCTCCTTTTACTACTTTTACGACACGACTTATTTCTATGACTTGCTCATCATATTCTTTTGGCTCTTTTCGTATTTCTCCTTTTGAGTGCGGTCTTTTTGTCATGGCTATATATTAATTTTTTAAAATTTTAATCCTGCTTCACGTGCGCCATCTGCCAAAGCTTTGATGCGACCGTGGTATTTGTAGCCGTTTCTGTCGAAGGCTACTTCAGTGATATTTTTTTCAAGTGCTTTCTTTGCAATGTCAGTTCCTACTGCTTTTGCTTTATCAACTTTGTTTGCTTTTGAGCTGTCTTTGATGTCTGAGCTTGCTGCTACGACATGTCCTGTTTTGTCATCAAAAAGTTGTACATATGTGTATCTTACGCTTTTGAAAACGATAAGTCTTGGCTTGTCATTATTACGCATTTTTGCGCGTATTTTCACATGTCTTCTTGCTCTTAATGTCGTATTTTTCATTGCTGTGAGATATTAATTAGTTAGTTAATTTTTAGAATACCATGCGGCGTTGCCGCATTTTATTTTGCTGTTGCTGCCGCTTTTCCGGCCTTTCTTATTACGTATTCACCTAGATATCTGATACCTTTTCCTTTGTATGGTTCAGGTTTTCTGAATGATCTGACTTTTGCCGCAACTTCTCCAACTACTTGATTGTCGATTCCGGCCACGACTACAACGTTTTTTAGTTCTGTATCCATTGAGAATTCAATTCCAGCTGGTGCTACGAATTCTATAGGATGAGAGAAACCAAGTGTAAGATTTATTTTGTTCTTATTTGGTTGTGCTCTGTAACCTACTCCGATGATTTCAAGTTTTTTCTCGAATCCTTTTGTGACACCTGTAATCATGTTTGCGATCAGATTTCTTGTAAGTCCGTGTAGTGCTTTTGTAGCCTTCATTTCGTTTTTTCTTGTTACGACAACTGTGCTTTCTACGACTTCGATATTTAAATCTTTTGAAAATTCTCTTTCAAGTGTTCCTTTTGGACCCTTTACGGTTACAAGTGTTTCTTTGACTTCAACTTGTGCTCCGTTTGAGATTTCTACCGGTTTGTTTCCTATTCGTGACATTGTTTTTGTAGGTTAGTATACTTCGCAGATTAATTCTCCTCCCAACTTCTGTTTTCTTGCTTCTGATCCTGACATTAAACCTTTTGAAGTTGAAACGATTTGAATTCCCAGTCCGCTTTTGATTGGGTGTAATTCGTCAGTTTTTACATATATTCTTTGTCCAGGTTTTGAGAGTCTTTTTAAAGTTAAACGATTTTTTAGATCTTCTTTAAGCTGTACTTCAAGAACTTTCATTCCGCCTTCTTCTTTTTCTTCGTATCCTTCAATGAATTTTTTGTCTTTCAATATTCTCAAAATACTTTCTTTGATTTTTGAATGCGGTACGATTGTTGTCTCGTGGTGAGCATTTAGAGCGTTTCTAATTCTTGTGAGCAAGTCTGCTATTGGATCTGTATTCATTTTAATTTACTTATATTAATTTACTTTTAGTTTACCAAGATGATTTTGTAACTCCCATTATTTTTCCATTGCGGGCCAATTCTCTGAAACAAATTCTGCAAGTACCGAATTTTCGCATGAAACCTCTGACTTTTCCGCATAATTCACATCTGTTATATACTCTTGTAGGCATTGTGATTTTTTTGCCTGCGGCTTTTTGCGTTGAAGCTAGAGTTTTTCTTCTGTTACATTTATTTATTAGGGACTTCTTTGCCATTGTATATTATTTAGATGTTTTAAATGGGAACCCGAATGCTTTTAACAATTCAAATCCTTGTTCGTTGTTTTTAGCTGTTGTTGAGATGCAGACTTCAACTCCGTGTATTTTCATTACGTCGTCCGGGCTGATCTCAGGGAATACTATGTGTTCTTTGAATCCAACTGAGTAGTTTCCTTGACCGTCGAATGCCTTTGGAGATATTCCACGGAAATCTCTTACACGAGGGAAAGTGATGTTTACTAATTTGTTTAGGAAATCATACATTCTGGTTCCTCTTAGCGTGACTTTGATTCCAACGATTTCACCTTCTCTTGTTTTGAAGTTTGAAATAGCTTTTCTAGCTTTTGTTAGAACCGGTCTTTGTCCTGTAATTTTTCCAATTGTTTCAACAACGCTTGCATGGTCTTTGTTGTGCGTTTTCAAGTATGTTCCAAGACCAACATTAATAGTGATTTTTGTTACTTTTGGAACAGCCATGACGTTTGTAAGCTTTAGCGTCTTTTTTAGTTCTGGCGCTATTTCTTTGTTGAATCTGGTTTTTAGGTCTATTGATTTAGTCATGATTATTGAGTGATTTTATCTATTGAATCCTTACATTTCTTGCAAACTCTTTGCTTCTTTCCGTTTTCAAGTTTTTTGAATCCTACTCTTACAGTTTTTTCACAGCTTGGGCAGATTACCATCACGTTTGATGCATCGATTGATGCTTCAAATTTGATTTTTTCTCCTGCTTTTTGAGTAGTTTTTTTGATGTGCTTTGTGCGCATGTTTACTTTTTCTACGACGATTCTATTGTCTTTTGAAACAACACGTAGAACTTTTCCTTTCTTTCCTTTGTCTTTGCCTGCGATGACGACCACTTGATCGTTAGTTTTTACTTTCATGTTTATAGTACTTCAGGTGCTAATGATATAATTTTTTGAAATCCTTTATCGCGAAGCTCTCTTGCTACCGGGCCAAAAATACGTGTTCCTTTTGGCTGTCCTTCTTTATCGATTATTACTGCTGCATTGTCATCGAATCTTATTGCTGAGCCATCTTTTCTTTTTAATGCTTTGATTTGTCTTACCACTACAGCTCTTTCTACAGATTTTTTCTTAACTACTCCTTTTGGATTTGCTTCTTTGATTGATACTACGATTAGGTCTCCGATTCTTGCGTATCTTTTTCGTGTTCCTCCGAGCACTTTAATACATTCGGCAATTTTTGCTCCTGTGTTGTCCGCTACCTTTAATCTTGTTTCTTGTTGAATCATTATTGTTGTGGTTGTGATGGTTGTTCTGTTTGTGATGGTTCTGGTCTAACGATAGTCCATCTTTTTAGTTTGCTTAGTGGTCTTGTCTCGAAAATTTCTATTGTGTCTCCGAGTTCAAATGGTTTGTTTTCAGGATTATCTACATGAAATTTCTTTGATACTTTAAATCTCTTTTTGTACTTTGCATGTGTTTTATAACTGTCTACTTTTACGACAAGCGTTTTTTGTTGTTTTGTGCTTACTACTTGTCCTTTTTTATGCCTCATTATTTAGTGCGGTTAGAATTTGTGCGATATATTTTTTTGATTTTTTGATCAAATGTGCGTCTTTTGCTTGATTATTCTTTACATCAAACCTTTTTCTTGTGAGCTCTTGTCTTGCTTCGTTTAGCTCATCTTGTAATCCTTTTGCGTCTAATTTTTTTAATTCTTCCGGAGTTCTCATATTATTTTAGGGTTGTGCTTATGAATTTGCATTTAATTGGTAACTTGTATGCCGCTAGTTTCATTGCGGCTCTTGCTGTTGTTTCATCTACACCTTCCATCTCAAATAGGATTCTTCCCGGTAGGACAGGGCAAACAAATAATTCCGGTGCTCCTTTTCCACTTCCCATCGGTACTTCTTGAGCTTTCTTTGTAAGTGGTTTGTGTGGGAATACTGTAATCCAAATTTTTCCTCCTCTTTTTATGTATCTTGTCATGGATCTTCTTGCGGCTTCAAGCTGTCTTGCTGTGATTTCCTTTGCCTGCATCGCTTTTAGTCCGTATGTTCCGAATGAAAGCTTGTTGCCACGCATGGATATACCCTGTGTATCGGATCTTCCTCTTTGTGCTTTCCTGTGTTTTTGCTTTCTTGGTGCTAACATATTAAGACTGTTTAAGTTCTTCTATTTGTTGATTAAGTTTTGAGGTTAGATCTTTTTTGAAGACATCTCCTCTGTAAATCCATACTTTAATTCCGATTTTTCCGTAAGTTGTGTAGGCTGGCAATGAAGCATAATCGATATCAGCTCTGAATGTATGTAGTGGGATTTTTCCTCTTGAGAAGAATTCACTTCGTGAGATTTCAACTCCGTTTAGACGTCCTCCAGTGTATACTTTTGCTCCTAGTGCTCCTGCTTCGATTGCTTTTTCTACAGCCATTTTTGCGGCTCTTCTGTATGAAACTCTTTTCTCTACCTGCTTTGCAATTGATTCTGCGACCACTTTTGCTTCAAGCATTGGTTTCTTTATTTCTTTGATGTTGATTACGAATGTTTCTTTGAATTTTTTTACTAGAACGTCTTTCAATTTTTCGATTATTTCTCCTCCTCTTCCGATGATAAGTCCCGGTTTTGCAGTGTGAATATTGATAATAACTTTGCCTTGGGTTCTCATTATTTCGATCTTTCCTATTCCTTCAGCTTCAGGAAGATTCTTTGTAATTAATGCATCAAGATCAAGATCTTGTCTGAATAATTTTTTGAACTCTTTTTTCTCCGCAAACCATTTGCTGTCCCAATCACGGGTGATTCCCATTCGAATGATTTTTGGATTTACTTTGTGTCCCATTGGCTTGGTAAATTATTTAGTTTTTTCTTCTTTCGTGACTGTAGTTTCAACTTTTATTGTTAAGTGAGAGTTTCTCTTTAGAATTGGATGCATTCTTCCTCTTGAAATCGGTACGCTTCTCTTGAATGTTGTTGCTTCTGTTACTACTATTTCTTTTATTTTTAGATCTTCTAATCCTTGCTTGTTGTTCTCTTTTGCATTTGCTGCTGCTGATTTTATCGCTTTGTAAAGGATTTTTGCTGCTTTCTTTGGCGTAAATCTCATGATATCAAGTGCTTCTTGAACCATTTTTCCTCGAACCATGTCCGCTACAAGATTTAGCTTTTTTGATGTTATCCTTATTTGTCTTATAATTGCTTTCATTTTTTTGATTTATTATGCTTCAGTCTTAGCTAGTTTACCTCCGTGAACCTTGAATTTTGTAGTAGGGGAGAATTCACCGAGTTTGTGGCCGACCATGTTTTCTGTTACATATACAGGGATAAATTGATTTCCATTGTGAACTGCGAATGTGTGACCTACGAAGTCAGGTGAGATACTGCAGTCTCTTGACCATGTCTTAACCGGGCGTTTTTGTCCGGCTTGATCCAATTTTTCAACTTTTTTTGTAAGTTTTGGGTCTATGTATGGTCCTTTCTTTGAACTTCTAGCCATGATAAGTTTAATTAATTATTTTCTTCTGCGATCTTTTACGATCATTCTGTTAGTAAATTTGCGTCTTCTTGTCTTGAATCCTAATGCAGGCATTCCCCAAGGAGTTTTAGGATACTTCAGACCGATTGATGTTCCTCCTTCTCCTCCTCCATGTGGATGATCTACCGGATTCATAGCTTTACCTCTTACGGTAGGCCTCCATCCCATGTTTCGTCTTCTTCCCGCCTTACCAATTACGATATTGTTGTGTTCTATGTTTCCAACCATTCCTATCGTAGCGTAGCAAGTTTTTCCTGTTAATCTTGTCTCTCCTGAAGGCATTTGTATCTGAGCGTGAGTGCCCTCTAAAGAAACAAGTTTAATCGCTGCTCCTGCGCTTCTTCCAAGTTGTCCACCAAGTCCTTCTTGCAATTCTACTTCATAAACATTGTATCCAACCGGAATGTTTTTTAGCATCATTCTGTTTCCTTCCTTGATTTTTCCTTTTTCCTTGCAAGTGATTCTGTCTTCAACTTTTATTCCGTCCGGTGCAAGATGGTATCTCTTTTCTCCGTCCACATACTGCACTAACATAATTCTTGATGTGCGATTTGGATCGTATTCTACAGTTTTTACTATTCCTTCGATATCTAATTTATCAGTTCTATTGAAATCGATCATTCTGTATCTTGTACGCGTTCCGCCTCCTCTGTGGCGAACAGTGATTCGTCCAAGATTATTTCTTCCTGAATGCTTTTTTAGCGTTACAGTAAGGCTTTTCTCCGGTTTTGATTTCGTGATTTCCTCGAATGAAGACATAGTCATTTGTCTTCTACCCGGGGTCGTTGGTTTGTATTTCTTTAGTGTCATGATTTATTTTTGCTTAGCTTCTTTTAATTTATTTGGATCAAATGCTTTATCTCCTTTAAGGCTTATGATTGCTTTCTTGTGTTTTGGTCTCTTGATCAGTGCATATCCTCTTTTTACCAGACGTTCTTTTTTAGGGACAACCATTATTTTTACTTCTGCTACATCTACTCCGTAAAGATGCTTGATCTCTTTTTTGATGCTTACTTTAGTCGCGTCTTTTTGAACTTTAAACGCATATCTCTTTTTCTCTTGTAGGCGTGAGCTTTTTTCCGTTAGGATTGGTCCGATAATTGCGCTTAGTCCTTGCATTGTTTATGATTTTAAGAATGTTTCTTTTAGTGTATCTACAGCGTTTTTTAGGATAACGATAGTTCTGTATTTCTGTAGGTCTTGTATATTTACGTATGGAGCTAGAATTGTCTTTATTTCAGGGATATTTTTGCTTGATCTCATTATCGCTTCGTCTTTTTCCGCTAGTACGAATAGTGCGTTTCTTTCAATAGGTAATTTTTTTACCATTTCTGCGAATGCTTTTGTCTTTAGGTCTTTTGAATCATATCCTTCAAGTCCGATAATGCTGTTTTCTTTTGCTTTGACCGATAGAGCTGAGAATAGAGCCGCTTTTCTTTGTTTCTTTGGCATGTCTTTAGAGAAATTTCTGTTGCTTAGCGGTCCGAATAGGACTGCACCTCCTCTCCATTGTGGGGATCTGATTGATCCTTGTCTTGAGCGACCTCCTCCTTTTTGTGCGCGTGGCTTGATTCCACCTCCACGGATGAATTCTCTTGTTTTTGTGTTTGCAAGATTTATTCTTCTGTTTGCGGTTTGCCTTACAAGTGCCTGGTGAATCAGGTCTTTATTGAACGGAGCTTCGAACATTTCTTTTGGAAGTTCGAGCGTTCCGGCCTTTTCTCCTGATTGTTTATATAAATCTACTTGCATGTTTTATTATTTTCTTATGATTATGATTCCTCCTTTTGATCCCGGGACTGCGCCTTTTAGGCCGACCAGGTTTTTTTCAATATCCAGATAAGCGACTTTAACTTTGTGTAATGTGACTTGATCTGTTCCCATGCGTCCAGGTAATTTTTTTCCTTTTTCGACTCTTCCCGGCTTTGCTCTTGCTCCGATTGATCCCGGTTCTCTGTGGTGATGACTTCCATGACTCATAGGTCCGCAGGCGAAATTGTGTCTCTTGATTACACCTTGGAAACCTTTACCTTTTGAAATTCCGGTTACTATTACTTCTTTTATGTCTTTTAGTGATTCGCATGTTATTGCGTCTCCTTTAGCGAAAGTTTCTTCGGCTGTGATTCTGAATTCTTTTGAATGAGCGAATTTCTTAGTCTTTGTAGGTTTCTTTAATTTGGAAAAACCTAGGACTATCGCCGGATATCCATCTTTTTCTACTGTTTTTATTTGTGTAACCTCGTTAGGTTCACAATGTATAACAGTGATTGGGATCACGCGGCCATCATCTTGTATAAGACGAGTCATGCCTATTTTTTTACCGATAATTCCTGACATAATTTGTATTGGTTAATCCCTTTAAGTAGGGAAGATTCAAAAGATTTTCGACTTACAACCCTTTGAAACTTTGTTAACTTGCTAGTCAATCGCCGTTAGAATATACAGATGTGTTTTTGGGTAGTCAAGAGATTTTTTTCGTTGATTGGAAGGTGTAAATATCTTTATTCGAAATTGGTGTTGTTTATGGCACAAAAAAGCTCTTCCCTACGGAAGAGCTTCTTGCGACACCCGAGAGGAACTGTTGTGTACAGCACTCCGGTTATGTTTCTATTATATATGTGTATATGTCAAATTTTGTGTGTGACCCTGGTGGAGCCGACGAGGTTCGAACTCGCATCGCCAGGGTGACAATCCACGGCATTTTACCGTTAAAATACAGCCCCATGTTCCACCAAGGTATTTTAAGCATACATAAAAATCCTTCTTATCAAAGGATTCGTATGTGTCACCCGAGCAGGCTGTAATTAAACAACACCGTGGATCTTGCTTATATATTAGCAAATTCGGATTTTTTTTGCAATATTTTGTTCGGTTCCATAGTTTCAAGTGCACCTGTGAGTCGAAGCGGGATTTGTAGAACAAGTTAAAATATACAGCAACCGGTGGTCTCATATCCAGTGTTTCATGGGGTCTTTGTATGTTGTATTCAATCAACCAACTAGCTA
>JAUYJL010000025.1 GCA_030688025.1 Candidatus Peregrinibacteria bacterium | reverse complement strand
ATTTTCACTAGCCTCACAACTCACACTTCCAAACCATGAAGGATTCGTCGCATCAGTAGCATTCTTCTTTCCCGTCCCGTTTTCACCCTGAGTCCACGTCGAAAGCGCCGTAAAATCACTAACCGATTCCGTCTTATTCTCAGCCGATATTCCCAAAATCTTCCATCTCAAAATATCCCATCCACTAAGACGAAAATTATTACTTTTCACCTTAAGATCAGTATTCGGATCAAAAATCCCATAAAATTCAACCGTAAAATCCTTCACCCTATGCTCCTTTCTGTCATTCCCAACCACAAAAAGTGGAATCGTAATAGATTCATTCAAATCAAGAATGTCATAAAACGCAGTCAAGTCCACATTCGTTTTTTCAAAATCATTTCCAAAACACGGATAAGCATTACAAGTATTATCAACTTTATATTCAGTAACGACATTTTCCTCATTATCGATTTTCAACGACTCAAAGCCTTTTTTAGCCGTTTCCCATCCGGGAAGATTGTGTTTTATTTTATATAAAGCAACTTCCACACCCGATTCAGCGCCGTAGTAAGCTCTTCCAGCATCAAGCACCTCACGAGTCGTATAAATTTCCCTCAAAACAAGCGCAGAAAGCGCAAGAGAAACTGACATCAAAACTCCCATAACCAACAATGAAGTCAAAAGTGCACTTCCTTTTTTTAAAAGGATTTCTCCAAAAACTCTTCTAGTTTTAACACATACTATTGGCATTTTACTGAATCATTAAGTTTATAAACTTGATTGTAAATTCTTGAAGAAATCGCTGTTTCAAACGAAACGCTAAACTGTTCTCCGTTAAATTTTTCCTTTTCAAAAGTCGCTTTCACAAGAACAAAAGGCTGAAATTGATAAGAATCCTTAAACACATTTTTCTGATCATAAGGATCGAGATGAGGATAAGCAAAAATCTGAAAATTCTGCACATTCACTTCCAGTGAATTTAAAACAACCTTATTATTTCCTTTTGAAACTTCAATATCCCAACCTTTACCACCCTTCTTCTTATCAACCTTATCAATCCTTTTAATCGTTGTAAACACACTTCCATCCTTCGAAACCAAATGAATTTCATTACTACTTCCACTTAAACGCTCAGCCTGACAGCCCTTCCCATAATAAACACTTCCATAATCCACCATCCCTTCTCTAAATTCCGCGACCACAGTGTCAAAAACTCTTCTAGCATCTGAATACATAACTCGATAATCATTCGCTTCCTTCAAAGATCTCACGATTCCGGCATAAGAACCGATCAAAATCGACATAAACATAGCAAAGATCCCAAGCGCGATTAGCGTTTCTATGAGCGTGAATCCTCGTTTTAATGTATTTTTTATCATAAAGCTCCGCCTTTCCAATTAGTAAATATTTCATTAAGTTTTACTTCCTTTTCAGATCCTCCATCCGTCCAAAAAACTCTCGAAACAACCCTCGCATAATCGCTACAGTTAGCCCCAGATTTGCCTTTCTCGCATTCATAAGGATAAACATAAATCACACGTTTAAGCCCATCTTCATTCGAAATTGCTCTACTCGCATTTGTCAACAAACTTACTTCCCATGGCGCATACCCATTCATCTGATTAATTCCCTCCTTCCCATCACCATTCCTTGAAAAAACATTTTTACTCTTAATCTCATACATATTTCCGGTCGCATCTTTTTCGGGATCATTCGGCACACCAAATCCGCTCCCCCAAATCTTGTCATTTATAGTTCCATTAAGCCAATTCTGATTATGCAACCAATTCGTATCACGAATATTCCTGAATGCCTCAATCCCCTCCTGAGCATAATAATAAGCCTGCAAAGTTTTCACATTATTTTTATTTGACTGCACAATAGTCACAAGCAAATTTGTCGCCGAAACGATAGCAACCGTCAAAATCGAAATTCCAACAAGCACTTCAGTAAGGGTAAACCCTCTCTTTCCACTAATTTTCTTAAACAAATTTTTCATAAATTTTATTTGGTACTTGTTTGTGCCGCACCATCAACAACAGATGACACTCCGGAAACAAAATCAAAATAAATACTTTTTTTATAATCCGGATTATTGTCCCCATAACTAATATCAATTTTCATAGACACGCCGACGGAGTCGGCCTTCTCTTTTTCTCCATCCTTAAAAATTTCAGCTTTCCCATCCGGAGGCAAAAATCTCACCTCAAGAGAAGTAGAAGCTTTATTCCCCTCCGCATCTCCGGAAAAATTTCCAACAGAAACACTATCTATCTTCACAATAGAATCCAGTTCAAGCGGAATTTTCTCGGGACCATCGCCATCTTTTTCATTTTCACACCCCTCATAAACCCAAGAATTCGAAACCCATTTTTTCTTTCCATTAAAAGTTTTCTGCGAAGTATAAGCCAAAAATCCATCACCAGAAGGATCCTTTTCAAATGAAATCACGAAACATCTTGAATCAGAAGTTTCACTCAAATCACCCGAACCATCCTTCTCCAAATCTTTCCTAATTTCGTCAGCCCTTTGGCTTCGATAAACCCCAAGAATCGCTTTATTTCTTTGCGAAGAAATCTGCGAAATAATACTATCCGCAGACAAACTAAGAATAGTACTTCTTTTATATTGCAAATATCCACCTATCGAAAGCGTCGAAAGCACAGCGACAAGCCCCATCACCACGATTATTTCTATAAGCGTGAATCCTTTCACATGAACACTGATTTTTTTTTTAACTTCCAACAACATTGCTAAGGTTAAAGATAGGAGCCATAATCGCAAGCGCCAAAAGCGCTACAAAAAGACCCACAAATAAGATCATTACAGGCTCAAAAACAGAAGAAATTTTCTTTAATCCATTATCGATTTCTCTTTGATATTGATCAGCAATTTTTTCCGCAACCTTACCAAGACTTGCAGATGCCTCTCCCACATTCAACATTTGCACAACCTCAGCGGGAAAAAGAAAATCAACATCACCCAAACTATCTGAAATCCTTCGACCATCACGCACAGCGACCATAACTTCCTGAATTTTAAGTTTATAAAGCTTGTTTGAAATCGCCCCTCCCGTAATCGCAATAGCCCTTATCACAGGCAATCCGGCCTCAATAAGAAGACCGACCAATCCGACAAATCGTAACACATAAAGTTTTCGCAAAAGTCCTCCAATAATAGGAAATTTAAGTTTAAAATAATCCCATCTGTAAGACCCATAATCGCTTCCGACATAAATAGTAAAAAGACCATAAGCAACCAAAGCTCCGGCTATAATAGCCCACCAATAACCTGTCACAGCTCTCTGTAAATTCAACAAAACCATCGTCGCCAAAGGAAGTTTATCTTCAGTCACTCCACTTTGCGTAAGTAAATTCATCAAAGTTGGAAAAACCCACACGAGCATACCGACCGCAACAATTAAAAGTACGCATACAACCGCAATCGGATACACCGCCGCTCCCCAAAGTTTCAACGACAAATCATGATTTTTATCAAGTTGAGATGAAAGTTTAAAAAGCATTGTATTAAGTTTTCCGGTTTCCTCTCCGGCACGCACAATTCCAATCTCAGACTCATCAAAAACCGTCTCAAATCTACTCATACTATCCGCCAAAGTGGATCCATGTTCACAATTGTAAGCCAATGTATTCAAAACACGACCGAGCCTTGGATTTTCAGTCCTTACAGCAAGCGATTTTATAGCAGTAACAACCGGAATTCCGGCATCCACCATAACCGCAAGCATATGGAAAAAATATGATTTATCTTTAAGCCCAACACCAGAACGATCTATCAAAAAATCATTCAATTTTACAGAAAGTCCGGCATTTTCATTGTTATAAACTCCATAAACTACACTATCAGAAACAAATGCTCCCGAATTCCTAACACTATTCAAGATTTCATAACCGCCTTCGGAGGCTCCGGAAACGACAAAATCCGTATCACTCGTACTTTGATTTTTTATATTATTCTCCATAAACAATCTGGTTCAAAATTATTTTTTAAGATAAAAAGCCTGCATAGAAAGCGAAAAAGTCGCTCTCGTGGAATCCAATAAATCCGTTTTTCCAAGCTGAACATTTATGCTATCCACGATAAGAACCCTCGCGCTTTGCTCAAGACTCTCAAGAAAAGACACAAGATCACTATAATTTCCTTCAAAACTTGCGTTGATTCGTAACGAACCAACCCCCTCTTTACTTGAAGCGCCTTTCCCAAACCCTATCGAATTCAGCTTTATATCGTGCGCTTTTGCCATATCAATAAGATCACGAATAACTTGATCCTGATTCACATCGCTTGGAACAGACTTCAAAAGCTCTGTTTTCTTCACCTCACTGGACAAATCAAGCTCACTTTCAGCTTGCGTCATCTCAGCAACTTTGGCTTTGCTCTGCTCAATTTGAATATTTTTACTCGAAATATCAGCATTCATTCCACCAACTTCCGCCGCCAATCCTTTCGTATAAAACACATATCCAAACACAATAAGAAGCAGAAGAAAAACGCCTACAAGAGCACTTTTATTACTACTTCCCTCAACGTATATTTTTTGATCTTGTACATTTTGTTCTAACATATTTTTGTTTTTATTTTAGTAATTTTTTTAAACTTTATCTTGAAACTTTATTAAATATGCCACCAGCGGAATCCGCTTCATCAAGCACAATATCGCCACTTTCCGGCAAATACTTCATGCTTATCAAAAACGTCAAAACTTGATTTCCTTTTTCATCAACTCCATTTGAAATTGAAGGAACAAAAGCATCCATAAAATATGCGCTGGAATTAAATGACTTAATCAAATCCGCAACATCAAAGTAAGGATTTTCTGAAGTCTCAGTCGTTTTTACATTCATAGAAATTTCATCATTTGAAGATCCTGAATACGAAAGTACTGTAATTATCGGAATTCCATCAACTTTCGGAACCGTTGCCCTGATCTTTTTTATCACATTTGACCACTCTATAATTCCGTCACTTTTAATCTCATTTATCGTCTTTTTTGCGTTTATAGATTCCAAAACTTGCTTATTCTCGTACTCAAGAATCTGCTTCCCATAATCAGAGAGAAGCGCATCAGCCTGAAGAACCTCATCCACAAGCGAAGATTTCTGCCACGACAAATACAAATTGTATCCGCCAAAAGCGACGAGAGCAAAAATTCCTAAAATCATTAATGTTGAGAATCTTTTCATTTGTTTTTGTTTTTAATATTTACTTCACATAATTCTACCACATTTGAAGCCAAAAAACAAGCCTACAAGAAACATTCTCCACTAACAAGAAAACATGCTATAATCTTCTTATGAAAAAATTTATAGTCATAAACGAAGCATTTACCTGCGAAAATTGCGGAGAAGAAAACCCAAAAGCGGAGAAAACATGCAGGAATCACTGTAGAAAATGCCTGTATTCAAAGCACGTTGACGTAAAATATCCGGGAGACAGGATGTCTTTATGCTTAGGAAGCATGCCGCCCGTTTTCGTTGAGCTGGATAAGAAAAAAGGCTGGATGATTACCCACAAATGCTCGACATGCGGAGAATCAAAAAGAAACAAAGCCGTAGATGATGACAATTTAGATCTTCTATCTTCAATGATTTTCGAACAAAACAAAAGACAGCTAAAAGAATCAAACCTAAAACATGAACCTCCAAGAAGCTAAAAAACTGGAGAAAAGCATTTTCGAATCCCTCTCCAAACACATCAAAAAAGGTGAAAAAGTGATTTTAGGACTTTCGGGAGGAGCGGATTCCGTATTCCTTTTTGAGATACTGAAAAAATTCGCAGAAAAAACTCCCATAAAAATTGTCGCCGCACACGTAAATCATATGCTTAGAGGAATTGAAAGCGAAAAAGACGAAACATTCGTAAAAGATTTGGCAAAAAGATACAAAACAGAAATAAAAATTTTAAAGAAAGATGTAGCTAAAATAAGCAAAAAACTGGGTCGTGGACTTGAAGAAACCGGAAGACAAGTTCGCCATGAATTTTTTGCAAAACTCGCAAAAGAACTAAAAACAGATTTAGTTTTAACCGCTCACCACGCCGATGACAACCTCGAAACAATCCTTTTAAACATCGTACGCGGCGCAGGATTAAAAGGACTTCTAGGAATGGAAGAAAAAATAAAACACAAAATTGCAAACACAGATCTCTCATTCCTAAAACCGCTTCTACAAGTCCCCAAGCAGCAAATCGAAGATTACCTTTCGCACAAAAAAATAGAATTCGTAAAAGATTTAAGCAATCTCGACGAAAAATTTAATAGAAATTTAATTCGAAACAAAATTGTTCCAACACTAAAAAAAATCAATAAAAACATTTTTGGAACAGTTGCAAAAAACACAAAAAACATCGAAGAAACTCTAGAATTCCTAGATGAAGAAGCGAAAAAATTCATAAAAAAATCTGAAAAATTTCTAAAAGAAAAAAATGCACTAATCGCCAAAGATTTTCGAGAAGCGAATAAAGCGCTAAAGAAAGCCGTAATTCGAGAACTATACAAAGTAAACACAAAGACATTAAAAGATTTTGGAAACGCACAAATCGATGAAATCTTAAAAGTCCTCGACAAAAACATCGGAAACAAAAGCAAAAAGATCGGCCCTATTACGTTTTCAGTAAACAAAAACCGCATAAAAGTTTCAGTTGAAAAAAAACGCAAAAAAGTCCAGTATTAGAGAAGTCAAAAAACATTAAAAAATATCTGAAACAAATATGCCAAACATTTCCTCCCCACACAAACCAAGGAATACGATTTTATATGTAGTTGTAGCCGCTCTTTTGATATCTGCGGGCCTCATGATTTTCGATACAAAAGCCACAAATGAAAAAGAAATCAACCTAAATACATTCATAGAAGAAGCAAAATCCGGAATAATAAGCAAAATCACAGTATCAAAAAATAAAATAAATCTTGAACTCGTCGACGGCGCAAAACAATTCACAAACAAAGAAGCCGGCACAAATCTATATGAATTACTCGAACAAACAGGCGTTTCAAACGAAATAATTTCAAAACTACCAATATATATTGAAGACACTGAGTCCTCAAGTTTTTGGACAGACATCTTAATAAGCATTATCCCTTTTATACTAATAGTCGCATTTTTAGGCTTCATGATGCGCTCAGCACAATCCAGCAATAATCAAGCAATGTCCTTTGGAAAATCAAAAGCAAAACTTTTTGACAAAGAAAAACAAAAAACAACATTTGAAGATGTGGCGGGAGCGCAAGAGGCAAAAGAAGAACTTGTCGAAATCGTAGACTTTTTGAAACATCCGCAAAAATACAGAGCAATGGGCGCAAAAATTCCAAAAGGAGTGATGTTGATTGGCTCTCCGGGAACAGGAAAAACACTTCTTGCAAGAGCTGTAGCGGGAGAAGCGGACGTTCCATTTTTCAATATTTCAGGTTCTGAATTCGTTGAAATGTTCGTAGGAGTTGGAGCATCACGCGTAAGAGACCTTTTCACAAAAGCAAAACGCAATGCACCATGTATCATCTTTATCGATGAAATCGACGCCGTAGGCCGCCACAGAGGCGCAGGAATGGGAGGAGGACACGATGAAAGAGAACAAACATTAAACCAAATTCTTACTGAAATGGATGGCTTTGAAACAGGCACAAACGTCATCGTCATTGCCGCAACAAACCGTCCCGACATTCTAGACCCCGCTCTACTTCGACCGGGAAGATTCGACAGAAGAGTTGTCGTAGACATGCCAGACATAAAAGCCCGCGAACAAATCCTCGAAGTTCACGGCAGAAATAAGCCAATGGCAAAAGGCGTAGACTTAAAGAAAATCGCAAAATCCACACCGGGATTCACGGGAGCAGATCTTGAAAACTTAATGAACGAAGCAGCAATTTTGGCTACAAAACTCGGCAAAAAAACTGTTGCGATGCCTGAACTTGAACAATCAATAGAAAAAGTTTTGATGGGCCCTGAGAGAAAATCTCGCGTTCTAAACAAAAAAGAAAAAGAAATCACCGCTTATCATGAAACAGGTCATGCAGTTGTCGGACATTTAGTTCCAAACTGCGACCCAGTCCATAAAATCTCTATAGTATCACGAGGAATGGCTCTCGGAGTCACATGGTTTTTACCGGAAGAAGATCAACACCTAGTAACAAAAAGTAAATTTGAAGACGAACTTTGCTCACTTTTGGGAGGTTACACGGCAGAAGAAATATTCTTCGGAGAAATGACTACAGGCGCATCAAATGACCTTCAGCGAGCCACAAAACTAGCTCGCAACATGGTTACAAAATATGGTATGAGCGAACTAGGACCAATAATTTTTGGAGGAGAAAATGATGAAATTTTTATAGGAAAAGATTACGGCCACATCAAAAATTATTCTGAAGAAAGCTCCGCAAAAATCGACGAACTAACTAAAAAAATCATAGACAAAGCATACAAACGCACAAAAGATCTCGTTGAAAAACATAAAGATTTGATTGAGCGTATTGCGAAAGACCTACTTGAAGAAGAAACAATTGCATCGGATAAATTTAAAAAATATTTTAAAGAATAATTCCATATGAAAAATTCAAGCATCAAAATTCATCCAGCAGATGGCTCCGACATGCCATTAAAAAAAGAAGTAGGACAACTTTCTTTAGACATTTATCAAACTGACAAAGAGATAATTATCGTAGCTCCAATAGCAGGAGTTGAGAAAGAAGACATCAATATAACAGTAAACGAAGACATCCTTGTTATAAAAGGAGACAGAGCTCAAAGAGACCAAGTGTCAGACGAAAACTATTACACAAAAGAATGTTTTTGGGGCAGTTTTTCACGCGCGATTGTCCTTCCAAAAAATGCGGATATAAAAAATATTTCAGCAAGTTTTGAAAAATGCGTTCTCGAAATTCGAATCCCAAAAGCCGAGACAGAAGCCAACAAAATTATAAAGATAAAGTCTTAAAAACTTCATGCAAAAATCCAACAGCAAAAATCAAACTTTTATAAAAAAAGCTATAATTCTCGCCGCAGGATTGGGTACGCGTTTTCTTCCAGTAACAAAATCTATACCAAAAGAAATGCTCCCTATCATCGACAAACCTTGCATTCAATATTTAGTCGAGGAAGCAGTCGCTAGTGGAATTAAAGAAATAATTTTCGTGATAAATGATTCAAAATTATCTATAAAAAATTATTTCAGTCCGAAAAAAAATGAAATAAAAGAATTAAAAAACAGACTTAAAAAAACAAAGAAAACTGCGGAATTAAAACTTATAGAATCGATAGAACATCTTGCGAAATTTCATTACGTAATACAAAAAGAAGCGCTTGGAGACGGCCACGCCATACTTTGCGCAAAAAAAATTATAGGCTCTGAACCTGTCGCAATTTTATTTGGCGATGATATTTATGACAGTAAAATTCCGGCACTTTCACAACTGATAAAACAGTATGAAAAATTTAAAACTCCAATAATCGGTCTTCAAAAAATAGACAAAAAAGATTCAAAAAAATACGGAATAATTTCTCCAGAAAAATCTCAAAAACTTCCAGAAAATCTTTACAAAATTTCTTCACTTGTAGAAAAACCTGAAACAAAAAACGCACCATCAAATCTCGCAATTGTCGGAAAATATATCATCACTCCGGAACTTTTAAAAACACTCGAAAAATCACAATCTTCAACAAAAGACAAAGAACTTCGTTTGATCGACGGCATGATAAATTATTTAAAAACCGACACGACAAAAAATCCTCATCAAATTCATGGCCTGAAAATCGAAGGCACACGTTTCGACACAGGAGACAAAACAGGCTTCCTCAAGGCCACCATGCACTTCGCCTCCAAGCGCAACGACATAAAATAGCCCCACACAACTCTCCCTTTTGTCAAACTCCACTTCATTGCAATCCCCCTTCTTTTTTGGTATAATTACCTGAATACAAAAAGGCAAAACAAAAAATAAAAACAAAAAAAATGCACAAAGAAGAAACGCAACTACATCCTCTAATAGAGGAAGCCGACAAAATGAAAGGCGAAGGAAAGCACGTTGAAGCAATCAGAATTTGCGAAAGAATTCTTCTTGATGATTTAAATTGCGTCGAAGCATACGAAGAAATCGGCGATAATTATTTGTCTTTAAGAAAATACGAAAATGCCGAAAAAGCACTTTCACACGCAATAAAAGTAAATTCAGACAGCGCAAATGCAAACTACCTTCTTGGTTTCGTTTATTCTTGCACAGGAAAATGGAAAGAATCTGTTGAACTCCTAGAAATAGCAGACTCACTTTATCCAAATCATCCTGAAATTTTGAGATGTATGGGATGGAGCATGTATCACTTTGGCCAAGGTCAAAGAGGAATCGTTCTTCTCGAGAGAGCCCTTTTCTTGGCTCCAAACGACCCATTAATATTAAATGACATCGGTGTCTTATATCTAAATGAAAAGAATTTCGATAAAGCCGCACACCTTTTCAAAAAAACACTTCAAATCGATCCCGAAAACCAGAAGGCAAAAGAATGCCTAAACGCCGTAAGGTTTTTTCAAAGGGAATATGATAAATTGAAGAAGGAGAGGGATAGTTTATAAAAGTTCTTCAAACATAAAATCATCCATTACTTTCTCTAAATCTTCATAAGTAACACCAATTTCCATAACACCTTTTTTTTCTTTCACGACTTTAAGTGGAACACCTCCATCAACAAAAAAGATATATTGATCACCTTTATAACACTGATCAATAAATTTAACAGGACCATCCTCTCCTAATTCATCATAATAAACCCTCTCCCATACTTTACCATCAACGGTGATATCCTTAACATTTTTTACATCAAACCCAACAGCATTATCAAAAAATAATTTCTTTACCAAAGATTTACAATCAGTATAAGAATCATCAACATTATCATGATATGTCACAGAAACAACTCCTCCCCCTTTCGCAGATTTAATAGCATACAGGTTATCCTTCCCAAAGGATGCATTCCAAGTTAAAGGCTTAAGAATTGAAAAATTAAATTTTCCAGGCTTTGGCCCAAAAGACACAGTTTCCTCACCATACCCATCCTTAACCACCAAAAGTCTATCCTTCTTTGAAACACGATCATAAAAACCAACAGAATACTTATATCCATTCTCTCCGACATATGTCTCGGTACTTGAAGACAAATTATCCACAACAGGGGCAACTACAGTAGAATCAGAAGTTGTAGTCACAGGCACCTCATCTTTATTACTCGAACAAGCGATAGTAAATGTCGCCAAAGATAAAATCAAAAATAATTTGAAAAATTTAGACATAATAGAAAAAATTAAATTAACCAAACCAACATTACATAATCTAAACCAAAAAGTCCAAAACTTTTGAAAAGCTGGGAAGATTCAAGTGCTCTCAGCAAATATTCTACGGAAATTGATAAATGTATTAAAGAAAAAAAATCAGTAGCAACAGACGGTTTATTTAAAATTTTCATAAAATTCTTTTTCTGCTGAAAGTTTGACCGCACAAAGTTGTTTTGATAAAATGCACTCGTAACGCACTCGACTAATAATACCTTGATGTTTCGTCTTCAAGGGGTATTAGTCATTTATATTCAATCTTATTCCTCAAAACACAAACAAATCCTAACTCCCACTTTAAAAGCCTTCTAACAAGAGAAGAACAATTCTTATTAGAAGGAGCCAAAACTGTCAAAAGTTTTCCGCTCTCTCTTAAGTACCTTATTAAACAATAAAAATCTCCATCACCAGTTATAAGCAAAGCCCTATCGTAATTATTGAAATCTATCATTGCCTGAAGAATCATCTCTCCGTCACAATTTCCCTTAATTTTGGAATCAAATTCCACCAAAGGTTTAAATACAATAATGTATCCAGCCTTTTTCAAAAAATCATACATTCTCTGCTCTGTAGATTTATATCCCATAAACATATATGCCTTCTCAATATTATAATGTTCAAGCAAGTAAATCCTGAATTTTATATAATCAATTTTCCAACTCAATACACGAATGGCTATATTCAGATTTTGTGCATCTATAAAAGCATAATTCCTCATAATCTTTTTACAAAAAAATAGGTTATGAGAGAACCTTAACACCTCAACATTAAATTTTTATTAAAAAATCCTAAAATCTTTTCCAATCCCTCTCCTTGCCTTTTCCATAAAAATCCCCCAAAATACACCAGTGCACCAACTAATCGAATGCGTCCCAAACTTTAGTGAAGGGCGCGACAAAACCAAAATCAAACTCATAGAAGATTCCATCAAGAAAGTAAAAGGAATACTTTTCCTAAATTCCGAAAGCGACATCGACCACAATCGCACCGTCATTACATTTGCAGGAGAACCGGAAAAAGTCATAACTGCCGCCTTCAACGCAATCAAAACCGCCGCAAAAATCATCGACATGAATGCACACAAAGGCGTACACCCAAGAATCGGCGCGACAGATGTAGTCCCGCTAATTCCGCTCAAAGGAATCACAATAAAAGAAACAGTAAAGTATTCCATCGCCCTCGCAAAACGCGTCGGTGAAAAAGTGAAAATTCCAGTATACCTCTACGAAAATTCAGCAATCAGAAAAGACAGAAGAAATCTCGCAGTGATAAGAACAGGCCAATACGAAAGATTGAAAAAAGAAATCACACTCCCTGAAAAAACTCCTGATTTTGGCCCACAAAAAATGGGAAAAGCCGGAGCGACAGTGATAGGAGTCCGCGGAATTTTAGTCGCATACAACATAAATCTAAAAACTTCAGACGTTGAAATAGCAAAAATAATAGCAAATGAAATCAGAGAAACCGCAAAACACGGACTGAAAAACGTAAAAGCATTAGGCCTTTATCTAAAAAGCCGCGACACCGCCCAAATCTCGATGAACCTCACAGACTACAAAAAAACTCCACCACTGAAGGTCTTTAAAAAAATCGAAACATTGGCAAAAAAACTAAAAACAAAAATCTTAGAAAGCGAGATTATTGGCTTAATCCCAGCATCCGCACTTCCAAAGAGTATCAAATCTCTCAAAATAAAAAACTTCTCCGACAAAAAAATCCTAGAGGAACACCTAAAAACAAATTCAATCTAGCCTTCCTGTTGCATAAAACCCAAAAATCTATTACAATCACCCTTGCTCTTAGATAGTTTGGAGTGATCACTCCGATTCCTTTAGGACATCGGAGAGGAAAGTCCGAGCACCATGGCAAATCACAGCCGATAACATCGTGCCACCGTATATTTAAAACATACGGTAGGGACAGTGCCACAGAGACAATACTAGTTCGTTTTTGGCCTTAAAATCAAAGATGAACGAAAGGTGAAAAGCCCTATTCAGTAGGGACATATGGCGAAAGCCATAAACGTTGGAAAACCCTGTGAGGTGCAAGGTGAGATGGAAAGTTTTATTCGCCGCCAATCGCAAATAACTCTTCTCACCGCTATAGATTCCACTTCGGTGGAACTAAGATAGATGATCACAACCCATCGACAAAATCGAAGGAACACAGAACTCGGCTTACCCAAACTGTTTAAGAGCAGCTATAAGCCTTCCACCCGCGAAGCGCATAATAACTACAAAATGAAACGTTTCGAAATTTTCTTTGGACTAATAAAAATACCGATCGACATCGTCATGACAATATCGGCATTTTTTGTAGCATACAATTTACGACTAATCACGGAGCCAATAAAAGGCATCGCAAAGCCAATAGACTACACAGTTTTACCAACACTCGAAGCATATCTACGCTTCAGTTCTTTCCTTGCCACCGCACTAATTCTCATCTTCATCTTCGGAAAACTTTACACACTTCGAACAACCCTAAAATTCACAACCGAAACCAAACAAGTATTCATTTTTTGGTTTATTTGGACAGCTTTTTGCGTCACATATTTCTTTTTCACTCGCACATTCCCCTTCTCAAGACTCGCGACTTTATATAGCTGGTCACTCACACTTTTATTCGTCGTCATCGGCCGCGGAATCATAAAAATTATACAATTAATGCTTCTAAAAAATGGCATAGGAAAAAGAAATCTACTCTTCCTGGGTAAAAACGAAATCACCGACGACATATACAAACACATTAAAAAAGATGCAAGATACAAAATAGTCGGAGTCATCGAAAAACCAAGCCAACTTGAGTACACAATCAAACACAAAAACATCGACGAAATCATACAAACCGATTCAAAAATAAACGCGAAAGAAAACGAAGAAATCCTTCAACTCTGCGATTTAAACCACATTTCATATAAATTCGTACCTGACCTTGTCGATGTGCGTCGCTCAAACATCTCAATCTCGACCATAGGTCGCGTACCGATAATATCCCTAAAACCAACTCCGCTCGAAGGTTGGGGTAGGGTCATAAAAAGATGCATCGATTTTTTTGGCTCACTGATCTTGTTAATTATACTTTCACCTATTTTCCTTATCACAGCGATTGCAATAAGATTAAATTCAAAAGGCCCAATCTTTTTCACAAAAAAAGACGACGGAACACGCGTAAAAAGAGTCGGACAATTCGGAGAACTCTTCAATTTCTACAAATTCAGATCAATGTATCCGAAAACAGACAGCATGCGATACAAAGAACTTTCCTCTAACAATACACGAAAAGACAGTCCCCTCGTAAAAATCAAAAACGACCCAAGAGTCACAAAAGTCGGAAAATTCATTCGCAGATATTCAATCGATGAACTACCACAATTATTCAACGTTTTAGTCGGAAATATGAGCTTAGTCGGCCCACGCCCACATTTACCTGAAGAAGTTGCAAAGTACGAAAAAAGCCACAAATTCGTCCTCACAATAAAACCCGGAGTCACCGGAATATCACAAATAAGCGGCCGCAGTGATCTCCCCTTTGAAGAAGAAATCAAACTCGACCGCTATTATATTGAAAACTGGTCTATCATCTTCGATCTCAAAATCCTCATCAAAACCATCTTCGTCGTCCTCAAAGGCCACTCGGAATAGCTTACACAGAAGCCGCAGAACCATCTGAGCTTTTTCCTGCACCACCTTTTCCTCGTAAAACTCTTCCATTTCGACCAATACCAACAGCCCGTTGCGCACGAGTAAGCTGTAAGTTAAAAACACCCCTGTCCATTTCTACGACACCTGTATCATTTTTACCACCTTCAACGCCTTTTCCGTTCCTTCGAAATCTCTCAGCCCGTTCCGCACGAGCAAGTTGTAAATCGAAAGCACGTCTCTCTTGTTCTGCAACCTCCGCCTCAGAAATAAATTCTTCACCTTCAGGCTTATGAAAACCACCTCTCCTCCCCAAACCAACAACACCAACCGAATCAACACGCAAACCAATATGCTCTGCAACCTCATGCAACTCAGGAAAACCACCAAGCCTTTCGCTAATATCAACACCTCCGCTTAAATCCATTATTTCAGGAGCTTCGTGTAAATCAGAAAATCCACGACGACTTGTCTTTTTTAGAGCAAGAGAATCATCCGGAATCTCTACAAAATGTTTTGAACGAACAGGGCTTGTTGCAAAACCACGAACACCAGCACGAGAAGGCTTCCCCGCACCTTGAACCATTCTTTTCGTAGCATCCCTCTCCCACACAAAAGACTCCCTAGGCCCAACCTCGAATCCACCTCCATCCAACCCTTCAAACTTACTAAATCCTGACATATATTTTTAAATTAAAATCTAATAGGCCGTCATTTTAAACATTTTCCATCGTTTGTCAATCATAAAACACCTTCAAAACTCCAAATAATGATAGAATCTTCCAGCACAAAAGATATTCAAAACATTAACCATGATTCAAAAAATACTAAACAAGCTTTTGGGAGACCCAAACGAGAAAGCTCTTAAAAAAATCAGACCAATCGTTCAGGAAATACTTGCAATAGAAGAGAAATACCAAAAAGAAATCACGACAGAGGAGCAAATAAAAGCCAAAACTGAGGAATTCAAAACCAGACTGAAAAATGGCGAGACATTGGACCAGATTTTACCCGAAGCATTCGCATTAGTAAAAACCGCATGCCGCCATCTCATGGGAAAATCTTGGACAGCAAAAGGCCGTGAAGTCATTTGGGACATGATCCCCTACGACGTACAGTTGATCGGAGGAATCGTGCTTCACCAAGGCAATATCGCCGAAATGAAAACCGGTGAAGGAAAAACGCTCGTTTGTACAATGCCGATTTATTTGAACGCACTTTTAGGCCGCGGCGCATACTTGGTCACGGTAAATGATTATTTGGCGCATAGAGATGCCGAATGGATGGGAGGACTTTACAATTATTTAGGACTTACCGTCGGCGTCACAGTCCACGGACTAAGCCACGCACAGAAAAAAGAAGCATACGCATGCGACATTACTTATGGAACAAACAACGAATTCGGATTCGATTATTTGCGTGACAACATGGTCACCGACAAAGAAGAAATCACGCAAAGAGACCTCTACTATGCGATTGTCGATGAAGTCGACTCGATCTTGATTGATGAAGCCAGAACTCCACTTATCATCTCCACTCAAGCCGAAGAATCGACATCAAAATATCAAAAACATTCAAAATTAATCCAAAATCTCGAAGAAAATACAGATTATGTAATCGACGAAAAATTAAAAACCGCAACGCTTACAGAAGCCGGAATTGCAAAAATGGAAGGACTGCTTGGAGTTGAAAATATTTACACAGAAGCAGGATTTGAAGAAGTCCATCATTTAGAACAAGCTTTAAGAGCAAAGGCATGCTACAAAAACGACATCGACTACATAATAAAAGACGGTGAAATTTTGATAATCGATGAATTCACCGGACGTTTGATGCCGGGCCGAAGATATTCTCATGGGCTTCATCAAGCCATCGAAGCAAAAGAAAACGTAGAAATAAAACGCGAATCAAAAACACTTGCGACAGTTTCATTCCAAAATTATTTCAGACTTTTCGAACGCTTGGGAGGAATGACAGGAACAGCGCTCACGGAAGCGGAAGAGTTTTATCAAATTTATGGCTTAGACACAATCGTAATCCCATCAAACAGGAAGATACAAAGACTCGACAAAACAGATGCAATTTACAAAACATTCAAAGGGAAAATGTTAGCGGCGACAAAACTTGTAAAAGAACTTCACGAAAAAGGACAACCGGTTTTGGTCGGAACAGTTTCAGTCGAAAAATCAGAAATATTAAGCAAACTTTTCACACTTGAAGGCATTCCGCACACAGTATTGAATGCAAAAAATCATGAGAAAGAAGCCGAAATCATATCAAACGCAGGACAAAAAGGTGCAGTCACAATCGCCACAAATATGGCAGGACGTGGAACAGATATTAAACTTGCAAAAGGTGTCCAAGACCTCGGCGGACTTTTCGTTTTGGGCACAGAAAGACATGAAGCTAGGCGCATCGACAATCAATTACGCGGACGTAGTGGACGTCAAGGAGACCCTGGAGCAAGCCAATTTTTAACATCCATGGATGACGATTTGATGAGACTTTTTGGTGGAGACAAAATCAAAGGAATGATGGAACTTTTAAAAGTTCCAGAAGACATGCCTATCGAAAATGCAATAATTTCCCGATCAATTGAAGGCGCTCAGAAAAAAGTTGAAGGCCACAATTTCGACATAAGAAAGCACCTCGTCGAATACGACGACATAATGAATATCCACAGAAATATAATCTACAAACAACGCAAAAATTATCTTTTCAAAGACGAAATCAAAGAAGACATCATCCAAATGATCACAGAATCGGCGGAAAATATTGTCATAAATAATATCGCACACAGGGACGCTAAAGATTGGAACAAAAAAGAAATTTTCGAAGCATTAACGGCAATTCACAAAGACGACAGTGCTCTTACACAAGAGCAAATCGACACAATAATATACGAAGACGAACTTATCGAAAAAGCAAAATCATATCTTTTGGAAGCATACGAAAAACGCGAAAAATCATTACCGGATCCAAAAATTTTACGAGGAATCGAAAAAGCGGTAATCCTCCGCTCAACAGATACATTATGGATGGACCACATAGACACAATGCAAAACTTAAGAGAAAGCGTCGCGTTCAGCGGCTACGCGCAAAAAGACCCTCTAACCGAATACAAAGCGCTTAGCTTTGAGCTTTTCAATGAACTTATGGCAATGATAAACGCCAACACATTAAACACACTTTTCAAAAT
>JAUYJL010000013.1 GCA_030688025.1 Candidatus Peregrinibacteria bacterium | reverse complement strand
AAGACACTTAAATATTTCAACGAAAACCGTCCACAAAAAACCAAACATTTTATGTCACCATTGAAATTTGGAATCCTGAAATACCAGTTGCATAAACAAAAACTCAACTACACTGTCCTAAATGTTTGAAACTACTACATTTGGTCCTGAACAAAGTTTTATGGGTTATATGGTTATATTAAACATAAAGTTGGGGAATGTAATAAGATAGAGGTGCAAAACCTTTACTACATAACACATTCCCCATGATAAAATACCAAAAAATGATGCGGAAGTTAATAAGTCATCCAAACAGTGGAATAAAAATGCTAAGAAGACTAACCGACAGTCATCCTACTGCATGGAAAATGCTTATGAAGATCCGGGAACAATTGAGTAAAGACTTGGGCCAAGATATGTTGGAGGATCTTGTTGAGGCTGACGAAGCTTGGTTTGGCAAAAAGGATAATCAAGATATTGTTATGGGAATGGTACAACGTGGTAAACGCAAAATCAGATTAATAGTGATTCCAAACGTCAAAGAAGAGACCCTTTACCCTCATATTCGAGAACATGTAAAGATAGGTTCCAGATTTTTCACAGACTCAAGAATCACATACGCAATTACGGGTATTCGCTATCATCACCAAACAACTAATCATTCAAAAGGTGAATTTGCTAGAGAAGGAGAAGTACATTCCAATACAATCGAACAAATATGGGGTGATATCAAAGGTGTAATTCGCACTATTCACCACGGCATTAGCAAAAAGTACAGAAAGCTTTATCTTGCTCAGTATATCTTCGCATATCAGTTCAAACATTCAACAAATTTATTCTTTAAATCCCTTTGTCAATTATTTACCCCAACCTATTGTTTAATTTAACCATATTTGGCTTAAAAATCGGCAGTTTGTCGAACTGCTATTGACTTTTAATTGGGCTTAGAGCAAACTGCACCTTGTTATTTTTTAATCACCGTTATGGGAAAGAAATTGTACGTAGGGAACCTACCTTACACAGCAACAGAAGAATCTCTTCGCACTGCATTCGCAGATGCTGGGACTGTTGAATCAGCAGCTGTAATAGCTGATAAATTTTCCGGCAGATCCAAAGGTTTTGGATTTGTAGAAATGTCCACAGAAGAAGAAGCTCAAAAAGCTATCGAAATGTGGAATGGCAACGAGATGGAAGGAAGAAAGCTCGTTGTTAACGAAGCTCGTCCAATGGAAGACCGACCTCCAAGAAGAACTGGTGGTGGTGGTGGATTTGGAGGAGGAGGTTTTAGAAGGAGAGACTCAGGGGACAACAATAGTTTCTAAGGTTTTCGATTTTTAAGAATCATATGAATGGAGCCTGCAATAAAATGCGGGCTCTATTTAGTTTTTCACTTGTTTTGTTCTCGGTGAGGCCTTATCCTTGTTTAAGTTTCCTTTAATTTTTTCTATGGGTTTATCTGAAGCACAAGTACAAAAGCTTACTGGTTTGACTTCGAAAGAGGTTGCTCAGAGTTTCAAGAAACATGGGTTGAATGAACTTCCTTCTTCTAAAAAGCGAAGTGTTTTTGTGATTATTCTTGAGATTATAAAGGAGCCGATGATTTCTTTGCTTGTTGGGTGTGGAGCTATTTATCTTGTGCTTGGTGATGTTAAGGAGGCGATATTTTTGTCTTTTAGTATTTTGGTTGTTATTAGTATTACAATTTATCAGGAGAATAAAACGGAAAAGGCGCTTACTGCACTTCGAGATCTTTCCAGTCCGCGTGCGTTGGTGATTCGTGATGGAGAAAGGATGCGTGTGGCAGGGCGTGAAGTCGTGGTTGGGGATATTATTATCTTGAATGAAGGCGATCGTGTGCCGGCTGATGCCGTGATTTTGTGGGAAAGAAATTTGTCTGCAGATGAATCTCTTTTGACAGGGGAGTCTGTTCCTGTGAGAAAAAGCGTTACTGATGAGGAAAATATAAATTCTGCGCGTCCGGGTGGGGACGATAATCCTTTTGTATTTTCGGGGAGTTTGATTATTGGTGGGCAGGGGGTTGCAAAGGTTTTTGGGACTGGATTTAATACGGAAATTGGAAAAATAGGGAAAGCTCTTCAGTCAATTGAGCCTGAGAAAACTATTTTGCAGAAAGAAACTGCGAAATTGATCAAGTTGTTTTTCATTTTTGCTGTTGTGCTTTTTGTTGTTATTGTTTCTTCTTTTGTTTTAGTGAAAGGGCAAATTTTGGATGGATTTTTGTATGGGATCACTGTTGCAATTTCTCTTTTGCCAGAGGAGTTTGCTGTTGTTCTTACAGTGTTTTTGGCTATTGGGGCGTGGAGGATTTCAAAAAAAAATGTTCTTACGAGAAAGGTTTCCGCTGTTGAGATTTTGGGTGCGGCTACGGTTCTTTGTGTTGATAAAACCGGAACTCTTACTCAAAATAGGATGTCTATTCAGGAGATTTTTGTTGGTGGCAAATTTTATGATGTCGTAGAGAATAAGAGAAAATCTTTGCCTGAACATTTTCATGAAATTGTTGAATATGGAGTTTTGGCGAGTAAGAAAGACCCATTCGATCCGATGGAAAGAGCGTTGCTTGAGCTTGGTGATATCAAATTGAAGGATACTGAACATTTGCACGATGAATGGAGTTTGCTCAAAGAATATCCTTTGTCTAGAGAGCTTCTAGCCCTTTCGCATGTTTATAAAGAAGAGAAAAGAAAGTTTCATGTAGTTGCGGCGAAAGGTGCTCCTGAAGCGATTTTTGAGCTTTGTCATTTGTCTAAAGAGAAGCAAAAAGTTTTAGAAAAGGATATAGAAAAAATGGCGGCAAAGGGACTTCGAGTGCTTGGAGTTGCTAAAGCGATTTATAAAGGGGAAAAATTGCCGACTTCTCAGCATGATTTTGATTTTGAATTTTTGGGGCTTATCGCGCTTGCTGATCCTATTCGCGAGACTGTACCTTTTGCAATAAAGGAATGTTATCGGGCTGGTATTCGTGTGATTATGATTACTGGAGATTATCCTATAACTGCAAGAAATATTGGCGAACAAATCGGTCTTAAATATCCCGGGCGGATAATTACCGGGGCGGAGCTTGAAGAAATGTCTACGGCGGAGCTTGCTGAGAAAATTAAGAATGTGAATATTTTTGCGCGTGTTGTTCCTGAGCAAAAACTTATGATTGTTCAGGCGCTAAAGGAAAATGGAGAAATTGTTGCGATGACTGGAGATGGAGTGAATGATGCGCCGGCGCTTAAGGCCGCGCATATTGGTGTGTCGATGGGGGAACGTGGGACTGATGTCGCTAGAGAATCTTCGGCACTTGTGCTCTTGAAGGATGATTTTAATTCGATTGTGTCCGCTGTAAAAATGGGGCGTAGAATTTTTGATAATATCAAGAAAGCGATGGCTTATATTATAAGTGTGCATGTGCCGATTGCCGGACTTGCGCTTTTGCCTGTGCTTTTTGATTGGCCAATAGTTCTTTATCCCGTGCATGTTGTTTTCTTGGAACTTATTATTGATCCGGTTTGTTCTATTGTTTTTGAGGCTGAGGCTGAGGAAGGAAATATCATGTCTCGTTCGCCAAGAAATCCATTGGATCCGCTTTTCAGCAAAGGGCTTCTTCTTAGAAGTTTTTTGCAGGGAGCGATTTCTTTGGTTGTGATTTTTATAGTTTTTAAAACGGCTTTGTTTTATGGGTTTTCGGATTCTTTTGCCAGAACAGTTGCGTTTGTTGCGCTGATTTCGTCTAATATAGGGCTTATTTTCGTGAATAGATTTTTGGGAGCTTCAATCCTGAAATCTTTTACTGCTAAAAATCCTGCGCTTTTGTATGTGGTTTGTGGGGCTTTTGCGATATTGATGTTGGCGGTTTACATGCCTTTCATGAGAGATATTTTTCAATTTGAAGAAATTTCTATTTCGTATTTTTTCATAGTTGCTATTATGGGTTTTATGGGTGGAATGTTTTGGAAAGTTGTGGGGTTGGTTGTATACTTCGGTCATGGAAAAAATTTGTAAACAATGTGGAGGGCATTTTGAGGTCACAGATGGTGATCTGAAATTTTATGAAAAAGTTTCACCGATTTTTGCTGGAAAACGCTTTGATGTTCCTTCTCCTACCTTTTGTCCGGATTGTCGGGCACAGAGGAGAACGATGCATAGGAATGAGTATAATCTGTATCGTCGTACTTCTGCGCTTTCAAATAAACCTTTGGTTTCTATTTATTCTCCGGAAACGAATTATAAGGTTTTTTCAGTAGCTGAGTGGTTTTCCGACGATTGGGATGCTATAGATTATGGGCGTGATTTTGATTTTAGTAAGCCGTTTTTCGAACAGTTCCATGTTTTGCAGGTGGATGTTCCTCATGCTTGTATGATGGCTATGGATAATGAAAACTCTGATTACACTACGGGGACAGGATTTTGTAAAAATTGTTATTTGATAAATTCGTCTGAATATTGTGAAGATTGTTGGTATGGAAAATTGATGCAGAGATGTCAAAATGCCGTGGATTGTTCTTATGTTTATGATTGTGAATTGATTTATGAATGTTTTAATTCAGAGAAATGTTATAATTGTAAATATGTTTATAATTCGCAAAATACTAGTGATTCTTGGTTTTGTGATAATTTGAAAAATTGTATAAATTGTTTCTTATGTTCGAATTTAGTCGGAAAGGAATATCATTTTGGAAATCAAAAATTTTCGCGAGAGGATTATGAAAACAAGGTTTTTGAGATTTTGAGTTCACCTGAGAAATTTAAGCAAGCGATGATTGATTTTGATGAAATGCGAAAGAAAAGAATTTATAAATATGCTAATGTTTTGAATTGTGAAAATTGTACCGGAGATTTTTTGTTGAACTCTAAAAATTGTGAAGATTGTTATGATTGTAGTGATAGTGAGGATGTGAAATATGTCCAAGTTGGTGTGCAAACCAAGGACTTGATGGATTGCTCAAACATGTATGTGAAGCCGGAATTGTCATATGAAGTTCTTGGAACGATTGGAACTTATAATGTGAATTTTTGCTTGTACGTATTTAATTCTAATAATCTTTTATATTGTGAATCTTGTTTTGGATCACAAAATTGTTTTGGATGTGTGGGGCTAAGGAATAAGAAATATTTTATTTTTAACAAGCAATATACGCAGGAAGAATATGAGGTATTGGTTCCAAAAATCATTGAGCACATGGGAGGGGAGGGGCGAGCGCACGGCGCGAGCGCGCAGGTTGAGCGAGAATCTGGCTTTGCCAGTTCGAGAGAGACCGAGCCTAAAAATAGTGAATGGGGAGAATATTTCCCGTGTGAAATTTCGCCATATTCTTACAATGAAACTGTGGCGAATGAATATTATCCTTTGTCGAAGGAAGAAGTTTTGAAAAGTGGATTTAAGTGGAAGGAGATAGAGGCGATTACTGCGCCAACAACCGGAAGTTTAGTTGAAGTCCCTGAGGATATCAAGGATGTTGGTGATGATATTTGCGATAAAGTTTTGACGTGTGGAAAGTGTTCTAAGCGTTATAAAATTATGAAATATGAATTGGATTTTTATCGAAAAATGAAAGTGCCTGCTCCAAAAAAATGTCCTGATTGTAGATATTTTGCGAGACTTGCTTTACGTTCACAAAGAAAACTTTTTGATAGAAATTGTATGAAATGTGGAAAAGATATGAAGAGTGTTTATACCGCAGACAGGCCGGAAATTGTGTATTGTGAGGAGTGTTATTTGAAAGAGGTGTATTAGGGTGTATATTCTTTTAGTTATGGAAAAAGTTTGCAAAAAGTGTGATGAAAAGTTTCAGGTGACTGAAGAAGATTTGAAGTTTTTGGAAAATTTATCTCCGGTTATTGATGGTGAGAAATTTTTGATTCCTGAACCAACATATTGTTTTGAGTGCAGATGGAAGCGCAAAATGATGTGGCGCAATTTTAATAAATTTTATAAAAGGAAATCTGATTTGTCCGGTAAAGAATTTATTTCTATTTTTTCCGGAGACAAAAAAGATAAGGTTTATACTCTTGATGAATGGTGGGGGAATGAGTGGACTCCGCTTGATTACGGCATGGATTTTGATTCGAGTAAGCCTTTTTTTGAACAATTGAAAGAATTATATAATAAAGTTCCGCGTCCTGGGATGTCTGTTTCCGGTTCTGAAAATTGTGATTATACGAATGCAACTTATTTCTCAAAGGATTGTTATTTGGTTGCAGGTTGTGTCGAAAATGAGAGTTGTTCGTATGGGCATATTTTGTGGTATTCAAAAAATTGCTTTGATATGGCTTATTCTTACTACTGTGAAGGATGTTATGAATGTATAGACTCAGAGCATTGTTATGAGCTTTTTTATGGAAGAGAGTGTGTGAATTGTTCGAGCAGTTATTATCTTTTTGATTGTAAAGGTTGCACAAATTGTTTTGGGTGCGTGAGTCTTGTTAATAAGGAATTCCATATTTTTAATAAGCGTTATTCTAAAGAGGAATATGCGGAAAAAATTGCGGAATTGTTGAAATCTGAAAACAAGGAAATGGTTAGAAAAACTTTCAAGGATCTTTATTTGTCTTTGCCGAAAAGGGCTTTGTATGCAAGAAATTCCGAGAATGTTTTTGGTAATCATATTTTTACTTCAAGGAATGCGTACTATTGTTTTGATGTAATTAATTCTGAAGATTTGAGATATTGTTTTACTGTTGGAAAAATGAAAAACTGCATGGATTGTATTCATAATGGTGCAGGGCTTGAACTTGGATATGAGACGCTTGCATCTGCAGGATATAATTTGCTTTTTTGTAGAGATGGTTTCGGGATTAAATCTAATAATTTAATTTACTGTAATGAGTGTTATGGTGTGAATGATTGTTTTGGATGCGTAGGGCTTCATTCAAAGGAGAAGTATTGTATTTTGAATAAGCAATATTCTGAAAGTGAGTATAGAGTTTTGGTTAAGAAAATTCTTAATCATATGAAGGCAACTGGTGAATGGGGAGAGTTTTTTCCTGAGCAGAATTCGCCATTTTGTTATAATGAAACGACTGCGCATGATTTTTATCCGATGACAAAAGAGGAAGTGCTTAAAAAAGGATACAAATGGTTTGACGAGATAGATGAGATTAATTTGGCCAAGAGAAGTGGTGAAGACATTGTCACATGTGAAGTGACTGGAAAGCAATTTAGGATTATTCCTCAGGAGGTTGAGTTTTTGAAGAGGCATAGTCTTCCTGTGCCAAGTAAATGTCCGGATGTTAGGTATAAAGAGCGGATGGCGCTACGTAATCCGCGTAAGCTTTGGGATAGAAAGTGTGGGAAGTGTGGGATAGATCTGAGGACTGCTTATGCGCCAAACAGACCAGAAATCATATATTGTGAGGATTGTTATTTGAAGGAGGTGTATTAGTTCTATTTGTACACGTTTTGGCGGGGACTTATTTTGATTATATGGATTATTAGTTGTTTTTTGTAGATTTCGTAGAGTATTCGAAATGGCCATACTTTTAATGAGTATATGCCTTGAAATTCTCCTTTGAGTGATTTTCCAAGGTATGGATTTAGGCTTAAGCTTAGGATTGTTTTTTCTATTCTTGATCGTTGAGATTCTTCAATTCTATTTAGCTCTTTTTCCGCTGTTTTTCTTACTACTATTTTGTACATGTGCTTTTTTTAATATCTTTTCGAAAGGAACATATGATCCTTTTTTGAATTCTTTTCTGGCTGATTTTATTTCGGTTTCTAAGTTCGGATTTTCCTGTAAAACATCAAATGTTTCCTGCCATGATTCGAATTCTTCGGCGGACATTACCACTATTTTGGGCACCCCATTTTCAGTAAAAGTGTAATAATTCCCTGGTTTTTGGACTTCATCGCTGATTTTGAATATGTTTTTTCTGGCTTCTGTCATAGATAAAGTTGTTTTTGCTTTCATATTTTTGACTTAAATTGTATATGTACATGATAATGTACGTCTATCTATTTTTCAATCTAAGTTTATTCTTTTATAGCATGTCGACATTAAATTTTTGTTAAATTTTTCTAAAATGTTGTATTATTAAGGTCATGCAACATTTTTTTATAAATCAGGAACTCTGTGAGGGGAAGATTGTGATAACGGATCCGGAGCTTCTTCATCAGATGAAAATTGTGATGAGGTTTGAGGCCGGGGATAAGTGTGTTTTTCTTGATGGAAAAGGTGCAAAGGCAAATGGAGTTTTTGATATTGTTGCAAAAAAGGAGGCTGTTATCGTTTTGTCGGAGGTCACCCACTTTGCTGTAGGTGGCCGAAAAGTGAATCTTTACATCGCCTTGTCGAAAAAACCTGCGACACTAGAATTGATTGTACAAAAGGCTACGGAGATTGGAGTAACGGATATTTTTCCGATTGTTACGAGTAGGTGTCAGGTGAAGGAAATGAGAAATGTTCCGAGATTTCTTTCTATTATAAGTGAGGCGGCGGAACAAAGTGAGAGATGCGTTTTGCCTGTTCTGCATGAGGTTATTTCTTGGAGTGATTTTTTGAAGGATTTTCCGAAAGGTGAAGTTTTAGTTGGAGATGCGCGGGAATATGATGTGAAATTGGGGGAATATTTGAGGAAAAAAGGTGGTGTGATGGAAGATCTGAAAGCGGGGATGGCCGACTCCGTCGGCGTGGTGATCGGGCCTGAGGGAGGTCTTACAGATGAGGAAATCTCTGAGTCGAAAAGTAAAGGCGCAAAAATCTTTTTGCTAGGTGAGAATGTTTTGAGAATGGAAACTGCGGCGATTTCTGCAATTTCTATGGTGATGTTTGCTTGAATCTTTTGGCGTAATTATGT
>JAUYJL010000023.1 GCA_030688025.1 Candidatus Peregrinibacteria bacterium | reverse complement strand
CACAGACTTCACAAAAATTACAGATTTTGATTTGCAAAAAGTAGTGAAGTTGATAAATAATAGACCTAGAAAACGGCTTAATTATCACACTCCACAAGAAGTCTTCTCAGGAAAAGTTGCGATTCGATCTAGAATCTAAGAAACGAGATTTGACAAGCCATCAAATTTAATGTTAAGTTACATTTAGCAAAAGACCAAAAGTCCTTTGTATCTAATATCTTAACGTAAACACTATGGTCGGAACGATCAAAAAGATTACTGATAAAGGCTTCGGCTTTATCACAGGCGAAGGCCTTGAGAAAGATTTATTCTTTCACAGTAATTCTTTAGTTGGAGTAACATTCAACGAGCTTCAGGAAGGTGACGCAGTCACTTTCGAAACAGAAGAGTCTCCAAAAGGACTTAACGCTGTTAATGTTCAACGTGCTTAAAGTTGAATGGGCACTTAAAAACGCCAATTAAAAAGCCATTACCATAAAAAGTAGTGGCTTTTTTGTAACATTTTTTCCTTGTTGACACAAAGGTATTTTTCATGTAGTTTAATCGTCTAAGTAATTAAATACAAAATTAGATGATCTCTCAGACAGAAACAAAAAAAGAAGAAAACGCAGTAAATCTGCCGGAAGCAAAATTTTCAGACATGAAGATCAATCCGAAAATTCTAAAGAAACTTGAAGAATTAAAATTCACAGTTCCTACACCTATTCAGCTACAAACAATTCCGGTCGGACTTGAAGGAGGCGATTTGATCGGTATTGCTCAAACGGGAACAGGTAAGACTTTGGCTTTTGGAATTCCGATTATTCAAAAAATAATGGACGAAAAACAGCTCGCGCTCATAGTACTTCCAACTCGTGAACTTGCTTTGCAGGTTGATGAGGTTTTCCAAAAGGTCGGAAGATCTCTTGGAATAACCACTGCAGTTTTGATTGGAGGAGCGGCATTTGGCCCTCAAATGGCGGCGATTCGAAGACATCCACAAGTTATCATCGGAACACCGGGTAGAATTATCGATCACCTTGAAAAGAGACATATCAAACTTCACGCATGTAGAATCCTTGTTTTGGATGAAGCGGACAGAATGTTGGACATGGGTTTTGCTCCTCAAATAAAGGAAATTTTGAAAGAAATGGAAGCTTCGAAAGATCGCCAAACTTTACTGTTTTCAGCAACAATGCCTGACGATATCGCGGCAATTGCAACAAAATACATGAAAACACCTTTGCGCGTGGAAGTCGCTCGTGCCGGATCCGTCGCAGAAAACATCGAACAAGAAATATATTTCGTAAAAAAAGATCAGAAATTAAGATTACTTGAGAAACTTTTGCAAGAGCACACAGGCTCAGTTTTGGTTTTCTCAAGAACAAAATACGGTGCTCAAAAAATATGCAAAGAGTTGGAGATGAGTGGTTATACAGCCGCAGAAATTCACTCAAACAGATCTTTGATGCAGAGAAGACAAGCTTTGGATGGATTCAAAACAGGAAAATATCGTGTGCTTGTAGCCACTGACATTGCATCAAGAGGAATCGACGTAACAGGAATTCAATTGATTGTAAATTTTGACTTACCTGAAAGTCCAGAAGATTACGTACACAGAATTGGTAGAACGGGAAGAGCAGGCCAAAAAGGTCGTGCAATCTCAATCGCCACTTCAGACCAACAACACAAAATATACCGAATCGAGATGCTTACAAAAACGAAAATGAAAGTTTTCGGAGAGGCAAAAGACCTACCAAGAGCATCACAAGGACGATCACATCCTTCAGAACAAAGACATTTCTTCAAAAAAAGACAATTTAGACGCGGATCAGGAGGTGCAAACAGGGGCAGAGGAGGCGCACCATCTGGAGGAAGATAGATTATTTAAAAGATATATAGTAGAATTATACAAAATAATTCAGTAGATATCACTAATGATTGATCCATCGACTTTTATTCAGGATTTCAGGACATTATACGCAAAATCTCCGCAGTGTGGATCATGGACGCGTGGCAGTGAAAATTGTGAGTACGGAGACATCTTAACAATGTCGAAGGACTGTTATATGTGTTTCAATACAGGAAACAGTCGCAATGCCTATTATTGTGAAGATGGACGTGTTTTAAATGACTCAGTAGATTGTACTTTTTGTGAGAACTGCGAACTTTGTTATGAATGTACTGATTGCAACAACTGCTATAACTCAAATTTTTGTCAGGATTGTAACAACGGAAACGACCTAAGTTTTTGTTACGACGTAAGAAGATGTAAAAATTGCATAGGATGCGTAGGGCTGAGAGATAAGCAATATTGCATTTTTAATGAACAATATACAAAAGAAAAATACGAAGAAGCTTTGAAAAATTTAAATCTAAGCGATGAAAAAACTTTGGAAGTTATCGCGAAAAAAACAGAAGATCTAAAAAGAAAAATTCCTAGAATGTTTACTCATCAATTAGACACTCAAAATTGCACAGGGGATTATATTTATCACAGCAAAAATAGTTTTTGCTGTTTCGACACACGTCACACCGAGGACAGTGGATACATCGTCCAAGCAAACCTCGACAAAGGCACAAATGACAGTTATGACTGCGGTCCTGTGCCGACAGCACTTGATTTGTGTTATGACGCAGCGTATGTGGATTATCTTTTCAATTGCCAACATATCTATTGGGGAAGTCAGCTAAAAGATTGTGAATATTGTGTGAACTGTATAGAGGGAAATAATCTTTTTGGGTGTAATTATATGCATCACAAAACAGGGAAATTTCATATTTTAAATGAGGAGGTTGAAGAAGATTTTTACAAAAAAACTACAGAAGAAATAAGGAAAATACTTTTGGAAAATGGAATCTATACAATCCATGATCTAATCTACAAAGAGCTCAAGCAAGGCAAAGAACACGTCGACAATAAAGATCCAAAAAGAAAATGTTTGATTTGTGAAAATGATTTTGAATTAACTCCTCAAGAAATAAAATTTTACGATGAAAAGAAAATAGTATATCCGCCTTATTGTTTTCCATGCAGAATGAAGCAAAGATCTGTTCTGAGAAATGAAAGAAAAATGTACAAAAATACATGCGATTCATGCAAGAAAACATTGATAACAACTTACCCAACAGACACTAAATATATTGTTTATTGTTTGGATTGTTGGTGGAAACACATAGGTTAATAACGAAAAAAATGATAGAAAAAAGTCAAAAATTAGAATGTAAAAAATGTAAGAAAGAATTTCTCGTGATAGAACAAGAAAGTGCTTTATACAAGAAAAAAAGCCTTCCAGTCCCTTCAAATTGCCCTGAATGTAGACGAGAAACAAGAAACAACCTCAGAAATAAAAAACAACTTTTCGAAAGAACATGTGACAAATGTCATACAAGTTTAACCAGCACTTATCCTGCAGATAGCGAATTTCAAGTTTATTGTGAAAAATGCTACTTCGATTACATGGGAGGAGTACTTTAATTCTAGATAAACTTCGCCATTGTGAAAATGGCGTTTTTGTGCTAAAATACATAGATAAAAATAAAAACAAAAAATGCGAATTTCAGAGGAGGCATTAAAAAAGGTTTTGATAGGAAAAGATCTTCTAAAGGAAGATAAAATTGAACTGTTAAAAAAACAGGCGAAAACGGAAGGTAAATCCTTGATAGATTTGATGTTTGAAAAAGAAGTAATTTCAGACATAGAACTGGGCAAACTCATAGCTGAAATAAACGAAGTTCCATTCGTAAAGTTGTCAGACATAAATATATTGGAAACATTGTTGAAGATAGTGCCTTACGCGGTAGCTTCACATCAATTGATTATGCCTTTCAAGCAAACGCAGGGACAAATACATATCGCGATGTACGAGCCTGAAAACAAGGAAATGATAAACTTCCTTGAGCAAAAAACAGGGCAAAAAATTGTCACATATTTTGCTACTAAAAAAGATATAAAAGCATCGCTAAAAATATACAACAGCGATATAAATAAAAAATTTAACGATCTGCTGAAAAGAGTTCTAGCGGATCCTTCGAAAATAGAATCGCTGAAAGATGCGGCAAAAATTTTGGATACCGTAATCCTTTTTGCATATCAAAATAATTCTTCAGATATTCATATCGAACCGCAAAAAACGGGACTACTGGTTAGATATAGAATCGATGGACTTCTCCACACGATTACAGAGCTTCCACATGCAGTGGAAGAGCTTTTGATCGCCAGAATAAAAGTTCTCGCGGGAATGAGGACTGACGAACACAGGTCTCCGCAAGATGGACGTTTCAAAATCGATTTGGATGGAAACGAAATCACACTTCGTGTTTCGATTTTACCGGTCTACGAAGGAGAAAAAATAGTACTCAGATTGCTAAGCTCACAAAAACAAGAACTGAACCTAGATGTACTCGGATACACTCCAAAAAATCTTGCAATTATCAAAGCGAACATCGCAAAAACACATGGAATGTTGCTTGTGACAGGACCGACAGGTTCAGGTAAAACAACAACACTTTATTCGATTTTAAAACTTCTAAATTCACCTGAAGTAAATATTTCAACAATCGAAGATCCGATCGAGTACAGACTCGAAGGAGTCAACCAAATTCAGGTTAATGCAAAAACAGATCTGACTTTCGCGAATGGACTTCGCTCTATTTTGAGACAAGATCCTGACATTGTGATGGTCGGAGAAATTCGTGATGAAGAAACAGCCGGGATCGCGATAAACGCGGCGTTAACAGGACATCTCGTGCTCGCAACTTTACATACGAATGATGCCGCAACAACTCTTCCACGTTTATTGGAAATGGGCGTCGAAGGATTTTTGGTCGCGGCGACAACAAACGCAATCATCGCACAAAGGTTGGTAAGAAAAATTTGTGCGCACTGTAAAGAAGAATACAAAGTTACAAGACAAGTCCTGAAAGACATGAGTACAAGCGCAAGAATCAAATACGACATCTTGGAAGTTTTTGACAAAGTGGTGCAAGAGAATCCGGAATTGGCAGTTAAAAAAACACCGGAAGAATTTATTTTAACAAAAGGAAAAGGATGCGACCATTGTGGTCACACAGGTTTCGCGGGACGACTCGCTATCGCAGAAGCGATAGACATCACAGAGGGAGTCAAAGATTTAATTTTAAACAAAGGAAACGCAACTCAAATCGAACAACTTGCCTACAAAGAAGGCATGATTCCGATGTTTATCGATGGAATGATAAAAGTCGTAAGAGGAACTACAACCATCGAAGAAGTACTTCGCGTAATGAGAGAATGATAACTCAACAATATGCCAAAATTTGAATACGTATTAACGACGAATGGAGGGAAACACGAAGATGGTGAACTCTTCGCTCAAGATAGAGAAACTGCCATAAGAAAGCTACAAACGGCAGATAAAATCATCTTGTCGTGCAATGAAATAACAAAAGGAAAACACGAATGGTTTTGGGAAAAACCAAGTCTTTCTTCAGAAGATCTTTTGATGTTTACAAAATATCTCGCGGCAATGATTACAGCGGGAATTACAATCGCAGAAGCGTTTGATATAATCATAAGCCAAACAAAAGATACAGGATCAAAAAAGATGTTTGAAAATATAACTATGGCAATGAGAAACGGGCAAACAATGTCGAAAAGCTTGGCATTATATCCGAATGTTTTTTCCGAAATTTACGTGAATATGATTGGGATTGGAGAAGAAAGTGGAACGCTTGAACAAGCCTTAAACGGTCTTGAGGTACAGCTCGAAAAAGATGCGGATCTAAGAAGTAAAATTAAGGCCGCATTTATATATCCGATAATAATTTTAATCGTCACACTTTTGATGGCATTTGGTATCGTGATTTTTATTATGCCAAAGGTCATGAAAATTTTTACAACATTCAAAGTGGATTTGCCTCTTCCGACAAGAATGTTGATTTGGGGGACAAACAATGTTTGGCTTATTCTTGCCACAACAATTGTTGCGATTATCGTAATAATTTTCTTGTTCAAATTTAAATTCATCAAGAAATTATGGAACAAACTTGCTCTACATTTTCCGATATTTGGAAATATTTTGATAAAAACTTACTTGGCAAGATTTTCGAGAACAATTCATTCTCTTTTGCAAAGTGGAATTGTAATGACGAAAGCTCTTCAAATCGCATCTGAAACAATCGGAAGCGAAACATACAAAGACATCATCATTGAATCAAAACAAAAAGTCGAACAAGGTGGTTCGCTATCAAGCAGTTTAGAATCTCATCCAAAATATTTTCCAACAATTATGGCGAAAATGTTGATGGTGGGCGAGAAAACGGGAAGTATGGAAAAAGCAGTTAGTCACTTGGCAAACTTATATGAAAAAGAAGTGGATAATATCACGAAGAATTTATCGGTCTTACTTGAACCTTTACTCCTTATTTTTATGGCGACAATAGTGGGAGGACTTGCGATTTCTATCATCATGCCGATTTATCAATTACCTAATTTGATTTCGAAATAACATGAAAAATATTGTGAAAAAATTAGTTGGAAACGAAAAAGGATTCAGTTTGACGGAAATCACTATGGTTTTGATAATTCTTGCAATCGGATTCGGTTTTTCAGTTTTATATACACAAACAATCCAAGTGCAATCCGACTTAAAATCAATCTCTTCAAATTTTGTAGGATTAGCCAGAACCGCACAGAGCAATGCAAAATCCGGCAAACAAGGCGTCGGGACAGGGGTTCATTTGGACACAAAAGAATATGTGTTTTTCGAGGGCGGAGTTTACGACCCAAATGCTCTGACAAATTACACAGTGGAAATGCCTTCAACAATTGACATCCAAAACATAAATCTAAACGGAGGAGGAAGTGATGTGATTTTTCTATCCCCAAAAGGGGCGACAAGCAATTACGGAACATTCTTGTTTTTCTCTTCGCAAAACAACAAATCTATACCAATAACAATCACAAACATTGGCTCTATCCAATATTAAAAAAGCAGGAATCTCGATCGTCGAAGTGGTCCTCGCAGCTGGAATTTTCGCAATATTTTCGACTTCTATTTTCTATTTGTCGATAGATTCCTTGCAAGGTTCCGAAAAAATTGAAGAAAACAACAAAGCGATTTTATACGCACAGGAAGGAATAGAAGCGACAAGACAAATGCGAGATAGAAATTATTTATTACTCGAACCGGGAGACCACGGACTTGATATGACAAACGACACATGGTCATTTATCCAAGCGCCGGAAGACATAGACGGCTACTACAACAGAACAATTTTCATCAGTGACGTTTTTAGAGACGAAAATGGAAACATCTCGGACGCAGGAACATTGGATTCGGACATAAAGGAAGTTACTTCCAAAATAGAATGGCTATACAGAGGCCTCCTTCCAAGATCTTTGGAGTTAACGACATATCTCGCGGATTGGAGGGGAAATGACATTATTCAAACAGATTGCACGGAATTTAATAGTGGAACACTGACGGATACGGAAACTATTTCAACTCTCGCTCCACCAGAAGACAATTGCGCCATCAAACTTTTACTTGAAGAATCTCAAAGCGAATTTTTGGTTTCGGCGGATGTAGGAGAACATGGAAATGACGTAGTAGTCGATGGAAATTACGCATATGTATCGACTGAAAAAACAAATGGAGGTCTTGCGGTAGTGGATATTACAAACAGACAAGCCCCTGTAGTAGTGCAGACAATCGACATTGGAGAAAAAGGTAATTCCGTTACAAAGATTGGAAATTACGTATATGTGGGAACAGGAAAAAGCTCAAAAGGATTGGCTGTAATAAACGCAACTCTGCCAGCCAGCGCAACATTACTAACAACAAAAGACATTGGAGGAGAGGGCATATCCATAGCCTCCAGTGGTAATTATTTATACATGGGAATAGACGGAAGTAGTCCAAAATTTGTTGTATTAGATGTTTCAAATCCGGCAAGCCCGACCGTGTCGTCATCTTCAGCCTCTCCGGGGGAAATCTATGGCATAGATATCGCAGGAGGATACGCATATGTCGGAATGGATTATGATTGGCAGGGCTTTAGAATTTACAATATTTCAAATCCCGCCTCTCCGACAGTTGTTTCAAATCTTGGATTAAACGAAGAAGTTAATGTGGTGAAAGTCCAAGGTCCTTACGCATTTTTGGGAACAGAAGCAAATTCTTTTTATGTAATAGATGTTTCAAATCCGGCCTTACCGTCAGTAACAAAAAAAATAACCACAGCCGCGGAAATTCAGGACATCACAATTCAAGGAGATTACGCCTACGTGGCAATGAATACCAATAGTCAAAATTTATCAGCGATAAACATATCGACACCCGCAAACCCATACGTAGTTTATACAAAAGATTTAGGAGGAAAAGGTAGCGGAATAACAAGCGATGCAAACTACATTTACGAAACAATCATAGTAAACAACAAAGGCTTGGTAATAAACGGAACCACGGTTCTTGAAACAGCGGACGCAGGGGATTATGTCTCCACTCCTTTTGACACCGGAAGTTCAGATCCAAGATATAATTATTTGAAATGGGTGGCGGAAGCAACCATAGGATCCACAGTAAAATTACAAATAAGAACCGCGGACACAGAGGTCGGTTTAGCTGACGCTATGTGGGTCGGTAGCGACGGAACAGCGGGAACATACTATGAAAATTCCGGAATGCAAATCGTCGTTTCACCAAGCGCATCGGGAACAAGATATATTCAGTTTAAAATACAAATCACATCGGACGGAGTACACACGCCATTGATAGAGTCAGTAACAATCAATTACAATCCATGAGAAAAATAACTTCACAATCAGGATTCACGTTGATAGAAATAGTGGCTTATTTTGCAATCACAAGCATGTTTTTATTTGCAATCTCAGTGTTTTCTCTACAAGTCATTGATACATTCAGACTTTCTGAAAACATAAACGAAATTCAATACAGCGATACTTTTTTGGTGGACAAATTTATTGAAAAAATCCATGGTGCTTCGAGCGTGGACACGGGAAACAGCATCTTAGACAACGACACTGGAAAATTGGCTTTAAATGGAGCTCCAAACGTATTGCTCTATTTGGAAAATGAAAATATATACATGAAAGAAGGCGCCGAAAATCCGGTAAAATTAAATGCCAATGCAACAGATGTGACCAAGTTAAGATTCCATAGAATCATTGCCACAAAAACGCCGGATCAAATAGTGATAGACGGAGAATTGACGGCAATGTCTGCCACATCGAATTTGGCACACACTTATCCATTTCACTTATCAGTATCATTACGAAAATGAAAAATTTCTTGAAAAACACAAAAGGGTCAATCGCACTTATAAGCATGCTGGTAATAGCCTCATTCGTTTTGCTTTTAGCGGTAGGAATGGCGGAAAATAGCATCTCCACAGGATATCAATACGTAAACAATTCGATGGATAGCATTTCGTCAAATTACGCTGAGGGATGTTTTGAAGAGGCGATTCACAGGATTGAACAAGACTCCGCTTTTAGCGGATACACGTTCAATTTCACAGACGGAAATTGTATAATCAGCGTAGCCGGAACAAACCCAAAAACAATAGACGTCACATTAAATTACTTGGATTATTCTCAGACGTTTAGAGGAACTGTAGATATTACTCAAGTAGGGCATGCTCTAAATGCAACCCTTTCTACTTGGACCGAAATCTAATATAATAAAAACCGATGTCACTTTTCTCAAAAAAAATTATAGGATTAGACTTCCATGACTACTACGCTCAAGTGGTGGAAATGGAATTATCGGGAAATGTAAATTCATTATTGGCTTTTAATAGAGTCGTAATTCCACCTCAAGTAATCAGAGACGGAGAAATTGTTAATCAAGAAGAATTAAAAAATATCATTACCACGCTTCTTGAAACAGCAAATCCAAAAGCAATAAAAGTAAAAAACGTGATTTGCAGTTTTCCCGAAAGAAAAGTTTTTACACATATTTTTAAATTTCCGGTAGAACTAAACCCAAAAGAAATTGAAAAAGCACTACCGTTTGAAGCTGAAAATGTAATCCCTTTTCTTGTTAAAGATATTTATTGGGATTTTAGAATTTTGCACAAGGATCCGCCAAAAACACCGCATGCTTCACAGTATGTTTTATTCGCAAGTGTCCAAAAACAAGTGGCCGATAGCTATGTAAAATTACTCACTTCAGCGGGACTAAATCCTTATGCTTTCACAATCCATGCGGAATGCGTGGAAAATGCACTTAAAAATCAGATTGAAAGAATCCCTTCATCGTTGGTAATAGACATAGGATATCTTGCAACGACATATTCCGTATTCAATAGATCGGAACTCAAAAATGTCTTCACATCTATGGAAAGCGGAAAAGGCCTTGTGAAAGAATTGGCTGAAGAGTCACAATTGCAGGAATTCGAAATTATTAATCAAAAAGAAAAAAATAATTTTGATCCTTCATTTATTCCTCAAATAGAAAAATTTGAAAATAAAATTTTTGAAGAAACAAAAGTAATAATTAAAGATATTGACGTTAAAACGATATTCCTTACAGGAGAATTTTTAAACCTTCCAGGTTTTTATGATAACGCAAAAAAAGCGTTCCCCGATAAAGAAATTTTGCCGGGCGACCCACGTTTGGGAATAAAAGCGGACGCAGATAAATTCACTCCATTGGACAAAAATAAAGGAGCATTCCCGTATTCAGTCTACTTCTCGACAGCCATTGGATTGGCGGTAAAAGGGCTAAACGCAAAGGACACAGGCATAAACTTATTGCCTGACCGCCTCAAAGCTTCTTTCGCTTCCAAAAAATTGTCATTATTATTGGTTTTAATATCAATATCTTTGGCAATAGTTTCCTTAGTTTTAAGTACACTTGTCATTTTGAAACATCAGGAATTTTCTTTTCAAAGAGTTGATTCGGAAGGGGAAAAAAGCTCTCTACAGCAATTAATTTACGGAACAAGATATCAAGAAATCAAAAGAGCAATAACGGATTTTAATTCTGAAGTAACAGCATTAACTACGATTCAAAGTTCTTTATTCTCAGTACCTGAATTATTAAAAAACATAGTCGGTTCCATCCCAAAAGGAGCCACGATATCCTCTCTTGAATTCAACAACCAAGATTTGACGGTAAATATCAGTGGAATTGCAAACACAAGAGAAACCCTATTGAATACAAGAAAAAAACTAGAAGAAGAACCGTATGTAGAAAAAGTCATTGCGCCTCTGTCGAATTTTGACGAAAAAGAAAATATCTCATTCATATTAAAACTAGAATTAAAATTTAACGAACTAAAGCCTTATGCTTGGAATGGAATCCCAAAATAGGATAGACGATCCGGAAGAATCGGAAGATTACGGAGATGCCACAACTCAGCCGGTGAAAATATCATCACCGGAGGACAACTCTCACGACGAAACCGGAACCTTAGCAAAAAGAATCATACACTTATGTCTGATATTCGTGATCCTTGGTTTCTTTGGTACGTCAATCATCGGGATGTCTTCGTTAAGCATAAAAACCGACATAAGCGAGAATAAATCTTTTATTAAAGTCGCGGAAGAAATGCGTCCAAACTTTGAAGATAGCCTATTACTTTACACAGGAAATACTCAAAAAGTCATAGACTTTTTATTGAAATTACGACCTCAAACGGAAGAGGAATTTATTACCTTTATAACAACATTGGAGAGTCTTGGAAAAGAACTTTCTCTAAATCTGGATATCAGAACTATTGATGATAAAGATCAGCCAACTGATAAAACTAAATCAAAGAACGACAGTATTACTTATAATATTAATTTTTATGGAGACATAAAAGATATGCAATCTTTCGTCACAGCACTTGATAAAATTCCATATTACGTAAAAATTTCAAACATAAAATATCAAAATTTATCACTTAAAGATGGGGCACAAGATAAGAAATTAAATGAACTTACAAACATATCAATAGAAATTCAATTATTCATAAAAAAACGAAATGCAAATTAATGAATATAAAAAATATGGACTCTTGATCTCCGTTTCTATATGCGGAATATTAACGATAGCCTCCGTTGCATTTTTTACATTTTTATATGTGTCATGGGGGAACACAGACGAGAAGATAACTCCAGAAGTTATAGAAATTAGATTGCCGGTAATGAACTGGTCGCAATATTCAATCTTGTCAAAAAAATACGAGAATGGTATTCTAGAAGACGATATCAAAAAATAATTTTATAAATAACCTATCTTTTCCTATGAAAAAGATCCTCAACAGAAAGGGCTTCACGTTAGTTGAAGTACTTCTAGTAGTTGTCATTATCGCAATTTTGGCAGCTATCGTTATTATTGCCATTAATCCGGCAAGACAAATCGCACAAGCGAATAACACTCAGAGAAGTTCAGATGTTCAAGCTCTTATAAATGCAGTTCATCAGTCAGCAATTGATAATCGTGGAACACTTCCAGCGGCAATCACAGCAGTAGCTACAGTAGTTGGTAGCGGAGTAGGACAAATTGATATTTGTGCGGACGTTGTTCCTACATACATGGCCGCAATGCCTTTTGATCCTACTGCAACAGATGCAGCGTACACAGATTGCACAGCTTACAACACAGGATACACAATCCTAAAGACAGTGGAAGGAAGAGTAACTGTAGCAGCTCCTGCAGCTGAGCTTGAAAAAGTTATCAGCGTTACACGATAATTTTTTTCTTAAGAGAAAATCAAAAAGCCCTTTGGATAAAGGGCTTTTTTTTAACAATCAACTGTAATCTCTCATCCAAAATTGACAAATTCCCTCTTAGTGCTAATTTGTAATCCAAACTTTTAATCCAAAAAACTATGCCAGAAGTACAAACAGAAGTACCGGGAGAAGGAGGACAAGCGGAGGCAAATCCACAAATTGTCGATACAGCCGTTACGGGAGGTATTGTCGATCAAATTGGAGATAGAGCCGCCGGAGTTAGACCTACTCTAAGCAAGGAGGAAGCGCTTGGTGTTGCAGCCAAAAGTATTAGCGATAGACTGGATCCTGGAGCACAATGCTGTTAGCAATTCAAAATGCAACCCACAACTGTAAATAAAATTGGTGGTGCAAATATGTCGCAGCTGGACGTAGTAAAACAGCTCGTCGACACACTTGAATCTCGCAAAGAGAATATGGTTCTTGTCGTATCCGCATTTAAAGGAGTTACAGATACTCTTACAAAGGCAATGGATCGCTTGAGCGGCACAGATTACTCCGAAGCCGATATCGACACCGCTTTTGAGCAAACAAAGGCAAAGCACGACGAAATGATTGCAAAATTCTTCCCAGGAGAACGTGCAATTCCGGTAATAGCAAAATACGAAATAGACTTTGGAATTTTGAAAGCGTCCCTAATGACACATAAACAAACTTCAAATGTCTTGATGCCAAAAGAAGGTTCATTCGCAATTCGTGATCAAGTTGTCGGATTTGGAGAACACATGTCTGCAGCATTTTTGAATATTTACCTCGAGCAAGAAGGAAAAACATCTCAACATTTCGAAAATGTCACAGCGGGTGAAGAAATATTAGAACCAGGCCAAATCACTGGAGAAAGACTACACGAAGCCAAAAAGAAAGGCATAATAAAAGCACTTAGATCAGAAACAAGAGAAAATGTAATAAGAATTTTGGGAGGACATGTCGGCGGAACACTGGAAGGATTGATTCCTCATCAAGGTCGTGGATATAGTGATATTATGGCTGTAGATACAGCACTTGCATTGAAAGATATGGGCGAAGATTTGACGGCAACAAGATTTTGGAAAGATGTTGATGGATATTATACCGCAAATCCTAAAGACCTTGAGGAAGGCAAAAACACACCAATTCTTCATCGTGATATTTCAAACGACGAAGCTCTCGAAAATGCCTCTGCGGGAAGCGGTTTGATCAATGTTGGCGCGCTTGCTCTTGCGGCAGAACACAAACTTCCTTTGCACGTAAGAAACATCAACAAATTTGATCCGGATTTTGGAACAAACGTAACAACTGGAGAAACAGTAACGAACCATTTATTCAAAACAATTGTAAGCAATCCACGTATCGACGCAATAACTGTCAAACTTTCCAAAATGGCAGATCAGGATGGATTTGCCGCGGCAATAGCGGCAGTATTTGGAGAATATGGCTTGTCTATCGACCAAATTGGAACAGACGGAACAAGTATGACATTCACGACAGTACTTCCAAAAGATAAGGCAGATCAGGAAGTATGTAGAGAAAAAATCAGGAAAATCGAGGATGATTTAAACACTATAGACATTAAGGGAGGAAGATATGAAATTGATCAATTCAATTGGCACAAGGAGAAGGCAACAGTTTCCGTAACAGGGAATGAATTGATAAAAAATCCTGGCGTTTTAGGTTCAATCTATTCAACATTAACAGCATCTGGAATAGATATTCACTTAGTTTCACACTCAATACTAAAGAGAAGGTTTTCTTTCCTTATCGATCCGAAAAAATGCAAAGAAGCAGTCCGACTTATTCATTCAGTATATGTAGATGATGACCAAGCGGTTATCGCAGAAATAGACACGAAAAAAGCAGCACAAGAGCAAAGAATGCGAGGCACTTTCAAAAAATGACGAATGGATTATATTTTAAATTTCATGGCTTTTTTGTCGATGGAGGTTTGTCGCGCATGCGTTCGAATAAACCAAAATTTTGGTGACTTTTCAAGATTGGCGATGAGACCGGCATGGAAAAGTGCGTGATGAGTTTTACAGATAGGATAGATATGGGAGGGGTCGTGATTTTTATATATCGCATAGGGTTTTACATGATGAAATTCCGCGTAGGCATTGTTGCAATTTGGAAAGACGCATAGGTGGCCGTGTGTAGCCAAAATTAAACGCCGAATCTGAGCCGGAATGTGACGCGTAGCCTGAAGTTTTATCTTTGATCGGACGCATAATGGTATAGGTGGAAATGTACTTGAGGGATTAGTCGGTGTGCTAGCCGGCCAGAGGGCAATTATCTGATTCCAAGTGAGAGTTTTCTTCTGCTGTTTTTCGAGAGTAGTCTTTATGAGATTGAGTTTTTGTCGGGAATGAGCGGAGATTGGGAAGGAAAAGGTGGTGAAAGTTTCATATTGTGATTTGAAGTCGTGTCCGAACTCAGTGGCGATATTAGTAGTGATCGCAGAAGATTTGGTTGAAGATGATAAGGCGGTTTGGAGGGTATGGGACAAGAAAGGTTGTTGATTTGGAGGCAGGGCGACTGGTGTGTCTTGATTTGTAGATTCTAAAGTCTGTTGCGCATCTAAAAGTCGCATTGCCGAGCCTTGCAAATCATGGAACTCTCCCGAGCTAAGCGGATCTTGCAAATTTTGAGAGTTATTTTGTATTTGGAATTGACCGGCGCCGGTCAATTTTTCTCTTATATTTTTCACGCAAAGAACCAACGCTCTAAAAGGCAAAGTTTTCACTTTGTTGCTTAAATCTTTTTCGTTTTCCTGAGTAGCGATAAAGGCCACTGCTTCCAGCTTACTCCAGCCCTGTTCGCCCGATTCAAAAAGTGCTAATAGGTATGGCTTGTCTGCCAATCTTTCATGTAGATTTAAAATTTTCTTTACCGTTCTTTCATTCATTCCGCTGAGTTTTTTAGCAAATTCTCCTATTGAACCGCAACCGTGCCGGAGATGAAGGGATCTTTTGAAAACCTCCGGAAGCAGACCGGCAAATTTTCGCAACCATGTTTTGGCATTGCCACCATAGAGTTGGCAGAGGCGATAGAGGTCTTTGTCCGTGAGAGCGGCGGGCAATGCTGGTGACTGTGACGGTTGAGCTGGCGAAAGCGTTGAAGAAAGCGTATGCATGGTAGGCATGATATTTTACAATTACAGATTAAAATCAAAGCCTAACAGCCAAACATTAAATTTTCTTAAATTTTTCCTAAAATAGCGGAGCACTTTCCACCGCGGCTTGCCGCAAGTCTACAGGTTTCGATAGCGGTTGCACTGCTAAAACAACGGCAGCAGCTTGTGTCAACCTCTCAGCAATTGGTACGAAATATCTTGCAGTTATCCCAAAAGATCCGAAAGATGGAACAGGCGCAAATGGAGCGATAGAAGTCGGATCTTGTGATCCTGAAGGAGAAGGCCAAGGAGGTGGAGGCGCGGCGCCAACAGTCAAATTGGTCAGATAGTCCAAAATCCAAATCAATCAAAAACACAGATCAATAAGGTCTGTGTTTTTTTACCCCCTCTTTCCTCTCTTCCTGTCATTCTCAGTCAAAAGCTTTTTTCTTAGACGAATATTCTTTGGAGTAATCTCAGCATATTCACCTTCCTTTACGTATTCAATAGCCTTCTCCAAAGTCATTTCAAGCGGAGGAGTAAGCGATATTGCATCATCTGAACCGGATGCACGAATATTTGTAAGATTTTTATTCTTAATGGCATTTACAACGATATCAGTACCTTGATTGTGTTCACCGATAATCATACCTTCGTAAACCTCAGTAGTAGGAGTGATAAATAGTGGACCTCTTTCTTGAAGTTTCCATAGAGAATAAGCCATAGATTTGCCTGTCTCGCCGGAAATCATTGATCCAACGCCACGTTTATCGATTGCTCCTTTATAAGGCGCGAAATGGTCAAAAGAATGGTAAAGAGTCCCTTCACCACGAGTCATTACCATATATAATGAACGGAATCCAAGTAATCCACGAGTAGGGATTTCAAATTCAAGAGCTGTATTCCCATTTTCAGATTTTACACTCTTAAGTTCACCTTTTCTCTTAGATAAGGCCTCAATAACTTTTCCACTCATATCGTCAGGCACATTCAAAACAGCATATTCAATAGGTTCACACTTTTGGCCATCTATTTCCTGCATGATAACCTCAGGTTGTGAGATTTGTAACTCAAATCCTTCACGTCTCATAGTTTCAATCAAAACAGCGATGTGCATTTCTCCACGTCCATAAACTTTTATAGCATCAGAATTTGGCACATTCTCAATCTTTAGTCCGACGTTCGTCTCAAGCTCTTTCTCAAGCCTTTCACGAATATGACGACCTGTGACATATTTTCCTTCTTTCCCGGCAAAAGGGGAGTCATTTACAACGAATTCGATGGCAATAGCCGGCGGATCGATCCTTATTGCAGGTAAAGCCTCAGCATTTTCATCAGTAGTAATAGTTTCTCCAACACTAATATCAGGAATTCCGGCAATCGCAACGATGTCTCCGGATACAATTTCAGGTGTTTCAACTTTCTTAAGTCCCTTAAATGTGAAAACTTTTGTAAGTTTTCCTTTTCTTTTTTTACCATCGTAACCAATAACAGTTATATTTGTTCCTTCAATTGCTTTTCCGTCAGTCACTTTTCCAATAGCCAAACGACCTATGAAGTTATCATAAGCAAGCGTCGCAGGCTGCATTCGGAAAGGTTTTTCCAAATTTACTTCAACAGGTTTTACGTTTTCAAGAATGAAATCAAAAAGCGGAACAATATCTTTTTTTACGTCAGTAAGTTGTTTGATAGCGATTCCTTCTCTCGCAATAGTGTATATATAAGGGAAATCAAGCTGTTCATCAGTAGCACCAAGAGAAGAGAAAAGATCAAAAGTCAGATCAACTACAGCATCAGGACGAGCCATAGGCTTGTCTATTTTATTTACAACAACAAGAACTTTTAGTCCAAGCTCAAGTGATTTCTTAAGTACGAATTTTGTCTGTGGCATAGGCCCTTCATAGGCATCCACAAGCAGAAGAGTCGCATCCACTGTCCTCAGCATACGTTCAACCTCAGATCCGAAATCCGCATGCCCGGGAGTATCAACGATATTTATTTTAGTATCTTTATAGAAAATAGCGGCATTCTTAGCATAAATCGTGATTCCTCTTTCCTTTTCTTGATCATAAGAATCCATCACACATCTATCAACATGCTGGTAATCTTCGAAAGCGCCTCCGGCCTTTAGCAGAGCATCCACAAGTGTGGTTTTTCCGTGATCTACGTGCGCTATGATGGCAATATTTCGAATATCCATAATGTTTTTGATGATAAAGCCAAACTATTCTACACTGAAATAGCTTTTACACAAGGTGAAATGAAAACTCTTGACACGCAAATTGACTTCAGTTATTATGTCAACGTATTAACACGTTAAAACGCAAAAGCGCATGGAAAAAGAACTAAAAACAAAAGAGGTTAAGGAACTATATTCGGTTGTAAGTAGCCTGAAAAATGCTAAAGAAGCCGAAAACTTTTTGCGTGATTTATGTACGATCTCAGAAATAAAAGCTATGGCTGAAAGATGGCAAGTGGCAGGATTATTAGATAAGAAAGTCCCTTATAGAGAAATAGCAGAAAAAGCATCTTCAAGCACTGCAACGGTTACGCGTGTAGCAGCTTGGCTTAATCATGGAAAAGGTGGATATAAATTACTGCTCCATCGCCGCCGCGGCGAAAAATAATCAACAGTAATCTATATCCACAAAACCGCAAAAGAAAGCGGTTTTTTTATTATTAATCTAATTTACAAAATTTATGGAAACTAAAAATATTCAAGATGAAGGAGTTGTTCAAAAGAAAACAACCAGAAAATTACAAATAGGAGTGACTGCGGAGGCATCCGCTACAAAATATGCCGAAAGAACAGAACAATTGGCAGAAGAAACGAGACGTTGTCTGGGGGAAAATGATGTAGTTTTAATAGAAGGAATCTCAAGCATGGATGATGTCCGAAGGTGTGATGGACTGATCAAGATAGTAGGGGGAGCAGAAAAATGGAGACTAGGATCTGAGATCGCTGTTATTTATGACGCCGACAAAGCAGAAATGCGAAAAAATAGCAGCGTTATCTTTTACTTAGACACAGAGGATACGGAATATCCGGAAAACCAAATAGCAGACGTCGCCGGAGCAAGATGTTGGATGAGGGAATCAGCAGACACTCCACAAGAAGCTGTCGAACTAATATTGCGAAGAATTGGAGAAATAGCAATTTTAGATCCTAAATAACAGTCATATGAAAACACTAGAACTAAAAACAAGACTCCTTTGTGAAGGAGCAAATGCGATGGATGATGAAACGGTCGAGGCTTTATCAGACCAAAATCCTCAAAAGGTTTTACGCGGAGGGCTTTCTTCAGGCTTAAAAGCAAAAATAATTTCACAAGAAGACCAACTGTTTAGAAGAAAAGATTTAAAGAAAGAATATAAAGTCAATTTTCCATTGTATTCGAAAATACCAACAGCATTAAAGCTGCAAACAACAGAAAATGGATTGGTAATCCTGGAAAACGATGAAGTGATAGGGTCAGCGGAAGTCATAACTCCGCCAGATTGGTATGGCCAAGAAGTCGAAGGCTACCCGATAACAAGTATTCTTACTCAACACGGAGATCAATTAGTCGGATCGGTTTATGAATGGTGCTCCTTGTTTAACACAGGAGAACAATGCAAGTTTTGCGTAATAGATCGTAGTCAAAAAGTGCCGGAATTGAGGAAAATAACAAGAAAAGCGGAACTTATTATGAAGGCTTTAGAAAAAATTCCGAGAGGTTCTTATCAAGGCATCGGTTTAAATGGAGGGATGACATTTACAGAAGGCAGAGGACTTGAAACAATGATTCCATTGGTGCGAAGAATTAGAGAAGCACTTGGGAACATCCCGATAGGTGTAGAAATAACTCCGCCTCAAGATCCAGCCTTTATAGAACAATACGCAGAAGCTGGAGGCGAAAGTCTAATGATGAATTTAGAAACATGGGATGATGAAATACGCCAAAAACTTATACCTGGAAAATCGAAATATTGTTCAAAAGATTCATATTTTAAAGCATTTGAAGCTACAGTAAAAATTCTCGGAAAAGGAAAAGTAAGTACGTGTTTTGTTGTAGGGACGGAACCGATGGATTCACTCAAACAAGGGATAGAAAAGGTTGTAGACTTCGACGTGATACCATCTCCTTTGGCTGGCAGATACTTCGAACAATTCGCGGATTATCCTTTTGATCCTCGCGTAAATTGGAAAGATTTCTTGGAAATTTTTAGATTTACGCGAGAGCAAATGCTACAAAGAGGTCTTATGTCCTCAGACAAAGCAGGATGTATATCATGTGGAATGTGTGATGTTATAGGCGATAAAGAACAGTAGAGAAAAAGACAATGGGGCTTCGTATAACAACACGGAGCCTCATTTGACATTTTAAAAACCAATTGCATTTTTTCTCGAAAGATGGTTGAATTACAAACAGAGGGGGTTAAAGACCCTCTGATTTATCTTAACACCAATACAATGTCTACAAGAAAAAAGGTATTCGTCACGAGAGAGATTCCGCAGTCTGGGCTAAAAATGCTTGAACAACACTTCGATTTGAAAGTAAGAAGGGAAAACAGCCCTATCCCAAGAGAAGAATTGATGAAAGAAATAGAAGATTGTGATGGAATTATCACGATTTTGACGGACAAAATGGATTCGGAAGTAATGGATAAAGCAAAAAACCTTAAAATAATCTCAGCTTTCGCAGTAGGATACGACAATATTCAAGTTCCAGAAGCTACAAAAAGAGGAATTGCTGTTGGGAATACACCTGAAGTTTTGACTCAATCTACAGCAGAACACGCACTTGCTCTTATCATGTCAGTTACAAAAAGAACAAACGAAGGAGACATGGTCATGAGGGAAGATTCATTCCCGGGTTGGGGCCCAATGTATATGCTTGGAACAGAGCTAGAAGGCAAAACAGTCGGAATCGTTGGATATGGAAGAATCGGACAGAAACTTGGAGAAATGATGGAAAAAGCTTTCGATTGCAAAATCCTTTACATGGATCACAACGAAAAAAATCATGAACATGCAAAAAAAGTTGAAATGGATGAGCTTTTGAGAGAATCAGATATCGTCAGTGTGCATGTTCCATTGAATGACAGTACTCGTCATTTTATAGGAGAAAAAGAACTTAAACAAATGAAGAAAACTGCATATTTGATCAATACAGCACGTGGACCTGTTGTCGACGAAGAAGCGCTTTTGAAAGCCCTTCAAGACGGTACAATCAGAGGTGCCGGAATGGATGTTTTCGAAAAAGAACCAAGACGTTTGAGCGGACTTGAGAAATGCAAAAATGTCGTAATGACTCCACATACGGCTTCTGCAACATGGGAAGCAAGAAGCAAAATGTCTGAGATTGCCGCAAAAAATATAATCGGAGTTTTAGTTGAAGGTGAAAAACCTGTAGCGATTTTGAATCCGGAAGTTTTGGCAAAATAAACCAAATCGCAAAAAAGTACGTAAAAAGATTTTCGGTGAACAAACTGGTTTGATAGTATTTGAAAACTTCCTCCTATGATAAAAAATCGGAAAAAGTTACTGAAGAATTTCCCTGATTCAAGGCTTTTTCTTGATATCGCCGATGAGGCATTGAATTTTTTGTCTCCGGAAAATCTGATAAAAAATTCAGTAAAATTAACGGGATCAAAACTTCAAATTGAAAAAGCGAAATTCGATTTAAAAAAATACAAAAAAATCTTTGTAATCGGTGCCGGAAAAGCGACCTACTCTATGGCTAAAGAAATAAATAAACTGCTAGGAAATCGCATCACTGAGGGATTTATCAACGTGCCAGAAGCTATAACAAAAAATCTCGGAAAAATAAAAGTTAATAAAGCGGGTCATCCATTTCCAGATGAAAATGGTCTAAAGGGTACACAAGAAATTTTAAAAATTGCAAAAAAAGCTGGCAAAGATGATTTGGTGATTTGCCTAATTAGTGGCGGAGGCTCTGCGATGCTTCCTGCCCCAATCGCTCCATTAAGCCTAAAAGACAAAGTTGAAATCACAAAACAACTTCTAAAATCGACTGCGACAATTCACGAAATAAATACAGTGCGAAAACATTTGTCTGAAATAAAAGGTGGAAATTTAGCAGCAAAAATAATGCCGGCAGATTTGATCGCTCTATACATTTCGGATGTGAAAAATGATGATTTAGACATCATTGCATCAGGTCCGACAGTTCTAGATAAAAGCACTTCGAAAGATGCACTTAATGTCTTAAAAAAATACGGAATAAAAAACGCAAAAGCCGAAAAAGTGCTTGCAGTAAACGAAACTCCAAAGTCGATAAATGATAAAAAAGTAAAAAATTATGTAATCGGAAGTAACACAGTCGCACTAAAACATTTACAAAAATTCTTAGAAAAGAAAAAATATTCAGTCGAAATTTTTCCTGACTTCTTGGAAGGCGAAGCAAAACTTATGCCAAAAAAACTTTTTGCGAAATCCAAACAAAAAAATAAAATTTATCTTTTCGGCGGTGAAACAGTCGTGAAAATCATCGGAAAAGGATTTGGCGGACGAAATCAGGAATTGGCTTTAAGCGCGATAAACGAAATCCCATCGATCTCAGGCATCCGTTCAAGCCACGAGCAAACAAATCATCATGCCCTCATGTCTCTTGCGACAGACGGAGTAGATGGTATCGCGCCAGTCCCGGTCGCCGGCGCAATAATCACACGGAACTTAAAAAAACTCTGCAAAGAAAAGAATATCGATATAGAAAAATATCTTCAAAATAACGATTCATACACGGCACTAAAAAACCTCGATTGCCTCATCTACACGGGTCCTTCGGGGACAAATGTAGGGGATATAGTGGTTGTTCACCACTCAAGCCTTGACAAAAGAACCGATTGAGGTGTTTAATACTCTCCTAGTTTATAATAATCACAATTATGGAATTCAATGAACTACCAGAAGGATTTGAGGGAGAACAAAAACGCGAAACAGAATTTGATTCTTCGGATTCAAAATTAGCTTACGATACTGAACAATTGATTGTCACAGCAAAAGAATCACTTCAAGTGTCAGGAGTGGAAAATGCATCAGGCGATCAAATTTTGATGGCGATCAAACTTATAGTTGGAGCTCACAGAAAAGACTACAATGATACCTTAGACGAAGCCCTAAGGGGAGCGATAGACGTTAATCTCGAAACAGACACAGCAACATCTCCAGCTGTCGAGGCTACAGACGCGTCCACTACAGAAACTTCTCCGGCTGCCCCAGCCACAACTACACCTTCCAAAGGTCCGCTAATCCTTCTAAGCAAAAGTCCACACACATCTGAGCATAAGAAATATCTTGAAGCAACAATAGGACAAGCACTGCCAAGCGTAAGAAAAGCCTTCGCGAATGCAAGGATTGAAATCCCGACAGACAGTGAAATTTTGCAAGCAATGACGATGACAAATCGTTTTACTCCTGAACAAATAGAGGCATTGATGAGAAATATACAAGTTCCGGGACTTGTAGTTTTGCCTCCTGAAATGCAGTCATTCGAATCTTATGTAGGGTTTTTGAATGCAAACAAAAAAAGACGAAGACAGGATGACGTTTTTACCAGCGATAGCAGGAAAAAAGCATTTTCTGAGCAAGATAAAGCCCTAATAGAGGAAAGAAAAGGACAACCTGCGCAGTATAAGTTTGGAATAGGGGAAATGACGCAAGAACCTCAAAATAGACAAGGAAAACTTAGAGATATAGTCGAAACATGGGAAGGAAGCGATTTAGCAAAACTTACAAGAACAGTGACTCCTAGAGAATATGCTGTGCTACAAGCGCAAGCCAAAGATATATTGGATTTAAATGGATGGACAATGCTATCTGAAGAAAATGCTTCCCACAAAATAATCGGAGATGACAATCTTGTCTCCGGCGCCTATGGCCGCAACCCTTGGTATGGTGACTTTAGGGTCAATTTCCGTGAGCTCTATCCGGAGGTTGGTTGCGATTACGCCCGTGTTCGTCCCGTGGTGGTGGGGTAAATTGAATTTTGAGATTTGACTTTTCTTTGTCTTTTTTGCTTTAATCTTTGGTGCGCGGTGAATAGACACCTGCCCTTAAGATAGGCAAGGCTACCGCAAATAAAAAGCACATAAACCACCACGTTTGAGCCAAGCTCAATTCTCACAGAAAAACCAATCGGTTGCGACTGAATTGGTGGAACGGATGGGTTTGGTCAAAAAATGCGTCTTTTCTTGTCTCCGGTGCATTTTTTGCCAATATCAATAAATCCAAGAGCTCAAGGGTGTTGTTTTCAACGGATGTTCCAAGGGAATACCTCATCTTTTTGCTTAATCCACCGTTCAAGATTATAAGTAGCTTATACGTTTCGTAACACCTGTTAATTATCGGAAATATGTCCATAGATTTAAGTTTAAAAAATATTTGGGGAAGCTGGTTTGTTTTCAGAAAAGGAAAGCACTCTACCTCCGAATTACAATATTTCCAATACAACTTGGAGAAAAATCTTTATACGCTTTTCCTCGACCTGAATTCAGAAAAATATAAGCATGGTGGATATCGAAAATTTATCGTTTGTGACAATAAAAAAAGAGAAATTTCAGTGGCTGATATTCGCGACAGAGTGGTGCATAGACTTATTTACGATTATTTAAACAAAATATATGACAAAACTTTTATTTACGATGCGTGGTCATGCAGGCTTAAAAAAGGGCTGATGGCCGCGATAGAAAGAACCCAAACATTTCTACGGTGTTATCCGAATAGTTATATCTGGAAATGCGATGTAAGGAAGTTTTTCGACAGCGTCGATCAGGAAATTCTACTTGGAATTTTGGATCGGAAAATAAGAGATAAAATAACTATCAACTTAATACGTGAAATTATTCGAAACTTCGGTAGCATCAAATATGAAAAAATAGGCATGCCGATCGGGAATCTCACAAGCCAAATTTTTGCAAATATTTATCTGAACGAGCTCGATAGATTTGTAAAACATACTTTGAAGCCAAAGGAATATTTACGCTATGGCGATGATTTTATTTTGCTCGAAAATGATGCAGAAAAATTGAATTTTTTTAGAGTAGAAACAATAAATTTTTTAAAAAATGAATTAAAATTAACGGTAAATCCAAAAAGCGATAAAATTATAAAACCTTCGCACACGCTAAAGTTTTTAGGAATAAATCTTTTGCCGGCAGGCAGAATCTTAAACAAACGAAGCTTGAAACGTGCTACGCAAAAGCTAAATCATGCAAACATCTCAAGCTACAGCGGACTTATAAAGAAACATTGTGATGAAGAATATCAAAAATATTTTGATTGGGTAGTTTTGGAAAGACTTAATCTTTGACGATATCTGTGGCATAACAAAAAATATAAAAACGTCCACTGATTCCATTTTTCCAATCTCAGGATTTTAGAATTATTTAACGAAAATTTTAAATCCATATGCAACAATGCTTGTGTTTTTATCAATCCCATAGTAGGATTAACTAAATTAATCAAATTAACTAATTTTACTATGATTTACACTTTATCTATGTTTAATACAGGACAAATTACTTTACCAAAAGTTTGGAGGAATAAATACAAGACAACCAAGTTCATCGCCGAAGAAACCAAAGATGGATTGCTCATTAAGCCCTTGGTTAAGGACGAAACAGTTTATTATGAAGATGAAAAAAGTTTTGGGATTTATTGTGAAAGCGGACTAGATTTTGAGAAATTCAAGCAAGCTATAAAAAAAATGGATGGATAAAATGCAAAAAATATTAGACAAATTAAATGCAAAGAGAAGAGCAGTAATCTTTGGGATTTGGCAAAAAATCATAAACAATGATCTTGCCAAGTTAAAGCCAAAAAAACTTGCCGGATTCAGCAACTACTATCGTATTCGTTCAGGAACGTTACGTTTAGTTTACAAAATAGAAGGTGGTCAAAATATCTTGGTGAACATAGATCACCGCAAAGATATTTACAAAAAACTCTAGAACTTCTCCTCTTGCAATTTCCCCCAAATACAACGAAAATGAATAAAACCAAGTTTTCGTAAAAAATTTTGCCATGATACAGAAATTTCCGTTCAAAGAACTTTTTTTTGAAGAGGTTAAAAAGGCCAAAGGAATGGCTAATTGCCATGCACATCTCGATCGGGCATATACACTTACTCCTGAAATTTGGAAGCAAGCTTCTGCATTGATGGAGGAAAAATGGGTTTTAAATCGCGAGATAAAAAGAAAGCACACAAAAGAATCGCTGACAGAAAGACTCACATTTTGTATTGAGGATTTTATCAAGCAGGGAATCACGGCCTGCAGAACCCACGTTGATGCCGATAGCATAGTGGGAATGCTGGTAGTAGATACAGCGGCAGAGGTTAGAGAAAAATATAAAGGAAAATTCACCCTTCAACTCGTAGCTCATCCATTGGAGGGATTTTTGAATGAGGACAGAACGGCTCCTAGCAAAGAAAAAATGGACCTATTTGAAAAAGCATGCGCGATTTGTGACGTAGTCGGAGGACTTCCATCCAGAGATAGAAATAAAGCGGATGGAGATAAAAAACATATGGATTTCTTGATAAGCATGGCAAAAAATTTCAACAAAGATATTGATATGCACGTGGATCAGGAAAACAATCCGGAAGAAAAAGACAGCGAATGGATTTTAGACACAATAGAAAAATCGGGAATGCAGGGACGGGTGACTTTTGTTCACGCGATTTCTGTTGCTGCACAAATGGAATCAGACAGAAAAAGAATATACAAAAAAATGGCAGAACTTGGCGTAAACGTAACAGTTTGTCCAAAGGCGGCAATCAGTATGAAACAGCACAAAGATAAATTATCACCACTTCACAACTCGATTGCACAGGTCGACGAAATGCTCGAGCATGGAATCAATGTTTCACTTGGAACAGACAATATCTCAGACATTTTTGTCCCTGAAGACAACGGAGATTTATTTGAAGAAGTGCTCATGCTTGCGAGCGCAGTGAGATTTTACGACATCGAAAAACTGGCACAAATGGCCACAACAAACGGACTTAAAACAATGAAACTTAATCAATAATTTTTTTTGCCATGACTAAGAAAATCCCGAAGACAAAAACAAAAAAAGAGCCTGCCCAGAAAAAACTTTGGCAGAAAAAAGGTTTTACACTGAACCCAACTATAGAATTATATAATTCCGGCGACGACGTTATTTATGATCAGGAACTTATTCCTTATGACGTTCAAGGTTCATACGCTTACGGGAAAATGCTAAACAGACATGGAATTTTGACAGACAAGGATCTTATAGTCTTGAAAAAAGGATTGGATGAAATAATGGCTCTGTATAAAGCAGGAAAATTCCAACTAAAAGTGGAAGACGAAGATTGTCATACAAAAATAGAAAATTATCTGACAGATCATCATGGAGATATCGGTAAAAAAATTCACACGGCACGTTCACGAAATGATCAGATTTTGGTGACGATGAGACTTTTCATAAAAGATAAAATGAAAGAGATGAAGTCGCTTGCCTTGGTGCTTGTGAATGATCTTTTAGACATGGCACAAAAGCATGAATTTGTCCCAATGCCGGGATTTACACACATGCAAAAAGCGATGCCTACAACACTCGGAACATGGTACGGATCCTTCGCGGAAAGCTTACTCGACGACATCAAAATTATGTCTGCAATAAGCGATGTTTTAGTTGATCAAAATCCTCTTGGAAGTGGGGCTGGATATGGTTCTCCATTCGCCTTTGACAGAGATTTATTGTCAAAAGATTTGGGATTATCACGCACACAGAGCAATGTAATTTATTGCCACAACTCACGCGGAAAAATCGAAGGAATGGTCTTGGAAGCATGTTGCCAAATAATGCTCTCATTAAATAAAATGGCGAGCGACTTCCTTCTTTTCACAACTCAGGAATTTAAATTTTTCACAATCACTGACGAAATAGGAACAGGTTCTTCAATCATGCCACAAAAGAAAAATCTTGATGTCGCGGAACTGATAAGAGGACGAACAGCGACTGTAATTTCTTGCAGAAATGAAATTACGATGAATATTTTAAACAAAGTTTCAGGCTACCACAGAGACGGACAAGAAATAAAAAGACCTTTGTTTTTGGGCTTACGCTACACGGAAATGTCAATGAAGGTCGCTTCAATAATTGTTAAGAAATTAATTCCAAACGAAAAATCTTTGTACAAAGACATGACTCCGGAACTCTTCGCAACTCACAAAGCGTTTGCATTGGTAAAAAAAGGCAAAAACTTTAGAGACGCATACAGAGAAGTCGGCCTGCATTTAGACAAAATGAGAATTGATAAAGACAATATCGTAAAAATGCTAAAAGAGTCGCAGCATCAAGGAGGTGCCGGAAATCTACAACTGGATAAACTAAGAAAAGAGGCCGCACAACTTGCAAAATAATAACAAATTCTATGAAAAAATTTATATTCTTTCTACTTGGTTTGATTTTAGGTATGGCAATAATTTGGGGGATCGCAATTTCAATGCAAAGCAAAACAGAAGTTGAAGAGAAAGGAATTGATAGTCTGAAAACAGATGAGCCCAAAAAAGAGGAGGAAGTAAAAAACACACTTACGAAAAATAAAAATATAACTGTCACGAAACCTCTAGCAGATGAGGAAATCTCAAGTCCACTTTCTATAGAAGGAACCGCAAAAGGCACATGGTTCTTTGAAGCTGTATCTTTCGTGAAAGTCGTTGATGAAAACGGAACAGAACTCGGAAATGGCAGTCTGCGAGCCCTTGGGAATTGGATGACGGCAGATTTTATACCATTCAAAGGTCAGATTTCTTTTGATAAAAAATTGTCAAAAACAGGATTTTTAATCTTCGAAAAAAGCAATCCATCAGGACTAAAAGAAAATGCCGAGGAATTCAAATTGCCTGTTAAATTTCAGTAACAGCAACGCCTTCTGGTTCAACATTTTTTGTTTTTACGAACAATAACATCACGAAAGAAATAATAGCGAGTGTTCCCCCATAAATAAATGTTGCATTAGGCCCAAATTTATCCCAAAGAAGACCAGCAATAAGTCCGCCAGGAAGAGCTGTAAGGGCGATGGCAGTTTGAAGAAGTCCAAGAGCTGTCGCTTTCAAATGTTTTGGTGCGACGTCAGCAACAAACGCTCTTTGAACACCATCGACCATTGCGAAAAACACTCCATAGACAGCAAACGCGAGCAAAAGTGTAGGCAGAGTATTCGCGAAGATAAGCCCAAAAGAAGTAAGGGCAAAAAGCAGAAATCCTATAGATAAAACTATTTTTCTTCCAATTCTGTCGGAAAGTGCGCCAGCTGGTGTAGTAACAATTGTATAAATAATATAGAAAAATACATAAAGCAAAATCGAATTACTATCTGAAAATCCAAGAAATTTAGCTTTCAGAATCAAGAATGCATATCCAAAATGTCCCAATGCAAAAATTGCAGAGATGAAAACAAAAAGTTTTAGATTTTTTGGAAGAAGACTAATGCTCAATTTTAAAGTCTGCTTTTCTGCTTCGGGAATTTTCTCCTGTTTCTTTTCTTTAACCAAATAAATAAAGAAAATCACGATAAGTCCCGGCCAAAAAGAAGCTAGGAATAGATTTTTGTATCCCAAAATTGGTAAAAGCAACCATGCTAAAATGGCTCCCATTACGCTTCCAGCTCCATCCATTGCTCTCTGAAATCCAAACGCTTTTCCATAATATTTTTGCTCGCATGAATCAGTGACGATTGCATCTCTAGGTGCCCCTCTGATCCCTTTTCCAATTCTTTCTATGACCCTGATTACAAGAACCAAAGGCCAAAAAGTGGCGATTGCAAAAAGAGGCTTTGTAATAGAAGAAAGTCCATATCCCAAAAATATAAATGGTTTTCTTTTTTGAATTTTATCAGACCAATATCCTGAAACTACTTTTAGAAGTGACGCAGTAGTCTCAGCGGCACCTTCAACAGCTCCGACAACTACAGCACTCGCGCCCAAAACAGAAGTAAGATAAAGTGGAATCAACGGGAAAATCATCTGACTAGTCAAGTCAGTAAAAAGGCTTACAAATCCCAATAAAACGACATTTCTTGTTATCCCTTTAAACCAGTTTTTCATAAATTATTTATTTTATTTTTTTTATAATACTCTCTCCAGCAAGTTTGCCAGTAGACCACGCCGATTGCAAATTAAACCCGCCTGTAAATCCATCAATGTCTAAAATTTCTCCGGCAAAATATAAATTTGGACAGATTTTTGATTCCATAGTTTTAGAATTTATATCTCGTAAATCAATTCCTCCTGCCGTTACAAATTCTTCGCTGGGAGTTTTTCCAGAAATATTAAATTTCATATTTTTCAATAATTCGGTGAGTTTATTCAAATCTTTTTTGCTGATTTCAGAGCACTTTTTTTTGCCTACCTCAGCGAGTGCACACATCATTTCAGCAAGTGCCTTTGGAACAAAATTCTTAAAAACATTTATAAATTCTTTCTTCGGATTTTCTAAAACATCGTGATTTATTCCTTCAAAAACATCTTCATATTTTTTGTCTGGGAAAAAATCTATAAAGAAAAAAGTTTTACCATCGTTAAATTTTTCATGTGCCGCCATCGCCGAAAGTGCAAAAACTCCAGGCCCCGTAATTCCTTTATGTGTAAACAAAAACGGACCATTGAACTCATAAGTTTTTTCTCCTTTTATTTTTAAATTCGCATTTGTGAAAGAAATTCCTGCAAGATCTTTTACGTATTTCTCAGCAAAAGTAAAAGCATGCAAACTAGGGGATAGTTGAGTTATTTTATGTCCGAAAGCTTTCGCAAAATTGTATCCATCTCCAGTTGATCCTGTATGGCTATAGGCATTCCCTCCTGTCGTCAAAAGCAAGAAATCAAAAACTATATTTTGCCCGTCCAACAATTTAGTATAAAATTTTTCATTTCTTATCCCAACCTCAGCCACATTATGTTTCAGTAAAACATTAACTTTTTTCTCTTCGAAAATATTATTAAAAAGTTTTGTGATATCTTTGCCGTTATTGGATTTTGGAAAAACACGCATGTCCTCCTCAGTTTTCAAAGGCACACCATGAGCAGAGACCCACTTGAAAACATCTTCAGGCGAAAAATTATGCATCGCAAATTTCAAAAAATTCGAACCTCTCGGATATTTTTTCAAAACTTCTTTGATGTCACGAAGGCCGGTAGTCACATTACATCTTCCGCCTCCGGTAATTTCGACTTTTTTTCCAATGCCATCATTTTTTTCTATCAAAAACACATCGGCATTGCCCTGCGAATTTTCCGCAATCGTCGCCGCCGCCATCATTCCTGCCGCTCCTGCACCTATAATTCCGATTTTCATAGACGCATTCTATCTTGAAGAAGGTCGATGGCCAAACGAAAAACTTAATTAGTTTGACATATTTAGTATTTCGGTTAAAATCTGTTCTCGTTAACTTAAATTTTAACAATAAAAATATGACAGAAGCACACGACCAAGATCCAGGGGCTCAAGTATCCCCAGGACTAAGCGCAATTCCAACAGGAGAGCATTACCCTGACTTGGATGCCGCTAGCGCGGCTATAGCAGAACGTTTAAGTGATGCTGATTGGAGGCACGCAGGTAAAGTATCAGGAACTGGAGACGGCCCTATGGAAGCAGCAATGAGAATACGTCAAGGCCAAGCTGGACTTAAAATTAGCTAAACAGTCGCCAAACCTCCAAATATGTGCTAATATCCGCACATGCTAGATAAAACAATCATTTTCGAAGACAAGTCGGTCCTCGTAGTGTCAAAGCCACGTGGACTTTTGACTGTTGCCGCAAAGGACAATAAAAAGCAGAAAAACCTACTCGATGAGCTCAAAGGTAAGTACGAAGAGCAAAGGGTAAGGCTACGTCCGGTAAACAGAATCGACCGAGACACAAGCGGTCTTGTGATTTTTGCGAAGACGAAAGAAGCCTTCATGGCAATCATGCAAAAACAGAGATTGGATAAAATTGAGAAGACATATCTCGCGATAGTTACGGGTATTTTGAAAAAGAAAGAAGGAGAGATCAAGATTCCATTGCCATCACGAGAAAATCCAAAAGTAAAAATTCCTGCGAAAACTACATACCAAGTTTTACGAGAATTTAGAACCGTAAAAGCTTCGTTGATAGAAGCCAGAATTACTTCAGGGAAACATCATCAAATCAGAAAACACTTCAGGATTTTGGATCACGCTCTTCTCATGGATCGTGACTATATGGAGAGAACTGAATATGTGAAATATCAGAAGATTGTGCCGTTTAGACACTTTTTTCTACATTCGGCGGAAATGGATTTCACTCATCCAATCACAGGCAAAAAAATGCATTTCAGGGCTGAGTTGCCGGAAGAATTTGCAGAAGTTTTGAAATCCATAAAATAATAAATCTTAGAGATTTTATGAATATCTCAAAAAGATTCCAAGAAATAGATTTGTTTAGAGGCATCGCCGTTATAGGGATGATAATTTATCATGCACTTTTTTCTCTAAATTTTTTTAATGTAATAAACACAAATATCTCTTCGGATTCATGGCTTCCATACTTGAGATTCGTACAGCTCACATTTCTGGGACTTGTCGGAATCTCCATGGCAATTTCAAAAAAAACTTACACAGGACAAATAAAAAGAGCACTAAAAATATTTGCAGGCGCACTTGCAATAACACTCGTCACATACATTTTTGTGCCGGATTATTTTATAATTTTCGGAATACTTCATCTTATAACAGTCAGCGTTTTGATTTTACCAATAGCAAAAAACAAAAAACACATGGGGCTGATTTTCGGGCTTGCCGCAGTCGCAATCTGGCTTTTTATAAAAGACATATCTTCGGAAAATATTTTTCTTTTTATCCTCGGATTCAAGAATACGACAATTTCTTCTCTCGATTATTTTTCAATATTTCCATGGATGGCGATACCATTTTTCGGGCTTGAAATAGGGCACTATCTCTATAAAGATAATGCCCCAATCATCGATACGAAATTCCCAAAATTCTTGTGTCCGATTCTATTTTTGGGACGCCACTCTCTCGTGATTTACCTCATACACGTCCCGATAATTTTAGCTCTGATGTTTATTTGTCAGACTTTTCTTCGAGTTTTACAGTAATCGTTTTCTCTTCTCCTTTGTGAAGAACTTTCATTTCTACGCTATCCCCGATATTCTTTTTTGCGATAAAATTAGGCAACGAAACATTGTCGTCGAGCTTCACTCCATCCACTTCAAGAATAATATCGTTCTCGCTAAGACCAGCCTTATCTGCAGGGGATCCCGGTACGACCGCAAGTTCCTCAGGCTTTTCTCCACGCAAAACAAGAACTCCATAATCAACAGACAAACTGTTAGCCTCTTTAATAGCCTTTGTTATAGGGATAAATCTTATCCCAAGGAAAGGACGAAATATTTTTCCGGTTTTTTGCACGGAATCAAAAATACTTTTTACGGTATTTGCAGGAAGTGAAAAACCGATGTTCTCCGCACTAGCAACAGCCACATTCACTCCAATTACATTTCCATGAAGATCAAGAAGTGGTCCACCGGAATTCCCCGGATTTATCGCCGCATCGGTTTGTATTATGCCTTCAAGTTTTTCAGACATTCCACGCCCGTCTCCGGCAGTAATTTTTCTTGAAAGCCCTGAAACAACTCCAACAGAAACGGAATTTTTGAATTCGAGAAGAGGGCTTCCTATAGCGATTGCAGTCTGTCCAGCTTGTAAAATATCGCTATCCGCAAAATTCAAAAATGGAAGACCTTTCTCTTCGATTTTTATCACAGCAATATCATTCAAAGAATCCCTCGCAATAACTTTTGCATCATATTTCGTCTCTGCATCATTCATAATGACAGTGTATTCAGCCGTTTCATCTGAAACTACATGCCTGTTTGTGATAATATATCCGTCCTCTGAGACGATAAATCCACTGCCTCCGCCAACTTCCTTCTTCTCGGTGCCATTTTGCCTGTATTGAGGGATTTGGACGTTAAAAGGACTGCTCTCCCCGAAAGGATTTGAGAAATATTTCTCAAGAATCGGCACGTCCTTGGTAATAACAATAGAAACCGTAGAATCCTTAGCTTTTTTTACGGTATTTATCACAAGTTGTTCTTGAGACGTAACTTCCTGAACAATATTTTTTGAATCACTGGCGTTATTTGTAGAAGGGGACTGAACGGGCTGAGATAAGCCAACAAAAGCGCCCACAATGACAAGCGCAGTGACTCCACCGGAAACCGCTCCGGTAAGAACATTTTTCCCATAATTTTTATCCATATTATGTGGATTAAGAAATAATTAGCACCCGTCATCTTAGAGTGCTAAAAAAAGACTGTCAATGGCTTAGGCTAAATTAATGTTGACATTCCATGCAGGAAGGATAGTCTTATAATAATTACAACATAACCTTAACTCTTATGATGGCTTGGCAACAAAACTTCGCATATCCATGGTTTGGAATGCAGATTCACATGTTATTCGCAGTAATAACATTCCTTGGAGTAGTTCTATTCCTAATCTGGGCTTTTAGAGTTTTGGATAAGAAGAAAATGTTTTCATGGGCAGTTTGGTTATTGGCTCTTGGAATACTCGGAGCATTGTTGACAGCAGAAATGGGTGGGGCAAGTTTTGGCAAAGTAGGAAGTGTATGGGGAAACAGATGTGGTTTTAATCAGGCGACACAAGCACCTGCAACTCAAGAACCGGCAGTTGTAAAATAATTATTGAAAAGTTATGAAAGTAGCAGTGCTCCTTTCTGGAGGAGTGGATAGTTCAGTAGCATTGAAATTACTTCAAAAAAAAGGCTGTGATATCACGGCCTTTTACTTAAAGATTTGGCTTGAAGACGAGATGTCTTCCATGGGGGAGTGTCCATGGGAAGAAGATTTGAAATATGTCCGTGAGGTTTGCAGTAAGGAAAAAATCCCTTTGAAAATAGTTCCGATGCAAAAGGAATATTTTGATACTGTTGTTAAATATACAATCGAAGAAGTGAAAAAAGGACGAACTCCGAATCCGGATATTATGTGTAACAACAATATAAAATTCGGTCTTTTTATAAACAAAATAGACAAAAGTTTCGACAAAGTTGCGACAGGACACTACGCCCAAGTTGTGAAGAAAACAGGAAAATATTTCTTAAAAAGATCTCCAGATAAGATAAAAGATCAGACTTATTTCTTGTCCAGATTAAGCCAAAAACAGCTGTCACGTGCGGAGTTTCCGATAGGTCATTTGAATAAAAAACAAGTAAGGAAATATGCGGAGAAATTTAATCTTCCAAATAAAAATAGAAAAGACAGCCAAGGAATTTGTTTTCTTGGGAAATTAAAATACAGTGATTTTTTGAAACATTATCTGGGTGAGAAAAAAGGAGATATTTTGGAATATGAAACAGGTGAAAAAATGGGAGAACATGAAGGAACATATTATTATACAATAGGGCAGAGGAAAGGCATTTTGCTCGCAGGGGGTCCATGGTATGTCGTTGAAAAAGATCTCAAAAAAAATATAGTTTTTATTTCAAAAAACTATCACGATAAAACTAAAAAAAGGAATGAATTCGAGGTGACGGATTACAATTTCTTTAGTGGAAAATTGCCTTCAAGTACAAATTTGAAGAGATCCATGCAGAAGTCCCGGATGCAAGGCGACAGGCAAATTTTGACCGCAGTGTGCAAACATGTACATGAGGATCAAAATTTGCCGATAACGCAGAAGATGGGACTTTTGCATGGATCTCTGAAAGTAAAACTTCGCCATGGAGAAAAAATGTATATAGCAAAAATCACAAAAATAAATTCAAAAAGAGCAAAAGTGAAAATCAATAAAAATGACCAAGGAATCGCAAAAGGACAGTTTGCAGTTTTCTATCGAAATGATTTATGCTTGGGTTCCGCCGTAATAGATTAAATATGAAATCAGAAATCGTAAAAATCGGAAAAGTGAAAATCGGAGGAGGACTTCCTGTTGTTATTCAATCCATGACAGACACTCCGACTTCAGACGTGAGTGCAACGGTGAAACAATGTATCGAGCTTTATGACGCGGGTGCGGAGATAGTAAGGATGACTGTAAACGATGAGGCATCTGCAAAAGCGGTCCCAGAAATCAGAAAAAGTTTGGATAAGAAGGGATACAAAGACATCGCACTTGTTGGAGATTTTCATTTCAACGGGCATATTTTGTTAAACAAATATCCACTTCTTATAAAAGCTTTAGATAAATTCAGAGTAAATCCGGGGAACGAAAAATCATTCGAAGAATTTATAAAAATAACCGCAGAAAATAATAAGACCGTGAGGATTGGCTTAAATAAGGGGTCTTTCGATGGTGACATCGTGAAGGCAATTTTGGAATATGCTGAAAAAGCGGAAAAAATCGGACTAAAAAGAAATCAAATTGTACTAAGTTTGAAGAGTTCAGATGCAGTAGATTTTATAAAAGATCATGAGAGACTGGCTGCAGAAATGAAAAAGAATAAAAAAATCTACGCACTTCATATAGGGCTTACAGAAGCGGGAACTGGCGTTCAAGGAATTGTTGCAAGTTCAGTTGCGACAGGAATACTTTTACAAAAAGGAATCGGAGATACTATTAGAGTTTCTATTACTCCGGGGAAAAATGAAAGTAGAACAAAAGAAGTTGAGGTTTGCAAAAATATTTTACAAACTCTAAATCTTCGCACATTTACGCCAAAAATAACAAGTTGCCCTGGATGTGGGAGAACAAACAAAAAATATTTTCAAGAAATGGTTGAAAAAATAAATGATCACATCAAGAAATATAAAAAAACAAAAAACCTTCATATCGCAATAATGGGATGTATCGTAAATGGTCCGGGCGAATGCAAGAAAGCAGATATCGCAATAATGTTACCGGGATATCAAGAAAAACAGACAGCTCAAGTTTACATCAAAGGTAAGCTCACAAAGAGCTTAAATGGCAAAAATATGCTAAAAGAATTTTTTGAAATATTAGACAAAGAGCTGAAAATAAGATAAAAATTGCTAGCCACATAACAAACAAAAATGATTCTTTCCGACACAACTTTAGAGCGTTTAATTAAAGAAAAAATTATCGTAATTGATCCAATTGATGAAAAATCTATACAACCTGCTTCAATCGATTTGAGGCTTGGGGCTCACTTTCTCGTGATTGAGGAAAATGAAGCGGAGATCATAACTTTGGATTCGGAAATAAAATACCGAGAAATAAATAATGACAATATAGTTATTCCGCCAAATTCATTTTTGCTCGCAACGACGCAAGAATATGTAAAACTGCCAAATGACATTACAGCCTTTGTAGAGGGCAGAAGCTCGATTGGTAGAATTGGTCTTTTCATCCAAAATGCAGGATGGGTTGACCCGGGATTTGAAGGCAGAATCACATTAGAGCTTTTCAATGCAAGTCCTCTCCCTATAAGATTACAAGCGGGAAAAAGAATTTGTCAGTTGGTTTGCTGTAGAATGGATGCGCCGGCAAAAACTCCATACAATGGAAAATATCAGGGGCAAGACAAAACAACAGGAAGTAAAATTCACAAAGATACAGACACAGTAAAAATAAATATATGAAACAATATCTAGAACTAGTCCAAGAAGTTTTGAAAGACGGAGTAGAAAAAAAAGATAGAACAGGAACAGGAACTATTTCGATTTTTGGAACACAAAAAAAATACGATTTACGCGAAGGATTCCCAATGGTTACAACGAAAAAAGTAAGCTACGGAGCCATCTTGAGGGAACTACTTTGGTTTTTAAAAGGCTCTACAAACATCAATGAAGACCTAAAGGAGCACACTCCAATTTGGGACGCATGGGCCGACAAAGACGGAAATCTAGGTCCGATTTATGGCTACCAATGGAGGAAATGGGAGAAATTTACTTTGAACGAAGACCAAACTACATACACGAAAAGTCACATCGATCAGATCCAAATCGCGATAGATACAATAAAAAACAATCCGGATTCACGAAGAATAATTGTGAGTGCATGGAACGTTGCGGATTTGGATAGAATGGCCTTACCACCATGCCACGCATTCTTCCAGTTTTACGTTGTAGGGCAGTATTTGGACGTACAGCTCTACCAGAGGAGTGCGGACGTTGCGCTTGGCGTACCGTACAATATTGCGAGTTACGCGACACTTTTGATGATGGTCGCACAAGAATGTAATTTGACTCCAAGATATTTCGTTCACACGACTGGCGATACACACATTTATTCAAATCACCTTGAGGGAATAAAAGAACAAATTAAAAGACAACCACATGCGTTGCCAAAGTTAGTAATTGCAAAGAAACCTTTCTGGGAGCTAACATTTGAAGATTTCGAATTGAAGGGATATGAACACGAGGCCTTTATAAAATTCCCTGTGGCTGTATAATAAAGCCATGAGCAACAAAGAAATTTACATCATAGTCGCGGTAGACTCAAAAAATGGCATAGGAAAGGACAATGCGATGCCTTGGCATTTTAAAAAAGAAACGCAATATTTCAAGGAAATCACTACGACAGTGAAAGATCCAAGCAAAAAAAACATGGTGATCATGGGCAAAAACACTTGGTATTCTTTACCTGAAAAATATCGCCCACTCAAAGATAGAAAAAATGTAGTACTTACTCGCGATGACTCTCTAAAAATCGAAGGCGTAGAGGTTTATAAATCACTAGGATATGCGATTGCTTCAGCAGGGGATGATATCGAAACAATCTTCATCATAGGTGGCGCAACCCTTTTCAAAGAATCTTTAACTCATCCAAATCTCACAGGACTTTACATCACATTCATCGAAAACTCTTACGAATGTGACACGTATTTCCCTGAGATCCCAGCCAAATTCTCAAACAAACAACTCATAAAGGAGGAAGAGGAAAATGGAATAAAGTTTAAATTTATGTTATACAAATAACATAAAATATAATTCATTCCCATGTACAAGAAAACTCCGAAAGACCTTTTTGCTTTTGTAAGTTTTGCATTGATTTGCGTGATAGCCTTTCCTCAGACAGTTCACGCGGTACCTCCCCCGGATTTTATTTTCAATATTGGATCTCAAATAGCTCAGGTTGCATCAATAGCCGCAATTTTTTTGGCGGCAATTTTTAGCGTGTCTTACCAATTTATTAAAACAAAATTGGCATTAATGCAGTCTAACAAAATAATATTCATATCAATTTCATTAGTAGCAATAATAGGAGTATCAGTAGGTTCGGCATACTTATATGGAAATTATAAACAGAATCTTGAGTATGAGAAATGGCTGGAAGAAAGCCAAAAATACACTCAATTACCCGCGGAAGAACAACAATATTTGAAAAAAATACCAAGACAAAAAACTGAAGAAAATATAGCCCAAATAGAAGAAACAACGGCGATAGATAAATTAAAAATCGGAGATGTCCCAAAAATCTCAAGGCAAATAAAAGAAGAAAATCTAAAATTTGTTTCAACAATCAAAAATCCTGATAAAGACACAAGTATAAAATTCATAGAGGATTACTATAAGGCTATTGCAAATCAAGATTTAGAAAAGGCATACGAGATGTCCAAAAAATCCACAAGTCTCGCAACATTCAAAAGTTGGTATGTAAATACAACGAAAATTACTTTGGACAATTTGGTCCGAATTGACGATTCAACCTCTTCATTAGAATTAACGCTCTATGAAGGCGATAAATACATTCGTTACGGAGTACTGATGAAACTAAAAATTCAAGATAACACTCCAATACAAATTGCTAACTCAAATGTCAGAACATTAAGTGAAGGAAAATTGGTCGAGAAAGGTGATCAAATAATCGCTGAAAAAGGAGATCAACCGGCAGATTTTTATAGTGAAAACCAAAAAAATGCACTTTCAATCAGTAATGCAGATTTTAATAAAATTCTAAAGAGTAATAAAAATGACTATATAGTAATTGATGCACGTGAAAATTTGGAATATGAAAATGGATATCTTCAAGGAAGCACTCACGTTCGATTTGCTGACCTGCAAGCCGGGAAATGGATAGAACTTCCTGAAAATAAATATGTATACGTGCTATGTTGGTCCGGAATTCGCGGGAAAGAAGTGGCGGAATTTTTGAGAACAAAAAATATAGTAGCTTCTTATTTAGAAAATGGCGCAAATGGATGGGTAGAGTGGGGTGGATCATGGATAGGGAACATAAAATTTGCAGAAAAATACTCAGGGGAAAAATATAAAAAAATATTTACGACAAGCGAAGTCAAAGAAAAGGTTGAAAATGGTGTAATCCTAGTGGATTCTCGTGAGCCATGGAAATTTGAGAACTGGCATATTGAAGGAAGTGTAAATATTCCGATAATGTATACTCCGACAAAAGACATCGAAAAAGCTTTTGCCCAAGTTCCTCAAGGTAGTACTGTAATCACAATTTGTGACGATTACGTAAACTGTTTCGATGCAAAAATTACAGCCGTAGAACTCGAAGAAAGAGGCATCGAATTTTTGGGCAGATACAATAAGCCATGGGAATATGCACAATAATCCAACAATTGGTGCAAAAACATTGAAACTATCGGATCTAATATCCCTAGGCTTAAATGTCCCGAAATTCAAAGCTATTGATGTCAAAGAATTAAAAGAAAACATAGAAGATTTTGAACCACTTGCAAAAAAAATTCATGAAGAATTGAATTGTGAAAAATATGCGGTCAGATCAAGCGCATTGATAGAAGATAGCCAAAAAGAATCTTTTGCAGGCCAATTCAAAACAAAAATAAATGTAGAAGAACAAAATCTCGCATCAGCAATAGCGGAAATAACAGATCATGCTCGAAAATTTCTTGGTGGATCAATAGAAAAATTCTCAGTTCTTATTCAGGAATACATAGAACCAGATATCGCAGGAGTGACGTTCACAAGAAACCCTGTTGGAGGAAGAGAGCTGATTATTGAATATCACAAAGGGCGAGGAGAAGATCTTGTGAGTGGAAATATTAAACCAGAAAAACTGAAGTTATACTGGACTGATAATCCTACGGAAAGTACTTTGCCAAGCCTAAATAAAGCCTTTCTGGATTTTAAAAGCATAGAGTTGTTTTATAAATTTCCACAAGATGTTGAGTGGTGCATAAAAGACGAAAAGTGGTATTTCCTTCAGACAAGGCCAATTACAACTATATCAGAAACGGAATACAAACAATCTTTATATCTCGATGCATCATTACCGGAAGAAGATTTCTATTACGAGAAAACTGAGATTTCAGAAATAGCACCAAGACCTACTCAAATAACAAAAGATATTCTCGAAAAAGTGTATGAAGAAAATGGACCGATTCAATTGGCATATAAAAAATTTAACATAAATTATTCTTCAATAAATGTTTTAAAAATAATAGGAAATGAACTTTTCGTTGATAGAGAAGAAGAATTAAAAACTTTAATGCCGTCGTACAGTTATCTAAAATCCTCTGATCTAAGGCCGAAACTAAGCGGGCTCACGGGAATTTTTAAAACTATAAAAAATTTATTTTTCATCTATAGAATTAATATTGATGATTATAATAAAATTTTTCAGGAACTAAAAAACGCGATAGAAAATGAACAAAAAATAAACACGGTACAGGAATTTCTAAAAGTTTTTGAAAAAGATTATCAGATAGTTTTTGAAATAAATCTTTTTGCCGGAATTTCAATGAAAAACATAGAAAATCTTACAAAAAACGACATAGCATTATCGCTTCTATTAAGCCAAGGAGGGCAGTTATTCCAAGGTGATGAAAGTTTTAAGCTAAACATCGATTCGAAAAATTTGTTAGGCAACACTATCGAAATTTCAGATGAAAGTAATTTTGTCAGAAACATACAAGGCGAGAATAAAAACGATGAAATGAAAGAATGGTGGGGGAAATTATCGGAAATCAAAAAGACAATGTTGAAGAAAAAAATACAGCAAGTAGTGGTTTATAATAAGCTCAGGGAGATGAGCAGATGGCTGGTTGTAAAAAGAATAAATCAACTCAGGGAAATTTTATTTGAACTTGCAGGAAAAAATAATTTCAAAAATAAAAAAGAAATTTATTTCGCAAAACTGGAAGAAATAGTAAGTGGAAAAATTTCACAGAATGTTTGTGAAGAGAGAAAATTAGAGTATGAGAAATACACATACTTTAATATGCCAAAAATACTGACAAATAAACAGATTACTCAGAAACAAGAAACTCAAGGAGTTTCGCCAGGGAAAGCTGAGGGGATATTGATTGAAGAAGATCAACTGAAGGATGAAAAATATAAAAATAAAGATAAAATCTTATTCACAAGAGTACTTTCTCCTGAATTGGTAAAACACTTTGATGAAATAAAAGGCATAGTCTCAGAGCAGGGAGGATTTCTTTCTCACTTGTCAATAATCGCAAGAGAAAGAGGATTGCCTGTGGTGACAGGGGTTACAAAAGAAACGCTCAAAATAGGGACAAAAATAAAGATAGACGGCAACACAGGAGACTATAAGGATTTAGCCTAATACATCTCTAAAAATAGAAGGAGTCGAAATTTTTCAATCTCTAGACGAAGCTATAAATTCAGCAGGGGACGGCATAGAAACAATCTTCATAATCGGTGGCGCAACTCTTTTCAAAGAATCATTGGAGAATCCAAATCTCACAGGACTTTACATCACATTCATCGAAAACTCTTACGAATGTGACACGTATTTCCCTGAGATCCCAGCCAAATTCTCAAACAAACAACTCATAAAGGAGGAAGAAGAAAATGGTGTGAAATTCAAATTCATGCTGTATAAATAGAAAACTATTTACGGCAATCCTTGCTCAGCGCTGCAGGAAAATTATAAGGTGCAAATACAGTACAGCTTACTTCCTCATTAGGTTTTGCTAGCGCCAAAATTTTCCAATTAGAGTCCTGTTTAACAGCCCAAAACCTTGAGGTTTCGCCACTAAGTAAAACACCTTTTATATATTTATTGTCAAAATTATCATTGATGTAGGCATTAGCATCAGTTATTCCAGCAAATGCGGCTACAGCATCCGAAACCTCAGCAATAGGCCCATAACTGTTATCACCATATTGAATTTTTGATGGATCATAATACAACGTGACGCTATCACTTGCAGTACTTTCATCATTAAAGTAAGCGGTAAAAGTATAGTTATTATATCCATGAGCAAGGTTATTCCAGTCAGATCTAGCTCCATAAGAGAAAGTTTGATCCCCAGGTTTAAAACTATCTAAAGTATAGATATCCTCATAATATGGGGCACAAAGAACATCGCAATAACCTTTTTGTCCACCGATAGCCTTAACCTCTATTTTTTTTGCATTTGTCGAAACTTTTCCTTGAATAACAATTGGAGAAGAATCGAATGGTGTTTCATTTGGAGGAGAAATCAAATCAATAAAACTTTTAACTTCTTCTGTCTTTTTCACCTCAGTTGTTTCTTTTACTTCTTTTATTTCCTTTTCTTCATTCGTATCATTCGTATCATTCGTATCATTCGTAACACCAAATTTAATTGTACAGCCAGAAAAAACAATGGCCGAAAGCAGAAAAGCAACAAATATTTTTTTCATATAATTATTTATTAGAAATCACTACAGACATAGTAAAAGAAAAGCCCCGACTTGTCAATGCCGACAAACCGGGGCTTCAATAACTCTCGTATAATTATTTCCCTATTGTGCCAAAGCCTCATCAATAGCTTGCTCATACGCTTCAAGGCTGTATAGCCCATCCATCATATAACCATTGATAAGGAATCCAGGAGTTCCTCTGAACCCTATGTCTGAGGCATCCTGAGTATCCTTTGCGATTTCATCTTTGAATTTATCAGCGGCGACACATGAATCAAATTTGGATAAATTTGCTCCAGATTTGCCTGCAGATTTTCTCAAGCTTTCTGCAGTCATCTCTTCAGAAAGTGCGGCCTCAAAAATATTTTCATGCATTACATAATACATCTCGTCCCCACCTTGATCTTTCACGCACTCAGCTGCAAGCGCAGCAGGATAAGCATTTGGATGGATTGAAGTAAGAGGAAGATCTCGATAAACAAATTTCATTTTTCCAGTATCGATATATTTTGCTTTAAGAGTTCCAAAAACTTCTGCATGAAATCTCTGGCAGACAGGACATTGATAATCTGAAAATTCAATCATTGTTACAACAGCATCACTATCCCCAAGAACGGCATCATCATCAGTATAATCACCTTCAACTACAGTTCCTGTCTTGTCTTCAGGCTGAGCTGATGCTTGTTGTTTAGCGATGAAAGCCTTGATTCCTTCTTCAACTTTCGAGTTGAAAACATCATCAGTCATTTTATTCGCATATTCGTATCCGAAAAAAGAAAGAGATCCGGAAACAAGTACAGAAGCTACAAGAATTGAAACTGGAAGTAATTTATTTGAACTTTTTTTCATATTTTTTAAAATTAATTAATTTAAGAAATCAAATTTTTTATCACACCATTTTGTCTTTGAGTAGACCTTTTTGCCGTCAAAATATATTTCTGCGTTCGCCCATTTGAAATTAAAAATCAAATCCCAATGCACGCTAGAATCATTTCCATTTGGGCACTCATCATAACATTTACCTAAAGCCATGTGCAAACTCTTGCCCATTTTTTCATCAAAAAGGATTTGACGCGTCCATGTTTTTATTTGATCGTTAAGCCCAAAAGCGAATTCCCCGAAATATCTGGACCCTTTGTCTGTATCAAGAAGTTTTGTTAAGGCAATCTTGTGATCCGACTCCTCTCCGACAACTTTTCCATCTTTTAATGTAAGTTTTACCCAATTAAAATCATGTGATTGATGATGAGTAGGTACGTTATATTTAATATATCCATTAACAGAATCACGGATCGGAGAAGTGAAAATTTCACCATCCGGAAGATTACATTTTCCACAACAAGTGACCCATGTTTGCCCTGCAACAGAAACTTCCAAATCAGTTTCATCTCCTACGATTCTTATTTTTTTAACTTTAGTCATCAGATCCACAAATTTTAGCTGTAATTTTTCTTCTTTTTCCCAATCAAGTAAACAACTATCCAAAATAAAATCTTCCCACTCTTCTAGGCTTCTGCTAGCCATTATTGCGGATGCGTTGTTTGGATATGCAAGCAGACACCATCTTTTTTTATGCAAAATATCGCTCAAAGGTTTTCGCGCTTCTTGGCTTATATTAAGCTTCGCGAAATCAACTTCTTTCATCTCATAAGGATTTGTATCCGCAAGAATTTGAATCATCGCATCATAACTATCTGCAACTTGTTTATCCAAATCGCTCAAGTGTTTGAGCTGATTTGTGTCTGCATGTTTGAAAAATATTTTGCTAAGTTCATCATTCGAAAAACGAACATCGATTTGAATTGCACCGGCCTTCACACATTCTTCATAAATTTCTTTCAGCAGGGGATAACTCTCAAATCCGTATCCTCTCAGCAAAATCCTTTCGCCTTTTTTCAAAGAAATCGAATAATTTACAACAATATCAGCAAGTTTTTTAAGTTTATATTTATCAATCATGCGAGCATTCTACCACGCAATAATTGTAAAATATAATTAAATTTTCGGAATGTTTTCCAAAGCATCATTAATGCCTTTTGTAAGATCTATCGCCTTTTCAACACGAGAAAATAATTCATTGGGATTAAGACTTCTGAAACACTCAAACGAGGCAGCAATAACAGAGTCATCAGGATTCAAATGCTCAAAAGGATTTTCGCTTTTATTGGCTCCGGGGTATTTCCGTTTTATACGATTCATTTGTTTCGCAGGCAAACGTTTTCCCGCAAAACGACTCCTGAACATAAAATCTTCGGCCATTTTGAAATCTGAAAATACATTATTTGCAATTCCGCTAATATTTATAGGTAAAACATGGACTCTTCCGCCAGACGAAACGTAAATAATGGGGAACAAAGGAGATAAATATGGAAACACTCTTTGCGGATAGACATCACTTTTCCAATACGATTCAATAACATCTCCACACAAAGAAAAATCATCTATATTCTGAAAACCTGAGTTGGCAAGCACGGAAATTTTTACAGGGGGCGAATCCACATCAACAGTATTATTCGCGGCATCAAGCCATAGCGCTCCGGCCTGTATGCCATTTTGAAAAAACTGTCGGTGTTGAATTCCTCCAACTTTTTTTAAACATCCACCCTCTCCAACAAAACGTGAAATCGCAGAAATCCCGGGAGTAGAAGGGCAATGAAGCTGGGCACTAACATCCTCAAACATACCATCTCTTATCGCCGCACAATATCCTACAGGATAAGTAAAATGGTTTCTTATCGAAGGATCTTTCAAAAGTTTTTTAGGGAATTTAGGAGGATCATCCTTTAAGGCTTGAAGAATCCTAACATCGAAAGCTTTCCTCAATTCCAAAAGTTCCGCCTCAATCGCTCCAAGTTCAGGCACCAAAATGCGATCGGTCAGCTCTAATTGTTTCTCGTCCACGGGCCTTGCATCATATCTGTCTGCCCATCTTACAAACATATCTTTTATGTGTCCTTCAGGAATTGCCATACATCGTATAATATAAAAAAGGAATCAATTATAACAAAAAACATTGATTTATCAAAGCTATACCCTTAGAATCTCCCTGTAAAACTTTTGCGCCGGAGTAGCTCATTGGTAGAGCAGTGGATTGAAAATCCATGTGTAGGCAGTCCGATTCTGCCCTTCGGCACCACTTCTTGACAAGTTCGCAAAATATTGCTATAAATTACCTTCTAATAATATAAAAGGTGCTTTTTATGAGTACAGAATCAAACAATCGTCCGGATCCAAGAGATTATTTTGAAGTCTCTGACGCGCAAAATGCAAGATATCAATCTCCATCTCTTCCATTGCAATCACAGATTGGTCCAACTGCGGGTGCAATTCAAATTCCAGCAGATGAATTAGAATCTCTAACAGATTATGCTTCTTGGGCAAACAATCCGCCATTCGAGAGTCCAGGTCGGAGTGGCTATGTGAAGAGAAAATCACCTCTTAAGGTTGGAGAAACTTCTGTACACGGATACAAATTAAAAGGGGTAGGAACTTTTAGCCAAAAAACACGCACAATATCTCCACCAAAAGGCGATTCCTACCAACAAATGTTTGGAACAATAGATAGCGGAGGAAATATTCTAGATGAAGTTCCTGTAATTCTTATTCATATGGGAATAGCGGAAAATGGCACTCTTTACCCAGTCCTTGATCCTCCAAAACCTGAAGGAGGTTTATCTTCCGGAAGAGGACAACGTGAATTCCAAAATGCTGCAAAATTGCACAAAGGAGGAGTTTCAGCATGTCTTCCAATTGCATGGGGTTGTTATCCTGAAATAAAATGGCAAAATGAACCTACGGAATTTGTTATTTTGGGCATTCCAAGTGATGTTCCAGAAAGACTTGGTGCATATTTTGAACCAGATACATCATCAGGTAGATTCGAAGTTGGTAAGGGAATGAAAGCACTGATAGAAAGACGTTTTGAAGTAGTTGATACAAGACAAAGAAAATTAGGAGAACCAATGTTGAAAATTACTGCTGACATAGGGAAAAACATAGGGAGACTTCTTCGTTCAGCGCACGAAGCTGGTGTCGCAAGATTCGCCTCTCATCTTGGGAATTTTAGCTTAATGCCAAACAAAAGAGATCTTTTACTGCACGATCTCGATTCTTCTGTTGAAATTGATTCACTCCCACCGCAAGCAAAAGCCCTAACAATGACGCGTGACATCGAAAGTGCAATATTCGGATTCACTCACAGTATCACTCATTCAAATGCCTATTGGATAATCAACGATCTAGGAAGATTTGAGAAATTAAATCCTTTTAAGGCCTTGTTAAAAGGATATTTCCAAGAAGAGGTAGATGCAACATCTATCAATGAAGCAAGCCAAAGAATTTTGGACATGGTTGTTCAGCTGATAAAAATCAGAGGAGAAAGGCCATCAATAGATGCTCAAAGAATGTGGATGCCATATGCAATGTTAAATCTGGTGCCACTATGTCTAAACGAAGTCTTCAAGCTTTACGAAAAAAGCGCATTAAATCAACGAAATAAACTTCCATATGGACTTGAAGAATTTAACGCAAATTGGCAAAGATTTTCACGTCAGCAAGAAATTATGTACATAAGAGCATCAGAATCATTGACGGCTAAACATAGAAGATAATTCTAAGCCGCCAACGCCAATCCCAGTCCGAACATCCTCTACGACTACGCACCATTTTCAAATTATTCCTCAATCATTTCCTTCGTCAAAGTTTGCGCAATCGCATCTAGGTCGATATTTTGTTTCATCATAATCAACTCGGCATCATCCTCGGAAGGTAGCCCCAAATGATCATGAATTCTATCTAAAATAATAAGTATTTTTGTGACTTCCGCCTCGGTTCGTACATTGATTTGAAGGTCAATTTCTTCACGCAAATCATCGATGCGAGCAGAACGATTTTGGCTTATAAGAACGATAACCGCCAAGAAGATTGCTTCCAAGGAAACGATCATTGTAAGTAAACCAAATGGAAACGGATCAAAAACTGCAATTCCAGGAATCAGTCCGGTATTTATGACAATCCATACTCCAAACCACAAGGCATTAATACTCAGAAATAAAACCGTCCCAAAAGAATCGGTCAAAGCGTCAGCGATTTTATCGCTTAAACTTCTTCGTGCATCCATCTTTGCCTTGAAACTATCAATCTTGTCACGTTGCACGCTAGCCAACTTTTGATGAAGCTCACGAGTGCTAATCATATGTTTTTTTAATGATGGCATAAGGAATTTATTATTTTACTAAAATATACTCCACTAAGATATTTGGGACAACAAAAGAAAAAGGACCCTCAAGGCTATTAAGAATGAGAATCCAATTTCTGGTGGTATCTAATGAAGGGCGCTTAAGCCTATCAAAAGAATACCGGAGAGCTGATGTCCTTCTAAATAACTTGCGTTATAAGAAGGGATCAGTGCGGCAATTAAAATACAAAACTTACGTTCTATATCCCAATTGCAAATATATAATAACATATTTTTCGGAAAAATACAATAGCGCTTTTTTTAAAAAGGAATATTATAGAAATGTAATCCATAACAAACAATCTTTATGGAAATAACTTTCTTTCACAAGAACCTCACGAAGGCCGAAGAAGGCTCTTTCGCTGAATATGTGGAAACAAAACGGGAGATGATAGAAAATCTTCTGAAGACGTTTCCGGAGAATGCTACGCTCATGAGAGCAAACATCGAGAAATTCGAGAAGCATGACGCTTATGAGGTGGAATTGGCGGTAATAATGCCGACAAAACAAGTTGTCGCAAAAGAAGCCAGCCACATGATAACGAAAGCGGTGGATCTTGCAAAAGACAGGTTGGTTTCTCAGATAAAGAAACATATCGCTTTAATGAGAAGAGAGCGAAAGCACAAGTCTGTAAGGGAAAGAAAGGAGGTTGGAATAAAAGAAGAAGTTTTATTTTAAGGCAAACAAAAAAAGAACCCCGCATTGCGGGGCTCTTTTTTTTTGAAAGTAATTTTATAATTACTTAGCAACTTCTACAGCTTCTTCAGCTGGAGTTTCTACAGCTTCTTCAGCTGTAGGTTCTACAGCTTTCTCTGGTTCAACAACAGTTGTTGCTGGAGCTGCTGTTTCTTCTGCAACTGGAGCTGTTGTAGCAGCACATCCAGAAAGCATAGCAACCAAAGCTAGAGATAGTACAATCTTCTTCATAGCCATCTAGGTTAAAAAATTAATATATTTGTGAGTGACATAGTCACAACGCGACAAATTATACGTATAACCCAAAAAATGTAAAAGAGTTAAAGTTGACAAAGAGGCGAGGAAATGGTTTTAATAGAGCCATGATTTGCGTGCCGATAAGACAAAATAGCAGTAAAAAAGCCACCAAAATAATGGTCTCTGCTCAAAAAGTGGCGGACATAAGCGAAATATGGTTCGATGAGATTTCGAATTTTTCCGCAAAAGACATGGAGGAAATAATGAAAAATAAGAAAAACCCAATTATATATAAATGGCAGGGGAATCGCGATAATCTAGCAATAGTCCTTGGAAAAAAGATAGAATACATAGATGTTGATATAAAAACGGAACAATCAATAATTCGAGAAATAAGGAAAATCAGCCCAAAAACTAAAATAATAATTTCCTTCCACGATTTCAAGAAAACGCCAAAAGACGCAGACCTTCGGGAAATAATTGCAAAAATGAAGACAAAAAACGCGGATATTTTTAAGCTGGCCACCTTCGCAAATGACTTTTCTGACAATCTTAGAGTTTTAAAAATCTTGTCAGATCTCACAGAAAAAGGAGAAAAAGCGATATGTATCTGCATGGGAGAGAAAGGCAAATTCTCGCGCACTGCTGGACATTTACTCGGAAATTATTTAATGTACGCACCGCTGAATAAAAAAGATATTACAGCGGAAGGCCAATTAACAGTTAAAGAACTCAAAAAATGTCTCTAAAAATAGGAATTGTAGGATTACCAAACGTAGGAAAATCAACACTGTTTAACGCACTAACAAGGACAAAATGCGCTATGGCGGCAAATTATCCCTTTTGCACAATCGATCCGAATATAGGAATAGTTGAAGTTCCGGATTTTAGACTTAAAAAATTGTCGGAATTTTCAAAATCAGAAAAAACAATCTCTGCGACTATAGAATTCGTGGACATTGCAGGGCTTGTGAAAGGCGCAAGTGCAGGAGAAGGCCTCGGGAATAAATTCCTTTCACACATCAGAGAATGTAGTGCAATCGCGCACATAGTTAGAGTTTTCAGTGATTCAAATGTTATCCATGTTCACGGAACTGTTGATCCAAAAATAGACAAAGAAGTTATCGAGTCGGAACTCCTGGTCGCCGACATGCAGACCGCCGAAAAGCGCTTGGGTAAAGCGATTTCAGACTCAAAATCAGGAGACAAAGAGAAAAAAATATATGCGCAGTTGGTGAACAAAGTTTTAGAGAATTTGCAAAAAGGAACTATGGCTGTAGACATAGATTTAACAGACGACGAAAAAGAACAAATAAAAGATTTGCATTTGCTGACCATGAAACCAAATTTCTACATAATAAATCTTAGCGAAGAAGAGATAAAGAATGCAGACAGAAAAAAGTTTGCAGAAATATTAGACGTAAAAGATGAAAATAAAATTATTCCGGTTTGTGCAAAAATCGAAGAAGAGCTCGGAGATCTAAATGAAGAAGAAGCATATGAATATTTAAAAGAGCTTGGCTTGAAAGAAACGGGTTTAAACGCATTGATTCGCACAGCATATGAAACGCTCGGCCTTATAACATACTTCACGACAGGCCCAAAAGAATCGCACGCATGGACAATTAAAAAAGGTATTTTTGCCCCTCAAGCGGCCGGAGTAATTCACACCGATTTTGAAAAAGGCTTTATAAAAGCGGAAATAATAAATTGGCAAAAACTTTTGGAGGCAGGAAGCGAAGTAAGAGCGAAAGAATTAGGACTTTTAAGAATAGAAGGGAAGGAATATGTAATGCAAGACGGAGACAGTGTGCATTTCAGATTCGCTAACTAAGATATTTTTTAAAATTGACGAAACTGAATCCAAGATAGGCATAAATCATGGCTATCTCTATTATCAAAGTCGTCCAGCTCAACTTCAGGTCAAAATAAAATAGCTCAAATAAAAGCAGTACAGAGGCAATAATCGGGACACCCATAGAGAAAATCAAAAATGTTCTCTTATTCCTGACGAGAGGGAAATATTTTTTTGTGATATTTGTTAAATAGAAAACACATAAAAATAAAATAAGCAGTCCGGCATCCAAAATCGCATTAAAGATAACAGTGGAATTTTTTGCGAACGGAATTTCATCTATAAAATAAATAAGGACAGGATGAATTATCCATAAAACAATCGTAAAAATAGCAAAAGCATAAGTAAAATAAATACCAACATAAGAAACTCTATGCACATATTTAAACCCATCCATTTTTTCGAGTTCATGGAAAATATTTTCAAGATCCTCTATGCCGTCAACCATTATTTTAACACTAAAATAGGCCTCATCTTGTTTATTCGAGCCATACCCTTTTAGGTAAGTCATGTCCGAAGAATATTTATACAAGATGTCAGAAATGTCTCTAAGAAGCCCAAATCTATTCTTTGCGACAATTCTTAGTGTTACCTTCATTCCCTCACTCTCTTTCTTCGTTAATGATTTTACGACATCAATAGTCTTCAAATTTCCCTCTCCGATAGCGATAAAAACACTTTGCATACTATTAAAATCTTTATGAAGATATGAATTAATTCCACCTTTCAATTTCTTAAAATTAAAACTCGTAATAAGACCAAGTCCGGCGATATCAAACTCTTGTTGAAGTATTTTTTTCCCCTCTTTTAATTTCGATACATCGGCGATTTCCCCCAGATATTCCCTTATTTTCGATTTCGCAAGATTTGTTTTTGTAAAAGAAAGCCAGGAAATTTCAGGAGTTGAATTCTCGGAAGTTATTATTTCCACAATATCACCAGTTTTTAATTTCGTAAGAATAGGGTAAATATGTCCATTGATTTCAGCTTTGCAAGCATGATTCCCAAAATCATCGGATACGGCATAAGCAAAATCTATTACAGATGCTTCACTTGGCAAATCGATGCGTTTTCCCATCGGGGTAAAAACAAATATTTTATCCTGAAATACATCGGATTTTAATTGTTCAAGAAAATTTTCACTACCGTAAAGTTCATTGTCCGATTCAAGAACATCGCTTATCCAAGAAGAAAAAGCATTCTCCTTATTCCTCTTGTTTAAAAGTGAAGGAATAAGTCCATAATTAGCCTGTTTTTGCATATCGGTAGTTCGTATTTGTATCTCCGTAAGAATCCCATCAATTCCAAAAACCGTAGTATGAAGGCTCTGATAGCCATTCATTTTAGGACTGGCGATGTAATCCTTGAATCTTCCGACTTTTGGAACATATAGTCCATGGATAATTCCAAGTGATTGATAGCAAGAAGATACATCCTCAACAACAATTTTTATCGCAATTCTATCTTTTATTTCATCTATGGTCTTACCTTCAAGTTTAATTTTTTTGTATATGTTGTATGAATTCTTCTCTTTTTCGAGGATTTCAGCTTTAATCTTTGCTCCCCTCAGCTTTGAAGAAAGCTCTTTTACAAACTCACAAACAGAATCTTTATGCCTCACAACATTTTCTTCAGTTCTCTTCCTCAATTTTTCATATTCAGCTGGAAAAATATATTTAAAACACAAATTCTCAAGTTCAGACTTAAAAGCCTGAATTCCTATCAGATTTGCAATTGGAACATAAACCTCAAGAGTTTCTTTTGAAATCCTCAAGCGCTTTTCGGGTTTATCGATGAAGTGAAGAGTCCTCATATTGTGGAGCCTATCTGCAAGTTTGATTAGAATTACTCGGGGGTCTTTGATGCTATGAAGCAGAAGTTTTTTTAGTGACTCGACCTCTCTCTCCGCCATGTGGCTTTGGTAATGGACCTTAGCCAATTTCGTAATGCCGTCCACGAGAAATGCAACTTTCTCACCGAAAAGTTTCTTTATCTCATGGATATCGTGGCTTGTGTCCTCAGGCACATCGTGAAGAAGCGCGCTTATAAGCACGTCTTGTCCCGCATGTATTTCCGTCAAAATAGAGACAACCGTCACAGGATGCACGATATATGGAGTTTCATTATCTTTTCTAAGTTGCCCAAAATGCGCATTTTCAGCGAACTCAAAGGCTTTTCGGAACTTTTTGTCATCAAAATCCGGAAGGTATTTTTTTATACTTTTTATCAACGAATTAAGATCAAAATACTTGCTGTAATCTTTTTTCACCATAAAAACGTTAAATTAGCGTCCGAAAAGATAAAAAAAGCATGTCACAAAACCATCATTCCGTCAACTTTTTTATTCATATGGAGATTGAAAAATGGCTTAAAAAAGAGTAATATATATAGATTCAAACAAAAACAAAAACAAATGACAGAATATTTCAAGATACATATAAACCCACACGAGCTTCCTCACGAACAAATTCCGCATGAGCCTCTTCCTCAAAAAGAAGCTCCGGTGGAGGAACAAAGAACATTTAAAACTATATTGAAAGATGGGGCCAGACAGATTATAGCCAGCGCAGTTATCTTGGGAATAGGTGTTTTAGCTCTCAACTGGTCTGCATACTATGAAATAGTGAAAGATGAGTTCAAAACTCTTACCGGCACGCACGTGGAAAGCCCTTTAAACAAACTTATAGAAACACCTAAAACGCCAAAACCGACGGACACAGCCAAGATAGCGCAGGCAAATACTCTAAATACACAAAATATCCCAGCTTTAAACATAGAAATAGCCCCAAGTGACAACAGGCTTATAATCCCTCGAATAGATCAAAATCTTCCGGTTGTCAGAATTAGCAGTGAAACCCTTATAAGACGAGATTGGAGTGCTCTTGAGAGAGAAATGCAAAATGCTTTGCAAGGAGGAGTTGTTCACTACCCTGGAACAAGTGTACCGGGAGAATTGGGAAACATGGCAATTACTGGACACAGTTCGTATTTCCCATGGGATTCAGGCAGATTTAAAGATGTTTTTGCACTTTTGCATAATGTTGTGGAAGGCGACAAAATAGTCATGTATTGGGAAGGCAAAAAATATATATATGAAGTAACCGAAATAAAGATCGTTCTTCCGAGCGACATATCTATCTTGAAACAAACTCCTGACAGTACATTGACTCTGATAACATGTACTCCGGTTGGAACAAATCTAAAAAGACTTGTCGTCAGAGCAAAGCCAGTCGAAGATGTTGGCCAATCAAACGATGGGAAAATAAAAAGATAAACTTATAAATTTTGAAGATGTTTGAGCAATTCTTCCTCTTCTTTCTGCTCTCCCGCTTGGCTTAGGATTTCTTTTTCCCTTAGATTAGCCAATTTCTCTTTCATTTTTACTTCATCAAGTTGAGGAGCTTGCGCAGGAGCTGACTCAGTTTCTGTAGCATATTCCTGATCAAGTTTTGCCAGTTGATTCTTTTCATTCAAAAGAATGCCTTGGAATTTGGTTATTTGCTCTTCAGACATAATAGGCATGATTTGAAGCCAATATTCGCGTTCTTCAGTATTCATAGATTCTGTCTCGAAAATAAGCTTTATAAGATCCGGAAATTTTTCTCTAATAAGTTTTGGAACAATATAAAACGACTCCGCCTCAACAAGATATTGCTCGGCAGTTTTATTCTTATCGACTACTATTTGTTGTGAAACTTGTGACATATACTAGATTATAAATACATCCCCCCCCTCTATTTCAAGCCTTTCTTTTATGTCCCTTACGCTATGAACAAGATTTTGCATCTGGAAAGTCCCCGCAAAACCCGCATCATTAAGCCCTTTTATGTCTCTAATTTTTGAGAGAATATTAAATGCTTCAATATCCGCTTTCCCCTTTTTGTCTACAGGAAGTTGATCATAAACGGCATGATTGATCAAAGTTTCAGGTTTATAAAGGTCAATTGTGCCTTTTGAAATCAGATCAAGCACGATATTCAAGAATTCCTCATCTTTCGGATCATTTCCCGCAGGTGCGGCCAAAGGGGTATTAAGTACCTTTTGTGTCTCGGGATCTATTTGATTATTTGTTTGTGAATCCATTTTTTATTGAATTAATCTCTAAATTATAGCAGAATTAAGCTCAGAAATCAACAAAACCATGAATAAAGACGAAGCTAAATCCAGAATAGAAAAATTAAAGGAAAAAATCAACAAGTTAAATTACAAATATTTTGTCTTAAACGAGACGGAAGTGTCAGAATCGGTCAGGGATTCTTTGAAGAAAGAACTCATAGAATTGGAACAAGAATATCCACAGTTTATAACTCCGGATTCTCCAACACAAAGAGTCGGAAGCGTGCTTTCCGGAAAATTCGAAAAAGTAAGGCACACAACTCCAAAAAAGAGTCTAGCAGATGTGTTCTCAGAGGCGGAGATTCGTGATTGGGAAGAGCGAATAGACAAAATAGTGCCGGACAAAAAAGAATTTGTTTGTGAACTGAAAATCGACGGACTAAACATCACAATTCTTTACGAAAAAGGAATTTTTGTAAGGGCTTTGACGCGAGGAAACGGAATAGAAGGCGAAGACGTCACTCATGCGGTAAAAACTATTGAAGCTGTACCGCTTCAGTTAAAAGAAAAAATAGACATCGAAGTTTCGGGAGAAGTCTACATTCCCAAAAAAGAATTTGAAAGAATGAATGAATATAATAAAAAAAATGGTTTAGAACCTTTCGCAAATCCAAGAAATGCGGCGGCGGGAGCAGTGAGACAACTTGATCCAAAAGTGACAGCACAGCGCGGACTTTCGATGTTTTTTTATCATGTAGACAAGACCAATCTAAGCGACAAAATCACAACACAGGAAGAAATTCTTGAGAAATTTAAACAACTTGGGTTGCCGGTTTGCGATTATTACGAAAAAGTAAAATCCATAGATGAAGTAATAAAATTTTGCGAAAAATGGGCAAAAAAAAGAGAAAATGTTGGATTTGAAATAGACGGAATCGTGATAAAAGTGAATGACTTTGGAAGTCAGAAAAGGCTTGGCTATACGGCAAAAGCGCCAAGATATGCTATCGCATACAAATTTCCAGCGGCACAAGTTTCAAGCAGAATTTTGGATATAATTTTACAAGTCGGAAGAACTGGTGCGATCACTCCGGTGGCAGTTATGACGCCAACATTGGTTGCCGGATCCACAGTTTCACGCGCAACTCTCCACAACGAAGACGAGATCAACAAAAAAGACATAAGAATAGGGGACACCGTGATTATCCAAAAGGCCGGGGATGTGATCCCTGAGGTAGTTTCAGTGATTAAAGATTTGAGGACAGGCGAAGAAAAACCTTTTCATTTTCCGAAAAAATGTCCAGTTTGTGGATCTGACATCGAAAGGAAAGAAGGAGAATCGGCATACAGATGTACCAACAAAAATTGTTATGCAGTTGAAAAAGAAAAATTAATACATTTTGTTTCAAAAAAAGCTTTCAATATCGATGGACTTGGAGAAAAAGTCGTTGAACAAATGATCGACGAAGGGCTTGTACAAAAGGCCCCCGACATTTTTACATTAAAAAGGGAAGACTTGATGGGCATGGAACTTTTCAAAGATAAAAGAGCGGACAATCTACTTCACAGCGTTGAAAAATCGAAAAAAATAGAGTTGGATAAATTTATTTTTGCCCTAGGCATCAGATATTTGGGAGAACAGGGAAGTTACGATTTTGCAAAACACATCCTTCATCATCAGAAAAAATCTAATAAAAAAATCGAACGCAAAGCAGTAAAATTATCACAAAATCAATTGTTTGAAATCGACGAAACCCCGCAAGAAGAAGAGGTCTTTTCGGTACTCGACATGATTGAAACAGTGAAATCTTTTTCATTGGAGGAAATAAAAAATATAGAAGGAATAGGCGAAAAAATGGGAGATGAAGTCCATGAATGGTTCAACAATGATAAAAATGAAAAACTTCTAGAAGACTTGTATAAAGTTGGAGTGGTTTTGGAAATTTCAAATCTCACTTCAACGGGAAAATTAAAAGGAAAATCTTTTGTATTAACAGGAACTCTCGCAGGACTTGGACGAGACGAAGCGAAAGACTTAATCAAGAAAAACGGAGGGACGGTTCACTCATCTGTAAGCCAAAACACACATTTCCTATTAGCTGGAGAATCTGCCGGAGAAAAATACACAAAAGCAAAAGACCTCGGAGTAAAAATTATCGATGAAGAAACATTTAGAAAAATGCTCTAATCAACGACTTCTCCTCCAAATATTTCAAGAGCACTATCTACCGTATCGTCATTCTGTTCCACAACGGATTTTATTTCTATATCCTTGATTACAGACAAAATTTTCACTCCATGTCCAAAAACGGAATTGATGATTTCCTCAAGCTCAACCCTATAATCATGCTCCATCACTTTATCTTTATGAAAAGTGGACGCAAATGCGAGAGTAAGGTCGGAGCCATTGAGTCGCAAAGGGGAAGCATGTTTTACGGACATTCTAAGCGCCGGAGCTTTTGCTCTTTCTATAATTCTCGGCCAAGATCCAATGATTTTTTCGATTGTGAATTCTGGAGGGACTCCTGCGTTTTCAGCGACAGGCTCAACAATTGGCGCATGTTCGCGAGCAATTACAGGCTCCGGGATTTTCGGAATAATTTTTGGAGCAGGTGCAGAAACTTTCTCTTCATGTTTTACAACCACAACTTCCTCTTTCAAGTTCCCGGCAATACGAATAATGGCTATCTCAAGCGGCAATTGCGGAATGCTCATTGTGTTTATTTTCTCGTAAGCAAATTGAAATGCCTCTATAACTTTGATTAACCAAGCCGATTTCGCTGAATCATTTTTCATCACACTTTCAATAAGTTTAGATCTCAAATCTTCGATAAATTCGTGCACAAATTGTTTTAAATCACTTCCTTGATCATGCATATCATGCACGATTCTCAGCGCATCTTTCACATCTTTTTTCTCAATTGCCGCATAAAGTTCTTCAAGCAAAATAAAACTCGTTATCCCCAAAATTTCTTGAACGTGTTCGAATGTCAAAACGCCATTTGTAGTGAGTTGTTCAACTAAACCGATAGCATCTCTCATTCCTCCATCAACATACCTGCTAATGGCCTCCAAAGCCTTGTCCTCAGCTTTTATGCCCTCGATCTGAGCGATGTAATTCAGTCTCGTCATTATGGCTTTTCCTGTCACACGTTTAAAATCAAAACGCTGACATCTCGAAATAATTGTTTCCGGAATTTTGTGCGATTCAGTCGTCGCAAGAATAAAATATGCATGAGCAGGAGGTTCCTCAAGCGTCTTAAGTAAGGCATTAAATGCCTCCTTCGTCATCATGTGGACCTCATCTATGATATAAACTTTATATTTTGAACGAGTCGGAGAAAACTGTATTTTTTCTTTAAGATCACGAACTTCATCAATACCTCTATTTGAAGCGGCATCAATTTCTATAATATCAATAAGTCTTCCGTCATTTATCTCCGTGCAAAATTCGCATTTATCACATGGTTCATAATTATCTTTCAAGTCACTGCAATTCAACGCCTTCGCAATAAGCCTTGCCGTAGAGGTTTTTCCTGTTCCTCTAGGCCCTGTGAAAAGATAAGCATGCGAAACATTTTCTGATTTAAACGCATTTATCAAAGTTGTCTTGATGTGGTCTTGTCCCACAAGATTATCGAAATTGTGCGGTCGATATTTCCTATATAAAGCGATTTTTTCCATTTGTTTTCTTACTTGGAAAAACATACTAGCACATTCTTAGAGCGTGTTTAATCTTTTTTTCGAATATTTCTCTTGAAAAAATTTGCGCATGTCGGCGAATAGTATGTGGCAAATAGAACTTTTCGTTATACATAAGCCTTGCGAGTCCATCTTCCATGGACTCAACAGTTTGTTCAAAAAAGAATTCTCCGGTCTTTCCCGAGACAACACTTTCAGTGACTCCGCCTTTCCCATAAGCCAAAACAGGCTTTCCACAAGCCATCGCTTCGACAGGAGTGATTCCAAAATCTTCTTCCCCAGGGAATATAAGTGCGCGACAATTTTCCATATATTCTTTCACTGTTTCATCATCTTTAAATCCAAGAAAATCGATACTATCACCGGCAATACTTTCGAGATATTCTCTCTGCGGGCCATCTCCAATAACAATAAGTTTTCGGCCTATCTTATTGAAAAGTTGCACAGCTAGATCAATTTTTTTGTACGGAGTTAATGTGGAAACAATCAAGAAATAATTAGAATTTTCCTCCTTGGCTCGAAATTTTTCAGTATCAACAGGCGGATAAACAATATCGCTATCCATTTTATAATATTTGCTAATACGTTTTTGTACATGTCTTGAATTTGAAAGATATTTTGTTGGCCTATCTGCCGCAATAGAATCCCATTCGCGTAAATATTTTATCAAAGGCGCATAAAGAAAAGCCTTAAACCCTTTTATATTATTTTCTTCTCGGTATTCATTCGAATAATCCCACGCATAACGCATAGGGGAGTGACAGTAGCAAATATGTTTTGTTTCAAGAGGCGTAATAATTCCATGAGAATAAGCCCCGCTAGAACTGATAACAAAGTCAAATCCCTCGAAATTCAGCTCTTCAATCGCACGTGGGATTTTGTGAGTCAACAGCCGATAATTCTTTCTTATAAAACTTGGATAATTCTGCAAAAAAGAAGTACGGACTCTTTCCTTTGGAAAAACATGCCCGACTTTTTTCTCGTCATAAAGCAAAGTAAAAATAGGAGCCGTGGGAAACATTTCAGAAAGTACTTTAAGTACACGTTCAGCTCCTCCAAGCTTAAGCAAAAAATCATGGACTAAAGCTATTTTCATTTATTTTACTGGTTGCTCTGCTGGTGCTTCCTCAACTGCAGGGGCTTCGTCAGTTGGTGCGGCATCGGCGCTTACCTCCGCAGGTGCAGGACTTGTTACGTCAATTCCTGAACATTCCTGTAAGGCTTTTGCTGTAACATTTTTAACCTCTTCATCATTTTCGTAATTCTTTGTGATAGCTTCCATTCCCGTCTGATCTTCAGCATCAAATCCATAATTTGAATAAATAGCTTTTACTTTATCGGATGTTTCCGGAGTAGGAGCCATAGGATTTTCAGAAGTGAAAATCACGCAAAGCGCCTCGGAAGTAGCCCCAATAAAACGATCTTTTTCACTTTTAAAGAAGTTTGTTAGTTTGCATCCTGATAATGATAATAAAAGCACAGTTGAAAGAAGAATTGCTAAACCTTTTTTCATTTTGATAAAATTTATAGAATAAGGGGGGCTACAAAAGAAATTATACATTGTTAAAAATAGGTGTCAAATTTTCCAAGACTTTTCGTATTTAATACGTCATCTTTTGTAAGCCATCCGCGCCTCGCATTGAAAACTCCATACTCCATAAAATCAGGTTGTTCTACGCTATGTGAATCCGTATCTATTACAAATTTCGCACCTTTGTCTTTCGCAATTTTGATAAATATATCCGGTAAATCAAGACGCGACGGATTCGAATTTATCTCTATAGCTACATTATTTTGCACGCAAGCTTCTATCACCTTTTCAATGTCAAATTCCATCGGCGCCCTTTTGTTTATGAGTCGTCCGGTCGGATGTCCAAGAATTTTCGCATAAGGATTTTCGATTGCGGTGAGAAGTCTTTCTGTTTGTGCGTCATAAGGAAGCGTGCCATACATATGCGCACTAATAACAACGATATCAAGCTGTTTCAAAACATCGTCATTGAAATCGAGTGATCCATCTTTCAAAATATCCACCTCACAACCTTTCAAAATTTTAATTTTTCCTTTAAGTTTTTTGTTTAATTCATCAATTTCTTTCCACTGTCTTTGGATATCTTTAGTGCTCATTCCATTTACAATTGCCATAACTGAAGAGTGATCAGTGACGGCGAAATATTCGTATCCCTTCGCGATAAACGCCTCTGCCATTTCTTCAATGCTAGCTTTTCCGTCGCTATAAGTAGTGTGATTATGAAGATCTCCTTTCATATCTTTCAGTTCTATAAATTCAGGGAATTTTTTATTTTTCAGTCCATACTCGATTTCGCCATTATTGTATCGATTTTCAGGAATGATATAAGGAAGCCCGACACTCTTGAAAACCTCTTCTTCTGTTTTTCCGGCAATCATTTTCTCTCCTTTGAAAACACCATACTCACTTATTTTAAGCCCTTTCCTCTTTGCAAGATCGCGTATTTTTATATTATGATCCTTGCTTCCGGTAAAATAATGCAAAGCTGCACCAAAACTCTCATCATCGATAACGCGTAAATCCACTTGAATTCCACTTTGCAAAACAACGCTTGATTTAGTGTCTCCCTTAGACAAAATCGTCAAAATCTCCCTATAAGAATGGAAATGTGTCATCACAGTTTCGCTACTCTTTTTTGGGTTTTTAACGGTAACAAGAATGTCAATATCGCCGATGGTTTCTTGTCTTCTGCGAAGGCTTCCCGCGTATTCAATCTTTTTCACGTCGTCACATTTTTGCATAAAAGAAATAATTCTTTTCGCTTCCTGCATCGCCTCGGAAATAAGATGTCTTTTTGTCGAAAAATACGCGTGTTCAGAAATAGCCTTCATAATTTCATTTTCTGTTTTTTCTCCCATGCCAGGCAAATCTTTAACTTTGTGTTTTTCGCATGCCTCCTTCAAATCATTGATACTTGCAACCTTCAAATGCAAATACAATGCCTTCACTTTTTTCGGACCTATTCCTCGTATTTCAAGAAGTTCAAGCAAACCCTTCGGGATGGCTTTCCTGAGCTCATCATGTTCTTCACATTTACCTGTATTCACGAGTTCAATAATCTTATCTTTCAGTCCTTTTCCCACACCGGGAATATTCTCAAGTTGCCTCGGATCTTTCGCAACAACATCGCGTAAATCATATGGGAAATTCGCGATAACATGCCCAGCCTTTCTATAAGCATTTATTTTAAAAACACTATCTCCTTTAATATCAAAGATATCCGCCATCTCTTCAAATATCGAAGCAATTTTTTTATTATCCATAAGGTAAATTTACACATTACCTTTCAAAACATCCAGCGTTTTTTTTGCGCAATCTTCCCAAGAAAACAAAGACAATCTTTCGAAACCTTTCACCGAAATTTCCTCTCTGTATCTTTTGTCATTTGCCAATTTATCAAGGCCATCAGCGATAATCTGAACATCGTATGGGTCTATATAGTGACATGCATCGCCTCCAACTTCGGGAAGACAAGAGACTCGAGAAGTCAAAACAGGTTTGCGATATGAGAATGCTTCCAGAATGGGAAAACCAAAGCCTTCATACAAAGATGGAAATGCGAAAACAGTACAATATTTCATAAGAGTGGCTTTTTCTTCTTCGGTCACATATCCGGGCATAATAACTTTGTCATCAATTCCAAGGTGCTTCACTGTATTCAAAATTTTATCAAACCCAACTCCTCTTTTCCCCGCAAGAACAAGGTAAAAATCGCCGTTCTCCTTGAGGAATTTATTGAACGCCTCTATAAGTCTTTCAAGATTTTTTTTACTTTCAAGTCGTCCGACAAAAAGTATAAATTTCATTTCTTTATTAATGCGAAAATTTTTGAAAAGATCAGATTCCGAAAATTGTTTTTCGATAGTTGTATCATCAATTTTTGATGGACTAAATCCATGGGGGATTACCACGATTTTTTCTTCCAAACATTTGAAAAAATGAATCAGATCATTTTTGGTCGCATTACTTGGAACAATAATTTTCGAGGCATGCCTCACTGCATACTTTGTACTCCAGTTTAGATAATTATATTGAAAAGAAGAATATGCATTTTTTAAATATCTGAAAGCAACATCATGAATAGTAATGACACTTCGTTTTGGTCTTATTAGAGGCAAAACATGAGAAGGCACAAAAAGCACATCGATTTTCTTTTTCATCATTTCTAAAGAAAGCCAAAAAAGAGTCCACAGCCTTTTTGATTTGATTACAATATTGTGAATAAAATTTTTGTTCGCGACAGGGAGTTTTTCTTTAGAGTAAAGAAAAATTTCATCATTATCTTTTTCAGCGATATCAAGCAATGAGTTTATAATATTGAAACTATACCACTCAACTCCTGTGGAACTTTCGTGCCCATATCTTGAAGCGTCTATGCCAATTTTCATATAATTTTTTAAGCCCAAAAAACTCTACCAGAAAGCCTATCCTCTCGCAAGCGCCAAAACACAGATATATTTAGCTTTAGCCGTTTTCAAGGCTTTACTGCATTCATTCACAGTGGAACAAGTTGTTACAATATCATCGATCAAAATGACAGTTTTTCCAAACAAAAAGCTTTCATATCCTTTTTTCACGAAAATAGAATTTTTGAGGTTTATCAGTCGATCGTTTCTTTTTAATTTCGCCTGATCTTCTCGATGAATTCGCCAAAGTGCATCACAAAATTTTAGATTTAATTTTTTCGCAAAATTGTCAGCAAGAATTTTCGCATGATTGTCTCCACGTAGCCTTATTTTTTCTTTGCTCATAGGTACGGGAACAACAACGATATTTTCGCCGCTAAAAAATTTTAAAAATTGATTCTCAAGAATATTTATAAAAAATTTACTTATATCTCTCAAAAATTTGTATTTAAAATTCACAACTAATTTTTGTAGAACGGTATTTCTGTCGTATAGAAAACACAAAATTAATTGATCAAAATAAAAACTTCCGAGACACATGTCGCAAAACTTCCCGCAAAAATTCTTTCTTTTACAGTTAGGACACCTCTGAAATCCAACAACTTTTAAAGAATTTTTACATTCCTTACACAAGAAATCTTCAAATTTCTCGCAGTTGATACACCTTTTTGGAAACAGAAAATCTAAAAACATATGGACACAATAAAGTGTCCACATTAAAAATTCTTAAAATCTTCTTAAAATTATTTTAAAATTTTATTCAATTGGAGATATTTGTCCAAATTTTTCTATACTCAAAAATGCGGTGTTTTCACCGACAGGATCTTTGTCTAAATATAATGTGAGATCTCCTTTTGTAGCTTCAAGACGGACTCCTTCAAGGCCATAATCTTTCAGAACATTGTCTTCTACTTGCCATCCTTTTGCTCTCAAATCTTTTGCATATTTAGAGAAAGCGTCTGCTTCAACATTCTTTATTTGAATAAGCGTATTCGCCTCAGTCTTTGATCCGTCAAAAGTCACTTCAAGTTTTCCATATTTAAATTCCGGAACCTCAAGCGAAATTCCTGCCGGCCATGCAACTCCTGCTTCACCTTCTTGGCTTATTTCAATATCAATGCCACTATTCCCCTCGATGAGCTTTTCGGCCAATTCATTGCCTGTTTCTTCAGATGCAACATCTGAAACCTTACTCGCACTTCCACCAAAACCACACCCAGAAAGCAAAACTAAAGTAAAAACGGAACAAACAAATATTTTTTTCATAGAATTCAAAGGTTAAAATACTTTAAAAGTATACGAGCACTGAGCCAAATAGCAATTCAATAATTTTGACTAGTCACCACATAGGAAAGTGATAGAATGAGCCCAAATGACAAAAGGTTGTAAAAATTGCGGGCACGATTTTGAAATCGATGATAATCAAAAGGCTTTTTTTACGCGTACAAATCTTCCGACTCCGACGTTTTGCCCTACGTGTAGGAACAAAAGGAGAATGGCATGGCGCAATGATCGCACTTTCTACAAGGCAAAATCGGCACTAAGCGGAACAACAATGATTTCACTTTATCCTGAAAACACTCCATACAAAGTTTATACTCAATCAGAATGGTACGGAGATAAATGGGATGCGATGGATTACGGCAGAGACTTTGATTTTAATCGTCCATTTTTTGAACAATTTAAAGAACTTCAACTCGCAGTACCGCGCATGAATCTCGATATAGTGAATTGTGAAAACAGCGAATATTGCAATTATTGCGGTGACGATAAAAACTGCTATCTCGACATTGCCGGCGAGGGAAACGAAGATTGCTATTACAATCTTTTTACAAAATTCAGCAAAGACTGCATCGACTGCACATTTGTTTATAATTCAACGCTTTGTTATGAAACTCTAAATTCATACGATTGCTACAATGTAAAACTTTCACAATATTGCAATAATTGTTCAGATTTGGCCTTTTGCTACGACTGTATTGGTTGTAAGAATTGTATCGGTTGTAGCAATTTGAGAAACAAAGAATATTACATTTTCAACAAACAAGTTTCAAAAGAAGACTACGCGAAAAAAATGAAAGAAATTTTCAATGGCTCATACAAAAATTTACAAAACGTTCGCCAATTTTGGAAAAAACATTTAGTCGACAACGCAATTTTTAGAGATAGCTATCAGGTCAGTTGCGAAGACTCAAGCGGTAATGATTTGAAAAATTGCAAACACGTGAACGAAGCTTTCAATGTCACAAATTGCGAGGATTGCGCTTATTTATACGATGTTTTGGACGCGAAAGATTGTATGGATTTGAATTATTCGTTGTATAAACCTGAACTTTCATACGAACTTATCAGCACTCTAAGCATGACAAATAGTGCGTTCAGTATGGCCAGCCATTTTTGTAATGAAGTTTTTTATTGCGACCAATGCAATAATTCAAAAAATCTTTTTGGCTGCGACGGCTTGAATCACAAACAATATTGCATTTTAAATAAACAATACACAAAGGAAGAGTACGAAGAATTAGTTCCGAAAATTATTGCTCATCTGGAAAAGAATGGGGGATTTGGCGAATTCTCGCCAGCGAAATATTCTCCATTTGGCTACAACGAAACGGTCGCGCAGGAATATTTTCCTTTGAACAAAGAAGAGGCGTCAAAGCACGGATACAACTGGCAAGAACAGGAACAAGTTTCAAAAGCTGAAAATGCAGATGTAATAAACGCGGAAGATTTACCTGACATCATTGAAGGAGCGGGAATAGCCAAAGCAATAAAAGCACAGTCCACAGGAAAATTATTCAAAATCATCCAAAAGGAATTTGATTTTTACAAGAAAAATGGCTTACCTCTGCCGAGAAAAGACCCCGATCAAAGGCACTTAGACAGAATGGAACTACGCACTTCACGAAAACTTTTTGATAGGAAATGCAGTAAATGCGCTAAAGAAATTTCCTCAGTCTACGAACAAGCTCGCAAAGAAAAAGTCTACTGTGAAAAATGCTATATTGAAGCGGTTTATTAAAATTATTTTACAGATATTCTCCTGACTGCCCTCCAAATTAAAACAAATCCAATCACCATTGTTATGTACAGTATAATCAGCGGAATTTTTTGACTGTTGAAATAATCGCTTCCATAGCCATAAAGGATCGGCCCGATAAAAACGGCGGCCTTTGAAACTATTGAAAAAAGACCGAATTGGAATCCTGATTCGCTAGGTTCAATGATATTAGAATATTGGGATCGTAAATAAGATTGGCTGTTTCCTATCGCTAGCGCACCGGTGAAAATAAGGATAGCCAAGCCAATCATCCCCACATTCACAACGAGGAAAAAAATTGAAATTCCCCATAGCAAAATAGTCCATCCAAGCAATGTGATAACGCTAAATTTCTTCGTCAAATAGCCCCCGTACCAAGTCGCGGGAAACCCGATAAGTTGGACAAGAAGCAAGCACGCCCCAATTTTCATATTCGAAAATCCAAATTCTTTGGATAGATATATGCCCATAAATAGAAAGATTACAGTGACTCCTTCACTAATGAACCAATATCCCAAAAACAATAAAAATTTATTAAATTTTGATATAGATACTTTTTTTACAAGTGGAGGTGCCTCGTTTAATTGCACACCCTTAAGCCCGTGCAATGAATACGCGGAAAAAATTATATAAAAAATTGCAGTGCTTAAGAAAACGATAGGGGAATAATCATCGCCTGTTAATTTTTGAAAAATTACCGCGATAATAAGCGCGAATATGCCACCAACATAACCAAATCCCCACGCAAATCCGCCATATTCATAAGAATTTTCTTTAGTAGATACATGCGGCAAAATCGAATCGGCAAGGGATAAAGCCAAAATAAAAATAGCATGTGTGAAAATATAGAGGGAATAAACATATCCAAGCGCATATTTTACAGCAAAAGAAAGTGCCACCATCCCAAAAAATGATATTATTATTGACCATTTAAAAGAATGGAATTTACTCGTTTTATCGGAAAATTTTCCAATAAAAACTGCAAGTAAAACGCCAATGAGTGTGGCAACTGCATTTGCAAATCCCCACGCGCTCAATGAATATCCATGTGTTAATAAAACAGTCGAAAAGAAAACAGGCAATAAAAAAGACGGATAGATCAGATAATAAGCCGAATTTGCAAAATCATAATACGCCCATCTCATAACACTTTTTGGAAATTTCATAAGAAATAGAGGATTATTAATCTAAAGATCTTCTCAGTCCAATTTCGGCGATTTTCAAAATTGCATCTTCATAATTAGACTGATTATTTTTTTTACAGGTTTTGATGAAATAACTTTTGATTGGATTAAGTCCGGGTAACAAATTTGCTTCAAGAAAATACAAAGTTCCGCTCCCATCCATCCTTATGTCGATTCTTCCATAATCTCTAGCGCCCAAAGCGGTGAAAGCTTTTTTGGCGAAGTCGGAAACCTGTTTGTGCTCTTTGGGGTCTTGTAATGGAATTAATCGTTCACAATCATCTTTTTTAGCTTCATAGCTCAGTATTTTATTGCCACAATTATCTGCGACGGCTATTAATTCAACAGGCATTGCGGTTTTCTCTTCATTGGCTATTGAATCAATAATCCCGACTGTGAATTCACGGCCACTCAAATATTTTTCTACCAATGACGGATTTCCAAATTCCTCATAAATAGATTCAACTTTTGTTTCGAAGTCCTTGAAATTTGTGATGACAGAATCTTTGCCAATACCATTTCCGCTTCCTTCATATATTGGTTTTACAAACAAAGGGAAAGGCAGTGGAAGCTTCTCGGTCACTTTATATTGACCAACTTCTGCAATGAAAAATGGAGCGGTGTTTATATCATTTTTTTGCATTTCTTCTTTCGCCAAAATTTTATCAAATTCCAATTTGAGAGCAGCCACTTTTGATCCAGTATAGTTTATTCCTTTTGATTCCAAATATTCTGATAGCCAAATCTTGTCTGGAGATTCTCTGCCCACTGAACTTTTGGTAAAGCCCACATATTTAACACCGGAAAACACCAAATCAGGCTTCTTCCGAACCAAATCTTCTAAATCTGATTCTTTTTTTATGACCGTAGTTCCTACTTCGGTAAAATGCTTTTTCAGTACGTTGCAAATTTCTACGCAAGACTTTGCGCTCATTATATTCAATCCTGACAATGAAGAAATCACAACTTCTATATGCTTATTTTGTTTGATAGTGGTCATTAAAAATTAAATGTTTTTCCCTAAGACGATTCCACATTACCATTCATTTGCGTATATCCCAAATAGGTGGTCGGTTTTGTGGACCATGATCAAGACGGAGAATTATCGGGACTTTATGTCCATAAAGATTACGTTGGTAAAGGGATTGGAAAACATTTACTCAAATTAGCAGAGAATTCCATTGAAAAACTTGGTTGCAAGCAAATAATATTGCAATCTACGGTTACAGCAAAAGATTTTTACAAAAAGCATGGGTATAGGGTTATTAAAAAAGCCTTACATCCAATCGGGGACAAGAATATACAGTTGTAACTGATCAACAAATTAGTTATCTTTAAAACATGATTTACCATATATCGGACGACGATGACATTAAGGCTTCTTTTGATGTTTCTACGAAGAAAGGAAAGAGAGCTTGTATAAAAAACTTTGGCCTACAAATTAGCGAACCGGAAGTGGAAACTCTTGAAGTTACGCCGGAAATACAAAAGAAAATGGATAAAATAGGTGATCTCTTAAATGCCAAAACAGCATGATAGAACAAATCATCAATTGAATAATTTTCTAAAAAAATATACAATAAAATAACCTTTGTAATATCCATCGCTTAATATGAATAAAAATACTTACAAAAAAGGAATTTTAACCTTCTATTTCTATCCTGCCATTAAGGATAAAACATATGTCGCCGCATGCGAGGAGCTATGTTTAGTTAGAGAAGGCAAGGATCCTGAATACACTAAGTTAAGTATTTTGGCAGATGCAAAATCATATTTAATTAATGTATGCGAAAATAAGCTTGGTGAACATCTTCTCAATCAATCATTGCCCAACGAAATCAAAAAAGAATTCAACGATTACAGAAAAATTGAAAAAAACGTGAAATTTGAGAAATGGACAGAACATATTAAGGAATTGTTAATTCCAAATTTACCGCAGAAATTGACGAAAGATTGCACAAGGGCATGCCAATAATTTTATTCAAATGGGTAGCCCTGTTTTAAAAAATTGGAAACCAAAAGAAATAATCTCTTTTTTGCGGGGGAAAGGCTTTGAAGAAATCAAGAAAAAGAAAAGAAAAGAAGTAAGGGCGACCACACCTGCCTTTTCAACAAATCAACGGAAAAATACACAGAAATTGATATGGGGAGAAAATCATACTCGGCCAGAGAGATGCTGACCATAGCAAAACAAACCGACATCTCAAGAAAAGAATGGCTTGGGAAATAAAACATTTCTGGTGGGCGGTAGAGGATTTACCCCTCCGGGGCACGCCCAGCAGAGCTCATCTTGAAAAGATGACTGCTCTGCGAAGTAACAGGTGGTTATAAACTTCTCATCACTCACCGCAACAAAAAAATATCTCTGTCTACGACAGAGCCATTTTTTCGTGGTGGGCGGTAGAGGATTCGAACCTCTGACCTTCTCGACGTCAACGAGACGCTCTACCAACTGAGCTAACCGCCCATAAACGCACTTGATTCTATACATCATTTTTAAAGTTGTCTAGCCAAATAAACTGGATTAAGGTATAATCTCGGAGAAATTTAAACTAAATTATATGGATTCACAAAATACTCAAGGACAAGGTGCTCAGCCTGCAGGGCAAAACCCGCAAGGACAAGGGCAAACTCAACAACAACCACCACAACAAGCCAATCCACCACAACAAGCCAATCCACCACAAGGCGCAGGACAAGCACAGCCACAAGGTGCAGTTCCACCTGAAATGTATCCACCGCAGGGCTATCCACAAGGAGCAGTCCCACCTGGAATGTACCCACCACAAGGTTATCCACAGGGAGGAATGCCACCAATGTATCCACCACAAGGAGGAATGTACGGCGGAGACATGGGCCAAGGTTTTCCACCACAAGGAATGCCACCACAAGAACCTGAAGACAACACTCCTGCAAATTTTCCACTTGGAACAAAATTTGTAGCACCATTAAAGATAAAATTGCCAAAGAATGACATGAGCTTTGATGAAACATATTTTGTGACACTTTTAGCAGGGTCAATTTCACTTTCAAGAGAAGAGAAAAAGAGAATTATAGACTCGGTCCCAAAATTGAAACAATCGCAGATTGATGAGCTTATAAATATTTTCGAAGAGGAAAAAGAAAAATTCGCGGCATTGTCAAAAAAACATGTTCCTCAGCTTGAAAAATTAGCTCAACAGCATTACAACGAATGGATGGATTTGGAAACTGAATCCGAACAAGTTCAAAAAAAGAGCGAAGACCAGGATAAAGCTGAAGAAATCAGAAAACAATTAGGTCTATAAAATATTTAAATCCTTAAAAAAATCCTATGAAAAAGTTACTGCCAATATTTTTAATTCTATCCGTATTTGTTGCGGGTTGTAATTTTTCGAACTCAAACAAATCTCTAAGTGAAAAGGGAGATGCCGTCTTGGACCAACAATTTTATGAGCAGGCAACGCAGTCAAACGACTTGGCTTTGTGCAACAAAATCTTTGATAAAGACATGAAATCCGAATGCGCAAGCATCGTAGACGCCGCAAAACTCACCAGAAAAGCCGTTTCAGAATTAAACATAGAATTGTGCAAAGCAATCACTATAGACCGCTACAAAACAGCCTGCGAAACCCAAGTCCAGCCACTCATAGACGCAAAGAAGGCGGATGAGAATACTGCAAAGGTCGGTCAACAAGCATACGATCAGCAAAACGCAAAACTTTGTGACGAGATTAAAGATGAAGATCAAAAAGCCTCGTGCAAATACAACATTCTTGCAAACCAAGCTATTGCAAAAAAAGACCCATCCATTTGTGAAGGGATAGGTCTTAAAGCTATGATAGAGCAATGCAAGAATCAGTTATCCAAAATGGGTACAAAATAACCTATTGGGTCTGATCAAAACAAGTGGCATACATTTTGATAGATGTATTTACATCCGAATTGTTAAAAATATATCCACTACAAGTTTTACCATTAGGGAGAATACTGTTAATAAATCCACCACCAGCATTCCACATACTGCAACTCAATAAAATTTCACTTCCAATACAGGTTGCACTCGCAGTCCCATAGGAATTAGGGATTACTGTAACGGCGGCCGCAGACGGTCTTGGAGTGAAAGTTCCAAATCCTCCGGTCGCTGTAACTTTTCCAGTGACATTAAGAGCGCCTTTTACGTCAACCTTGGCGTTACTTCCATTTACAGTTAGACTAGAAAGAATATTTCCAAGTGCATCTTTTGCACTAAGGACCAAATTTTTATTAGGAGAACTTATAGAATTAGCATTGCTTATTTCAACAGCATTCGAGATATTTCCGCCAGCAACAGTTGCAAAATTTAAATTACCACTCTCAACAGTAATACCTTTTTTAGCAGTTAATAGGTCAAATATTGTTGCTTTACCTAACACTGTTAACCATTGAGAAATTTTAGCGTAAGTGTCTGTCTCGAGAGAACCTGTAGAGCGCAAATTGTTATCAATAACAACTTCAATATCAGTAGAATTTGTAATTGGACCGCGGACATCAAGTCCGTCACTGTCACTAATTACAACGGCCTTGCCGTTGATAAGATTGCTAATATTTCCACGAACATCAATACCATCAGGATCAGTGATCTTCACTGGCTGACCGGGCGTGGTATTTACTATACTGCCGAGCTGAATATCAAGATTACCACTATCAAGCTTAAGTCCCTCAGGATCATCAATCTCGACAGCGCTATTAAGGTTATTATTGAAAATCTTGCCAAGTAAATTGATACCATCGGGATCACTTATAGTCACCGGCTGAGCAAACCCAGTATAATTGTTCGTGATATATCCATTTCTTATATCAAGACCCCCCCCGTCAATTCTGACACCATTCGAATCATTTATGATCACGGGCTCCGCAGTAGGATCATTAATAGGGCCACGAATATAAATACCGTCGGTATCGTTAATCGTAAAAAAACCAGCACTGTTAGAAAGTTCACCGGTAACATCAAGTGAATCATCAACTTTCACAGGATTAACTCCACCAACACCAGTAGTATTTTTGATAACACCCTGAGCATCAATATTGGCATTGAAAGTAGCGTCTTTCGTAACGGTAAGAGGAGAATAAATGCCGATAAATCCTTTGAAAGCATCATAGATATTGTCAACCTTAAGCTGACCAGAAATGTAAAGATTACCATCTACTGAAACTTGATCAGTGCTACCATTTTTAATATTCCCACGAACATCAATACCATAAGGGGCACTAATTAATACAGGAAGACTCTTGGAATTAGTTATACCTCCCTGAGCATCAATACTCCCTGTTGTAGTCATCCCATTGAATGTAGGCTTAACACTATCACCCGGAGGTTGGTATGTTGGAGCACCGAATGTAGCGTTTATACCAAAAAGTAAAACTCCGGTCGCAATAGCGATGAAGCTTGAAACAATGGCACCTTTTAGATATCTATTTTGCATTTTGTTTTTGTTTTAATTTATTATCTAATAAGATTATAGCACAAAAGAGCTCTTGAAACAAGTGGTTGTAGGCTGAAAATTATATAGTACACAGACATTTAGGACACAGTGGTATGCTAAAAGCGCTAACCAATAACAAAAACACTATGTCCCAAGA
>JAUYJL010000008.1 GCA_030688025.1 Candidatus Peregrinibacteria bacterium | reverse complement strand
AAAGACACTTAAATATTTCAACGAAAACCGTCCACAAAAAACCAAACATTTTATGTCACCATTGAAATTTGGAATCCTGAAATACCAGTTGCATAAACAAAAACTCAACTACACTGTCCTAAATGTTTGAAACTACTACACCGTGGAAAGTTAACTTTATGGCTACAGGACTTGCAAAACCAGCGTTTTTAGGTACCTGCCTTCGGGAAAAGATAATTTATCGGTATGGTCTACGGCTTGGCCTATTGTCGAGATTACTTGAACATCTTTTTTCGCGCCTCCTGCCGCGATTTTCAGCGTATTTCTGAAGTCATCGATAGAAACTCTACCAGAACAAGAACTTGAAAACAAAACCCCGTCTTTTTTAAGCAAAGCCAAGCATTTTCTATTCAAATCCATGTAAGCTTTCAAAGCCTTTTGCACATTCCCGCCAGATTTTGCAAAAGCTGGAGGATCACAAACGATAATATCAAAATCTCCGGCTTTGATTTTTTCAGTCGAAAGAAAATCAAAAACATCAGCGACGACGACTTCTCCAGATCCTAATTTATTCAATTCAAAGTTCTTTTTAACAAGCTCTGTAGCGGTTTTTGAGGTGTCGACAGACACAATTTTTTCAGCACCACCTTTGGCGGCATAAAGACTAAAAGCTCCAGTATAACAAAATAAATTAAGCACTTTTTTACCATTGGACATCTCCAAAAGTTTTTTTCTCGCATCTCTTTAATCCAGAAAAAATCCTGTTTTTTGTCCGCCCAAAACGTCACTGTAAAATTTAATTCCATTCTCTTCAAAAACAATTTCACCACTCACCTCCCCAAAATGAACAATAGGTGTAAGTACTTTTAGCCCTTCCTGCTTGCGTATTTCGACATCAGACCTTTCTACAATAGCGGAAGGTTTAAACACATTTTTCAACGCAGAAATAATCTCATCTCTAAAATTATCCATTCCGGCAGTATGAATTTGAAAAACGAACACATCGCCATATCTGTCTACAATAAGCCCTGGAAGGCCATCAGAGTCAGCATAACAAAGCCTGTATCCGGTTGTGTTTTCCGGAATAATATTTTTTTTACGTTCATCAAGTTTACGAAATCTTTTTTCAAAAAACGCACTATCGAAAGTTTCACCTCTATCCCTCGACAAAATTCGCACACTGATGGATCCACTTGGATTGAAATATCCTGTTCCAACATATTCTCCGCCATCGGAAAAAACTTCTACGACCTCACCAATACGCTCAGCTTCGCACTTGGATATTCCATTGGAAAATATCCACGGATGACCCGAAACTACAGGCATATCCTTCTTCGGTTTTAAACTTATTTTAGATAAATCAGGCATGAAATTTATTGAGCAACTCCGCTAAACAAAGCCATAGGATCGAATTCTTTGACTCCCTCCGGAGCTTCGACAGTCACAGGTACATTGATATCAGATATCGATGCCTTGAGCAAAACATCCAATTTCATACCGGAAATAGTGTCATTTGCTTTGATATTAAGCTCCGCCTTGTGAAGCGTTTTATCTTCGACTCCAACCCAGAAAGTAGCCTTTAATTCACTATTTTTAAGATTTGCATCAAGAATATTCATCTGTTCCGCAGTAGACTCTTCTCCATATATTTTTCTAGATTCATCTACAAAAGTTTTTACAGCTTCATTGTCCAACGCTGTTTCATATTGATATTCTCCACCGCTTTCTCCGAGATATTTTGCGCCACTAAAAAACTGAGTATTTTTCAATAATTTCTTAAGTTTTATCTCCTCAGGTGTAAGATTTGCATCATCCCCAAAAATAGAAGATTGTTGTAAAGAATCGACTATATCTTGTGGCAGTTGAGTTCTCCACCATTGTCCGAGTAGAGGTTTAGTAACATCTTCCGTAATCATTCCTCCAAAAGAGCTAACCTTTGCAATAAGGAAATACAAATCGGATTTATTAATCTTCACTTCTCCGGAAAGATTTTCACTGGTTTCTCCCATGGATCCGGTTCCGTCAAGCTTCAAATTCAAAAGAAGATTTTTAGGATCTTGAAAATCACTTGAACCCGAGAAGGAAAGATCAAAATTCAAATCTCCGGTAGTCTTATCCACGACGCCACCTTTCAAGCTTCCTGAAAACGAAGAGACATGTACGTCATAAAAATTGCTAAGTCCATCTTTCACGATTTTATCTCCATCTTTTTCGGGATTGATCGCAAAAAGGCTACATCCTGAGAAAATAACCAACACGGCCCCTAAAGCGATAAAATTGCGAATAAATTTATTCATATCTATAAAATAAAAAAAATAAAGCATGACAATGCTATTTGAAGACGACGTTCTTGTCAATTAAGCCCTTTTGACAGCTTTTATGATTTGGTTTATCCATACGCCATCCTCGTACACAAGTTCATCGATTACTATATCAAAAAAAGAATTTTCAAGGGCGGTGAGAACATGTTTTGGCATATGGTAAAAAGATTCTATGATAACTTCATCATTATAAATCTTCAATTTTGGTGGTTTTCTTTGATTGATGTTGCTCAAGATAAAAACTCCGCCATTTTTAAGAACTCGATAGGCTTCCTCAAAAGTTTTCTTTAAATCTCCGACATGAACGATAAGAAAAAGAGCGGTGACAACATCAAAAGACTCGTCTTCGAAGGGTAAATTTTCGGCATCTGCAAGGACAAAATTAGCTTTTTTAAATTTCTTTTTTGCAATCTCCAGCATTTTTTTCGAGACATCAACTCCGTAAACATCCGCGGCCTTAAAATCATACAAATGTTTGATTCCCCTGCCCGTACCGCATCCCAAGTCCAAGACTTTTTTGCCTTCTACACAACTAAGGATCAAGTTCAACTCATTGCCCTCAAGGCCATTCAAAAATGACAAAGTTTTGTCATAATATTCGGCCCACAAATCATACCCTTCACCCGAAGAATAAATTTTGTTTATTTTTTTCCCTTTATAAGTCATACTTGAATTATAGCATATAACGCAAAAAAACATGGGAGTAGGAGGAAAAAAACCGGCAATGAAGGAAATAGATGAGACAAGGTCAGCTGGCAGAGATGACGCATTTGAAGAAATCGTGCAAAGAATCATCTCAGCGGGAGGGGAAATAACCGAAGACGACACACATCCTTTGTTCGTCGATATTGGCATGCAGGAGCTGGAAGTCGGTACTGAGCGCAAGATAAAATTCAATATGCACAAAATGGATTTTGAGCTTACTCGAAGAAAAGAAACCTCAAAGATTCAAGGTGCAGGCTCACAAAAATATCTTGAAGATTTACTTCCTCCAAGAATCGCGCTGTCCCTAAAAAGGAAATCAGAGCTCTCAGACGACTGGCAAAGTGTTGATTTGGACGCATTATTATAAGCGAGCGCACGGCGCGAGCGGGAACAAGTGAAGCGTATGGCTCTGCCATCGCTGAATGCAGTGAGCCTACAAAAAAGGCCTATCCAAGAATTTTCTTGGCCCACTTCTCCATCTCAGCCTCTTCTTTATCGTCATCATGATCGAATCCAAAAACGTGAAGAAGGCCATGTACAAATAAAATTCCGAGTTCTTTTTGAAAACTATGATCACGTTCTTTCGCCTGTCTTTTCGCGGTATCCAAAGAAATAAATATATCCCCAACTGATAGCTCATCGCCACCATGTACGGCGGAAGAATCTTCCATGTACTCAAAAGAAATCACATCCGTTGGCTTGTCGAAGCCACGAAACTCTTTGTTTATTTTTTGTATTTTTTTGTCATTAACGATAATCAGAGAAATTTTTCCGTTTTTTTCTGCGATGATTTTTTTTATTTTAGTCGCGAGTATCTCCGAAAAACGCGCGAACAAAGGCTTAAAAATGCTTTCCCCCACTTGTTCCTTAGCCTCATTTGTAAAACTCAATTTAATAGACATAGTCATTTTTGTTAAGCCATAATTCGTCAAAAGTTTTCCATTCGTCATCAGATATTTCCCAATACGGATAAATAGCTATACCGGCAAAACTATCAAGATTACTCCTTGCATTATTAAGGCCCATGATGACGCCAAGTATTCCATTTTTTACATTTTCGATTTTTGGATCGAACTTCTCATTTCCTTTTTCATATGCGGGAATTCCAAAATAAATTTTTCGATCTTTAAGAAGAGAAGTGATTCTGGAAACCTCCTCGACGATAAACTTTTTATAAAGCCAATCAGATCCAAGTTTTGTGTCATACATCATCACTACGATTTCATCGGCATACTTAGCCACATTTTTATAATTTATTTCCGAATTAACGTTATCAAACTTCAAAACATTCTGCGTGTACCACAAAAAAGATTCCGGAATTATATCCGGCAACGCAACGGACAAAACTTTTTCTTCAGCCATATTTTGTTTGCATTCTTCAAGTAATTTTATAAATCCAATATCGTCATCGGACATAGGTTCTATGTCAAAGTGGATGCCGTCGAAGCCGATGAACTGGCCCAAAACACGACATTGATTAGCCACATTCCTTCGGATATTTTCATCGTCCAAATCCAGCTTGCCGCGTATTTGCCCGAGCCAAGCTTGATATTTTATATTGCTGTTTATTCTCTTCGCCTGTCTCAAAAAATAAGAGGAATAAACATATGATTTTTGCTCTATTTCTCCGTTCTCAAGAATAGGCCCGACATGTAAAAAAACATTCGAAATTTGATGCCTTTGCAAATTATCTACGAAATCTTTTATCTCATAAAAAGTCTTTCCCTCCTCTACCCATTCGTGTCCTGCCCACACAGCATTATTCCCTTTATTATACTCGAGGGGTTTCCCAAACCTAGTAAATCCGACAAAATAAGTCATCCCCAAAAACAGCGCCACAAAAATCACAACAATAATACTCCACGTAAAAATACTAAATTTTTTCATTCAATTTTTTTAAAACTTCATAAACCACTATTCCATAACATGTCTCAACATTCAAAGAATTTGCACGTCCGAGCATCGGTACTTTTACAGCCATGTCCGCAAGCTCCATCACTTCATCAGATATTCCCTCGACTTCATGTCCAAAAATAAGACAAAGCGGAAATTTAAAATCAGCCTTCTCATACGAAATACTCTCATGTGCAAGCTCCACGGCGCATATTGTATAGCCGTCTTTTTTTAGTTTTTTTATAGTGTCCACGGCCGAGTCCGAATGCTCCCATGGAACAATTTCATCAGCGCCAAGAGCGGTTTTCGAAATTTCATTTCTTGGTGGTTGTCCTGTGATTCCACACAAATAAAGTTTCTCGAGCATAACCGCATCGGATGTCCTAAAAATAGCACCTACATTATAAAGGCTTCTAACATTATCGAGTACGGCCACAAAAGGACTTCTTTTGGCTTTGCTTACGTCTTCGACAGAAGGTTTGATTTGGAGTATCTCCTCATGCGTTAATTTCTTCATCTTACTTGTTTATGAAAGAAAATGTTCGAACAATCATATTATCGAGCTCTTTCATCGTTATAGGCTCGTCAGGTCTAAAGTATTCATACTTGTCGACAATACCATTGTCTACCGCAAAATTTACATAACGCGGATACCACCACATATAACTTATTTTCGGGTTAATATCAACAAAATATGAAGGTTGACTAGCCAGCTTATCATCTCCTCCAAGCTCCTTGGACAATTCGAATCGATATTTCGGATCTAAAAGGTCTGTCGCAGTTAAAACAACTTTCAGTGCATCTACTCTGGAAATAGTTTCCTCGGGCCTAAAAGGGCTATTTGTGTCATTTAGATAGCCGTTGATAACCCCAAGCATCGTGGCAATATTTATTTCCTCATAATAAGGATTATCTTTTTCAACATCAGGATAAAGAATAAGCTCGGGATCGAGAGTTATGCCGTCAAAAGAAGACATCGCCATGAAATTAAAAAGACAGAACTCTTTATAATCCATGCATTTTTGTATGCTATCGGTTTTTTTATTTTTCAAATCAAACCTGTCTGTGACCATCTTCACAAGTTCCCCTCTCGAGACAGTTCTTTCATTATCAAGATCAGAAACAGGCTTCTTTATGCCAAAAGCGCCATCCTCGCCAAAAAACACAAAAGCCTTTCCAGCATTTATACGATTCGGAAAATCAGAATATCTTGAGCCGATAAGTAAATCTTTTTTAGAGTCCCCGTTAAAATCCACAGTATCCAAACTAAACCCAAACCAATCATCAGAATTTTCTCCGTGTATTACTGAAGAAAATTCATTTTTTCTCATACTGTAGCGGGATTTCTTCTCATCAATATTTACAACATAAACATTCCCCTCTTTAAGGCTGACAGAATTTCCTATTCCGGGAGCGCCAACAATGACCTCACTCAAGCCATCTCCATCCATATCTTCCATCAAAACTTTCGCTCCAAGTAAAATCTCATTTAAAGGATTTTCAATAACAAAATCAGGCGAAATTACCTTTACATTTTTTTTGGAAAAATCACTTCTGCCGTAATACAAGGCCACGCGACTTTTATTTTTTGGTCCTTCGTAAGGGAAAGCCGAAATCGCAAAATCTTTATTGCCATCATTATTTATATCTCCGGTCGCAATAGAAAACCCAAACCATTCATTATCAAAAATCCCGTTAACCACATTTGTAGGCTTATTGACAATTCTTTCGAATTTTTTATTTTCATAAATATATACGCGTCCGGTTTTATCCATATTTTGAATGCCCGAATAGTAGGCGCCTATGAGCAAATCAACTCTTTTGTCACCGTTTATATCCCCTGCCGCCATAGACGCTCCAAATCTTTCATTTTTAACTTGTCCGTGAAAAACAATATCCGCATTTGAAGAAAAAGAAGGATAAAAATAAATACCGGAAAATCTTCCATAAAAAACATATACATTTCCGCTCCCCTCTCCTGAAGTAGAAGACGAGAAAGGCGCAGAGACAAGCAGATCATCAATCTTATCGGAATTTATATCGGCAGTTTCCATAGATAGTCCGAAAGCATCTCCATCCTCAACTCCATACATCGTAAAATCGGCGGATCTATATAAAAGATCTATATTCTTCTCGCTCCAATAACTTTTTCCATAAACTAAATAGACCTGTCCCGGATGCTTGTCTTTCTCATAAGCATAGAAAGCCGAGGCATTATAAGCTCCTATCGCCAAGTCATCAGCTCCATCTCCATTAAAATCACCGGTGGTGATAGAAGTTCCCAACTGATCTCCGGAAATTCGTCCAGTAATAATAATATCCGCAGTGAAATTAGAGAGATTGGCTTTATCTAGAAAAAAATCATTTTTTCCAAAATACACTAAAACCTGCCCATTCCATTTTCTTTCGTCCACAGAGGCAAAAGGCGCGGCAATTGCAATATCTTGGATTCCATCGCGATTAAAATCTCCACTCTTAGTGTCGGCGCCAAGCTGACTTCCAGGATAAATTCCCTCAAATTCGACCTTAGAGACGTCTACCCCCGCAAAGAGTTCATGGACATAGGCATCATCAAAATTTTCAGCTAATACGCTAAAATTTAAAGACATTGAAGTGCCAATGAACACGATTACTAATAATAAGGTATTAATAAAACGCATGAAATGTAGGAATAGGAATGAGAACAATTCAATTATAAAGAGAGTTCAGTGGACAATCAACTAGACACGTATAGACAAAGAGAATAAAATCATGGCAAAGATGTCTATGTCTTGTCTATAGACATTAAATACATAATAGATATGCAACTAGACAGCACCTTGTCCACATATAATCTAGACCGAAAAGCCGCAAGCCGATTGTTAAAAGTGTCAATAAGAACACTAGACAGGTATATAAAATCTAAAAAGCTGTCTAGTCGTATAGAAGACGGGCGTATTTGGCTTAATAAAGGCGAAATACGCAAGCTTAAGGGTGGACAGGTGTCTACAGTCACAGTAGACAATGTCGACATGTCTATACCTGAGATGTCTATAGACAAGTCTATAGACGAAGCAGTAGACAATGTAGACAGAGTGGAGGTTTTTGAGGCTAAGACTAAAGCAGATCCATCAAAGGAAGATCATGAGATATATAAAAAATTATATTTTGATGTCAAAGAAGAGTTAAATGTGAAACAAGAACGCCTCGAAATAGCAAATTACAGAGTGGGCCAGCTCGAAGCACGGCTCAGAAGTAGCATTCCAATGCTCGAATTTCACAGAGATAAGTATCAAAGCGACAAAGAGAAACAGGAATTGAAGGAAAAAATAGAGACAAAAGAAAAAGAGATGAAAGATGTCCATTTGAACGTAAAAATAGAAAAATTCAACAAAAGAATTCTTTTAACAATCCTCCTTTTCACTCTGGCACTTCAGCCACTTTGGCTTCTCTTGTACTACAAATAAACTTTCAGAGGTTCATTAGTTTATTTCCAGCACATCCTTTTGTTCTAGCACTATAGAAACGCCCCCAAATGTTGCTCTTATCCTATCAAAAATGCCGCCTATGGCGCCTAGAGCATTATTCAGGGTGATAGCTTCCCCTATCGCATTAAAAACGTAAGGAGGACTCAAAATCGTGCCATCTATATAAATCTGTCCCTTCGGAAGAGTATCAAATCCGGAAGATTCATTCGTTATACGTATACCATTTATGCTTACAGCTTGAGCTCCGGCATGAAAAAGTTCATTTATTAAATCTACCATCCATGGTGCAGTGATTTTTCCGCTTATCGCAATCGAAACGCCAGGCCCGTAAACGGCATATTCTCCGGAAAGTTTGTTATATTTTTCAATCTCATTTTGTATGGTTTTTACGGCCAAATCTTTGTCGGAAAGGCTCGAAAGAGTAGCTTCCAAATCTTTAATCTCATCCCTAAGATTTTGATTTCCCTCCCTCAAAACCTTGATTTCCTTAAACACATCGCTTTTCGAATCCCTCAAAATAATGTTATTTACAATATCAAAAGATCTCCCCTCGATTACTATAAAACTGCCAAGCAATATAGCGATTATCAATATGTAAATTTTTCTTTTATTCATTATTTATTTACGATATTTAGGTTGTTTGTTTTAAGATCTCCATTGTAGATAGGAATAGACAAAAAAGCCTTTGGCTCAGCCTTAAATCGAATCTCGCCTTTCTTCGATCTTTTGTATATCGAAGGAAACAAGGCTTCATTCATAATTCTTTGCATAATACTGCCACTGTCTCCCACAGCATTTATTGTAAAAGGTGGAGAAATATAAGTGTTGTTGATAAGAATGCTTGTCCCAATCGAAGAGATAGAGGATTCCGCTATAATTCTTTGATTGTTCACAGAAATAGCGTCAGACTTTGCGGAATTCAGCATATTCACAAGATCACGAAGATCAGAAGCTTGCACAAGCAAGCTATCGGAAACTTCCGCACCTTCTCTGGAAGCCGTTGGCCCGTCATCTATTACAATTTCCACGCCTTCTCCTTCCGTAACGCTAAGGCCAATTTTCCTCTTAATCTTATCAAGAGTCTCTATATTCACATCCTTAGTTTTTGATTCTATTAGGCTCTGCGATTTTTCTATTTCATTACGTAAAAACACGATTTTGCTCTGAGAGTAGGTCTGTTCATCAAGAAAACTTTTCAATAAATCCTTCCTTGCATCAATCTCATCAACGGGGAAAGTGCTGCCCCTTGGGACTTCGGTTTGAAATTGCCAAGTAAGAAGAAGGCCTAAAACAAGGCCTATCAAGACAAAAGAAACGGCAAATTTTTTATTTTTATCATTAAACATTAGCACCATGATATTATAACTGGCTCTGCAAAGCAATTTTTGGTATATTTTGCGCAATGATTGCACTATTTGATTCAGGATACGGCGGACTCACAGTCCTAAAACCAATACTCAAGCTTTTGCCTGAGTACGACTACATGTACCTAGGGGACAGTGGTAGAGCTCCATATGGAAATCACAGCACGGAAAATATCAAAATGTTCTCAGAGCAAGCGGTGGAATACCTTTTTAGCAAAGGAGTAAAACTAATAATTTTTGCCTGCAACACGGCATCTAGCACATCTCTTCGACATGTTCAGGAAAAATATTTGAAAGGAAAAGATGAGCAAGATCGAAAAATCTTAGGTGTTTTAATTCCGGCCGCAGAGAAGGCGATAGAGGTGACAAAAAACAAAAGGATAGGAGTAGTTGGGACAAAGGCTACGATAAATTCAAAGGTATACGAAACAGAGATCAACAAGCTAGATAAAGATATAAAAGTTTACGGAAAAGCCTGCCCACTACTTGTTCCACTAATCGAAGAAGGATGGCAAAACAAACCAGAATCTCACTCAATTCTAAAAAAATATCTCAGAGACATAAAAAACAATAACGTGGATACGCTCATTCTTGGATGCACTCACTACCCACTAATGCTCAAAAATTTTAAAAGAATTTTAGGCAAAAAAATCCGTATAATCGAATCAGGAGAAGTGACAGCACAAAGCCTAAAAACTTATCTCGGAAGACATCCAGAAATAGAGGGAAAGTTATCAAAAAAAGGCAAAAAAGAATTCCTCACAACAGATGATCCTGCGCGCTTCAAAGAGTTCACAGAAAAATACCTCGGTATGAAAATCAAGATGCCGGAGAAGATAAGTTTATAAGGCTTTGGGATAAAGGTTTTGACTAATTTGCAAATCAGTGTTTTAATAAGCGCTAAATTATTTTAAACAAGATCGCATGGATATAGGGGGTTTAGGTGACGGATATATCGGCAAGTATGATGCTGACCCATTGGAAAAATATGCTCAGACAGTAGAGGAGTTGAAGGGAGTTAAGACCGTTCGCGAAATTAACAGAATGGTCGAGACGGAGCCGCTAGAAGCACAGGTGGCGATATGGCGGAGAATATCCGATACTCTAGGGTGTATGTCTGAAAGTTTTTCAGGAAGAGATCAAGATTCTTTTATTGAACATTCATTGGCGATGATGCAAGGTGGACCAAATTTTCAGGTTACACCATCACAATCTTGGATTTATAGAGATGAATACAGGCAATCAGGGAATTATTATATCTTTTCAAGGGGGGGGCATGATTTTGGCGTCGTTATGCTAAAATACGCGTTCGATGTAGGAGAGGAAGTGCCATATTGTGTGATAGATCATATTCAGGGTGTTCGTCGTGGTAGCGATTCTAATCATGGACCTGTTTTTCCATGCAATGTCCTTGAAGGGATAGCCTCCTATGTAGTTGAAAAATCCAGAGTATTGATTGAGAATGGATGGAAAATTGCCCTTAAATTTGATGGTTCAGATTGTATTTGGGAAGGAGAGCCAGTGCGTTCTTTGGGAGTAAGAGATCGCTTTTTCGATTCTAAAAGAAAAGAAATCAGAATAAAATCCAGCGATGGACCAAATACTCCACTAAGGCAATACGTTCACGATTTAAATCCTCGTCGAAAAAGAGTGCGGGAAATTCTAGGACATGAAGTATTAAAAAATCTTACTCCCATTCAATCGTAGCAGGTGGTTTATTGGTGATATCATAGAATATTCCATAAACTCCTTCCACTTTCGCAAGCCTAGAAGTTAGCTCCGCAAGTTTCTCAAAATCCATTCTGTAGAAGTTTGCAGTCATAGCCTCTTGGCTGTTTACTGGCCTAAGGACAACGCATTCCTCGGGTCGACTATCCAACGATAGGGGAATAAGAACAGTCGGAAACTGCCATATGTCATTCAAGATTTTGGCTTCTGCAATATAGTCCATGACGATCTTGTCGGCCTTCTGGGTAGTCAAAATTCTATCAGAAGTTAGGTATTTATTACGTATAGCCGTAGACGTGATTTCGCTAGGCTGTAAGCACAAGAGTACGCGATTGATGTCGGCGAATTGATTAGTCAACTGAGTAGCCAGAGTGGATAAGCTATCCCAATCCGAAGGCTTACCTATAAGCAAAAGCGGATGACGATAAGTTCTCTCATCTCCTTGCACTCCAACACTCTTTATAGGAAGAATATGTCCTTTAAAGCCTTTGTCAGCCAAAAACTCGTTTATCTTAGCTTCAACGCTTTTCAAAGATTCCGGATAGTCCGCCTCCTTCGCACAAAGTATACGAACAGCAAGTCCGGGACCTGGAAAAGGATGCCTCCAAACAAGTTCTTTCTTTATCCCCAGTTTTTCTCCAACCATTCTTACCTCATCTTTATAAAGCTGAGAAATAGGCTCGATGACTTTTCCCGCCTCTATTAATTTCTGAATTTTCTCCACTCGATTGTGGTGAGTTTTGATTTTATCCGCATGTTTTGTTCCACCGGTTTCGATAGTGTCAGGATAAATCGTTCCTTGTCCCAAAAGCCATTCGTTTGGATCAAGTCCAAGTTCATTTGAAACTTTCTCCTGAATACTCAAAAATAAATCACCAATAATTTTGCGTTTAGCTTCCGGTTCGTAAACTTCTTTCAACGCATCGATGTATTCTTTGCCGGCATCATAAACGTGCAAATTTGTGACTCCAAGCTCTTTCAAAGCGCTGGAAACTTCTTCCTTTTCATTCATCCGCATAAATCCGGTATCGACGAACAGTCCGTATACCCGCTCGGCACCTATTGCTTTACAGATGAGCGCAAAAGCAACAGTACTATCAACCCCGCCGCTTATCATCAGGAACACTTTTTTATCACCGACCTTTGTTTTTATTTCACCGATAATTTCATCAACATATGTATCGATACTCCAATCTCTAGCAGCTGCAGTCATTGCCACAAAATTTTCCAAAATAATATTTCCGCAACGCGTATGTGTAACTTCAGGATGAAATTGCAGAGAATAAATATTCTTTTCGTAGTTAGCCATCGCCGCAATAGGGCAGTCCTCGGTGCTTGCAACTTCCACAAACCCTTCCGGCAATTTAGTTACTTGATCAAAATGACTCATCCAAACATCTTCATAGTCCTGAATTCCTTCAAAAACACCTTTTTTTTCGGAAAATTTCACATTTGCATGTCCATATTCACGAACATTCCCGTGCTCAACATAGCCTCCCAGAAGATGCGCAATAATCTGATGTCCAAAACAAATGCCAAGAACAGGAACACCAATTTCAAAAATTCTTTTATCACATTTAGCGCTATTTGGATCATTTACGCTCGAAGGTCCACCGGAAAGAACAATCCCTTTGTATTCCAAAAGTTTTTCATAAGGCGTTTCCGGATCCAAAATCTCAGTATAAACACCAAGTCTACGAATCCTATTCGCGATCAAATGCGAATACTGTCCTCCAAAATCTAAAACTGCAATCTTATTCATTTATCTTTGATAAAACAAAATTCTTTATCTTTTTTGCGCTATCACCTGCACTCTTCGCGGCTTTCCAGTTGAAATCAGGATAATCTCCTGGATATCGGGTGGTAACATAAAATGCAGTTAAATATATTGCATCATCCTTTAGTACTTCAAAACTATCATCAATTTCAGTACACATCTTTACCAATCTATCCAGCTGATGAATCTTAGGAAAATCTTTCACTTTATGAACCAAATATGCCTTTAATAGTTTTTCTGCCATTTGCTGGCTCAAAAAACAAACAACACTTGGAGAACCAATATTATTTTTCAACAAAGCTAAAACGGATATCTCATCCTGATGGGCTTTCTTAAGCCATTCCTTTGCGTTATGATCTCTGTCTTGTTTATTTGGCATAAACGTATTTGCCTTTATTAATAATATCTCTAAAGAAAAAATCACCCATTTTAAGCCTATTTTGAACCTCAACTGGGGTTGCTATAAGTATGTCCAAAGCTATTTCTCCATCAACAATTCTACGTACTTTTTGCTGTTCATTAAGGAAATTTTTCTTACCATTTTTTATTATCAAAATATCAAAATCACTATCCTTGTTTGGCTTTCCCCAAGCATAAGACCCAAATAAGATGATCTTTTCCGGATCATAATTTTCAACAATCCTTTGAGTAACAATCTTCAATTTTTTTAATTCTTTTTCTTTATTCATATAAAACAAGTATAAACTACTATCCCAATTCTACAAAAAAATCCCCCCTTCATAAAGCACTAAACCTCAAACCAAAAACTTCCCACTTGACAAAAACACACATTCAGGTGTTTAATGCTCTCCTAATTTATAATTACAAATTATATGGCACCAGAAGCAAAAGCACCTTGGGATGGAGTGGAAAGAAGAACTGCACAAGCTCCGGTCGGAGTTACTGCACTGAATATTGCAAAAAGAACCATAGATGATGGAAAAACAGCTGTAGATCCAACTGACGTAAGAGCAGGTGATCTTACAAACCAAGCTTTAAAGACAAGAGTAGAGGGGATTCTAGACCTTGCAAATAGCGATGAATCTAAGCCTGCTTCGGGAAAAACAGATTTAATAACAGACACGGCATCGGCACCAAAGCCTGAACTTACTCCGGAACAAAAATGGTTTGGGGAATTTAAGGCTCGCTTTGACGCTCTTCCACAATTGCATCAAGGGGTACAGTGGAAAGATGTTGATGCATCACTCAAAGCAGACCCAGAAGCTATGAGAAAGCTTAAAGCCTTGGATGAAAAAGGCCATGAAATGAATGTTTTTGGTGAAAAGAATGGTGAAATTCAGTTCCGTTCTGCCCAGAGAGATGTTACGGAAATTGCACTGGAACACAGGACAATTATGTATGATAAACAAGCCCAAACGGATTCTCCGCAATACAAGATAAATGGTAATGCCGAGGATATTGCTGTATCAATGGGTGTTGAACTGGCTGATAAAGAGCTTTATGAACAATTAAGAGTACAAAATGGTTGGGTTTGGTCAAAAACAGATGAAGCTACTAGAAAAACCGGCGAGGCGTTCGATGGTAACCTTTATGGTATCTTCCTGTTCAATGCGAACGCTCACGATAGTAATGGTTCGTTCTGCGCCGCGCTAAGGGTCAAAAAAGCTTAGTCTTTGAACTTTATCCTTTCTTTGAAGCTCCGCCTTGTGTGGAGCTTTTTTTTGAAATAAAAACACAAAAATGTCCACCTATTCCAATTTTCCAATCTCAAGATTTTAGAATTATTTTAAGAAAATTTTAAATCTGCATGCCACAATGCTTGTTGACGGATCTCAAACACACAGATATCATGTATATGATAAAACATATAACCTATCATATATGGTAACAATAATAACGACTACTCACGTGCAACAAAAAATAGGCGAAATAGCCAAAAATATAGACAAAACAAGCTATATCGTGACAAACAAAGGAGAGGGCAAAGTTGTAATGCTTCCATATTTTCACGGATGCGATGAATTAATCGCTGAATATATTGAAGATTACGAAATGTTCATGAATAGAAATCGTCTTGATGAAAAATACAAACAATCAATCAATTCGGGCAAAAGCGACTTGGTAATTTAAAACAGATGATAGAATTTATTTTTACAGATAAGGCAAAAGCAAAGTTCAAGAGATTCAATCTTTCGGAGCAAGAGAGAATTATCGAGAAATTAACCGGCCTGAAAAATCACAGGAATATCTTCACGATTCTCAAAAAATTAACACTATTTAAATATGCGACGCATAGACTAAGAATTGGACACTACAGAGCTTTGCTTTTATTATCGGAACAGGACAAAACAAACATAGAATTTCTGGTCGTAGATATCGGGCATCGAAAAAATATCTACAAAAACTTCTAAAGGTTAAAACTTATATATATCTTTTCGATGTTTAACCGAAAGAATCAGAAGGATTGTAATATTTCCATTACGATCTATATCGAAGATTGCCCTATAGTCCCCGATGCGAAATCTATACATCCCAAAGCGAGGATTTTCAAGTTTTTTAGCGAAAGATAAAGGATCTTTTTGCTGACTGAAAAATTTTATTTTATCCAAAACACGCTTGGCGGTCTTTTTGCCAAGTTTTTTTATCTCATCAAATGCACAATCGGTATACTCAACCCTATAATTTACAACCCAAGTTTTTTATAAACTTCCTCTTGGCTATATACATGCCCTTCTTTTACTTGTTTTCTTGCAATTTCAATTCCCTCAGGCCTCATCAGTGGAAACAACACACTATCCTTCAAATTTTCTTGTCCTGTAAGAAGAGTCACAAGTCTATCTATTCCCATCCCCCAGCCGGACATACAAGGCATGCCGTGTTCCATCGCAGTTAAATATTCTTCATTCATCATCATTGCCTCTTCGTCTCCGCCGGCTTTTGCTTTTGCTTGCGCCTCAAATCTCGCTCTCTGATCTGTGGGATCTACAAGCTCACTATACGCATTTACGACTTCCCATCCATTTACCAAAAGTTGGAAAGTATCGCAAATAGTTGGATTTTCGTCATTCTTTCTCGCCAAAGGTTTTGTAAGTAGGGGATGATGAGTCACGAAAGTCGGTTGTACAAGTTTTGGTCTGGAAACCTTTTTGTAAAGCGCATCAACCAAATTTCCATATCCCAAACTTTCAGCTTTTTCAATCACAATCTTCTTAGCTTTGATGGCTTTTAGAAGACCCTTCGCATCATCAACATAATCCAAAACATCGATTCCGCAGTCATGTTCGATAATCTCCGTAAACTTCCTTCTTGGCCAAGGCCCTTTGAAATCAAGTTCTCTGTCTTCGCCATTTCTATCTTTGACATTTATTTTCAAAGTCCCGACAGTTTTTTGAAGAAGAGACTCAAACATTTTTTCCGTAAATTCCATATTATCTTCAAAATTCCAATAAGCCGCATAATGCTCAACCATCGTAAATTCCTGCAAATGACTTGGATCCATTCCTTCATTTCTAAAACATCTCGCAACTTCAAAAGTTTTTTCAAAACCTCCAACAATCGCCATTTTCTGCCAAAGTTCACCGGCCGCAATTCGAAGATAAACATCGATATCAAGCGCATTGTGATGAGTGATAAAAGGTCTCGCACTCGCGCCGGAAGAAATATTTTCCAAAACAGGCGTTTCAATTTCCGTAAATCCTTGTTGCCAATAAAACTCACGAAGTGCTTTAATAAGCCCACTTCTGAAAACAAATCTATCAAGAACAGTTCTGTCCATAACAGTATCCAAATATCTTTGTCTGTATTTTTGCTCTTGATCTTGAAGTCCGTGCCATTTTTCAGGAAGCGGTCTTAGTGCCTTTGATAGCAAAACAAAATCCGAAACAAAAAGCGTAGTTTCACCTCTCTTTGTAACAAAAAGTTCACCTTCCGCACCGATAAAATCGGCAACATCAGTCTTTTTCAAAAATTCAAATTTATCTTTTCCAAGAAAATCTTCCATAAAACAAAGCTGAATTTTTCCGTCAAAATCCTGCAAATTTCCGAAAGAAATTTTCCCATGTTCACGGAAAGAAATAAGCCTTCCACAAAGCTTCAGCGCTTTCTTAGATGGCTTAGCCATAATCTCTTCATGAGTTCTCAAAGAACCCTTTTCTCCGAGCGCCAAAGCCTCTTTTGTCGTTGCAGTTCTATCATATCTGCCAACGTAAGGACTGATTCCGCCATCTCTCAGATCGGAAAGTTTTTTCAACCTGTCTTGGTATTCGTTGGATTGTGTGACCGCCATATTTAAATAAATTAAAAAATCTGGGAAAATATTACCAGTCTTTGCGGATATTCGCAAAGGAACAAAGATTCACTTACTTATTCCATTTTTGCATAATCATCAAACTTTCTCTTCGTATCAATATCCAAAAATTTCATTTGTTCTTTCTTGAATGCGAGTTCGATGTGACCAATAGGCCCATTTCTATGTTTTCTGATAAATAAATCTGTGACACCTTTTCTATCTGTATCTTCTTCATAATAATCCTCACGATACATCATCAGAACAACGTCCGCATCTTGCTCAATCGCTCCAGATTCACGCAAATCACTAAGCTGTGGAACTTTGCTAGGTCTCATTTCAACCGCACGAGAAAGCTGCGAAAGTGCCAAAATCGGAATAGAAAGATCACGAGCTAAAGCCTTCAAAGATCTGGAAATTTCAGAAATTTCTTGTACACGATTTGATTGAGAACTATAGCCGGAACTGCCGGCGCTCATAAGTTGCAAATAATCAATCACAAGGAAATCCAACCCATTCTCCATTTTCAGCCTTCTGGCCTTAGCCTTGAGCTCGGCGATAGAATTTCCAATAGAATCATCTATAAAAATTTTCATAGAATTCAGCTCATCCATGATTGATCCGATTCTTCCAAAATCATCATCACTAAGTTTTCCAGTTCGCATTTTCCATGAATCGACGGAAAGAAGAGAGCAAAACATTCTTTCAACAAGTTGTTCTTTCGACATTTCGAGAGAAATAAGTCCGACGCATTTTCCTCTTTTTGCGACATTTTGGGCTATGTTAAGCGCAAGAGCGGTTTTTCCCATAGACGGTCTGGCCGCAAGAATTACAAGATCCGAAGGTTGAAGTCCTGACAAAAGATTATCCAAAGCCTTAAATCCTGTGGGAATACCACGATATTTTTCTTTCGCTTCAGGATCGTGTAAATCGGAAATTTTTTCATAAGTTTTATTCAAAACATCTTTAATATGCACAAAACGATCACTCATGTATGTCTGAGAAACTGAAAAAAGCGAACGCTCAGCCTTTTCAATAAGCTCTTCCGTATCCTGTTCTTCCATATATCCAAGCCCTTTTATCGCATCTCCCGCCAAAATTAATTTCCTCAAAATCGACTTTTGTTTGACGATAGTCGCATACTGAAAAATATGAGTGGCGGTCGGAACTTCGTTTGCCAAAAGCGCCAAATAAGAAGCTCCTCCAATTATTTTTAGAGATTTCTTTTCTTCCAAAATATTAGTCAAAGTCACCAAATCGATAGGAGTTCTTTTATCATAAAGATCGACCATTGACTGATAGATAAGCCGATGTGCATCATGATAAAAATCATCACTTTTAATAAAATCGGAAACCTTTGTGATCGCATCCTTATCAATCAAGATAGAACCAATTGTGGATTTTTCTGCCTCCAAACTATGAGGCGGAACAAAACCGCTTTGATCAGACATAAGCTTTAATTATAGAATTTCCTTTGCCCCCTATGTGCTCGGACTACAAGTATTACACTAAAAAACTTCACTCTTCAACAAGGATTTTATAAAAATTTAATGTCCATGGTGTACGACTAGTCATACACCAAATAACCTTATACTGATGGACAAGATGTGGCTCGGGAAAACAGGAGAAGTCATAGCTGAAAAATTTCTTATTGCCAATAATTACAAAATCTTGCAAAAGAATGTTTATTTCCGGGAAGGGGAGCTAGACATCGTGGCATTTGAAATAATCACGCAAGAAATAGTTTTTGTTGAAGTAAAGACCAGATCGTCGAATCTTTTTGGCGAACCAGAGGAGTCTGTTACGCATGAGAAAAAAATAAAAACACTTAAAGCTGCGATAAATTTTTTAAATCTCGCAAGGGAAATCCGGCATAAAAGTTGGAGAATAGATGTAATTGCCGTAAAATTAACAAGAGAGGGGAAATTCCTCGGCATAAAACATTTTAAAAATATCCTGAATGGATGACGAGCAATATCAAACGCCGGACGAAGAAAAAAGCAAAACACGCAGGAGAGTGGCATTTTTTCTGATTATTTTAGGCAGTGCTATTTTGTATTTTGTTTGGGCGAATTTTTTGGATTTCGGAAAAGTGACTCTTTACGGAGAAGCGCCATTTAAAGCGGAACTTTTTGGAGTAGAAACATTTTTCTGTGTCGACTCTCCGTGTGAACTGAAAGCAAAAACAGGCACTTACCAAGTAATAATCTCAAAAGAAAATTTTCAGCAGGACTTGATTCCGATGGATTTCAAATTATGGAAAACGATACCTTATACCTTGGCATTCAAAGTAAATCCATACATCGAAGAAACAGACGTAATCCCGGAAAAAGAAAAAGAGATCTTATATGACATCATGTTCAATGAGGAAACAAAAAACTACAAACTCTTTGATAAATCGGATTCTTTGAAAAAAGCTCTAACGTATTTTACGGAAGAGATTAAAGATTCAAAAATTTTTGGATCGAAATACACTGCAATTGTTATTGAAAACCCAAAAATAGCCACGGAATCACAACTGAAGGCGTATGCCGTAGACCTCTCCATCAAAACCAAAACGCCACTTCCTGTTTTTGATTACGCCGGCATAACGGAATGGAAATTTTCTCCCGACGGAAATCTTTTTCAGTTTAAAACGGCAGACTCAGAATATTGGTGGCTCATGGACTTAGGCGCAAAAAATATAAGTGCACCGACTCAAACAAAGATAGAAAACACTCTAAAAACAGATTGGATATACGGTAACAAAATCATGGTAATAAGCCAAAATTTCAGCGTAAATTTGTACGACCCAAGACTAGGCACTTTCAAAAATTTCGGTACATTCCCGGAAATAAAAGAATATCCTCAAGACATCATCGCCACCGCAAATGGGGGAGTGGTCTACGTCGCAACAAAAGATAAAAAATTCAGAATCATCCTCGAGTAGATAGATTTTAGAAAAATTTTAAGAATATTTAACGAAAATTTAATGTCGACCTGTCATAGTTCGATAGTTTTCTAACAAAAAAACTATGGCAGAAAAAATATATTCATGCTCTTTTACGGGTCTATTATGCCGAATAATAGAGGTCGAGGCGGACATCTCAAACGGCATGCCGTCATTTTCGATAGTGGGCTTAGGCGATACTTCGGTACAAGAATCAAAAGAACGAGTGCGTCTCGGAATAAAAAATTCGGGGATGGAATTTCCAAAAACAAGAAAAACAATAAACCTCGCGCCGGCTCAAGTCCGCAAACAAGGCGCACTTTTCGATTTGCCGATAGCCCTCAGTATGTTGATCGAAAGCAAACAAGTCCCAAAAGAAAAATTTGAAAATTCGATAATCGTTGGTGAGCTGTCTTTGACCGGAAAAGTAAATCGCATCGCCGGCGCATTACTCATTACACAATTCGCAAAAGAGCAGGGTTTTGAGAAAATATTTTTACCTGCCGACAATGCTTTGGAAGCGAGTTTTATCGAAGGAATAGAGATAATTCCCATCGAAGACTTGAAAGACATCGTGGAATTTGCTTCGGGCAAAAAAGAAATTTTGCCATACAAAAGTGCAAACGAAGACTCGGACCAAAACACTTGCGATTTTACTTTTATCGACAAAATAATAGGACTCGAAAAGGCCAAAAGAGCTCTTACTATAGGCGCTTGCGGGAGGCACAACATTTTGCTTCATGGATCTCCGGGCTGCGGGAAAACGATACTTTGCAGAGCTTTCAAACACCTTCTTCCGCAAATGACAAAAGAAGAAATTTTGGAAACTACAAAAATTTATTCGGTTTCAGGATTATTAAATGCCGACTCTCCGCTCGTAAAATCCAGACCTTTCCGTGAAGTTCATCACACCGCAACGATGTCGTCAATAATAGGCGGCGGAAACATTCCCCGCCCGGGCGAGATTTCACTTGCGCACAATGGAATTTTATTTTTTGACGAAATTGCAGAGTTCAATCCGACAGTTTTAGACTCTCTAAGACAACCGCTCGAAGACAAATTTATAAACATCTCTCGCATAAATTTGGCGATAAAATTTCCTTCAAATTTTATGTTTCTTGCGACAATGAATCCATGCCCATGTGGATTTAAAACGGACAAAAAGATTCGTTGCATTTGTACTGACTCGCAAATCGGCAACTACCAAAAACGGCTTTCCGGTCCACTTCTCGATCGCTTCGATATTTTCGTGGAAGTTGAAAAATCAAACATACACGAAGTCTTGGAAAAAGAATCGCAACCAAAAAATCCTCAAAAATCTTCACATCCATCCTTCATGGAAAACGCCGAAAAAATGCAAAAAGAAAGATTCTCAAAATCCTCAATTTCACGAAACGGCGACATGGATATCGAAGACATAAAAAAATACTGCGAACTTACGCAAGACGCAAAAGACATCTTAAATCGCGCCTCCGAAAAACTAAATCTCTCAAACCGAGGCTACCTAAAAATCATAAAAATTTCCCGCACAATCGCCGACATGGACCTAAAAGAAAAAATCGAAACGCCCCATATACTTGAGGCGTTGCAATATAGAAGGACGAGCTAGCCTCAGCCTCGCCTAAGCTAAAAATCAGATCTTCACATTGATGGACTCCTGCAGGTTTGAACAGAGCATTGGTATTAAACCAAAAAGATGCTACAATCGATTTATAACATAATTCCACAAAAAATGCAAAAACTCCTACTGGTCTCTATCATTTTCTCACTTCTGATTTCCCAAACAGCCTTTGCCACAGTCCAATATCTCGATGTAGACAGCACTCACAAATACGAAAAGGACATTTCGTTTCTATCGAATCTAAACATAGTGCAAGGATACTCAGACAGCGAATTCAAACCAAATCGCAAATTAAATCGTGCTGAATTTCTAAAAATACTCGTAGAAGGATTAGTGCAATTCAGCGCCGCAAACCCTGTAGACGATTATGGGGATCAAGGCTGTTTCACAGACGTACCTCCACATGAATGGTATACAAAATATGTCTGTTATGCTAAAACTCAAGGAATAGTAAAAGGAAATCCAGACGGAACATTTAGCCCAGAAAGCAAAGTGAATCTAGCAGAGGCCCTAAAAATTACTCTAAAAACCGTTGGAGCTTCGTTTGAAGAGGGTACGCCTTGGTACAAAGAACTCACAGAAATAGCAGAAGATGGCCATATCATTCCGCTAGCCTTTGCAAATTTGGATCAAAATGTAACTCGCGGACAAATGGCAAATCTCCTTCATCGAACAATGAAGAGCAAATTCATGGACACTCCATATGAGCTAACAAGTGGAAATCCATTCACGACCGAATACGTAACATACGACGAACTTGTAGATGATGCGGTAGATTGCCACAACGATGAATACTTTATAATCCAAGTAGACAGCGAACCAACACAAATGTGCGTACCTAAAACATTTGGCAGCGCGGTAATGTACGACAAATCCAATTTCAAAGAACAGCTATACTTTTTCAATTTTGAAGATGAATTAGGCAACCAAAACAAAGAAACTCCGGAAATATGGTATGAACGCTCAGATTTTGTACTTACAGGAAGCGGCGATATTGCTCAAACAAACTGGTCTTTATTTGATTTCGACAAATCAGAAAACGAGCTAAAGCTTATTTTCTCTAAAAGCAAAGGTTTAGGGTTAGAAGATATTGAGGTGGAAAAAACAACAGTAGGCGGCAAAAAGGCACTAAGGGTGCAGTATCACTATTTCTCAGATTTTACAGGTAAACTGGATGGGGTAGAATATTATATCCCAAATGGGCTAAAATCAGACAATCACATGTTCAATATCACGATAAGATCAGCTGAATCTGGCATAATGACAGATGTTTTTTACGCAACAATGCCAAACACAATTACCACTACAGATGAATTTGTAGGCAAAATCAAATTCTAAATGCACATTCTCGTGCCGTGATGCAGTCAAAACGGCTAACACCAAAACGCCTCATATACTTGAGGCGTTTTAATATAGAAGAACAAGCTGAAAACGACGAGAACTATTTCTTCTTATCTTTTTTTGGTTTTTTCTTCTCCTTACGACTATCTTTACCTTTAGCCATATTTTTTGAGGTTAAAATATTGCTATAATTATACACCGGTTTTTTTATTAACTCTAACTTTTCTTCTCTGTGGAGCCCCTTCACTTGACTCTCGGCCTTCGAAGCCGTCGACCTGTTTCGAAACTTTTTTGAATAGACAAGGTACACAGGTCTGCGTGCAGCAGTGTATTTCGCGCCAAGTTTGGAAGTATTATGTTCTTTTATTCTGCGCTCCAAATCTACGGTAATTCCCGTGTATAAGGTATTATCAGCGCATTCAAGTATGTAGAGATAATACATTAAGGCACTTAAGGGTTAACAAATGCTTCAAAAAGAGCTAAACTGAAATTACGTCATCTACAAAAAACAATCAAATGGAATATTTCGACCTTTATGACAAAAACGGCAAGCAACTAAATCAAACAAAACTTCGAGCAGAAGTTCACAAAGATGGAGACTGGCATATGGCTGTGGATATTTGGATTTTGAATAGTCGTGGCGAACTTTTACTTCAGAAGCGCGCAAAGAAAAAAGAATCATTCCCCGGTCTTTGGGAAGTGTCTTGCTCAGGCCATATTTCGGAAGGAGAGGATTCTAAAACTTCGGCAATACGCGAACTGAAAGAAGAATTGGGTCTTGATACTGAAGAGAGAGGCTTAAAATTGCTTTTTAAAGTCAAAGATTCTTGCGTAACCAACAAAGGCAAATTCGTAAACAACGAACACAAAGATGTTTATCTCATGAAAAAAGATATGGAAATAAAAGATCTAAAACTCGATCCGGAAGAAGTTTCAGAAGTGAAATTCATGCAGGTGGCAGAGCTAAAACAGCACATAGAGGCCAACGACAAAACTTTTGTTCCACACGAAGAATCATACAAAAAATTGTTTGATTACATGGAGACATATGGAACGAAAAAATAAAAATTGTAAAAAATGTGAAGCGAAATTTTTCATCGAAAAAGAAGATGAAGATTTTTACGCGAAAATGAATGTTCCTCATCCAACACTTTGTCCTCCGTGCAGGATGCAGCGCAAAATGTGTTTCAGAAATGAAAGGACTTTGTACAAAGCAAAGTGTTCTTTTTCAAATCAAGACATGCTTTCCGTATATCCGCCGACAACAAAATACACAGTCTATGAACAAAAAATATGGTGGTCAGACAAATGGAATGCACTTGATTACGGAGTGGATTTTGACTTTAATAGGCCATTTTTCGAGCAGTTCGAAGAGCTTTGCGTAAAAGTACCGAAGATAAATCTCGATAACAGGGCAAATGAAAACAGCGACTATTGCAATGACACAAGTCAATTAAAAGATTCCTATCTTTGTTTCAACAGCGAACAGTCTCAAGATTTTTATTACTGCACGACAAGCGCCTATGGCAAGGACTCCATGGATATGTTTTGGGCGCTCTCATGCGAACTATGTTACGAGTGCACAAAAGTGACGGGAGGTTATCACTGTTTTTACTGCTTTAATTCAAGCAATATCAGCGATTGTTTCTTTTGCGAAGACTTAATCGGATGCAAAAACTGTTTCGGATGTGTAGGCCTTCATCACAAAGAATATTGTTTATTCAACAAACAATTAAGTCGAGAACAATATGAAAAATTCATAAACGAATTCAAATTTACATACGAAAACATAAGAGACTCAAAGGAAAAATTGGCGGAGCTAAGGCTAAAAATCCCACACAAAAACCTCGAAATAGATAGCAGTGAAAATTGTTTGGGCGACTACATAAGCAATTCAAAAAATTGTACAAATTGTTTTGATGTAATGGAATCACAGGATTGTAAATATGTTTGGGATGGCATGATGAACACAGGATATGACTGTTTCAACACAGGGCTGGATTCAAGTTTTATCTATGAATCGGTCGGCGTTTATAGAGCGAATAATGTAAAATTTTGTAACAAATGCTCGCAGGTCAACGACACTTTTTATTGTGATTACTGCTATAAACTAAGCAATTGTTTCGGATGCACCAATCTAAATTACAACGAATACTGCATCCTAAATAAAAAATACACAAAAGAAGAATACGAAAAACTTTTACCAAGGATTATTGAACACTTAAAGAAAACAGGGGAATGGGGTGAATTTTTTGATCCCAAAATAAGCCTTATCGGATACAACAGCTCGATGGCTCAGTATTATTTTCCATTAGATAAAACTTCTGCGGAAAAACAGGGGTTTCTTTGGGAGGACTATGAGAAGCCTAAAACGGAACTAAAAAGCACAAAAGCAAACGATCTCCCAAACGATATATCGGGAGTAACAGATGAAATTTTGAATACAACTATAGAATGTGAAAAAGATGGAAAGTCTTTCAAAATAATTCCTCAAGAATTAAAGTTTTACAGAAAACACGGATTGGCTTTGCCTCATCTATGTCACGATTGCAGGCATTTCGAAAGAAAAGGGAAAATGAATCCGAGAAAACTATACGACAGAAAATGTATGAAATGCGGGACAGAAATATCAACTACATACGCACCGAATCGCAAAGAAATAGTCTACTGCGAAAAATGTTATCTAGAAAATATCTAAAACTTATTTCTTCACTACTACAGCGCCTTTAGGCATAGTGTATCCGGGCTCCCATTTGCGCAATGCAACGACACTCAAAGGTTTTCCTTTCAAAGGAAAAGAGTTTTTTAATTCGAAAATTTCACCACCGACCATCACATAAACATCTTTTGAATCCTCTATGTCGAGCCTTATTCTTTCGCCCGCCCTCAAATTTTTACCGGCATCAATTTCAACGGTCACAAATCCTTCAGAATTCTCATCAAGTTTGTATCCGACGTTTCCAAAAGAAACATATCCGTTTTCTACCCTTCCTTCAGCCAAAATCTCATCGCCATCTTTCAAAACGGCCTTATCAATATTTCCAGAAAGCACTCCTGAAATCTTAAATTTCAATCCGTTCAAGGTCAGTTCGTCATCATAAGTCTTGAAAGATATTTTTGAAATATCTACATTTGTATTTCCTGCAACCACATACAAAACCTCTTTATTTTTTGAGATCTCAAGGTCGATTTTCCTGTTATCGACGTCTTTAACAGAATGCTGTACGGAATTATATCCCAAAACATTCGCCATGAAAGTTTGAGTGTTTCTATCCGCGCCAACGGCAACGGTTGAGCAAACAATCATCACAAAAAGGAAATAAAATTTAATTATTTTTTCTATATTCATCTATAATATTTTTTATAAAATCCTGCGTTGCGGGTAAATCAGGTGCAAATTTGCTACCTAGTCCACTTGCTTTGCCATCGGCCAAAAAGCTCTGGGCGTAAGGGTAAATAGGTGAACTTTCATCAATATCTTTGAAATGTTTTTCAGTATTTTGTGTAAGGTCAGCTTCAAAATAATCCATTACCAATTTCAAAACGTCACCTCGTGTAATCTTTTTTTCAGGAGAAAAACTGATAGAAGCAGTATTCAAAAGTCCAAGATTGTAAACTGTTTTAACATAAGGTGCATACCATTCATCAGGGCTTACATCCGTGTAATAAAGCATGTCCTCTTTAGCCAAAGAAATCTTCAAATAATCAACGAAAGCTTTTACAAACTGCGCCCTATTCATATCTGTTTGCGGCCCAAGTTTTATGATGTCACTCACTCCGTAATATCCATTCTCTGGATTTGTGGCTTTCACGAAAACATAATGATTGTTGGTCGCGCCATAAGGATGCTCCGAAAATTTCACATAATGAGAATTTTCCTCAGTACGCTCAGTCTTATCAAAGTCCGCTTCAAGATTTTTTAAAGAATTTTCATAGACATGATATCCAATCGGTTTTTCAAAAGCTGTATTTTCAAAATACTTTCCCTCTCCAGTTTCCAAAGAAACATTATCTTTTCGAAATAATTCGAAACCATGTTTTTTTACAAAATATTTATTGTCATTAAAATTAAGTTCTATTTTTCCATCTGGCGAAATATCGGAAATAAAAATATCTTTGATCTTCGCTGGGCCCTCAAAAACTTTCGAAACAAAAACATTATTTGTAGTGTCCGTGTCGGTTTTATCGGTTATATCAATGTAAATCGGAATTTCCCCGCCATTGTAATTTCCGTCAAAAATGACGTCATAATTTTTGATGATATAGGTGCCGTCTTTCGCCAAAGAAAATCCATAATCGGTATTTCTCACGACCACACTTTTTTGATTCCCGTCTCCGCGCAAAAGAAGACGTGCATTGATAAGCCTGCCGCCATTATTTTTCACGACGATGCTGGCTTTATACTTGTAGTAATTGAAATTTTCAGTCGGGTCAGACTCTTTATTCAAAACAACATTCACGATTGCAAGATCAGAAGCGGACGGAGCAATGTCTTCATAAGTTGCCTTCAAAACACCCAAAACAGATGTGTTGATAATGTCATAATCGCTCTTATTCAAGGCCTTATTCACGAAAACTCCTCCCACGATGGAAATCGCAATAAGCACAAAAGCTAACTTTTTTGAGGAGACCTTCATCTTTTTATTTGTTTTTGTTTTTATTAAATCTACTAATTTTAGCAGAAATAAGGGGGAAAATCAATGCCTTCCGGCCTCAAAACCCATCAAAAAGGTTTAAATTTTAGAGAAAATCTGTATAATACCTTCATTATGGCTAATTTCATCGTACAAGGAGGCAAAAAACTTCAAGGAGAAGTGACAGTGAGCGGTTCAAAAAACGCGGCGCTTCCGATAATCTGCGCGTCACTTTTGTCCAAAGAAAAAGTCACACTTGAGAATGTTCCGGACATTGAAGACGTGAGGTCAATGATAAAAATTATCACAGCTCTTGGCGCAAAAACATCATTTGAAAATAATGTGCTTGAAATAGATCCTTCAAATGTTTCCGACAAAGAAATTCCAAATGAAATGGTGACAAAAATGCGCGCATCAATTTTGATACTTGGTGGACTTTTGCCAAGAACAGGAAAAGTAAAAATGCAATATCCGGGCGGATGCGTCCTTGGAAAAAGATCTGTGGACGCACATACACACGCATTCAAAGAACTTGGATGCGAAGTGATTGATGATCAAAAAGGAATAGATATGAAATGCAAAATTCTTAAAGGCAAAAAAATAATTCTTCCGGAATTAAGTGTCACAGCAACAGAAAATGCAATCATGGCCTCAGTCTTAGCGCAGGGGGAAACGGAAATCAGGCTTGCCGCATGTGAACCGCACGTACAAGATTTATGTGAATTTTTAAATAAAAGAGGAGCAAAAATAAAAGGCGTTGGAACAAATGTTCTAAGAATCAAAGGTGTAAAAAAATTGAAAAAAGTGAAATATCGCATCACAGGCGACTATTTGGAAGCGGGCACAATGATACTGGCCGCGGCAGCAACGGGAGGAAGTGTTCTTGTAAAAGGATTTAATACGAACGATTTAGACAGTCTTTGGCAAAAACTTGAAGAAGTCGGAGTGCCTTTAACAATAGGAAAAGATAGAGTGAAAGTAAATCCGGCGACGAAACTGGAAGCGGTAAGAACCCTTAGGACAGCCGTTTTTCCTAGCTTCCCAACCGATTTGCAAGCTCCATTTGCCGTCCTTCTAACTCAAGCACATGGAGTGAGCAAAGTTTTTGAAACGCTATTTGAAGGCAGATTAAACTATACTTTCGAACTTGAAAAAATGGGGGCAAAAATAAATCTTTTGAATCCTCATCAAGTGTTGATTTCGGGGCCGACTCTACTGAAAGGAATGGCGATTGCAAGCTGTGACATAAGAGCCGGCGCCGCAATGATAATCGCCGCATTGATAGCAAAAGGTATAACGGAAATTTCAAATATAAATTACATAGATCGAGGTTACGAAAAAATCGAAGAAAAACTTCGAAGCCTCGGCGCGGGAATAGAAAGACTTTAAAAAACTATTTCTACTTTCGAGTCCAAGTCCGTTCTGTAAATTTTTACGTTATATTTTTTTAGTACATCCAAAACAATCTCTGTCGGAAAATGATATGAATTATTTTTGCCACAACTTATGACGGCAATTTTTGGGCTTACCGCCTTTAGAAACACGTCGCTCGAAGAATTTTTACTGCCATGGTGAGAAACTTTCAAAACATCAGATGCTAGATCTTTATACTTCGCAACAATCTTTTTTTCGACGCTCTGCCCGATATCTCCACCGACAAAAATAGATTTATCTCCATAAATAATTCTCACCGCAATCGACGAATCATTCGCATCTTTAAAAGTCTGTCCGTTGATTTTTGAAAATGGATAAAGTGTGTCTATAAACACATCTCCAAAATCAAAATCAGCCTTGCTATCGGCGACAAAAACCTCAGCGCCTTCTTCTTTTACGGCTTTAAGAAAATTCGCATATCCATCACTTTTATATATTACAAAAGTCGCCATAACGCGTTTTACATCATAATCTTTAAGCACGCTGATAAGCCCGCTAACATGATCGGCATGAGGATGAGTAAGGATCATCAGATCAATAGTCCTATCAAAGAAAAACATACTGTCTCCGAGCTCTTGCATCACATAATCTTTTGGCCCGCCATCTATCAAAATATGTTTGTTTCCAGGCGTTTGTATGAGCAGACTGTCTCCTTGTCCCACATCAAGGAAATACGCGTGGAATCTGCCGTCAGGCAAGTCCAAGACGAAAATAACGCATGACATAGCGCCAATAAAAACAATTTGGAAAGCATACTTCCTAAGCCACTTTAAAATTTTCACAAAAACCATGCCCCCATAATACGAGAGGAAGATTAAATTTTTATTAAAAAAAGATAAAATATTTCTAAAATATGGACATTATTCCAGAATATCTTTTTGAGCGCATTGCGTTCAATTAACACGCAATGATCGTAAATAAAGAAAAGAAGCTTAAGCTCAAAAGGATGTTCTGGAATAATGTCCTTTTGAGGACTATTTTCTTTTTTTAGTCACAAATTTTCCGGCCACTAAAGACAGTGCCACGAGCCCAAGAAGTTCAGGCCCAGTCTCAGCCAAAGTCACTTTCTTTACGATACCTTCACTTTCATTTCCTGAGGTATCTTTTTGAGTGATTTTAAACCAATATTCTCCGGGAGTAAGATTATTAACGGAATATTTTGTAGCAGCGGCATCAAGGCTCGCTTTCTTCGCGTAGCTTGTTCCTTGATCTTGGCTCAAATAAACGAGTTGTTCTTTTGTATCATTTTTATTCTCCACGGGATTTTCCCATGAAAGATTTACGACGTACTTTCCGGCAGAAAAAACATAGTCAGCCATAAGTTTCGCAATATCTTTCGGAGGCAATATATCATCGATATTGTCAGGAGTTTTAGCCTTCGCAACGCCAGTAAATTCACCAGTAGCCTTTGCGGCACTAACTTCATTTCCACTCTCATCCTTAAGTCCAAGAACGGAAACCGTATATTTAATTTCACCTTGAGGAGAAGTCGTCACGATAGCCGAAGAATCCTCAACGTTTTCACTATTCTTTCCAAGTTCAACACCCAGAATCTGAAGCTGTTTTGTAGCATCAGCCGCTTCCACGATATTGAAATTTTGAGAAGGGTCAATTCCCAAAACTACAGTCTCGTTGAACGTCACAATTACGTGAGTATTATCCATTGGTTCAACTTTAACCACTTCCGGTCCCTTTGCATCAGCCGCGACTTTATCCGCACCACTACCATCAAATTCGGCAGTGTCGGAAGTCCCGCTAATAACAGGATTCCCAAAAGTATCTTCAATATCTATTCCAACAGTAAGCTTGTATTTTGATTTATCTGTTTGAGGCGCAGTAGAAAGAATAACAGTTTTTTTACCTAGATCTTCTGTGTCCATTTCCGCCTTCAAAATTGCCAAAGGCTCAAGTGTATCTTCATCTTCAATTTGGAAAGCGTCCTGAGGATCAACCTTCGGAAGAATGATTTCTTCAGAGAAAACTATCTTTACTTGCTCCTTGCTCAAGGCCAGAGCCTTGGAAACTTGAGGAGCGGTATTGTCTTTTGCTTCAGGCGCATCGGCCGCAGGAGTCACGGATACTTCCGGAGCTCCCCAGTTTGCGCTCTCATTTCCGGCTTCATCGTATGCGATTACCGAAAAATAATACTTTTTACCGTTCTCAAGAGGGGTTACGTTATATGTAAGAACATTCCCAACATCTTTCACAAAAGCATATTTTTCTCCTGGATTTTGAACGGATTTAATATCATAGTGTACTTGATATCCGGCTACCTTGAGATTGTCGGTGGCACTGTCCCATGAGATTTTGGCTCCTTCTTTTAGGGCAATACCTTTAAGGCCGATTACGTCGCTAGGTGAATCTTTATCCACAGCGGCAAATGCCGTAAAGCTTATAAGCGTCACAACAATGGCCAGTGACGCAAATAATTTTGAGAGTATCTTTTTCATTTTTGTTTCTATTAGTTTTTGTTTGTATCGTGTCATTATATCAAAAAACGCTGGATTTATCAACCCCCTTTTCATTAGAATAGGCTAAGAAGTAAAAACGGAATCTATGAATCTCACAATAGACGAAAATATATTTAAGCAATACACAGGCCTGAAGGTGGGGGTAATCCTCATAAGAAATGTAAACAACACGAGACGCATTTCATACATTCAAAGCTTACTGAGGGGCATTTGGGCTCAGCGCCAAAAGGAATTTGAAGATAAAGATATTCATGATGAGCCGTATATCAAAGCGTGGGATGAGGCCTTTGGGATGTTTGGGGTTTCACCTTTAAAGCACCAGCACATAGTCGCAAAACTGCTTTCTAGAGCCAAAGATGGGGAAGAAGTGGCGCACAAAACTGCGCTGGAAGACCTATGTAAATATTTCAATCTAAAATATCTGCTTCCGGTTCGTGGAAAAGATATGGATTGGTTGTGCGGAGATCTGAATTTGATCTATACAAAAGGTGGAGAGCCGTTCCGTCCGATAAATTCGATAGAGGTTTACAATGCGGGTGAAGGCGAAGTTTCATACATGGATAAAGGCGGGATAGTGCATAGATACTGGAATTATCGGGAATGCGAAAGAACGAAAATAACAATGCGTACAGTAAATTCAATGTTTTTGGTGGAAGATTTGAGCAATATGCACCTCGACAAATTCGGCGAAATCCTGAGAGAAATGGGCATGAATATCGTAAAATACATAGGTGGTGAAATAGAAGAATATATCCTTACTCCGGAAAATCCGTCAGTTGATTTGGGAGTGGAGGGTAGGCGAACGGCGGACGATTCAAAAATTCCGCTTCAGGAAAAAGCCTACTTCTTAAAAATTTAAACATGACGATAAAAGATCAAATAAAATCAATTCTTGAGAAAGCTGTAGAGGCAACTTTAAAAAATAATGGCGAGCGCACGGCGCGAGCGCGAACAAGTGAAGAATGTGGCTCTGCCACTTCTGAACGTAGTGAGCTTACGATAGAATATCCGTCCGATCTTTCACACGGAGATTATGCGGCGAATATTGCGATGAAACTTGGAAAAATAATGCAGAAAAATCCAAGAGAAATAGCAGAACAAATTGTAAAAAATATTCCAAAAAACACACTCATAGAAAAAGTGGAAATAGCAGGTCCGGGTTTCATAAATTTCTTTATTTCCGAAAAAGCACTGAAAAGTGAAATGGCGAAAATCCTCAAGGAGAAGGCAAAATATGGCAAGTCTAACGAAGGGAAAAAGAAAACGGTAATAGTCGAATACAGTTCCCCAAATATTGCGAAACCACTCGGAGTACATCATTTATTATCTACAATAATCGGTCAGACTCTAAACAATATTTTGGGAGCTGTCGGGTACAAAACAATCTCAATAAATCACATAGGAGATTGGGGAACACAGTTTGGAAAATTGATTTACGCATACAAAAAATGGGGCAAAAAAGAAGTTTTGGAAAAAGCTCCTATCAATGAAATGCTCAAGCTTTACGTGAAATTTCATGATGAAGCCGAAAAAGACACAAAACTTGAAGACCTTGCAAGAAAAGAATTCAAAGATTTTGAACAAGGGGACAAAGAAAATAGAAAATTATGGGAATGGTTCGTGAAAGAAAGTTTGAAAGATATAAACAAAACTTACAAAAAACTATCAGGAATAAAATTTGATTTTACGTTAGGAGAAAGTTTTTATGAGGACAAAATGGACGATGTACTTGCAGAAGGAAAAAAGAAAAAAATATTTGTGGAAGGAGAAGAAGGCTCATACATCGCAAAATTCGACGATGAGAATATGTCTCCAATGGTGATTCAGAAAAAGGATGGTGCAACTTTGTACTCCACAAGAGACATGACGACACTAAAATATCGCATAGGTCGATGGAAACCGGAGAAGATTTTGTATGTCGTTGATATGGCTCAAAACATGTATTTCAAGCAACTTTTTGAGACTGCCAAAAGATTTCCTTGGTACAAAAATGAAGGTTTTCATGTGAGTTTCGGAAGAATGAGAATGGAAGATATGCAAATGAGCACAAGAAAAGGAAATATCATCCTGCTTGATAGCGTGCTTGAGGAAGCCATAAAAAGGGCAAAGAAAATTATCGAAGAAAAAAGTCCGAATTTAAAAAACAAAGATGCGGTCGCAGAACTAGTGGGAATCGGTTCAGTAAAATACAATATTCTTTCTCAAAACAGATCGACGGATATAGTTTTTGATTGGGACAAAATGCTTTCTTTGGAGGGGAATAGCGCGCCATATATGCAATACACTTACGCAAGAGCACGCAGCATTTTGAGAAAAGCGAAATCCGCGAAAAAAGAGGGAAAAACCGCGGAGAATAAAGGAGAAATCGCAGAAAAAACATCCCAACTTTTACGCGCAATTCCAAAATTCAAAGAACAGTTAATCAATTCCGCACGCGACTACAAGCCAAATCTATTATCACAGTATCTATACGAATTGGCGCAGAAATTTAATTCTTTTTACAACTCAGTTCCCGTTTTGACCGCAAAAGATCCAAAAGACCGATTATTCAGACTAAAATTGACTCAATCTGTGAGTCAGATCCTACAAAACGGCCTTGCCCTACTTGGGGTTGCCGTAGTAGAAGAGATGTAATATAATTCGCGAGCTAACAGGCTAAATATGCTAAACGGCGAGCGCACGGCGCGAGCGCGAACAAGTGAAGCGTGTGGCTCTGCCACCGCTGAACGCAGTGAGCCTAACAAAAGTGGAGAGATGGCCGAGTGGTTGAAGGCGACGGTCTTGAAAACCGCTAGGGGTGCAAACTCCTCGGGGGTTCGAATCCCTCTCTCTCCGCCATTTTAAAAAAACTATACCAAAGGTAGAGATTTTTTTAAAATATGTTAAGAAGAGAGGGGATGAGAAGTTTATAACCACCTGTTACTTCGCAGAGCAGCCATCTTTTCAAGATGGGCTCTGCTGGGCGTGCCCCGGAGGGGTAAATCCCTCTCTCTCCGCCAAAATTCGCAATTCAAATTTCGCTTCGCGAAATACGCCGAAAGTAAATTCAGAAAAGAAAGAGGTGTTGAACGATTGCTATCCATAGACCAATCATGCAACATTTGCTAAAATTCTTGCAAGTGTGGATAAACCCCTTATGAAAAACGAAGTAATACAATTTGGTAAAAAGTTAAGAGAGATACGCCTAAAAAAGAACTTATCGCAAGGCGATATTGCAAGCATTTTAGGCGTTCACAGGTCTTATATTAGCGGTTTGGAGCGTGGAAGAAGAAACCCTTCATTATTCGACTGTGCATAAAGTCGCTAAAGCACTTGGCGTTTCCACAAATGAGTTATTAAAATAAATATGAAAAATAATCAATTAGTTAAAATAGCTCAGAAATTGGGGACACCTATATATATTTATAATGCAAATACAATTAAACAAAAGTGTAAGGAATTGAAGCAAAATCTAAAAGGAATAAATTTATATTATGCCTGCAAAGCCAATTCTAATCCTGAAATTATAAAAATCGTTTATAAAGAGGGTTTTGGAATTGAAACCGTAAGTCCTGGAGAAATAGCTATTGCACACAAGGCGGGCGTTCCAATTTCAAAAATTACATTTACTTGCGGGAGTATAGATAAAAACGAAATTATCTCTGTGGCAAAACAAGGAATCAGAATTCATCTTGACTCTTTGAATCAAGTAGAAATTTTTGGGAAACATTTTAAAGGTAGAGAAGTATCCGTGCGATTAAATCTAATGGTGGGAGCAGGACACCACTCGCATGTTATTACCGGAGGACCAGACAGTAAATTTGGAATTGATATTTCTCAAATTAAAGAATTAAAAAAGTTGGCTCATAAATACAACCTACATGTAACAGGACTACATCAACATATAGGGTCAAACGTTTTAAATGCAGGTACTTTCTTAAAAGGAGTAAAAGCTATGTTTGATACTGCGATACTTTTTCCTGAATTAAACCATTTAGATTTTGGTGGTGGATTTGGTGTGCCTTACAGACCAGAAGAAAAACCGTTTGATGTAAAAAAGTTTGCCGTTGATATGAAAAAACAGATTGAAAACTTTAATAAAAAATATGGGAAAAGAATCAGAATTTCTTTTGAGCCCGGACGATATTTAGTTGCAGAATCAGGGTCTTTACTTGTTAAACTAACTGACATAAAGTATAACCCGACCAAAACTTTTGTAGGTGTGAATTCAGGTATGAATCATTTAATCCGTCCTGCTATCTATGACTCCTATCATGAGATTATTAATATAAGCAACCCTAGTGGCAAAAAAATAAAAGTAACAATTGCTGGAAATATTTGTGAATCAGGAGATGTTTTTGCTAAAGATCGGATAATCACGAAACCTAAGATTGGAGATATATTGGAAATAAAAAATACCGGAGCATATGGTTATGCAATGAGTTCAGAATACAATTCTCGCCCAAAACCAAAAGAATTTTTGATGATGGGAGATAAAATAAAGAGAATTTGAATAAAAATATTATGCGTAATTTTTTTACTTTAATATTTTGGATTTTGCTCGAAATAGTTTCGAACTTTGTCCAACAAACACCGCCAATTTTAAAATAGACCTACTGAAGGTAGAGATATTTAAAATGTATGTTTTGACAAATGTAATATATTGCGATACAATAAGTGTATAAAAAGTATCCCTAACTTCCATGCCGAAAGTATATAGTAAAATCATAAAGAATAAGCCATATTATTATCTTAACGAGCAAATCAGGATAAATGGTGCGAATAAAAAAATACAAGTTTATTTGGGCAAAAATATCCCTAACGATTTAGCCGAATATTGTCAGAAGTTATCAGTCAAAGAAAAATACTTGATTAAAGAAAAATTAGCCGATTTATTCATATTCGATAGCATTTTCACTAAAGAACAGACATGTAAGATTGAAAATTTAAAAATAGAGTTTAAATACAAAATATTCAATTTATCCGATGCTAAAAAAGAGCAACTATGGACACGTTATGCGGTACAATTTATTTTCGAATCCAATGCTATTGAGGGTAGTAAATTAAGCCAAAACGAAGTTAATTCAATACTACAAAAAAAATATATTAAAAAAACGATAGAACGCAGAGAAATAAAGGAGGTAAAAAATTCTATCGAGGTCTTTAATCTCATAAAAAGTGATAAATTTAAACTGAATCAACATAAAATAATAAATTTACATAAGTTATTAGTGGGTGGATTGGGAATAAATACCGGCTACAAAAAGGTGGATATTGTGGTCAACAATAGAAATACCACTCCTGCCGGACAGGTCAGGTCGGAAATGAATGGGTTATTAAATTGGTTAAAGGGCGTTAAAAAAAACAAACGACATCCTCTGGAAATTGCCTCGGATTTTCATCAGCGTTTTGAGCATATACATCCATTTGAAGATGGTAATGGCAGAATCGGTCGACTTCTTTTTAATTTTATTTTATTACAATACGGATATCCGCCAATTCTATTTTTATATCAAAACAGGCAATCCTATTTCAATGCCTTGAGCCAAGCCGACGACGGCAGAAAAAACAAATGGCGTTGGTATACAATAAAGGTGTATAAAAACAGTATTAATTGGTTTTTAAAAGAAATAACTTAACCTTTTCCTGTGGATTATGTTTTCTTTACAGGACTTATAGGCTCACTTGTTCTCGTGACAGGGGCGGCATGGCCGGAATCAAAAAATATTAAACATCCTCTGCAGTCACTCAAAAATTGGTTGTTTGCAATCGGCGGATTTATCATGCTGATCTATGCAATTTTCTCTAGCTACTACCTTTGGCTATCTATCAAATCAAAAAAATAGAGGAACTGGAAAAGTTGACGGGGAAAAAAACCGCGAAGAATCAACATAAAAACATTACAAAAATACTCGATACAATGCCGGTCAGATTGACCGATTACCTTTTGAAATTATCAAAAAAATCGCCAGCCGTAGCCATGCAATTCTTTCCAAATATAGAAGAACTCAAAGAAAACGGATGCGAAAAACCGTTTTCCGGAGTTATGAAAACGGGAATAGAAGGACTTGAAAGAATATATTATAAAAAATCTAAGAAAAATCGCACACATTCAGGATATTCGCATAGGAACGCGTTCCCCGATGTTTGCTCCAGAAAAAATCACAGAAGATTTTGTAAAAATGTTACTCAAGTATCACGATTTCAAGAAAATGAAACCGATAGAAATCGCCGTACACTTCAATCATCCTGACGAATTAACCCTTGAGTCAATTAATGCCATCACTAAGCTCACAAACTCACCAATCAAAGTCTACAATCAATCAGTTTTACTGAAAGGAATAAATGATAATCCGAAAATTTTGGAAGATTTATTTAGGAAATTACATCTATTGGGCGTAGAAATTTATGCCTTGTACCATTGCGATCCAGTCAAAGGAACAAAACATTTTAGAACATCAATCCAAAAAGGAATCGAAATGAAAAAATATTTCAGAGGTGGAAGCGCTACGGGAAGGATAAATCCCGCATATATAGTCGATACACAAATCGGAAAAGTCGAAATCGGAGTGGATAGCCATATAGAAAAAAAAGAAGGAGAATATGTTTGGATAAAAACACCATACAAATTAAGCACTTACAAATCAGTATATCCGGATTTCAAATTGCCGGAAAAACAGTGTAAGGTAGACAAGCAGGGTTACATATCTATCAAGTATTTAGACGCAAAATAATGACCTTTCTAAGCATTCTATTGATCGCAATAGCACTATCTTTTGACGCAATGGCTGTGGCCGCGGCAAACGGTGCGCATCATCACAAAATGCCGCTAACAAAAGCACTTCGTATCGCATTCTTCTTTGGTCTTTTTCAATTAATAATGCCACTTAATTACATAATTCCGCAAAGTCAAAAAATTGGCTTTGACTAGTCGGAAAAAATGTCATATACTCTCAGCCTTCCAAATAAATTTTACGGACATGCTGAGTCTTTTTCTTAAAATATTTAAAACGCAGAACAATGTAATCCCAATGTGTGCAGAGGATAACGAGCAAAAGGAATTCACCGCTTTAGGTAAACAAATGCAGGACAAAATAAAAAAAATATATAAAGGGTCTTTGGCGATTAGAGAAGTAGATGCAGGTTCGGATAATTCTTGCGAACAAGAGTTAGTCGCACTTTCCAATTCATATTACGATGTTGAGCGTTTTGGTATCCATTTCGTTGCTTCACCAAAACATGCCGACATGTTATTTGTCACGGGCCCAGTAACTAGAAACATGGAGGAAGCTTTAAGGCGGGCATATGACGCTACGCCTGATCCAAAAATTGTTGTAGCGGTAGGGGATGATGCTATAAATGGTGGTATATACAAAGGTTCATATGCGGTGTTGGATGGAGTCGGCAAGGTGATTCCTGTTGACTATCAAATCCCGGGAAATCCCCCATCTCCCAAAATAATTATTCGACACCTTCTTAATATTCTTGAATCAATATGATAAACATGATTGCATCTCCATCAAGTTTTATATTTTTGCTTATATGTCTTATGGTTGGGGCAATAGGCTCTTTATTGCTACGAAAATATGATGACATCGCAAATAAATGGAGCGGTATTTTTGGAATAATCGGCTCTTTATGGGGCATAATATTTTCAATTTCCGCGATAACAATAGGGAATAATCAATCTTTCACACTTGGAGAGTCAGGTTTTCAATTCCTTTCTTTGTCTTTTAATATCGACGCATTGTCAGCTTTTTTCATTTTTGTCATTTCTTTAATTGCTCTTTTCTGCTCGATTTACGGAATCGGATACGTGAAACATTTTTACAAAAAATATGATATAGGGGCTTTGGGATTTTTTTATCATCTCTTTCTAGTGGGAATGTTACTTGTTGTGTCCGCATCGAACGGAATTTTTTTCCTTATTGCGTGGGAAATTATGTCAATCGCATCATATTTTCTAGTGGTTTATGACAGAAATGATGAGCAAAATGTTAAGGCGGGATTCCTTTATTTATTGATGACTCATGTCGGGACGGCCTTCATAATATCTGCTTTTATATTACTTTATAAATTTACGGGTTCTTTTGATTTTGAAGTAATAAAAGCAAATGTGGGCTTAATCCCTTTGTTTGTAAAAGATATAATCTTTGTCCTTGCAATGATTGGTTTTGGAACAAAAGCAGGTATTATACCATTCCACATTTGGCTTCCGGCCGCGCATCCGGCCGCTCCTTCGCACGTGTCAGGTCTGATGTCAGGAGTTATGATTAAAACTGGCATCTACATGATGATTAGAATTTTTCTTGAGATTCTTCAGCCTGTTCCAGCATGGTGGGGGCTTGCAGTGTTGGTTGTTGGGGCAGTATCGGCTCTGATTGGAGTTCTGTATGCACTCACGGAACACGATATAAAAAGACTTTTGGCTTATCACAGCATCGAAAATATTGGGATTATATTGCTAGGACTTGGTAGCTCATTGATGTTTTCCTCTATGAATATGCCATCGCTTGCGTTATTGGGCTTTGTAGCAACACTATTCCACACATTGAATCACGCAACATTTAAATCATTACTTTTCTTGAGCGCAGGTTCCGTTATTAATGCGACACACACAAGAAACATGGAAGAATATGGCGGACTGATCAAATACATGCCTTATACGGCATTCTTCTTCCTGATTGGGTCAATGGCAATATCGGCCCTCCCTCCTTTTAACGGATTCTTCAGCGAATGGTTGACGTTTCAGTCATTATTTGAGGGTATAAAACTTTTAGATTTTCCGCAAAAATGGATATTTATTTCAGCGGCCGGCTCGTTAGCTTTTACCGGAGGATTGGCTCTAGCTTGCTTTGTTAAGGCATTTGGTTCGACATTTTTAGCACGGCCAAGAAGCGAAGAAGTTATGCACGCGAAAGAGTCTTCATTTTCTTTGAAGCTGGCAATGGGAGGAATAGCGGTATTAGCTCTACTGTTCGGAGTCTTTTCAGGACCGATGATTTCTTTTATAAAAAAGATAGGAGAAAATTTAGCAATTTTCAAAAATGCGCCAGCTTTGCTGTCTGCTTCGACACAAGGTGTTGGCTTGGAAAATGGAACAGCCTACGTCTCAGGTCCGGCATTTTTTATTATTTTCATTATCGTGGCGTTTATTGCGGTAATTTTTGTAAAATATTTGATTAATAAAAATCAAAAAATAAAAATCGGCGCTACTTGGGATTGCGGTACAGACTTGACTCCACGCATGGAAATAACCTCAACAGGATTCGCCAGATCAATAATCCTTATATTTAAAGGTTTACTAAAACCAAGCATTCAGTATGAAATTGATTATCAGGACTCTGAAAGCAGATATTTACAAAAATCTATGAATGTTACATTAGGCGTGGAAGATGTTAACAATTCATACATATATAAACCATTACAAAAATTTATTAACGCGTTGTCTGTTAAAGCAAAGAAGATTCAAGGAGGAAATATTAATGCATATATTTTATATATTTTCGCGGCGCTGATCATTACATTATTTTTAGCATTATGACAATTATTATTTGGATAATTCAACTTATTTTTGTACCGACGGTATCACCGCTATGCATAGGTGTTATCAAAAAAATAAAAGCCAAATTCCAAAATCGTCAGGGTGCAAGTATTTTTCAGCCATACAAAGATTTATGGAAGCTATTTCATAAAGATGAAGTGATTAGCAAAGATGCATCTTGGATTTTTCGCGTAGCTCCATTCATCATCTTTACAATAACGATTATTGTAGGAGCGAGTATTCCTCTTTTTGCATCGTTTCTTGAAAATAACATAACGAGCGATTTTCTGTTTATTGTTTACGCCCTTGCTATCGGCACATTTTTTCTGGCGCTCGCAGGCATGGATACTGGAAGCGCTTTCGGAGGTTTTGGTTCAAGCAGAGAAATGACAATGTCCGCTCTAGCGGAAGGAGGCCTTATTTTTTCACTTCTAACAGTTTCATTGCCAAGAGGAGATTCAAATTTATTCGCAATTTCCGGCAGTAATATAGTTTCAGAAACTCAGTTTTTTCTACCTATAATGTTGTCATTTATAGGATTTTTTATAGTGCTTTTAGCTGAAACCGCTAGGTTTCCTTTCGATAATCCTGCCACGCATCTGGAATTAACAATGATTCACGAAGCAATGATTTTAGAGTATTCAGGCAAAAAATTAGCACTCATGGAGTGGGCATCAGCTAATAAATTTCTAATTTTTGTAGGACTTGGATCAAATCTATTTCTACCATTCGGACTTGCGCAGACAGCAGATATTAAACAAATAATGATGGGAATAAGTTTTTTGGTGATAAAAATGTTTGTTTTCTGCCTGGCGATTGCTATCATCGAATCCAGCATGGCGAAGTATAGATTTTTCCGTCTACCTGATATTTTATTGATATCTTTTATTCTTAATGCGGTAGCTATTGGTTTTATAAAATAAATTATGAGTACTATATTTTTACAATTTTTATTAGGGGTTATATTCTTAACTATTGTATTTCTACATATAGCAAAAAAGAATTTTGGTGCGGCCATAGCGTACGGTATTCAGTCATTGGCGGTCGTATTAATATTAGTTAATTCTTTTTTGGAAACGGGAACGATCTCCTTATTATTTATAATTCTGTTAGAATTTATCGTCAAAGTACTACTGGCACCGATATTTTTCATAAGACTGATTAAAAAGAACAAATTAAAATTTTCAGTAAGCACATATCTCAACACGCCGCTGACACTAATTGTTATTGCGGTTCTGACGGCCATAGTTCATTCTCAGAAATTAGTACCGCTTACAGGTATAATCATGGCAAATCAAGAGTTGTTGGCGCTCGCACTTTCTGCGATATTCCTTTCGCTTTTCTTGATAGTCAATCGCAGAGGCGCCCTTTCTCAAATTGCAGGTGTTCTCTCTTTTGAAAATAGCATTGTGGCTTTCAGCGTATTTGCAGGCCTTGAACAATCAGCGGCGCTACAAGTTGGCATTATATTCGATATTATTATTTGGTTAATTATAGCGATAGTTTTTGCATCTATGCTTTATAAACATTTCGGATCTCTCGATGTAACATCAATGAGACATTTAAAAGATTAAAATTATGGAAATAACAATTATCCTTGCATCTTTTCTGGCGGCGGCAGTATTAGGACTTCTGGTAAAACACAGAAGTATTCTCGAGGCAACATCGATTGCCGCTACGGCAATCGCGTTCATAGGATCAATCATTGTGGCCGTAAAAGTCGCTCCCCCAGGCGGATATGAGACTTTGTCATTTTTCTCAATCGACTCATTTGGAGCTATCATAATGCTTATAATCGGGCTTATTGGAATGGCGGTGACTGTATATTCAGTTTTTTATCTTCGACAAGAAGTGACAAAAGAAATTATTGGGCTTGGCAGAGTTAGGCAGTATTTCATTTTTCTAAATCTTTTTCTTCTTGCTATGTATTTGGCGATAACGGCCAGCAGTCCAATTTTCACATGGATTGCGATTGAAGGAACAACGCTTTCAACGGCTTTTCTTATTAGTTTTTACAATAAACATTCCGCAATGGAGGCCGCGTGGAAATACCTAATCATCAGTTCGGTAGGTCTACTTTTGGGCTTTTTCGGAACACTTTTGTATTTCACTTCTATTGATTCGTCAATTAGCAATAGCATAGTTAGTTGGCAGACATTAGCGGCAAATGCTACACAAATGGATCCAATGATCGCTAAAATTGCTTTTATTTTTGTATTAATCGGTTATGGCACAAAAGTGGGGCTTGCACCTATGCATACGTGGCTACCTGATGCCCACAGTAAAGCGCCGGCACCAATAAGCGCACTTCTATCCGGAGTTCTTTTAAATGTTGCAATCGTAACTATTTTTAGATTCAAAATAATAACTGACATGGTTATAGGAGAAACATTCTCCCAAACTTTACTGATAACATTTGGAATGCTTTCAATCTTAATCGCCGCTTTAATCATTCTCCTGCAGAAAAATTACAAACGATTGTTAGCTTACTCAAGTGTTGAAAACATGGGAATTATCGCAATCGGATTTGGATTTGGGACTCCAGGAATTTTTGCGGCGACACTTCATATGATCTATCACGCTCTTATAAAATCAACGCTCTTTTTGTCCGCCGGTACAATATTTTTGAAATACAGCTCAACAAAAATAGCAAAAATACAGGGAATACTTACGACACTCCCTGTTACAGGTATAATATTTTTTGCAGGATTTTTTGCCATAACAGGCGCGCCACCATTCGGGATATTTATTACCAAAATATCAATTCTTTCAGCTGGCATAAAAATGCATCCGGTAGTTAGCATCATAGCAATGTTTTTAATGGCACTTTTGTTCGTTGGATTCTTCAAGCATGTTACGGAAATGCTATTTGGAGAAAAACCGGAGGGAATAAAAACTGGAGAAATAAGCGGCTGGCTGATTCTCCCTCCATTAGCTCTTATTTTGACAGCTCTTTTCTTGAGTTTTTACATCCCGACATTCTTACGTACATTAATTGATAATGTTGTTTCAACTTACTAATATGAATACGAAAAATATACAGCAATATATTCCTGAAAACGCAAAGACAGAAATCTTTGATAATACAGTCAGGTTTGAAGTACAGGCATTAGATATTAAAGAAGTTTTTAGTGGTTTATATCGGAATAAAAATCTGCAAATAAAACTGATAACTGCAACTGATGAAAGAGCCAACAATGGATGTTTTAAGATTTGGTATATTTTTGGAATTCCAAAAGAAAATATATTTATAATCCCTTTTGTAGAATTAAAAAACACGGAAGAATTCCCTTCAGTGAGTTCTATTTTTCACGGAGCTGACAATTATGAAAGAAAGATCCAAACTTTTTTTGGGTTAACTCCGGTAGGAAATCCAGATCAAAGACCTATTATTCTGCACGAAAATTGGCCGGATGATATTTTCCCGTTAAGAAAAGATTTCGATTGGCAAAAAAGACCAAAAAAAGGATCATGGAAATATGAGTTCCAAAAAGTCGAAGGTGAAGGAATCTATGAAATACCGGTTGGGCCTATCCATGCCGGAATAATTGAACCAGGACATTTCCGCTTCAGCGTTGCCGGTGAAAGCATTGTACTTTTAGATCCACGATTGGGATTCGTACACAAAGGAAGCGAAAAACTATTCGAAATCCTTCCAGTTAATGAAAAAATACGTCTATCGGAGAAAATTTCGGGAGACACTTCTTTTAGCCACTGCATGGCCTTTTGTCAGGCATTGGAAAAATTGAGTGGTACCGTAGTGCCTAAGCGTGCACAGTATTTACGTGTTATTTATGCAGAACTTGAACGATTGGCCAATCATTTTGGCGACATTGGTGCGATTATGACAGACACCGGATTTAATTTTGGAGGAGCAAATGGTGCCAGACTGCGAGAAATAATTATGCAAATTAACGAACGACTTACCGACAGCAGATTTTTGCGAGGAGTTAATGTCATTGGCGGTGTAACTAAAGATATTAACGATGAACAGAAAAATAAATTATCCGATGATCTTGAAGCAACGGCAAAAGATTTCTCGGAAGTTATAGAGGTAGCGGAAAACAGTGCATCACTTTTTAATAGGTTAAAAGGCACTGGTAAGCTCTCATATGAACTTGCCAAAGATCGTGGCGCTCTTGGGATTGCAGCAAAAGCCGTTGGTATACCAAGAGATGCACGTGTTGATTTTCCCTATGAGGCGTATGAGGAAGCGCAAATGAATGAAGTTGAAACAGAGCAAAACGGCGATGTTTGTGCAAGATTTTATGTTCGAATCAAAGAGGTGAATGCCTCAATTAAAATCATTAGACATTTGCTTCGTAAATTGCCGGGAGGAGCTACCTGCGAACCAAATACAAACATTGTATTCAAAGCAAATGTATGTGCAGTAACTACCGTTGAAGGTTGGAGAGGGGAAATAGTTTATTTTGTGACAACAGATTCAAAAGGGAATATAAGCAGAGTTGTCCCCCATGACCCTTCATTCGTCAACTGGTCAATGGTAGGTGGCGCTGGTTTTGACAATGTAGTTCCAGACTTCCCACTTATAAACAAAAGTTTCAACCTGTCATATTCCGGAAATGACTTGTAAGTAGAAGATCTGTAAAACATTTAAAAAAACGGGAAGGCATGCTAATATAAAATGCGTGCCAATTAAAAATAAATAATGATTTTACAAAACATAATAGACTTCGACCAAGCACTTCTCGCAAAGATTGAATCACTTCAGACGGATTCTTTGGTGAAAGTTTTTAAAATGATTACAGCTTTTGGAAGCGTTACGGCGATTATTTTTTTCACGATTCTGCTTTTGATTTTTTTGCTTTCAAAAAAAGAAATTCAAAAGTTTTATGCGGTAGGCATTACAGTATTTGGAGGATTTTTCACTGAATTTATCTTGAAATATACGGTATTGCGAGCGCGTCCGCCAAGGATGTTAATTTTTGAAAACGACCCAAGTTTTCCAAGCGGACATACGACAATGTCTTTCGTATTTTTCATGCTTTTATTCTTCACCCTAAAAGACAGAATAAAAAATAAATTTTTGAAAGTTATATTTTTTGCAGGTTGTCTGACATTGGCGTCTCTCGTCGGATTTAGCAGACTTTATTTGCACGTGCATTATCCCTCGGACATAGCGGGCGCAATACTTATCGCAGCAATTTGGCTTATAATAGGGCTAAATTCAGCAGAGGAATTTATCGCTCTCAAAAACGATGTGGTAAAATTTTTATATAAACACGTCGTGAAAAGAATCGTATTTTTATTTGATCCGGAATTAATTCACGATCTTTTTAATTTATTTGGCAGATTTTTAGGAAGCAATTTCGTTACAAGGCTTTTCACTCGTGCGATTTTTTATTACAAAAATCCTATGCTTTCCCAAAAAATTCTTGGAATAAAATTCGAAAATCCTGTAGGACTTTCGGCAGGTTTTGACAAAAACATACAGCTTTATAAAATTCTTCCGGAGATCGGATTCGGATATGAAGAAGGCGGATCAATAACAGGGGATAAGAGCGAAGGAAACCCAAAACCAAGACTATGGCGACTTAAAAAATCACAAGGACTTATAGTATATTACGGACTAAACAATAGAGGCGCGGACGAAATTTCAAAAAGAATAAAAAAAGATAGATTCAGATTTCCTGTCGGAATAAGTGTCGCGAAAACAAACTGCGAACGCACAGCAATTTCACAAGAAGGAATCAAGGATTACCTTAAAGGATTCAATCTGACAAAAGGCATCGGTTCGTACATGACTATAAACATCTCATGCCCAAATGCGCACGGCGGACAGCCATTTACGGACGCAGAGTCTTTGGGCAGATTACTAAAAGTGATAGCGAAAAACAGAAATAAAAAACCTATTTTTATAAAGATGCCGCCAGATCTAAAACATTCAGAAATAGATACTATAATAGAAGTCGCGCAAAAATATAAAATAGACGGATTCATTTGTACGAACCTCACGAAAGACAGGGCAAATAAAAAAATGATGTCAAAAATTTACGAAAAAAATATCGTTGGTTTTGGAGGAATAAGTGGAAAACCGGTCGAAGATTTATCAAATGAAACGATCAAATATATGTACAAGAAGACGCAGGGGAAAGCGATAATAATAGGAGTTGGCGGAATATTTAGCGCAGAAGATGCATACAAAAAAATACGTCTTGGTGCATCGCTTTTGCAAATGATTACAGGAATGATTTTCGAAGGCCCTCAGGTGATAGGGGAAATAAATCAGGGCCTCGTAAAACTCCTAAAAAAAGACGGCCTGGAGAATATCTCGCAAGCCGTCGGACTCGATAATAAATAAACTATTTTACCGGAAAACTTTTTGAATCGGTAAGGTCTACAAAACTCTTCACTCCATCAACTTCTCCTCTTTTAACGGCAGTGACATAGTACTCAACGCTCTCTGTAAACTTAAGTTTTAGATCGCTTTTGACTTCAATCATGCCATCTTTTTCAGAAACCACAGGCTTAGAAGAAACATCAGGTTCAGCCAACACAAGTTTGCCATCTTTTCTTTGAAGTACATATGATCCACCATCCAAACATGGATTTATGCCATTATCCGCATAAGGTTGGCACATATTCACTTCGACAGTATATTCGTCAGCCCCAACATCTTTGAATTGTACTTGGAAAGCTTCGTCTTGTTTTGGCAAAACGCTTGGTGAAGAGATTGCAGGAAGTTCCAGCCTTTCTGGCATCGGTACGGAAATTTCTTTCGCAAGGTAAGTCCCATCTTCAAAAGTGATTTTTATAAGAAAATCATTAGAGCTTTTTTTAGCCTCATTCTCTTTCAAAGTAACGCTACATCTATGAGGAAATCTTGGTCTGTCGCACATATTACCGCTTTCAGGATCTTCATCATCTGTAGTACTGACATACATTAGTTGTGGATTGATGGCATCAGATAAATCTGAAGAATACAAATCATCAGTGCTGCCAATAGGCTCGCTCAAAGCAAGATCAGGACGTTCTAGGTAAAGATCGAAATTCAAGAATTTATCTCCTCTCCATGAAACATTATCAAGCGTAAGCTTCAACTTTCCTGAAGACGAAGCGCATCCCGTGAGAACAAATGAGGCCAAAATAACCCCTAAAACCAAAAGTTTGATATTTTTCATAAAATTTTATTAAATAGTAGCTACTTTATAACTTCGATTAATCAAAAAAACAAGAAAATCACCTAGACTTTAGGCAATGTTTTCCATATAGTGATGTAGCTTTTTGACTAGCAAAACCCAATGGAGAGGTACTCAAGAGGCTGAAGAGGCGGGTTTGCTAAACCTGTAGGGGGACGTAAGTTCCCGCGAGGGTTCGAATCCCTCCCTCTCCGCCAGTTTTAAAGCAACCCTGCCCTTTGGCAGGGATGATTTAAAACCTGTTAGTCAGAGCGAGGGATTCGAAGTTTATGCCCCGAAGGGGTAAATCCCTCCCTCTCCGCTTTCTTAAGAAAGCTTAGCAAATCCCTATTGAAGAATTGTGAGGGGTAAATCCCTCCCTCCCTAAGATTTACCCGCCAAATCCTATGAGAAAAATCCCCGCAACAATGGCAACCCAGCATCCAGACAATGCTTGCGCCACATATTTCACAGGCAAAAGATTTATTTCCGTGAACGACGAAGTGGAAGAATGCGTAAGGTGTTTTTCCGAGTTAAATGCCGAAGAATACATGTGGGACTGGGAAGGAAAATTTGTAGACGAAGCGGTAATCGACAGACTTTTTAATAAATATCACAGTTTTTTTTCCAAGAAACAAATCGGAAGAGATGTGTTTCTGACTTTCAGAGTTCCGAATATATGGCTTGAACCAAGCCACAAACTCCCTCGTGCTTTTATGAATATGATCACGGCAGAGAACGCGGCAAAGACTTATAAAATGCACACACCTCCTCTTTTTGAAGTGATTTTACCGATGACAGCAAGCGCAGAGCAGCTTATTTACTTACAAAAAACATTTTCAAAAATATCAAAAGCAACAACAGATATTTTCGAAATGAAATCTGATTTAAAGAGAATTGATGTTATTCCACTTTTCGAAAAATTCGAAACACTTCCAAAAATAAAATCGATTTTAAAAGAATACATAGATTTTTTGAAGAAGGACTATCACTTCAAGCCGGAGTATATGCGAACTTTTTCAGCAAGAAGCGATACGGCTATGAATAGCGGTTTTTTGCCTGCGAAACTTTTTTCAAAACAAGCGATAAGTCTTTATCACGAGTTCGGAGAAGAACAAGGCATCAAAATGTATCCATGGGTTGGCGGTGGCGCTTTGCCATTTAGAGGCGGAATAAATCCTGAAAATATCGATGCAGTTTTGGAAGAATACAAAGGTGTCGCAACCCTAACTCTTCAGAGCGCGTTTAGATACGATTATCCGCTAAAGGAAGTCAAAAAAGCGATAAAGAAATTAAACGAAAAAATTCCTGAAAATAGAAAAAAATACATAAAAATAAGCGAAAAAGAACAAGAACAATTAAACGATTTTAATAACTACGTAGCGAGATACTTCAAATCTGTAATAGAGCCATCAGCGGAAATGATAAATCACATAGGGAAAAAATTGCCTCAACACAGAGAGCGTATGCAGCACGTCGGACTTTTCGGATATTCACGTGGAGAAGGAAAAGTAAAACTTCCACGTGCAATTATTTTCACAGGCGCGCTTTACTCGTTGGGAGTCCCTCCGGAATTAATAGGGCAGGGAAGAGCGCTTAAATATGCGAAGAAAAAAGGCATGCTGGATTTGATAAAGCATCTATGCCCATATCTTGCAGAAGATTTTAGACACGCAGGACATTATTTGAACAAAGAAAATCTAGATCTATTATGCAAAAAAAATGACATATGGAAAGACGTTAGATCGGAAATAGCGGACATCGAAGAAATTATTGGAGTGGAAATCGGACAAGAAAAACCAAGACACATAATCCACAGAAACATCACTTCAACTCTTTACCAGAGATTGATCTCAAACGAAGACTTTGCAGAAGATGCGCTAAGGGCCGCGGAAATTCGAAGGTCATTGGGATAGCTCCTCAAGATATTTTATAGCGGCTTCTTTTTGAGTGTCTTTTTTGTTTTTCAAATCTTCATCTTTCAATTCAACAATAATGTCTGGAGTAAGTCCGACTTTATTTACATTGCGCCCGTTAGGCGTAAACCATTTCGCAATAGTCATTCTTATGCTTGATCCGTCGGCAAAACTGTCAACTTCCTGAACAGTACCTTTCCCGTAAGTTTTTGTTCCCATGACGATTCCTCGTTTAAGATCCTGCACCGCTCCGGCAAGAATCTCTGATGCAGAAGCGCTTCCTTCGTTCACCAAAACAACAAGCGGTACTTTCGTAATTTTTGGATTTCCATTTGTTTTCATCATGTCATTTTCTTTGCCACGTTGGCGAATTTCAACGGCATCAGTATCTTTCGGGAAAAGATAAGACAAAAGCTCCACAGCGCTATCCAAGTATCCACCACCGTTATATCTCAAATCAATAATAAGGCCTTTTGGCTCATTCAAAATCATTTCGGAAACAGCTTTCCCAAACTGTTCATTGGTCTTTCCATTAAACTGATTTACACTCAAATAAACAATTCCATTATTTAATTTTTCCATAGTGACGCTGTCGATTTCTATGCTGTCGCGAACAATCGAAACATCCAAAGTTTTATCAAGATTTTTTCTTCCGATTGTAAGAGTGACACTAGTTCCTTTTTGGCCGCGAATAGACATTATTGCGTCAAAAAGAGACATATCTCCCGCATCTTTACCGTCTATTTTGTAGATGATATCTCCAGGCAAAATGCCGGATTTCTCAGCAGGACTGCCCTTTAGCGGAGTAACGATTTTTAGCAATTTATCTTCTACAGTAAGCTCAGCCCCAATGCCTTCAAGCTTTCCATCTATGCTTTCGCTAAACTCTTTACTCTCTTTCGGAGTCATAAAAACGGTATAAGGATCTTCAAAAGAACCCACGAGTCCTTTAATCGCACCATAGACCTTATCATCAGGAGTGACCTTATCTTTATCAACATACTCACTATCAAGCTTGTCCCAAACATCCCAAAAGAGATTTAAATTTTCATCGTGCCCCTCAACTTTTTCAGCACTTTCGCCCGTTGAAACCACAGTTCTAGTAGTGTCAAAAACATTACCAAGAAGCCCAAAACTGCTTGCCTGCCATCCGACCAAAAAGGAAAAAACGGCAATCAATGATCCGACAAAAATTTTCTTCCCTGTGCTTGTATTATCAAGTTCGTACATGCGAGAATTTTAGCTTATTTTTCTGAGAGGTGCAACGCTGATAGCAAGTTTCTTAACACCCACTTTCGGATCTTCAAATGCAACAGTCGCAACTCCACCCGTAACATTCACCACGATCCCGCTTCCAAAAATCAAATGAGAGACTCTATCTCCTGACGCAAGTTCTATATCAACACCTCTATCAAGCTCAACAGGCACAGGTCGTCTTTCGATTTCGGAAATCGAGAAATGTTTTCTTGAAGAATTTTGTCCATAATTCCTATCCACAAGGCTTACGTCAATATCTTCCAAAAACTGAGAAGGAATATTCGCTTTTGATTCTCCGTAAAGCATTCTTTCGCGAGCATGAAGTAAATAAAGCCTGTCTTTCGCCCTAGTCATAGCCACATACATAAGTCTGCGTTCTTCCTCCAATTGTTCTCTGTCCATCAAACTTCTGTTATGTGGAAAAATTCCTTCCTCCAATCCGGCAATAAAAACGTAAGGAAATTCAAGCCCCTTGGCGCTATGCACAGTCATAAAAGTCACAGCATTGTCAGTCTCATTTACAGTATCAAGATCTGAGATAAGACTTATTTCTTCAAGGAAAATACTCAAAGAAGTGACCGCCTCAATGTTGTCATATTTATGAGAAACGGAAATAAGTTCGGCGATATTTTCAAGCCTACTTTCTCCCTCAATAGTGCCATCATCAATCATTTTTTTGTATCCGGTTTTATCAAGAACGTGACGAACCATCGCTGACGCATTACTCTTGGAATTTAAGTCGCGAAGATCTGTAATAAGTTTAACAAAATTTTCAAGGTATTCGCCTTTGCTGTCTGAAATATCTTCTATTTGTTCGTGCAAAAGCATTGCATTAAAAAAAGAAATATCATGAACGATAGAAAAATCTCTTATCGCTTCGATAGTTTTTGGTCCGATTTTTCTTGCCGGAGTATTCAAAATTCTAAGCAAACTTACGTTATCACTCGGATTCTGAATCACGCGTAAATAAGCGATAATATCCTTCACCTCTTTTCTGGAATAAAACTTTATTCCACCAACAATTTTATAAGGAATTCCCTGTCGAATAAAAACTTCTTCAAGTACGCGTGATTGCGCATTCGTGCGATATAAAACGACAAAATCATTGTAAATGGGATACTCGCTCCCTATTAATAATTCGGAAATTTCCCTCGAAATAAGATCTGCCTCATGCCTTTCATTGTCAGCAATAAATTCTTTGATTTTTTCTCCACCTTCGCGTGAAGTCCAAAGATCTTTCGGCTTTCTTCTCTCATTTTTTTTGATGATCTGATTTGCTGCATCCAAAATAAGTTGAGTGGATCTGTAATTTTGCTCAAGAGTAACCACTTTTGCGTTTGGATAATCTTTCTCGAAATCCATAATATTTTGAATCGTCGCTCCTCTCCAACTATAAATACTTTGATCCGCGTCTCCGATAACACACAAATTTTTGTATTTTTCAGCAAGCATTTTTACGAGAATATATTGCGCTCTATTTGTATCCTGATACTCATCTACCGAAATAAATTTAAATTTTTCCCTATACACTTCAAGCACTTCAGGATGCGTCTGAAAAAGTTCAACCGTCTTCATAATGATATCATCGAAGTCCAAAGCATTGGCTTTAATCAAAGCTTTTTGGTATCTCGGATAAATCTCCGCAACTTTTTCCGAGAAAAAATCATGTGCGTATGATTCGAATTCTTTAGGTCCAAGGAGTTGATTTTTAGCATTTGAAATACTTCCCAAAATAGCTCTTGGAACCATCTTTTTCGGATCAAGCAGCATCTCTTCCAAAATATGTTTCATCAAAATTTGTTGATCTGTATCGTCGTAAATCGCAAAAGAATTTTCATATCCAAGTAGATGAATATATTTTCTAAGAATCCTCACGCATATCGAGTGAAAAGTCCCAACGGTAGGGATAGTATTGTCTTCATAAAAATTCCCGACAGTAAAAGGTGTTTCTTTCTTTCCAAGTAGTTTAAGGACACGTCCTTTCATTTCTTTGGCCGCTTTATTTGTAAAAGTTACCGCCAAAATATTCCAAGGATTGACTCCTTTTTCTGTTATCAAGTAAGCGATTCGGTGTGTCAGCGCCTTCGTTTTTCCGCTGCCAGCACCTGCTATAACCAAAAGAGGACCCTCAAAATGGGTCATCGCTTCAACCTGCCTGTCATTCAAATTATCGAAAATCGAGCTCATATATTTTTATAATGGAGCTCGATTATATATCAAAAGGTTGAGATACCCAAAAGTTTATCTCTCAATATGTACTTTTGTGCCTATGTCTGCGAAATCAAATGCAAATTGAGATTCTTCAGGTAGCATTCTTACACATCCATGGCTCACTGGAATACCGATATGACTTTGTGCCTCTGTCCAGAAAGCATCTCCTCTGCCTCGAAGACTTGGCAGAGCATGAAATCCATATCCTCTATTATCGAACATCATGAAATTCGGCATTATATAATGAGGTTCTTTACCGCCGACCCTGACTTCTTGTTTTAAGATAACACTGTACTCACCACGAGGAGTTGGTGTAGCGGATGCTCCACTACTTATAGTGAATTCACGTACGACATAATCTCCCAATTTTATATGCATTTTTTGTGTATCAAGATTGAGATGAAAACTCTTCTCGCCGTCTATAGGAATATCCATAGCCGAACCACTTTGGTTGGCGTAAAACATTCGTAGGCGCACATCAGCAGGCATCATTCCTGAGTCCCCGACCATTAAATCAAATGAAAATTTAGCCTCATCCATCCATGTAATTCCTTCCACAACTGGCGTCAAATTCTCTTTTAGAATATCTGCCGATTTTGGAGATCTTGAGAAAAATGTGAATGAAGCTGTATATCCGGGATCAACTCTAAGCTGATCCATTCCAATCCTATTATTTCCTTCCCAATTTGTATCGACTACTCCATCAAGCTCTTTTGCGTAAAACTGGCTTGCGCTGTCTCTTGGCTTATCTGTTCCAAGTGAAACATGAGGCCCCGTACAAGTGCTTTTCCCTGAGAACCAAGGCATGTTTCCGGCATTTTTTACAAACACCGTAACTCTAAAAACTTCATCTGTATCTATCTTTAATTTTCTACGAACAGCTATCGTCTGAGCCTTAAAACTCTTATTTTCTGGAGTTTCATATACACAATTCTCAGCTGGCATTTTTGGAACATTTACCGCCACATTCTCAAAATCATTTGCACTAAAAACAGATGCTCGCATGATCTTAGTATCAGCATTGGCAAGCCCTGAAATCAATATAGATAACGAGAGAGCAGTAACAATTCCAATCAAAAATTTACTCCTTTTCATATTGTTTTTGTTTTAATTTTTATTTTTAACTAACCATATTATACAACAAAACAGCCATAAATGCAACACCTTGATTGGATGAAAAGGCGAGCGCACGGCGCGAGCGCTTAAGCTAGCGAAGAATGTGGCTCTGCCACTTCTGAGCGAAGCGAAGCCTTCTACTTAGAAAGTTTATGTAGTTCTTTTTTGAAAGTATCAATGTCTTTAAATTGCCTATATACAGACGCAAACCTGATGTACGCGACTTCATCCAATTCTTTCAGCGCATTCATAATTCCTTCGCCGATGATCCCGCTATCGACTTCTTTTCCAAGATTTGACCATTCTTCTTCAAGTTTATTTAACATCTGACTTACTTGTCCTTCCGTGATTTTTCGTTTTTCGCAAGACTTCCAAATACCTTTCTCGAGCTTCTCTCTGTCATATGCTTCACGTGAGCCATCTTTTTTGACAACGATAAATTTATTCACCTCTACTCTTTCGAAAGTGGTAAATCTGTGGTTGCACTTCTCACATTCTCGTCTTCTTCGGACAGCTTTATGGCCATCAGTTTCACGAGAATCAAGTACGCACGTATCTCCTTTTTGGCATTTTGGACAGTTCATCTGTTTCTAAGTTTAATGTACTTTTGAAATCTTTTCAAACGCAGTCACGAGAAAAGAGTCGGTCATTCCTGCGATATAATCTTTGATATCAACGATTATAGGGTTTCTCTTAGCCGATTTTCTCCTCGGAAATTTCTTCGGATTTTTCACATAAAATTCAAAAAGTTTTTTGATCATCTTCTTTCCTTTCTCAACTTTGCTAAAAATTTTAGGATTCATATAAAAATTTTCGAGCAAATATTTGCGTAATTGTTTTATGTTCGCAGACATTTCATCGCTGAATTTTACAATCATACCCTTGTGATTTTTCACATCGTCCACGTTTTGTATTTTTTTAGATTTAAGGTTTTTCTCTGTCTGTTCGCACAAATCCTCGACCATCATTGAAAGAATATTACTGATGGTTCGCGAAATAAAAACGTCCTTGTCTGCGATTTTTCCATATCTTTTCTGTACATTTTCTTCCGCAATTTTCCACAAAGTTTTTTTCTTGAGTTCGGCAATTTTCAAAAATCCTCCACGAATTCCGTCGTCCAAATCATGGTTCGTATAAGCGATTTCATCGGCAATATTCACAACTTGCGCTTCCAAATGTGGAGCAGCCTCAAAAACTTTTCCTTTCTGATCGAAAACAGTTTGGTGTTTTATAAGCCCGTCCAAAACCTCAAGAGTTAGATTCAGTCCGTCAAAATCGGGATAAGCCTTCTCAAGCTCATCGACGATTCTTCGACTTTGCTCGTTATGTTCAAAATGCATTCCATACTTTTTCATCATTTCATCTATTGCATCTTCGCCACCATGTCCAAAAGGCGGATGGCCAAGATCATGCGCGAGCGCTATAACTTCACATAAATCCTCATTCAATCCAAGCCTTCTCGCCAAATCCCTGCTAATTTGTGCAACTTCCAAGGAATGCGTAAGACGCGTCCTATAATGATCTCCACTACCGGCAGTAAACACCTGAGTTTTCGCATCCATACGCCTAAAAGCCTTGCTATGCAGGATTCTATTTTGATCTTTTTGGAAAGGAGTTCTTTTATCTACAGCATCATTTTCTTCAAATTTTCGTCCAAAACTCTCTTTTATCGCGTACTTCTTTAGATTTTCGTAGCACATATCCTTGAAATTAAACCACAAACATGATATACTAATACGATAAATAAAACAAAAATATATGACTGGACCATTATCAATGGGAGGACAATCATCTCCGGAAAGTGTGGAAAAATCCGCTCTTTCTGACACAGCTCGAAAAGTTATGCCGTACATGGAGCATGCTACAGAGATTCTAAGGAGAAGGGATGTAGTTTCATTGGCAAACAAACTTGTAAGGCAAGCCCTTTTGAACGAAGTAATAAATCCTAAAGAGAAAGCGGATTTCCAAGAGGTAATGGAAGCAATAAGGACTCAAATGATGGAAGAATATACGGACGACGAAGAGGGGCGAACTATCATATCAAATTATCTGGACGGAATCAAAGACGCTGCGAAATAAGTAATTAGTGACTTTTCTTTTACGCTCTGATAACCTTTAAGATGAACTTAAAGGTTTTTTTATGAAATTTTCCGAACACTTACAGAAATTTTTAGAATATCTTGAAATTACGAAAAACAAATCCAAAAAAACTTTGGAAAACTATGCCCACTATTTAAAAAGATTTCTGGAATTTTTGGACAAAGATATTGCGCCTGAAAAAATCACTTTAGAAGACATAAATAAGTATCGACTTTATTTGAATCGACTGGAGGACGACAAAGGAAACACACTTTCGTCAAAGACTCAAAACTATCATGTAATAGCCCTTCGCGCGTTTTTAAAATATTTGATAAAACAGGACATCGAAACTCTCGCTCCGGAAAAAATCGAACTTTCAAAAATCCCGGAACGCACTGTAGAAGTGATGAGTCGCGAAGAATTGGAAAGTGTTTTTAACGCTGTAGATAAATCAAAAGTTTTAGGTATTCGTGATACTGCGATTTTGGAAACGCTTTATTCTACGGGTCTTCGTGTCAGTGAATTAAAAAACTTAAATCGTGATCAGGTGGATTTGAAAAGAAGAGAATTCATGGTTCGAGGAAAAGGCAAAAAACCAAGAATCGTTTTCCTTTCAAAAAACGCAGTTGATGCATTGGAAAATTATCTCAAAACCCGAAACGACAATTTTAAACCATTATTCGTAAATAACTTGAAAGTAAGCGATATTTTGGAAGAAGAAAAACACAGACTCACCGCGGTAAGTATAGAAAAAATGGTTCGAAAATACGCACTAAAAGCCGGATTAATAAAGAAGATCACACCTCACACATTCCGCCACAGCTACGCAACAGAGTTACTAATAAACGGCGCCGACATCCGCTCCGTCCAAGAAATGCTCGGCCACAGCTCAATCACCACCACCCAAGTCTACACCCACGTCACCAACAAAAAACTGAGGGAGATACACGAAAGGTTTCACAAATAGATAACCATGTGATTCCACTTTCAATAATAACCTCGATGATAGTGACTCTAACGAAAAAAAATAATTTAAAATTTTCATTAAAAAATTATAAAAAGATAATTTTCCAAACCTCTTGAACTAAGGATAAACATGGGCTATTTTTATATCGTAGTAAATAAAGAAACTGATATGGCAAACAAAGTTGACGAAAACATGGCCATAAATATAGCAAGATATTTTTTGTATCGTGCAAATTTTGACGGAGAGACGATTACTCCATTAAAAATGCAAAAACTTCTTTATTATGCTTACGTATGGGTTTTAGTTAGAAAAAATAATCATATTTTTGATGAAAAATTTCAAGCGTGGCCACGTGGTCCGGTACTCCCAAGTTTATACAAAAAATTGAAAAAATTTGAAGGTAGAGGGATAGATCCATCATTTATAGAACTAGGAGATGAGAATGATTTAGAAGAATTAAAAAAAAATTTTCCTGAAGGGACATTAGATATAATAGACAAAGTATACGATCAATATATCGTAAGAAATGCTTTTGAATTGGTTACAATGACGCACAACGAAAAACCATGGAAAAGAGCAAGGCAAGAACTCTCTCCAACGGCACATAGCACAACTGAAATATCAGACGAAGATATAATTGAAGAGTATGGGAAAAGAGAATAAATTCAACATACCGGAAACAAAACTTCCAGCTACAAATCTAAAATTTAGTTTTGAATTTTACGATACAAATTGCAACAAATATTGCTTGTCGCAGTGGTCGGAAGAAGAGACAGCAATGGCATTAAAAAGACTAAAAGAAATATGTGAAAAAACATTTCAAGAATTGCAACGTGACAGAGTAACATATCGTTTGCATGAGATAGACTGGACGCAATGCAGGGAAGAAGGATTTCCAAAAGGTAGAATTACCGAAATCCCAAACTTCCAATTTTCATTGCTGGGAATAAATCAACAAAAAGCCAGAGTTTTTGGAGGTTACGCAGATAACACATTTTTCATAGTTTGGTTCGACTTAAACCATGAAATTTGGCCAAGTTTCAAAAAGAATACATAGGAAAATGCATCCTACCCTTTTGCATTACAATTTTATTTGATACAATACAACCATGATTTTCATAGACCGCGTCACAAAAAAATTCGGGAATAAGAAAGTTTTAGACTCTGTATCTTTCAATGTAGACGGAGGTGAATTTGTTTGTATTACGGGACATTCTGGCGCAGGCAAAACGACGCTTATTCATGCGATTATTGGTGCAGAAAAGATAAACGCAGGAAATATATTTATGGATAATTTCGAGGTAAACAAATTGAAAGGAGAAAAGCTTCAGTCCTACAGAAGGAAAATCGGAATTGTATTTCAGGACTACAAACTTCTCGCACAAAAAACAGTTTTCGAAAATGTCGCATTCTCATTGGAGGTTTCAGGATATCCAAAAGATTTTGTGCAAAAAAGAGTTACGGAAGTTTTGAAACTTACAGGACTTGAGGAATTGAGAAATAGTTTTCCTCGCGAAATTTCAGGAGGAGAAAAACAAAGAGTTGCAATTGCTAGAGCGCTTGTACATGCGCCACAACTGCTAATTGCCGACGAGCCAACAGGAAATCTGGATCCGGAAAATGCCCTCGCATTGGCGGAACTTTTATTAAAAATAAATAAATCAGGAACGACAATTTTACTTTCAACTCACAATAAAGACGTTATAACTCGCGTCAAAAAAAGAGTGATTACACTTAAAGAAGGAAAAATTATCAGCGACAAATAACTTATCTAAATATATGGCAACTTATAAAGAATCTGGAGTCGACATCGACTTGGGAGATAAATGTTCGGCAATCGCATACGCCGCAGCAAAAGCAACTTTCCCTGGGAGGAAAGGCATGATCGGCGAACCTGTAATCGAAGAAGGTGGTTTCACAGGCGCAATGGACATGGGCGATTATCTGCTTGTACAAAACGACGATGGGATCGGAACAAAAATGGAAGTCGCCGAATTGATGGGGAAATATGACACGATTGGATACGATTTAGTGGCTATGGTAGCGGATGATGCGTCTTGCGTAGGTGCAGAAACAATTTCAGTTTCAAACACAATCGATGCAAATCGCGTTGATGAGAAAAAAATAACAGCAATGATGGAAGGGCTCAAGAAAGCCGCAATTGAACATAAGGTAATAGTTCCGGGAGGAGAAATTGCAGAACTTGGAGACGTTTTAAATGGCTACATTTGGAACGCGACAGCGGTTGGAGTAGTCGAAAAAAACAAAGTAATCACAGGCAAAAATATCAAACCGGGAGACAAGGTTATAGCGCTTCAATGTAACGGTTTCAGGGCTAATGGACTTTCACTTGTTAGACACGTTTTGAAACAAAAATTCGGAGCTGATTGGGTTCATGAAAAATATGATGACACGCGAACTTGGGGAGAAGTGGTTCTTATTCCATCAGTGATTTTCACAAGTCTGATAATGGACTTGCACGGAAGATATAAAGAACAACCAAAAGCGGAACTAAAAGGAATAGCCCACATCACGGGAGGAGGAATAGCCGGGAATTTCGGCAGAGTATTGAAGAAAACAGGACTTGGTGCAAACCTCGATAATTTGCCTGTGCCACACGAACAAATGTTAAAACTTATGGAAATCGGAAATATTCCAAAAGAGGATGCATATAGAACATGGAACATGGGGGTCGGAATGTTGCTCGTCTCAAACGACGTTGATGTGATCACGGAGGCTTGCGCAAGACATAATATCAAGATGCAAGTTGTTGGAGAAATAGTTGAAGGCGGAAAAATTACGATAAAAGGTTTATAAAAAATTTAGAAAGATTTTAAGAAAATTTAATATCAATAGTTTAAGGTTAGAGCATATCTAACCTTTTTTTATGCAAATACTACACCCAACGGACAAAAATTATCCGCAACTACTAAAGGAAATTCACGCCCCGCCTCAACAACTTTTTTACCAAGGGGATCTAGGCATTTTAGACAGAACTTGCATCGCGGTCGTCGGGACAAGAAGATGCACAGAGTATGGAAAAATGATGACGGAAAAGATTGTAGAAGAATTATCTCACTATGAGGTGACCATCGTTTCAGGGCTTGCAAAAGGCATCGACACGATTGCGCACAAATCAGCGATAAAAAATAATTTAAAAACAGTTGCAGTTTTGCCAAGCGGACTTGTCGACGTTTATCCACCGGAAAATAAAAATTTAGCGCAGGAAATTTCTGAAAAAGGACTTCTTATTTCCGAATATGAAGAAAATTCAAGACCGTCAAAATACACCTTTCCACAAAGAAACAGGATCATTTCAGGGCTTTCTATAGCGACTTTAGTCGTGGAGGCTCCGGAAAAATCAGGGGCACTTATCACAGCTCGTCTCGCACTTGAACAAAACAGAGACATATTTGTCGTGCCACAAGATGTCGATAGATTTCAAGGAATCGGAGCCTTAAGACTTTTGCAAAAATGTGGAGCATATCCGGTTTTATCGGGACAAGAAATCATCGAACAACTTCAGCTACAACCAAAATTAAAACTAGACATCGAAAATTCTCAAGCACCACAAATACCCATAGCCAAGCCGAAAATCGCATACGACATTTCCGCGGAAGAAAAAGAAATTTTACTTTGCATGCAAATAAAACGTGAAACATCACTCGAAAAAATAAAAGATAAATCAAAACTGGAGACTCAGAAAATCCTGACAATTTTATCTTTACTTGAAATAAAAAATTTTGTGATTAATAATGCTGGCAAATATATACGTAAGTGTTAATATTCAAGCCATGTACAAAATCAGAACCCCGCATAAAAGCAAAGACGGAAAAATATTCTCATGGCTGGCTATGCTGATAGGTTTCTCGGCAAGCCTTATCGTTCCAATATTCCCAAACTTCGTAAAAACAGTTGTACACACTGATTCCGCAGTGAGTCTTTTCTTCTCGGCAATGGCGCTTATGACTTTAATCGCAGCGCTTTGCAGCACGATAGTTTTTAGGAAATTCCAAAGAACATTAATCCTAAAATTGAGTTTTATAAGTTTGGCTGTAATTTATTTTATATTGATTTTTGTTGTAAGAATCACGGAACTTTCGATTCTGACAACAATAAAATCATGGTTTGAACTTTTCGCCATCATCACTCTTTCGCTTTTCGTAAGAGATTTCTCGAGCAGTAAAGATTTCGGAGAAGAAGAGGGGAGATATTTCAAATTTCAAAACATAGGATACCTGATCGGACATCTTATCGGAGGATTTTTAGCGAGCCAATTTGGCTACGAAATAGTCTTTATTTTGGCGGCGGGCACGATCCTTAGCGGATTTGTATATTTTTATAATCACCACGTAATCAAAGAATCCATGGCGATTATAAACATGAAAAGAACCTCAACTGTAAAACTTTTTGAAAACGTAAAAAATTATTTTAGCGACAAAAATAGAGTAAAAGCCTACTTCATAAGTTTCTCACTTATGGCTTGGTTCATAGTAAAAAGGATCTACCTTCCTCTCTACGTAATTGCATCCGGATACTTAAGCACGGTAACGGGAATTATCATGTCGCTCGGAATAATTCCATTCATTCTTTTAGAGGAAAAAATCGGGAAATATGCAGACCAAAAAGGAATAAGAATCCCTGTTTCATTAGGATTTTTTATAATAGCCAGCGCTCTACTTTTGACATTCCTAAGCCCATTCCCGATTTTGAATTTCATAATAATAATACTCGCAAGCATAGGTGCGGCATTTATTGAACCTATACCGGAATATTATTTCCTCAAAAACACTTCAAAAGAACAAGAAGAAGATTTGTTCGGTATATATTCAACCGCAACGATATTATCCTCATTTGTTACACCAATAATAGGAGCGCTGATTTTGTTAGTACTTCCATTCAAATTTATATTCCTAGTTTTCGCAATAATTCTCGGAGCGGTGGGATTGTATTTCAGATCTAGTTTGAGAGAGTTATAAAAAATGAAGCAATACAAGGAAACAAGGAGCTTCTGACAGAGTCGTGCATTTGTACGGCGAAGAAGAAGCGACGTAGTTGACGCTGTATTACTTCATTTTTTATAACTCTCTAGCCTGAAAAATTCGTAGTCCTAAACACTTCCTCCATTGTTGTAAGCCCTTGCGCGACTTTATTCAACCCGTCTTGTTTCATTTTTATCATGCCTTTTTTGATGGCCAATGCTTCTATTTCCGTCAAAGAAGCGTCTTTCAAAATAAGATTTTTCATCTCCTCATCGATAGTGATCGCCTCGGCTATTACAAGTCGTCCAAGATATCCGGTGCTACTACATTCATCACATCCGTGAGCATGTGGAACTTTTTCCGGAACAGGCATTTTTTCATCATCAAATTCTTTTTTCTCGCTCTCTGTTATAGCATCGAGAGTTGAACATTTAGGGCAAACTTTACGTACCAATCTTTGTGCAACAACTGTATTTAAAGCCGGCGCAACCATGAAAGGAGCAAGCCCCATGTTTACAAGACGAGGAATCGATTCAAGGGCGCTATTTGTATGAAGAGTGGAAAGCAACACGTGTCCGGTCAAAGCCGCTTGTGACGCAGTTTTAGCCGTTTCAACGTCACGAATTTCCCCGAGCATTACGATATTCGGATCATTTCTCAAAATAGATCTAAGTCCATCCGCAAAACTATATCCGGCTTTTTCACTAACCTGACTTTGAACAACTCCGCGAATGTAATACTCAACCGGATCTTCCAGTGTAATAGTTTTCTTCTCAGGCGAATTCATGAGGTTTAGCATCGAGTACAAGGTCGTACTTTTGCCGCTTCCGGTAGGCCCGGTTACGAGCACCATTCCTTGTGAAATTTTAGTACAATCTTGCAAAGTTTTAAGCGCTTGTCCCTGAAATCCAAGTTCATCGAGAGTCAAAGCTTTTATATCTGAAGGCAAGTATCTGCAGACAAATGATTCACCGTAAGGGGTAGGAATTGACGCGACACGAACTGCGATTTTCCTTTCATTGAAGGTGAAAACATAACGTCCATCTTGAGGAATTGCATTTATATTTAATTGCATTCCGCTCCTGAATTTTATTTGATTGGCAATTCTGTGATAAGTGTCAGTCGGCAAATTGAAAACGACATGCAAGACTCCATCGATTCTAAAACGCACAACTGTTTCCACCTCGGAAGGTTCATAATGTATATCCGAAGCTTTTGTTTTTAAGGCCGCTACATCAAGCAAATTCAAAGCTTCTTCAGCAGGAATTGTCGCAAGTTTTACCGGAAGATCTTTGAGTGCAGTAATTTCTTTTTCATAAGTTTGAATAGATTTTTCCTCGACACTTTTTACAAGTTCAATCTTTTTGTATTTTTGAGTGGCATCATAAAGCTTGAAAGCTTCTTCGATCCCAACCTCAGACGCAAGGCTCAAATCAACCTCAAATCCACTATCTTTCAAACTCTGCAGAACTTTTTTTGTTTCTTCATTGTCCGGATTTGAAACGGCAATTCTAAGATTTTTAGATGCCTTCAAAAATGGAATCATCTTTGCTTTTTTTGCAGTCTCAAGATCCAAAACTTTTATAAAATCCGGATTAAGCGGAGTGCGCTCGATGTCTATGTACGGCATATTTTTAACCCTAGCCTCTTTCAAAATAGATTTCTCCAAAAACTCTCTATTCACCTGAGAAACCTGATCCATAGCGGTGCCCTCTGAAGAGCCCATATCAGTTTGTTTAGGGTTGGTTCCCGCAATATTAAGGTTCTGATTCTCTACAGATTTAGCGGTAGTTACAGATTTTTCATCCGTCGTCGCCCCATCACCGATATTTGCGCTATTTGTATCCGCCATAATTCAGATTCGTTTATATCTGAATATTATAGCAGAAAATAGGTTGAAAAGGAAGGGAATTACGCCACCTTCTTAAGAGCCTCTACGATCTGCTTCGCTCCAGGTTCGTCTATACCCTCAACTTCCATCAAATCTTTGGCGCTAAGCCCTTTTATTTGCTCTACAAGTGTAAGATTTGCTTTAGACAAAGCTTCGACGATAGGGTCAGCAAGTCCAAGATCCGATAAGTTCTCAATCATCATCTTAACTTCGCCTTTTGTTTCAGGAGAAAGATCGGAAATATCAAGAATATCAATTTCCCAACCTGTAAGAATCGAAGCCAATCGAACATTTTGTCCTTGTTTTCCGATTGCAAGAGGACGTTGATCCGGTTGTACGAAAACTTTTGCTCTGCGTTCTTTATCGAAAAGTTTGATAGCTGTAACTTTTGCAGGAGCCAAAGCTGTTTTTATATAATCCTCCATGTTTGAAGACCACTGAATAATGTCGATTCTCTCGCCATTAAGTTCGTCCATTATATTTTGTACACGAACACCTTTTTGTCCTACGCATGAGCCAATCGGGTCGATTTTTGCATCATTCGAAGTTACGGCAACTTTACATCTTATTCCAGGCTCACGAGAGATGGATTTGATTTCTACTAGTGCTGATTTGATTTCCGGAATTTCAAGCTCGAGAAGTTTTCGAACAAGATTTGGATTAGTTCGTGAAATCATAAGCTGTGGACCTTTTGTAGTTTTGATAACTTTGTCCAAATAAAGCTTAATTCTTTGTCCGGAATAATATTTTTCCCCTGGGATTTGTTGATCGTAAGGCAAATTCGTAGTCGTTTTATTGTCCAAATTTACGTATACATTTGTTCCATCAACACGGTGAACTAGCGCATTCAAAAGCTCATTTTCACGATCTTTAAATGTATCATACATAACATCTCTTTCAGCATCCTGAATTTTTTGAATGATAACTTGTTTTGCGGCCTGTGCAGCAATCCTTCCGTAGTTTGTTGGAGTTACATCAATTTTAATCTTGTCTCCTACTTTGGCTTTTTTGCTGTATTTCTTAGATTCAAGTTCGGACATTTGAAGATCCTCATCTTCAACTTTTTTAACGACTTCTTTTACAAGAAAAACTGTCGCAAGTCCTGAATTTTCATCAAGATCAACGTCAACTTCCTGATTTCTATTGCCATAATCTTTCCTGAAAGCGGCACGCAAAGCGGCTTTAATAGTTTCAAGAACTTTATCTCTGGGAATATTTTTCTCGTCACATAATTGATTTATCGCAGCAATAAACTGTGATTGCATATAATTTCTTTTTAAAGGATACAAAAACAAACAGAATAAATTAATAATCCTGTTCTCTATCGCTAGAATAACAGGATTTTAACGTTGTGTAAATAGCTTCTTTTGAAAAGCCTTTACTTGCAAGGAACCGAAAAGCTTTCTCTTTTTGCTTTTGAAGAGGGTGCTTGCTCCATAGTCTGTTTTTCTTTGAAATAAGATCAAGGCAGGCTTTAGATTCATCATAGTCCATCCCTTCAAATCCACTTTCTATGATGTTTTTGTCTATGCCCTTTATCCTTAGTTCCTGTTTTATAAGCGAAATCCCTCTCGGCTTAAATTGGATCCTACTAAGGACATAATCCTTTACGAACTCATTATCATCCAGATACTTTAGTTCAAGAAGTCTGCTTATAACCTCATCTATAATGCCAACTTCAATTTCCGGATGATTTTCGCAAAGAGCGGATAACTTTTTCCGAATTTCGGAGACGGTATGTCTTCTCTTTGAGACAAGCCGTAAAGAATAATCCATCAGCCTGCTTTTATTAATGATCTTATTAGTCATTTTCGATTGTTTCGGGTTGTTTAGATTTTTCAGGTTCAACTATTGATTTTGCTATTTCGGCCGCATTCCCGGAAATAAAAGTCTTCACATTCTTTTCTATTTCCTTTGTTATTTTTGTATTTCCCAAAAGGAAATTCTTTGCGCTTTCACGCCCCTGTCCCAATTTTTCATCATGATAGCTATAGAAAGCGCCTGCCTTTCTCACGATATTGTATTTAGTGGCAAGGTCAAGAAGGTCACCTTCAAAGGAAATTCCCTTATTATAAAGAATATCAAATTCAGCTATTTTGAAAGGTGGAGCAATCTTATTTTTCACTATTTTTACTTTCACGCGATTCCCAACAAGCTCTTTTTCAGTACTTCCGGGATCTTCGATTTTTCCAATACTTCTTATGTCCATACGAACAGAAGCATAAAATTTTAGTGCTTGTCCGCCTGTAGTAGTCTCAGGATTTCCAAACATAATTCCAATTTTCATGCGCAACTGATTTAGGAATATTACGGTAGTATTTGTTTTTGACGTGATTGCAGTAAGTTTTCGTAGAGCCTGACTCATAAGCCTTGCCTGAAGTCCCATGTGCGAATCTCCCATGTCTCCATCGATTTCAGCGCGTGGAGTTAAGGCCGCGACAGAATCTATTACAATCGCATCAATCCCGCCACTTCTTACAAGAGTTTCAACTATTTCCAAAGCTTGCTCGCCGCTATCAGGCTGAGCCAAAAGAAGAGCATCAACATCAACACCTATCTTTCTGGCATATTCAGGATCAAGTGCGTGTTCTGCATCCACGAAAGCAACTGTACCCCCAGCTTTTTGTGCATGAGCCAAAATATGAAGACTCAAAGTGGTTTTTCCTGAACTTTCAGGTCCAAAAATTTCTACAACTCTTCCTCTCGGAATTCCACCCCCCAACGCTACATCGAGAGAAAGAGAACCGGTTGATATTGTTTCGATAGGCACTCTGGTTTCTTCCCCCATTTTCATAATAGAGCCCTTCCCAAAGTTTTTTTCTATCTGAGCTATTGCTAGATCTATAGCTTTATTTTTTTCGTTTTTTATTTCATTTTTTACAGACATAAGATGGTTGTTATTTGATAAAGTATCTACAGTATAGGTGAGCATACACTCACCGTCAATAGAATTTTTGTATTTCGCGAAAAATGCTTAAGCAAGCCACTTATACACCATGGACATTAAATTTTCATTAAAAAAAGTTAAATTTTTTCTAAAATAATGAGAATCAAAAGAAGAAGTCATATTTCTATAAGCAATGACTTATTGTGCTTTTGAGTAGATCATGTATCTACTCAAATTTGCCAATTCGTACATGTTAGAATTGGCAAATAGCACAATCTATTGCGAATAGGAATATGACTTCTTCTTTTAGAATTAACATTTTTAGAAAAAATTATTTTGCAACGACAACCTTTTTCTCACCAGGTTTTGGCTCATCGAGCCTGAAAAAAGAAGAGATGCTTTTTTTCGTTCCGAAAGCCACATTTTTAGTCCCGCACTTCTTGCAGGTGTAAACGTATTTTCTACCGACTCTGTTTGTTTCGACAACTTCTTCGCAATCCTTGCAGTAAAAAATAATGTCGCAATCTTGTAAATTTTCTTCAGTCATGAGAAATAAATTATAAATCTATAGTCTTTTGCACAGCTTCATCTTCCTCAATATAGTTTATTTTTGGCTCATTGTCATCCAAAACATCACTGTAAACACCTCCGGAGACCCTATCGTCAATGTCGATTAAAGGCTTAATCTCGCCCTCAATGTCGAAATTCACGTCTTTCTTTTTTATTCCCGCAATCACACCAAGAATAGTAAGTCCGGTACCAATAAACGAAAAAATCACCCCAATTCCTGCATTTTTTTCAGTAAGATTTATTCCAAATTTTGGATGGAAATAAACGCTCAATGCAAGTACAAGCATAAGTATGGAAAGTCCGCTTGCCGCAATGTAAATCTGAAGTTCTGAAAGTGGCAATTTTGGCTCAGATCTCTTGAAAAGTTTTACTCCGGCCGTCAAAGCACATGCCGCACCTGAAAGAGCGACAAGAAGCCCGGCAAGGTACATCGGTCCTGTAATTCCCAAAAACATGTCTCCCGTCTTGAATTTATCGATATCTTGATACCATGGCAGAAAAGCGCCAATAACGGTCAGAATTCCGCCAGCCAAAGCCAATTTCTTGTAAAAAGGTAACTGCCTAAATTTGTGTTTTAATGAGTCAGGCATATATATAAAGTTTATGTTTCTTACAGAATTGTAATATACTGAAAACATGAAAATTGCAATAGACATTAGGTCGGCGGCAGGAGAGAAAGCGGGGAAAGGATGGTTTACTTTTAACATTGTTAGAAACCTGCTGAAGATTGATCGCAAAAATGAATATACTTTGTATTGTTCGGACTTTGTCGCAGGCTTTGAAGAATTTAAAAACGCAAAACAAAAAAGAATAAGAGGCAAAGGAATTCTTTGGCACATAAACACGGTGGTGGACGCATACAAAGAAAAAACGGATGCATTCATCTCTCCCACGAGCTTTATAGTCCCGATTCTCCTTCCAAAGAGAATCAAAAGCATAATCGTCGTGCACGATTTAGTGGCTTTCCTCTTCCCAAAAACTCACAACAAAAAAGCGGTGTTCATAGAAAAATTATTACTAAAAACCGCACTAAAAAAAGCATATAAAGTAATCACCGTTTCGAAAAATACAAAAAAAGATGTCATTGAAAAATTCGGAACAGATGAGGGAAAAATAGAAGTTATTACTTGCGCGGCGGGGGAGGAATATGGAAAAGTCGGAGAAGAAATTCTCAAAGAATTTGCAAAAAAAACGAATCTTCCGGAAAAGTTTTTTTTAGCGGTTGGAACTATAGAGCCACGAAAAAACTACGTAAATTTGATAAAAGCTTTCTCTCTGATAAAAGATCGTTTTCCTGATTATTACCTGATAATAGTGGGGAAAAACGGATGGAAATTTGAGCCGGTTTACGAAGAAATAAGAAAAAATTATTTACAAAAATATGTACATATTTTGGGATATTTATCTGAAAAAAGTTTGGTGAATTTGTACAATTTGGCGGAAGCTTTAATCTTCCCATCTTTTTATGAAGGATTCGGAATTCCGCCTCTGGAAGCCATGAAATCACTTTGTCCTGTGATCTCTTCATGCACTTCATCTTTGCCGGAAGTCGTTGGAGACAGTGCACTTTTGGTAGACCCAGAAAGTCCATCACAAATAGCCGAAGCAATGGTCAAAATAATTATGGACGAAGCTCTAAAAACCACATTAAAAGAAAAAGGTTTAAATCAATCCGCTAAGTTTTCATGGGAATCCTCGGCAGACAAATTTTACGAAATCCTTCACAAAATGCCTAAAAGATGAGATAATATACTTACAAGTAAATTCTCTACATGTTAGAACCAAAGTTCAAAAAACAGATTCACAAAATAGGGATTATAACGAAACGCGACAATTCTCACTACAAAAAATTGATAGTTGAGCTCGCGAAATATTTGAAGGACAAACACAAAGATTTATATTTCGACAGAAATTCATTCGCCTACATCAAAGGGTCAAAAATGGGATACACGAAAGAAGAGCTCATGAGTAAAGTTGACCTTGTGATAGCCCTTGGAGGCGACGGAACGCTCCTTAAGACGGCGAGAAACATACAAAGAAAGAAAACCCTTGTTTTGAGTGTAAACCTCGGTACGGTAGGATTTTTGAGCGAAGCTGTTCCCGCCAATTTATACGAAACTTTAGACAAAATTTTCGCAGGCCACTACACGGTAGATAAACGTGCACTTTTGCGCGTTACCGTATACAGAAACAACGCAAAGCTCGAAACGTTTTTAGCCCTAAATGATGCGGTAATCAACCAAGGAGCCTTTGCGAGATTGATACGACTTGAACTAGAAATCAACAGTAGAAAATTAGTGACTTTCAATGCCGACGGAGTAATCGTCGCAACCCCAACAGGCTCAACGGCACATTCACTTTCAGCTGGAGGCCCGATCGTGCATCCAAGTATTCAAGGAATTACAATAACTCCAATCTGCCCAAGCTCACTTTCAATGCGTCCTATCATAGTACCGGATTCACGACAGCTCACGCTAATAGTAGAGACGCGCAGACGCGAAGAATCCACCACAATCGGTCTTACCCTCGACGGACAGGAAATGATCAGACTTGAATATGGTGACAAAATTACATGTCGAAGAAGCCGCAGATACCTATACCTCGCTCGCACAAAAAACCGCTACTACAAACAACTTCGAGATAAGCTAAGTTGGGGAGAATAGCCTTGACGAAAAAAACATTCAATGGTAAAATGAAGTCTCATAATAAATAAAACTATGCAAGACAGAAGACAAAATGAACAACTTAGTACGCCTGAGGGTATAGCGGAGGCAAGACTTGCCACGCTGAGATTCAGGGAAGGAGATGACGAAAGAGCCATTCTTTTGGCGATGGCGGGTAAAATAAATGCAAAATATGGAGTGGTGCTTAAAGATGCTGTAAGCACGGATACAACTGCGGAAGGACAGGCTTCAGAACAAATAGGATCAACAACAATCCCAGCAGTAGCACGAAAACCTGAACTCACTCCGGAACAACAATGGTTTGGCGAATTTAAAGCACGTTTTGACGCTCTTCCACAACTTCATAAAGGAGTACAGTGGGCAGATGTTGAAAAATCTCTAAAAGCCGATCCAGAACAATTAAGAAAACTACAGACATTGGATGAAAAAGGCCATGACATGAATGTGTTTGGTGAAGAAAACGGTGAATTTGTTTTTGCCTCAGGTTGGAGCGACTACAATAAAGTTTCTTCAGATCACAGAAATATTGCATATGACTTAGAAGGTCAAAAATTAGCTGAGAGCCAAGGATATAAGCCTACAGGTAACGCTGTCGATATAGCAGTATCGATGGGGGCAGACGTGGCTGATCCAAAATTCCATGAGCAATTACGTAGAGAAGTAGCCGTAAATGGCTGGGCATGGCTTAAAACAGATGCCACTACGAGAAAAGCCGGCCTTGCGTTCCATGGTTACGCTTATGGTTTCCACAGGTTCTCTGCGAACCGTCACTCTGATAATGGTTCCTTCCGTGCCGCGCTAAGGGTCAAAAAAGCTTAGTATTTGGACTTTAATTTTTTTTAAACTTTATTTTTTAGGGTCGAGCAAAAGCGAGACCCTTTTCTTTTTACATAAATTTCGCTAAATTTGATTCAACGGTGAATAGTTACTCTACTCAGATGGAGCTACCGTTCGCGTGATCTTTCTCAAAAAAGACTTTGAATTAAAGAAGAAGTCCGAAAGATCATAATTTTAAAAATAGACCCTTAGGTATGAGTGGAGTTTACTCCGACCTTGTGTCGGAGTGAAAAAAGCAAACCAATGCATGTACTACGGTTGCGACTGTGGCTACAATATGGATAAGCTCTATCAACAACCGGCAATGCGTTCAATGGTAACAATAATGGTATCAACAGGAACAATGCGAACAATCACAATGATAATGGTTCCTTCCGTGCCGCGATAAGGGTCTATGAACTTTGTAGTGATTTGAGCCAACCTCCGAGCATGCGGCCGATTTCTGCCATTTTCGACTGGATTTGGAATATTGTAGTTTCATTTGCAATTGAAAGTTCGAGCAGTAGTCGAAGTTTTAAAGTAGACACTTCCAATTTTCCACTTGCTCTAATTAAATAGCCAGTCTTGAGAGTTTTTGGAGCATTTTTAGCCATGATGAGGTCTTCTATGCATTCCACTATGGAATTTTCCAAGCTAGTTCCTAAACCATGTCTATTGCGTTTTGTGATGTGGATATTTATGTCTATAATCTCTTTGTAGACCTCATAAGTTTTATTTATGATCGGTAATGAATCCATAGATTTGAGTTTAAAAAATATTTGGGAGAGTTGGTTTGCTTTTAGGAAAGGCAAAAAAGCTACTGACGAACTGCATAATTTTCAATATTATCTTGAGAAGAATCTCTACGAACTTTTTGAAGATTTGAATTCCGGGAAATATCGTCATGGGAATTACAGAAAATTTATCGTTTGCGACAACAAACGCAGAGAAATTTCTGTGGCAAATATTCGCGACAGAGTGGTCCATCGACTGGTTTATGACTACTTGGAAAAAATATATGACAAGACTTTTATTTATGACGCATGGTCTTGTCGAAAAGGGAAAGGTTTGCTTGGTGCTATCGAAAGATCAGCTTGCTTTTTGAAGCATTACTCTACACACACACACACACACACACACACAGCGAAGCCATTTTTCGCCTGTCAGGCAGGCACGGTCGGCATTTGGAAGTGTGACGTAAAAAAGTTTTTTGACAGCGTAGATCAAGAAATTTTGCTTAAAATTTTGTCATTTCGAATCAAAGATAGTACAACTTTGAATTTGTTGAAAGAAATAATTTTTAGTTTTACGACAGTTCCGGAAAGAAAAATCGGAATGCCGATCGGGAATCTCACGAGTCAGATTTTTGCAAATATTTACCTGAATGAACTCGATAGATTTGTAAAACATGAATTACGTGCAAAGGCTTATCTCCGCTATGGCGATGATTTTATTATTGTCGAAAACGATTTTGAAAAATTGGAAATTTTCAGAATAAAAACTACAGATTTCCTAAAAAATAAACTTAAATTAACGGTAAATCCAAAAAGCGACAAAATCCTAAAGCCGGCTCACGGACTAAAATTCTTGGGAATAAAATTTTGGCAATCCGGCAGAACTTTAAGCAAAAGGAGCCTGAAACGCTCTACGCAGAGGCTAAATAACGCTAACATCTCAAGCTACAGCGGACTTATAAAAAAACATTGCAACAAAAAATATCAGAAATATTTTGATTGGGTGGTTTTGGAAAAACTTAATTTCTAAATAAGGTCATCCTCAAAATAATTTTATCCTCTCAGCACCGCCTGCGCCGCCGCAAGCCTTGCAACAGGAACTCTGTATGGACTACAACTGACATAATTCAGTCCTATTTTATGGCAGAATTCGATGGATTTTGGCTCACCTCCATGTTCTCCACAAATTCCTATTTCAAAATTCGGTTTTTCTTTTCTGGCAAGTTCGATACAAAGACGCATAAGCTGGCCAACTCCAGCCTGATCAATAGTTTCAGTTGGATCTCTTTCGAAAATTCCTTTTTCAAGATATTCATTCAAAAATTTACCTGAATCATCACGAGAAAAACCAAGTGTCATTTGAGTAAGATCATTTGTCCCAAAAGAGAAAAAATCCGCTTCCTTAGCCAATTCATCGGCCGTCAAACAAGCGCGTGGAACCTCGATCATTGTTCCAATTTTATAATTGAAATTTACTTGGTCTCCATAAGACAAAACAGTTTCTTCAACCAATTTTTTCAAATTTTTCAACTCAGTATCAAACCCAACAAGTGGAATTTCGAACTCTACATTTACTTCCATACCACCATCGCTTACTTCAATGGCCGCCTCAGAAATGGCTTGTGCCTGCATTCTATAGATGTCAGGGAAAGTTATTCCAAGTCTGCATCCGCGATGTCCAAGCATTGGATTTATTTCATGAAGATTTGAAATAGTCATTTTTAAATCTTCAAAAGTTGTGTCCAAATCTTCAGCCAATTTGCGAATATCTTCCTCTTTTTCCGGCAAAAATTCATGAAGAGGTGGATCAAGCAAACGTATTGTCATTGGCTTGCCGTTCATCACTTTGAAGATTTCAATAAAATCACCTTTCTGAAATTCTTTAAGTTTTTTTAATTGTTTTCCGCGAGTCTCATCGTCTTTAGATAAAATCATTTTTCGAACCATCGGAATTCTTTCTTCATCAAAAAACATATGTTCAGTCCTGCAAAGTCCGATTCCTTCAGCTCCAAAATCTATCGCGACTTGGCAATCTTTTGGAGTGTCGGCATTCGTGCGAACCCGCATAATCCTGACCTTATCGGCCCATTCCATGATCGTTCTGAAATCTTCGGACATCTTAGGTTCTTCAAGTTCGGTGCTTCCAAGCATCACCTCACCAGTGCCTCCATCGAGAGTTATAATGTCTCCTTCATTGAGCACAAGATCACCAATAATAATTTTCTTGGCGGACGCATTTACGATAACTTCTGCGCACCCCGCGACACAGCATTTTCCCATTCCTCTGGCGACGACTGCCGCGTGGCTGGTCATTCCTCCGCGTGAAGTCAAAATTCCTTGCGCCGCATGCATTCCATGAATATCTTCAGGACTTGTTTCTTTTCGCACAAGAATCACTTTCTCGTCCTTCTCAGTCGCCCATGAAAAAGCATCGTCGGCGCTAAATACAACCTTTCCGCATGCCGCTCCGGGAGAAGCCGGAAGACCTTTTGCGATAACATTTCTATTTACCGATTTTTTTATTTGCGGATGAAGCAATTGGCTAAGCGCGGCGGCATCGACTTTCAAAAGTGCCTCCTCCTTTGAAAGAAGCCCTTCCTCAACTAGATCAACCGCAATTTTTATAGCCGCATGAGAAGTTCTCTTTCCATTTCTTGTCTGCAACAAAAACAATTCTCCTCGCTCGATAGTAAACTCGATATCCTGCATATCTTTGTAATGTTTTTCCAGATTATCCTTAATCTCAATTAGCTGATTGTAGGCGGCTTCATTTATTTCTTTCAAGTCCTCAATTTTACTTGGAGTCCTGATTCCCGCGACGACATCTTCCCCCTGCGCATTCATCAAAAATTCACCGTAAAATTCCTTGGCTCCGGTTGAAGGATTCCTCGTAAACGCGACTCCTGTGCCACTATCGTCGCCCATATTTCCAAAAACCATCGACTGAACATTTACAGCAGTCCCCTTAAGTCCTGTAATATTATTAATTTTTCTATAAGTTTTTGCTCGATCATTATCCCAAGAATTAAAGACAGCTTCTATCGCAAGTTTCATTTGCGCTAGCGGATTTTCCGGAAACTCTTCATCAGAATTTTTACTGATAATTTCCTTGAAATCATAAACCAATTTCTTCAAATCATCTGCAGTTAAGTCAGTATCCTGTTTTACATCTTTTTCCTCTTTTATCTTTTCAATAGCTTCCTCAAAAAGGTCATGAGAAACACCTAAAACAACATTTCCAAACATTTGCACAAATCTTCTATAGCAATCATATGCAAATCGCGCATTCTCAGTATTTGCGATTATTCCCTCGATTGTCTCATCGTTAAGCCCGAGATTCAAAATCGTATCCATCATTCCAGGCATCGAGACGGCCGCTCCGCTTCTTACGGAAACCAATAAAGGATTTCTGCTGTCGCCAAGTTTTTTACCTGTTTTTATTTCAAGCAAATTTAATTTTTCCTCAAGCTGTTCAGCGAACTCTTCAGGGTAAGATTTTTTTGAAACAAAATATTCGCAAACCTCGGTCGTGATAGTAAAACCAAAGGGAACGGGGATTCCTATGTTTGTCATCTCGGCAAGGTTTGAGCCCTTACCTCCGAGCAAATCACGCATACTCTTATCTCCTTCGTCAAAAGAATATATATATTTTCTCAAGAAAACATCGCGACGAATATCTGACGCTTTTTCAATAGAAGAGCTTGGGATGATCATATTGTGTGTTGATTAAATTTTCCAATTTTCCTTAATTGCCTTTTCAACTCGCCCGATAGCAGTGATGAAAGCCGCTTCTCTAAATGTACAGCTATATTTTTCCTTATTTCCTTTTACATCTTGCCAAGCTTTTACCATGATATCTTTTAGTTTTGTATTAACATCCTCTGTCTCCCAATATTTGTCGTCAGCATTCTGTAACATTTCAAACCAGCTAACCGTAACTCCACCTGCATTTGCAAGAATATCAGGGATAACGGGTACACCTTTCTTAGACAAGATTTCGTCAGCTTCTGGCATTGTTGGGCCATTCGCAAGTTCGAGAACAAGGCTGGCTTTTACAAGGTCAGCATTACCTCCAGTCAATTGATTCTCAAGAGCGGCAAGGATCAAAATATCGCAATCTTGTACTAGTAATTCTTCATTTGTAATAGCTTTTGCGCTTCCTCCTTCAAACGCGTGAACAGTTCCTTTTTCAGCCTTGCATGCTGTCAATGCAGCAAAATCAAGTCCGTCAGCAGAGTAAACTCCACCTTGTGAATCTGAAGTTCCAACAAGTTTATATCCTTCAGCCGTAAGCAGTTCGATCATTATGCTTCCTGCATTTCCAAATCCCTGAACAATGATTTTTACATCAGCTGGATTTAGTCCTTTTTCTGTAGCATATTCTTTCAAAATATAAGTTCCTCCCATAGCAGTTGCCTTGTCTCTTCCCTTGCTTCCGCCGTTTTCCAAAGGTTTTCCTGTGACAACACCTTTCGCATCATGTCCGACAATTTTTGAATATTCATCAGCAATCCATGACATAATTTCTGGAGTTGTGTTTACATCTGGAGCTGGAACGTCAGTCTTAGGTCCTATAACAGGAGCAATAAGTCTGATGTAACCTCTTGTAAGTCTCTCTAATTCTCCTTTTGAAAGTTCTTTTGGATTAACAATGATTCCACCTTTTCCTCCTCCAAGTGGAATTCCAACGACTGAACATTTGATAGTCATCCATGCAGAAAGAGCCATCACTTCGCCGAAATCGACTTGTTGGTGGTATCTGATCCCTCCTTTGAAAGGTCCGCATGCGTTATTGTGTTGAACTCTAAAACCTGTGAAAATTCTAAGACTTCCGTCGTCCATTCTGACAGGAATAGTGACCTCGACTTTTCGCATAGGATTCGACAAGATAGCCGCAATATCCTTGTCTAGGCTCATGATATCAGAAGCCCTTTTGATTTGCGCAAGGGTGTTTTCAAAAAGAGACATGGGTGAATTTGTTAAGATATTTGTGGCGTAATTCTATTCTCGCCAGCAAAAAATTCAACAAATACAGGTTGCGGACCTATACCCTTTTGTGGTGTCAGATTTTAAAATCTATTTCCAAAGTTGATACCAGCTCTTCTTTGGAGCTTGGAGCAAATTTAGCTGATTTTCAAGAACAATAATTTTTTCTTGAAGAGAAGTTACTAGTCTCAAGAAATTTTGTCTTTCATCAGAGTGCTGACCCAAAAGCTTTTCCATTGTCTGAGAAAAACTTCTGAAATCATTTGCGGAAATATACATTGTATCTTCACTTTCTTCAGTCTCGGCAAACTTAATAAATGATTTAACTTTCTTATGAGTCGCTCCTTTTATTTCAGACGAAGGCGTTTCAGTTTTAGCGCTTGCCTCTGCGGTAGTTTTTATCTTGTAAAATTCGTATAGAGAACTTTTCTCAATCATATAATTAAAACCTTGAGGAGTTTTTTGTCTCTTAACTCTAAGGTTCTTAGACTTAATTGCACGTCTGATTGTTTGAATAGATTTTAGTGATAAATCAGCCGCTTCTTGTATGCTTATAAATTCTTTTTCCATAGGATTGTTGAGTAATCAATATTTTGACTACTCAAAATATAATGGATTCCAAGCCAAACACAAAATCTATTATGCTATTTGAAATTGACAGAACTCTCCGCTCTTTTCTTTCCATGCTTAAAGGCAAGGAAAAGGGCTAAACTCAGTCCTCCAAATATTGCTATTCCAAGTAAAATACCAAGGAAAAATTTATTTTTTAAAAAATCAAAATTTCTAAAAACGCTCGCAATACTCTGCGACAAGCCATCTTTCTCGAGTAAATCTATTTCTGAATTTTCAAAATTTATGTTTTTCATTTTTTCTGCGCCATTGTCCATCGTGGAAACATTACCATTTGAGAAAGAGAAAAGAATTTTTGAATTTTCTTTGCCCGCTACGTTATTGCCGGACTGACCGATTTGGGCATTCGTATCGGATTTTTCAGTCGTAGCATAATCTAAAATCTTAAAATAAAAATCCACGATTTTTCCTCCTTGAGTGGGGAATATGTCACCTTTTTTCAGAGTTGCTCCAAAATAAATTTTATTTTTCTTAGGCGCATTTTTCACAAGATAAAAAGGTTTTCCACCACTTTCCAAAAAATCACCAGCCTCATGTTTCACAAAAGAAACTTTTTTCGGATCATATTTTAAATGGAAAGAAACGCCTATCACAGGCAAAAGAACCTCCTCTGCGTATACCGAGATTTTCAGCAAATTGTCATCCATAAAATTTTTCTCAATAAAAATCCTGCCATTCTTCGCATCGGAATTTTCATCAAGACTACTTCCGTCGCTTCCACCAAAAGTGAACCCCTCGCCCGAAACTTCCACCAAAGTATCATCAAGTACATCCGCCACGCCGACGAAGTCGGCCTCTTTCCTCATCCAAGAAAAAATTGCAAAAATAACGACAAAGAGAACAGCCAAATTTTTAATTCTTTTCATTTTTTAAAACATAAAATTATAAAATTTTCTCAAAGGAGGGGACTCTGTGAAAATCCCCTCCACATGATTTACCTAGTATTTAAGCCCAAAATTCGCACCTATGATTATCAGATCAGCACCATCAATAATTCCATCATAATTAAAATCTTTTAGCGCATCGTATTCTTCGTCTGCGGATTCACTGCCAAAAGATCTCGCAAGTTTTTCTATATCTTTTCCGTCTATGCGATCACTTCTGTCGCTGTCACCCTTAAGTCCGCGCGTTTCAGCCCCGGAAACACTAAATGCTTGCCCGGAAATGCCATCTTTTACAGCAAAAACCTGATATGAATATTCAACACTTGTAACTATTTTTGAATTATCAACGTAGAAATTATCGCTTCCTTCCTTGATAATATTGTATGCGCCATTTACGCCTTTTTTCTTCACGACATAAGTCGCACCGGCAATCGCGTCCCAAGTAAGCCCTAAACTGTATCTTTCTTCACCTGTAGAAATTTTCAGATTTGTAATATCCAAAGCCACACTGCTTCCAATATTTAATGTCGCACCTGTTAACTTCGTCACCATATCTCCCGTTGTGTCAGCCAAAAAACTAGTGACGCCGAAAGAAAGATCGGTGTTTTTTAAATCAGTATTTTTCACATTAAAAACAAGATCCAAAAGTTTGCCACTTCCATCGACTCCACTTGGTGGATTTACAAGTCTTGCATCACCAATGATAAGAGTCCCCTCTAAGCCATTTTGTAGGGCCACATTAAAAGAAGTTTCCTTCCCGTCGGATTTCAAGAAAGATGATTCTGTCGCTGAAACATAAGACAAGACAGATGGATCGTAATTTATTTCAAATCCATATCCATACAAATCCACTGTGTCTTTTGCGTCTACGGAAATGGTTACGTTTTCTCCAATACTGGCGGTGACACCTGAAAGTACAACTTCAGGTCCATGGCCGGCATAAGCGCTATTTGCTCCACCGGGAGTTCCCAAAATACTTCCGCCATTTATTCCGACCGCTCCATTTGAAGCCACAGCAGTCGCCCAATTTGCGGCACTATCAACTTTTACTAAAGGATCTATGCGCTCCATTGTTGCCTTGCTGGTGCCATTTCCTGCATACCACGCGCCACCACTCGCATTCACACTATCTACGGTAACCCCCGCAGAATCTTTCAAAACAAGAGCGTCTCCGGCATTCGCGAGAGAAAGTCCGATGACCGCATTTGCAGTAAGATTTGAAACGGCATCTTCACTATCTTCAATCAAAAAATATCCATGAGGAGCGATTTTTCCGGAAGGTATTGTGTATTTTGTTGAGACATCATCTTCGATAAACCACCCGCTCAAATCCATTTCCAAAGAAGTTGGATTGTAAAGTTCAATCCACTCATCATTTGAATCATCGCTTGTGCCGGCCCACGCGACCTCATTGATTACAATACTCCCGAGGCCTGCCGCGAAACTCGTAACCCCTTTTACTATTAGAATTGACGACGCCAAACAAATTAGCGCAGTCAAAGTAAGAAATTTTTTTAAATTTTCCATAGGATGTTTGTTAAATGTTTTATGTAAGCACTTTTCGCGAAAAGAACACCTGCACATTAACAGGTCGACATTAAATTTTCGTTAAAAAACGATTAAAAAAACTTAAAATCAAAAAAAACGATTTGCGAAAAATAAAGAAACATCAGCAAATCTATAAAAGTTCCTCCAGTTTTTTCTTGAATCCAAGAATCCCATTGCGGTTATCTACCCTTATCCTAGGCAAAATCAGCCAGTCATCATCGCTCAAGTCCGCCTCTCCTTCATTTGTTGTTAGAGCAATTTTATATCCACTTTCTCGAAGAGTTTTTATTACAAGTTTGTTGTATTTTCCCGAAGGATAAACAAAACCAAAAGGCTCTATTCTTAAATTATTTTTCAAAAAATCTGCCGCATCGTACACTTCGGATTCAAGTTTTTCTTTGCCGAGACTGCTCATCGAAAAATGACTTTTTGAATGAGAAATCAATTCGATTCCAGCCCTGGCGCAAGCCCTTAGTTGCTCCAGTGTCATGTGTCCATTGCTCCCGACCATATTCGTAATAACCGCATTGGACGCTGTGAATTCATACTTTTGCAAAATTGGAAATGCAGTCGTATAAAAATCTTCAAGCCCGTCATCGAAAGTCAAAACGATAGCTTTCTCCGGAACTTTTCCATCCTCAAGATCTTTCAAATTTATCGTCGTATATCCGTTTTCTTTCAAATATTTCATTTGCTCCTCAAAGAAATAAGGGCTTGTAGAAAGCCTCCAGCCCATCGGGTCAAAATTTTTATCCACATCGCGAACATAGTGATACATCAAAATCGGAATTTTTGTTGTCACATTTAAATCGACAAATTCGTCATAAGAAACAACGCTACTTAACGCCTGCAAAAGCCCAGCGCGATTCTTAAAAGAAAGTGCGAACGGCAAAAGAAATACAAAAAGCAAAGAAATTATAACGCCAAAACTCAAATGTTTTTTTCTCATCAACACCATGATATACTAAAAATAATAATTTCATAACTTAATTCCTATGAGGAACAAACTTCTGATTTCTCTCGTGGTTATATCGTCAATTTTGATGATGTTCGCGGCCGGTTGTAGCCCAAAAGCACCGGAGCCAATCAAGGCCGGAGATGGTATACTTGCTCTTTGGTATGGAGGTTCGACTTGGTGGCTTGGCACGGCTGACACAGCTTGTGACAATGGTCTAAACGTAAAATGGGCTGACGGTTCATCTCCAACATGTACCGTAATGACAGACATCGTACGCGCAGTGCCGGCAACTAAAGATTCGGCGGTTGTAGGCGCAAGTGTCTACGCTAAGCTATCTGGAACAAAATACTCCAAGGCAACCATCACAGCAGTAAATGGAGACAGCTACAGTGTTGAATACGCTGATAAAACAACTAAAGACGGACTAACTCTAGCGGATCTTCGCATGTAGTTCACAAAATCGAAAGTAAAAAACAAAAGGCCTCTGAGCAATCAGGGGCTTTTTTATGGTGGGGCGGCCGGGGTTCGAACCCCGGCCCATCAGCTTAAAAGGCTGTTGCCTCAAGGGGTTGAAAAGTTTCACTATTTATGTTATAATATCCTATAGCGAAAATAAAAAATAACTAAAAACAAAATGAGTAAACCAAAAAATAATCCAGATAACGATGGAAACGAGCCAGTCGCATTGCCTAAGGAGCTCATTCCTATTGAAAGTGTAGAGGTGCCCGTCCCATTGCCAGAGCAAGGCACCATAACGGAAAGGAGAAACTATCAAAGCGATATCGCGGAAGAAGGATTAATGAAGAAGATAACAACTCCTAGAGAGCTTAAAATTACTCAAGAATTGAATAAAGTGAAGAGGAGCTTAGAAAAAAAATTCAGCTTAAAAGATTTTGAGGAATATCTTAATCTGATAATTTTAGGGGAAAAATCAAAGAATGATAAAGATCTGATCAAGTATTTTAAAATAGCTGCTACAAAAGTTCCAGATGCAGCGTTAGATCATTTAGACATGATTTTAGATGATTTAGACATGATTAAAGATAAAAAAGGAGCAGAAGATGTTTTTGAAGCATTGGATACTCCAAAAGGACGCCTAACTGATCTAATTTTAAAACGTCTGGAAAAAGAAAAATTAGATGATCTTAGTGTTGACGACAAAGGCGGAAATATATTTTTACCTTTGTCTTATTTTCTATTCGTCGAAGGTAAAGGTAAAAATACAAGGCTGGATATGAAAAGAATCAATGATAAATGTACAAGTATGATTGTATCATATCTAGAAAGAGCTCCACGTCTTCTTAGTTTCTTTACCCTTAGCGAAGTGATGGAAGAAGTCCAGAAAATTGGTCTACTAAAAATAGACATGGATAGGGTAACTAAAGCTGCTCAAAAGGTATATGACAAACTCATAAGGAATGCACACACATTACACGACAATCGAGAAGCGGTGTCTTACGCTCAAAAAGCAGGAGTGACCTTGAATATGAAGTCCACTGCAGTTATCAGTGACGCTTCTCAGCGTAAAATAATTGAAGTCGCTGGAAGAAAATGTGAGGAAAACTTTACAGAGGATAATTTATTAGAATACGTCTACCAAAGTGCTAGATTGCCAGAGACTGCAAGAGCTAGTGTTGAGAAATTTGAATTACTAAAAGTCGGAGCTGTCAAAAATCCAAGTTTAGCATTAGACAGTCTGAGGATGCCTGGAATGCATGAAGCAGGCTCCACAGCAGAGATCCTTAAACTGATCGCAAAAAAGAAAGGAGCACTACAAGCACTAATATTGAAAGGGATTAGGCGTTCTAACGTGAAAGAATTGTATGAGAAAAATACATATATAGGGACAAGAATACCTTTTTCTCCTATCATCGACATTTTGTATGCAGTTAAACGTACAAACATAGAATTAGACATGGCGGAAATAAATAATGCTTACACTGATTTTGTCGAGAATTATATTAAATATGGAGTGGAAAACGGAGATTATCTTTTTAGTTCCGTCCCAGAACTTTTACGAGCAATAAAAAAAGCGGGTATCTCAGTAGATATGCAGAGAATAGATCATTTATCACAGAAACTATTTGAGGCATATCTTCGTACGTCACCAAGCGAAAAATTTTTAAAATTTGTTTTTGAGGACGCACGAAAAGCAGGCATTAACATACATCTTCCTCAGAGAAAAATAGATGCACAAGAAAATAGCGTAGATAACTAAAAACAAAAGGCCTCTGAGCAATCAGGGGCTTTTTTATGGTGGGGCGGCCGGGGTTTACCCCTCCGGGGCATAAACTTCTCACCCCTGGCCTCAAATCAAAAAAACATCCCTGCCTTTGGCAGAAATGTTTTTTATGGTGGGGCGGCCGGGGTTCGAACCCGGGACCATCAGCTTAAAAGGCTGTTGCTCTACCGGCTGAGCTACCGCCCCATACAACGAAACCATTTTATTTATCTGAAGCCATAAACGCAAGAGCTTTTTCTTATTTTATCAAACTTCTCAAGTATTCTCCGGGCGACATTATTTTAAAAGGCAGTTTCAGTTTTGAGATTTTGGTGTTCATGAAATCCTTTTTGTCTAAGGTAAGCAAAAAATCAGCTTCCATAGTTTCAGCCCCAACAAGAATAGGGACATCTTTTTCGATGATAAATTTTTCATATTTTTTGCCAAAATCATAATTAAAATTATCAATTTTCGTAAATTCACTAACCAATTTGTAAAACAAAACAAGCTTCTCCGCCTTAAGCTTTCTCTCAATATTGACCTTCGCTTCGTTAACTGCATAAAAACTCGAGAACAAAATAATTTTCTTTTTCCCTGCAAGTTGAAACAAAAAACGGGAAGCTCCTGCATCGGAACAAACCGCAGAAAAAATAACATTTGCATCCAAAAAAAGCTTATCCATGCCAAAATTAAATCTTAAATAATTTTCGTAATTTCTTGACCGTACCCGCATCCAACTTATTTTCTCTCATCCACTTCTGAATTTGTTTGCCAGAATAAATTTCATCTTCAGCCTTCATGTTTACCTTTGTAAAAACAACGCCGTTATCTATAAGTTTTACCTCGAACAACGTATTTTCATTTACGCCAAGGCTTTCTCTATATTCAACTGGAATTGTAACCATACCTTTTGATTGTGTTTTTACAACTTTAAACATAAGTAGAAAAGTTTAAAAGTAGAAATTCTCTACTTTCAGTATAGCAAAAATAACAAACCAAGTCAAAAACAAACCGCTCCAAAATCATTATCACTCTTTTTTCGTATAAAGGCTATGCACCAAAAACGCGAGCGCAGGGAGGGAGAACCAGAGTGCGCTATTATTTACTATTGATCTGATTAAAGATGATTCATTGTAAACATCCCAAAGTGCAGTGATGGTGGTTTTTGGCTCTCCGGCGCCAATAAAAGAAATCCCGCTTACAAAAACAAGGATTGCGCTGATGATAAGTCCGGCACTCATGATTGCATAAAGAATACTCAAAACAAAACGAACCGCCGCCGATCTGTCATCGACCGTATCAACTTCAAAAGCTCCTTTCACGGCAAAAATGATGACAAATGCGATAAAAATAACGACTTTCACTAGAACCATAGCTTCTTGCTCATTTCCGACCGCCGCAAGTTTTAGAAGTTTCATAAACATCACAGAGCCGCCAAAATACTGCGAAAAAACAGTTCCACCGGCATCCGCCGCGATCATGGAAACATAAGTCCCTAAAATAATCTTCAATGTACTGTCTCGTCCGACAATAAAACTATAAGCAACAATTACTACAAAGAAAACGAGTACAAAAAGATCCCAAGAAAGAACAATAGTCATAAGAAATGAGTGATTACTAAAGAAATTTTATACTAATGATAAAAAAAGTAAAGTATTACCAAAAAAGTCCGCCATTTTTCTTCATATCAAAACCTGCTTCATCCGCAAGAGAAAGGTAAAGTTCGCGTTCTTTCTTCGAAAGTTTGTCGGGGATTTTTACTTTAATCTTTGCGTAATGATCTCCGGTTTGTCCACTTTGTTTTTTTATGCCGGCTCCGGAAATTTTGAAAACTTTTGCGTCGCCTGTCCCTGCCGGAATTTTTATAGTTTTTTCTCCGTGAATTGTATCAACCGCAATCTCTCCTCCTAAAACGGCTTGGAGTAAATGTATTTCAGTTTCACTGTGAATATCGAGACCATCTCTAATAAATTTTCTGCTTTGCTCAACAACTAATAATATATATAAATCTCCACTCGGTCCGTTTTTTATTCCGCCCTCGCCTTTTCCCGCAAGTTTAAGGGTGGATCCGTTATCCACGCCGGCAGGAATTTTTATTTTTACTCGATCTTTCACTCGGACGCGAGTTGTTCCATGGCAGACGGAACACAATTTTTCGGGACGCCTTCCTTCGCCGTTACATTCGTCACAGATATTAGAAGTTGCCATCTGTCCAAGTATTGTATTTCTCACTGATTTTATTTCTCCGGTTCCGCCACAAGCCGTACAGGTTACGATACTGCTTCCGGGCTCTGCGCCTTTGCCGTTACACTGTTTGCACACATCGGATTTTGTAATTTCAAGTTCTTTTTCACATCCAAAAACAGCATCCTCAAAGGATATTCTGATATTTGCTTCTATGTCACTTCCTCGAATCGGGCCGGACCTTCTTGAGCGCTTAGATCTTCCTCCGGACATTCCTCCGCCAAAAAAACTTTCAAAAATATCTGCGAATCCTGCTCCATTTCCTCCAAAATCAAAATTCATTCCGTTAAAATCAAATCCTCCGGCTTGTCCGCCACCACCACCTCCACCAAATCCACCGCGTGGGTTCGTAGAGCCAAAAGTATCGTATTGTTGACGTTTTTGTTTGTCTGACAAAACTTCATACGCGACATTTATTTCTTTGAATTTTTTTTCACTGTCTTTATCTCCTTTATGTTTGTCAGGATGATACTTGAGAGCCGATTTTCGGTATGCAGACTTTATCTCCGCATCTGTCGCGGTTTTAGCAACTCCCAAAATTTCATAAAGATTTTTTTCTGCCATAATAATTTTTACCGACTGATTATATCTTTTTCGAAAAATCTTGTCTAGCACTCTATCGCAGGAAGTGCCAAAGAGAAGTGTATAGGCGAAAAATCCTCGCTCATAAGCCTTGAATCACAAAACGACTACCCCATATGTCAGCACGAAATGATTGAAAAAATAAAGTCAAAAGAAGTAAATTAAGAACAACATCGGCTCGCAAAATAACCCTTTTCTCGAGCCAAAAACCTTTATAAATAACCAACACATATGTCCAAAACAACATGGATTAAGCGTGCAATTTCGCGCGCGTCAATCATAGTGATGATAATGACGACAATTATCGCCATTATCCCTACTGCCCAAGCGGCGGTAACTTTTTCAACAAGCACCTCAACCTTGCAAAACCTTTCCCCTGGAATGCAAATACCAGCAAGTTCACAGGCAAAAGCGATAGTAAGGCTAGGAATAACTCCCACCACCTCAAGTACATTGACTTCTGTAACCGCAAACTTCGGAGGGACAGGCTTTGTTGCAGGAGATCTTGCGGCTATCGCTGCAGATGCGACCTCGGGGGTCGCTCTTTACAAAGATGATGCTGGAGGAACAGCAGGCTCTTTTGATCTGGCAGACACGGTTATCACTCTAGCGGCAAGCCCTGCATGGACGGAAGGAACAACAAATATCACTCTAACTCCGGCGGCAACGGAAACATTAAATACCGGAGTGGCAAATTATTTATACGTGGTGATAAAAACAAACGCAGGAGCTTTAAATGACCATCAAATCAATGCTACAATCCCTGCTACAACAGGAATTATAACATCAGACGGCGCAGGTCCGTCATCATCATTTACTGCAAATTATTATTTGGTAGACACGGTAGCTCCGACAATAAGTCAGGTGACGGGAACAGCAGGCAATGCAAATTTGGGCGTAAAATTCTCGGAACCGGTACAAAAGGTAGGATTTGGAAATATAGCATTTGTTTCAGGATCGGATCCATTTGCACTCGTAGATAACGCATCTTCTCCAGGGCATACAATTTCCGGAGTTACTCACAATGTTGGACAAGATTTTGCAATGGTAACGATGTCAGCAGTTACAGACAGTGGTGACTTTGATGGGAGTCCCAGTACGTTGGCTTCAGCAAGCACTAAAATTATGGATATGGCGGGAAACGTCATGGGAACGGGTGCTGTGGCTTTTTCAAGCCCGCCGTCTATTACAACGGAAGCGATTCCTTCCACGTATTATGGAGCATCAGAATATACAACGGGAGCTCCATTGGTAGCCTTTGCGGCGGCCGGAGGCTCAGGGCCTTACACATTTACGGCAAACAGCGCCGGAGACACAACGACATTAACAAATCTAGGACTTTCACTCGTGAACGACTCAGGAACATACAAGTTAACAGGAACAATAACAAACACACCGGGTAGCTACAATGTTACAATAAAGGTAACGGACTCCGCGGCGGCTACTGCAACAAAGCCATTCTCTATCAATGTGGCTGGGTCAAGCGGAGGAGGAGTCCCGGGAATAACAGGCGTCGCTCCCGGATCCGGAGTTCAAGGAACAAATACAACTCTTGCCATTACAGGAGTAAATACAAATTTCTCAGGATCTACAACGGTAACCTTTAGCGGAACCGGAGTCACTGCCGGAGCGATAACGGTAAGTAGCACAACATCTTTAAGTGTTCCGGTGACTATCGCCGCGGATGCGACAGTCGGAATGCGTAATCTTACTGTAACAACAGGCGCACAAACCGTAACAATGCCAAGTGTCTTTAGCGTGGTGGCAAGCGGAGCAAGCGGTTTGACATTATTATTCCCCAGCGCAGGGACTCAAAATGTAATGATGCCGCCTGCTCTAAGTTTTAATCCGACATCAAATGCAAGCGCACAATCTTATCGTGTGACTTTAAAATCAAATTCTGATTTTACCGGAACAACATACTGGGATTACATATTCCCATCTTTTGCTGTCTCAGCTTCAAGTCATTGCGGATCGACAATGTGTAATTTAGGATATGGTGAAGGTTCATTTAGAGTAGTGACTTCTCCATCAGCTCTAGCGCCTGACACACAATATTACTGGCAGGTAAGAACATATTCAGAGCTCACGAACAGTGTAGACACAAGCACCTCTGTTCCTTTGGAGAGTACTCCTATTGCTGGATTTAAAACTGTTACATCTGTGTCGGACATGATTCCTCCATCGATTTTCCATCGTCAGGTTTTCCAAACGGCGGCGACAAATCCTGCGACCGATTTGGTGATGTTCTCAAAAGTTCAGGACAATTTAGCGACAGCAACATCAACACCGGCATTGGCTACAGCAATAGTTTACTGTAAAGATTCCGGAAGTGCATGTACGCCATCGACAACAGTAGCTGGCGTCGCTGTAGGAAATGGATATTACAAATATACCATCCCCGGAGCGGATATTGGCACGGCCGCGGCGGCAACGATTAGATATAAACTTACGGCAACAGACGGAACAAATACGGCAATATTCCAAAACGGAAATTCGCCGTTCGCTGTAGGTACGGTGGTTGCGACATCATGGACAAATAGCATCACCGGAACGGTAAAAGATTCAACAGCTACATGTGAGGCCGGAGTACAAACAGCAACGGTTTACATAGAAGGTACGGGATTCTACACAACGACAGATGGAGCTTGTGCATTTACTCTCGCAAGTATTCCTGCCGGATCTTTTGATATTGTTGCGGTAAAAACAGGATATTCAGACAGAAAAATGAGTGGAATTGCGGCAGGTTCGACGGGACTGGCTTTTGCTCTTTCTCAGGGAGCGGTTGGAGGATTTGGAGGAGATATGACAAATCCAAGAGTGAAATTCACATGTCCACCGGATGGCGCATCTATGATTCCGGGAGGAGATTCAAACTTTAAAATATGTGCAGTTTTCAATAAAGAAATGAGCCAATCGACAATCACTTCGACAAACATGACCGTCAAGGAAGTAAATATGACAAACGGATTAACAGCTGATATTACTGCTACAAAAGGAGCATGGACATACTACGCAACAAATCCAAATCTCCAGGGGGTACCTCCGGAATCAAAGATGGCGGTATGGGCGCTTAGTGAATTAAGTACCTTTGGAGACAACAAGACGATAGCGATATCCATAAGTCCGAGCGTCACAGACACGGCAGGAAACGCAATAATGGGAAACCAGTCGGACGGAAGTTATGTATCTTCATTCACAACCGGTTCAACTGTCGACATGTCAGGATATAATGCAACAACGGGAGCCATCACAGGAGGGGGCACATACGGACAAGGTGCAAATATGCCACCTCATGTAAGAGGAACTACTCCTCAACCTGGAAGCCCAAGCGTTCCGACAAATACACCACTAAAAATAGAATTTTCAGACCCCATGGCGGATGATGGAGGAGGATATTTGTTAAAAAATAACGTGAAACTCTACACTGTTTCGGGCCAAACATATACAGATATTTCATCGTCAGCGATAGATGCCATTGTCTTGGATTCGACAAAAAAATACGCAAAAACCACCCTTAAAAATACATACAACAGTGGAGCATTGGCCGCAAGTGCAACTTATGAATTGAGAATTTTGGGAGGAGCAAAATCAGCAACCGGAATAACAATATCTCCAACGGCAACGGCAGAAATGTTCAAGGCAAAATTCACGACATCTTCAGGAGCAGATTCCGGAGTTCCATCAGTTGTGGGATCATACCCAAACACCGGTGACACAGGTGTTCCAGCGGCATTGGGAGCGGTAAACATAGGGTTCAATAAAGACATGGATCCATCAACAATAACAACAAGTAGCTTTTATCTTTCCGTAGGCTCATCCACCATTAATGGATCGGTTGAATATAGCCCAATGGAAAGACAGGCATTCTTTATGCCAAAATCATCGCTATCTCCAAATACAACATATACGATAAATTACACCGCTACCATCACTGGGGTAAACGGAACAGCCATTACAGCGGGAACACGCACATTCACAACTGGAGCGGCCGACTCATCTGCGCCAACAATTCAATTTATGAACTGTGATGAATATATTTGTGCAATAACATTCTCAAAGCCAATGAATGCGGCGACAGCGCTCGATACATTAAACTGGTCGACCAGCGTGTTGAATCAATCTACGATAAATGCGTTCAAGTATGGCGCAGCCGGAAGCAGTTCAACCGGAACATCCATCTCGCTCACCAACGCAAAATTTAAATACAACAGTGCGGAGAATACATTGATAATAGAAGGGTTAAACATCACATATGCGGCGGGGTTAGAAATATTCGTAGAAATGAATTATGCCGGAACGGTAGCAAAATCTATTGATAGTATACCTATGGGATCAAGCGGAAACATAGCCAAATCACCGGTACAAAGTAGCGCAAACACAGGAGGGGCATTAACCCCGGGTGAGACAAGCGCAAGTACATCTACTATGATGGGCAAATCTGCCCCTGATAATTTTTCAACAGGCACATATGGCTTCGCGCCACCTATAGAGGTCAAGCCATTCAACACATTGCCAGGACAGACAACGATTTATGGTATTCGATTACCAATTTCCAAGCAAATACCAGCAGGAGGACAAATAGTCCTAACCTTCCCTCAAGGATTCGATATTTCGTCAGCACAACAAGACACAAACAGTCCAATGAGAGGAGACCTAAATGGTCAGGGAACGGGAACGGGAACGGGAACGATCAAATTTAAATGTAATACATCTGTAGCGGGAGGAAAAACTTGTAGCGATGATTCAACGGTCACCGGTGATACTTCGGCAGGAGGAGATTCCTCAACAAGAGGAGGTCTCGCAGACGATGGTGTAATTGTAAATACAACATCAAGAACAGTCACGGTCTATATTTCAGCCGCAACAATGAGCGAAGGTCACGACTTTTTAGCAATAGACATTTATGGAATCAAAAACTCTACTGTTCCAAAGGATTTTAATACATCCGGATATACAATAGACGTAAAAACAAAATCTGCAGATGGCACAACGGTACTGGAATCATTGACCTCAATGCCATTCTTCATCCAAGTGGGAGGTGATTACACTCTAACAGGGACAGTAACCTTACCGTTAAACGACCAAACCGGAACAATGAAAGTCTATCTAATGTCTCCAATGACAGGTCCATCAGATACAACAACTGTAGATTTTTCAGACGTTATATCCCTTATTAACGATGACACAGAGCCGGCAATGACAAAAGCGACATATTCTTTCACAGGTCTTACGGCAGGGGAATATATGGTCTTCACTGACCAATCGGTGACAATGGGCTCGGGAGGAACCGCAAAAGAATATAATGGAAAAACAATGCCGGAAAAAGTATCAATAAATGCCGCTACTGATTTAGCAAGCGATAGTGCGACAGACAGTTCTATAAAATATGATTTTGCTCTAGTCAGTGCGACGACTGGAACATCAGTCATTGTCACGGTTACGGGGCCGGCAGATGAACCGATAGATATTTTTGCAAGTTCTTCAGGATCAGGATTTAAAGTCAAACAAGTAACATTAAATGGAGCCGGAGCATGTGCGTCAGAAGCGGCATGTACCCTAAAACTTGGCAACGGACAGTGGTTCGTCGGGGTCGGTCCACAAATGCCAAAAGGTCCAATGGGAGGTCCACCACCAGCCCCATCTTATCTCCCTCCACAACCTATAAACGTAGGAGTTAGCGATGCAACAGTCACGGAAAACAGCGGCACGGCCAACGATGGAACAGTGGTATTTGCACTGACATCCGCTGATAAATTCATCAAAGGTATAGTGCAAGATGGCACAGGAAAAATAATCGCCAATGCTGAAGTATACGCATATTCTCCACAAGGAGGGATGGGAACACACGCAACGGCGGGAACAGACGGTACATTCTCACTTGGAGTGGTAGATGGAACATATAAGGTCGGAGCTTTCGTTCCGGGAATGCCTTCCTCAAACGAAATTCCTGTAGCTGTAAACAGCGATACAGCCAAAGGCGGCCACGCGACAAATTATTTGTTTATAAACTCATCGGCTACAGGAATATCACCTGCCACAGCTTTATCGACATTTGTAATAAAACTTGCAAAACCGGATTATACAATTTCAGGAAAAATAACAGACGGAACGACTACAGTACAAGGAGCAGGTGTTTACGCATATAGAACAGACGGACCTGGACACGCAAATGCAAGTACAGGCAATGCTGGAACCTACACTCTATATGTTTCTCCGGGAACATATAGCGTCGGAGCATTCTTACCAGGGTACGGTAACCTTACAGAACAAACAGTAGTGGTTTCCACAGAAAACGCCGGCAATATAGATTTTGCCCCTTCGGGTACGGGAACGTTTTATACAGTTTCCGGAACAGTAACGGTAGGAGGAACCGCAACTCAGGGAATATTTGTGAAAATCATGGGCAATGGAACATACAACGAAGCAATTACGGGAGTAGATGGAACATACACCCTAAATGTGAAATCAGGATCAGGATATACAATGAAAACACATTACCCGGGACAAGGAGACAGCCCACCAGTGACAGTTAATGTCACGGAAAATAAACCTCAAAACTTTACTATAGGTGCCTCAAGAACAGTAACTCTTACCTTCACGTCCGCACCAGTGGAAGCATTCGTTGAATTAAAATCTTCGACCGGAATAAATAGCATGAGCAAAGTGGAAAATAAAACAACCACAACGGTTTCATTACCGGATGGAGATTACAAAGTGAATATCCAGGTCAAGGGAGTGGGACAAATCGAACTTGCGAGTATTGTCGGAGCTGACGGCACAGTATATTCAAATACGACAGGAATAGTCACGGTAGACGGAGCCGAAGGTCTTACGGTAACTCTTCCAACACTCCGTACCGTTACCGGAACAGTTAAGGATACACTAGCCACTATTATACCTGACGCATGGGTTGATATCGGAAATCCGTCGAATGGTATGCATTTCGGAACAAAAGCTGCGGCAGATGGTACCTTCACAATCAAGGTTCAAGACTCGGCTACAGCGTATTTCATCAATGCAATGAAGCCGGGATATTTCAGAGAACCAAGCAATTTAACTATTAACGGATCAGATCCAGCCGCTCAAATAATTACAATGAATGCCGCGACAGCAACAATTGGAGGAACGGTAAAAGTCGGTTCGGTAGGAGTGGCAAATGCATTCGTAAGAGGAGAAAAACTTGGTGGAGGATTTACCGCTACACAAGCGGATGCAAATGGAATCTTTACTCTCCCTGTTAGCGCAGGAACATGGAAAATATTTGGTAAAGGTCCGGGATATGCGGAAGCCGCCTTCGGAGCCGCGATAGATGTTACGACAGGAGCAACAACAGGAAAAGATATAACATTGACAACAACGGTCGCGACAGACGCACCAAAGACAAAACCAATGGCTCCGGCATCAGGAGGTACCGTTGACGACACGGCAAATTCCGGAATGGCATTGACTGTACCACCACTCGCATTAGGTTCATCGTCGGCTTCAGGAACAGTAACGATTACCCCGACATCAAACCAAATAAATACAAGTGGAGTAAAAGTCGTTGGAATCCAAGCGGTTGGATTGAGTGCAAAAGATTCGGATGGAAATGCTATTACAAATTTCAACAATAGCATAACTATAGAACAAGAATTAACAATAGCTACGCTTTTAGCTACAGCATCGTCCACGGATTCATCGATCAATACAAAAGATGAAGCGGATATGCTACAGATTATGTACTGGGATGAGAGCACCTCAAATTGGGTGCCTATGTCCACAACAATAACGTATTACGATTCGGCAGAAGCAGTCCTCACAGATGAAACAGCAATAGACACTTCAGCGGAATTTACAGCGACAGTGGCAAAAGCGAAATTAACAGCACTCACGAGTCACTTCTCTCTCTTCGCACCGGGAGTGGCAACAGATCCATCGGCTCCATCATCAGCTCCGAGCGGACTCGCAAGCACCGCATCAACAACTTCTTCAATCACTCTCGGCTGGACATTGGATGCTGACGCCACAGCAGGATACGATATATACAGAAGTACAACAGTAGATGGAACATACTCACGCATTGGTTCAGAACCAACTGTTGCCGCGACAGCGACAGTCACATACCCGGACTCAGGTCTTTCTGCAGGAACGACATATTATTACAAGATAACAGCAATAAACGGCTCAGGAGAATCAGAGGCATCCTCCGCAATATCAGCCGCAACATCAGCGGTAGCAGTAGCAGCTCCATCCGGCGGCGGACCTGTAGGAATAGGAAGTGGTAGCAGTAGCAAAAAGAAAACCACCGACACCGCAACAGACACAACAACCGATGAGGCCACCGATTCAACCGCAGACACTTCAGCCGATACCTCAACCAGCACAGCAACCACATCAACTCCGCTCAAAGATATCGCAGGACACTGGGCGCAAACCTATGTTGAAAATCTATATGCAAAAGGAATTGTCTCAGGCGCGGACGAATCTCACTACAACCCTGACAAGCCTATCACGAGAGCCGAATTTACAAAGATTGTTGTCAAGATGTACAATATCCCAATGCAAGACGCAGAATCAGTCATAAGCTCATTCAAAGACGTCAAAGAATCACAATGGTACGCCGCATTTATACAAGCCGCTTATGACAAAGGAATTGTCTCAGGATATACCGATAAAACTTTCAATCCAAACAAGCCTATAACAAGAGCGGAAGCCATGAAGATTATTTTGTCGGCATCAGGCGTTTCGATCGCAGAACCTTCTGCTGATTCAAAATTCAAAGACGTAAAGAAAAAAGATTGGTTCGCGAAATATGTTGAGTACGCCGCCGCAAACGGCATTGTAAACGGATATGAAGACGGCACATTCGGTCACAACAAAAACATTACAAGAGGTGAAGTCGCGAAAATCGCATCACTAATGCTCAAAGACGACATCATCACTATGATAATGGGAATATTGAATAATTAAAACGTGACGAAGTCGCACGGCATTTCTAGAAAGTTATCCTCTGAGATCATCCTCGAGGATAACTTTCTTTAAAACTTTTTATAAATATCGTGTGGCCCAATATCAAGCAACAAAATTGTTTGATTATTCTGGATAGTGAATATAACCCGATGGTTTTTATCTATCCGAAAAGACCAAATATTGCGATGTTTCGGCTCAAGTTTTTCAGTGTGCAAAGACGGATGGAAAAGGTTTTCCAAAAAAAGTTTAAACTGCTTTTTAACCTTTTGCCTGATACTTTTATCCAAGGAGTTCAAAGATTTTCGAAATCTGTTTGTTTCCGCAATAATCATTACAAAGAATTTATAAATTCTTTAGTCGTATATTTTTTCACTTTACCATTTTTAATATCAGATTGAGCTTCCTTCATGCGGGCAAGAAATGTGGAGTTGTAAACATTTTCAGCCTTCAAGTCTTCATGAAAATCCATGTCGACAGGCAATGGCTTTATCTCAAAAATCGGCCTTGAGCGATAAACAACTATAAAGCTAACACCCTTCTCAACTTGTTCCCGAATACCCTTGGTGTTAGTTTGCAATTCCTTAATTCCTATTAATTTAGTCATTTTAAAAGATTATTTAAAAGTATACTTTAAATATACTCTTAAAGTAGTACATTTGCAATATAAACAACATTAACAAATTATATATTTTAAGAAAATTTAATATTTTTTTAATATCAGTATGTTAAATATATAATATACTGATTGACTAAAATGAGATATTTATATATAATATGTACGAATCATAAATATCAAATAACCGCTTAAAATGAAGTCAATCATAACATTCACAAGCAATTTATCTCCAAATCTTATGAGTTGGATAACGACATATTCAAAAAGAAAAAGTTCGACGAAAAGAGAAGTAATTGAACAAGCAATAATGATGTACAAAGAATATGTGACAAAGAAAGAGATGGAGCAATCTTTCAAAAAAGCCGCAAAAGACAAAGAAATAATAAAGATGGCGGAGGATGGAATCGGTGACTACGAAGAGCAATTAAAAAAATGGAATATATGAAACAGCGTGAAATATATTTAATAAATTTAAATCCGACAAAAGGCAGAGAACAGCGAGGAATACGTCCTGCAGTAATTATTTCCGGAAACACGATGAATAAGAATTTGGGCTTGTGCATGGTCTGTCCGCTCTCTTCAAAAATAAAAGATTACGCCTGTTGCGTTGCATTAAAGAAAAACAAAATAAACAATTTAGACTCGGATTCAGAAATAATAACTTTCCAAGCAAGAACCGTCGCAAAAGACCGCCTGATCAAGAAAATCGGTGAAATAACGGCAGAAGATCTATCTAAAGTGCTGGAAGGATTATTCAGGATATTAAAATATTAGGCTGAATACGTCCTTGACTTAAGGCAAATTATCCGATAATATACGACATATACATAGTAAATTATCCAAATGTCTATTTTAAGAAATATCACAATCGAAGCCAAAAAGATGTTGGAAAACCCGGAACTCCTGCTCTTTATCGGAGCCAGGCAATCAGGAAAAACGACGATTTTGAAACAATTACAAGAAGTTTTAAATGCAGAGAATCAAATAACTTACTTTTTGAATCTCGAAGACCCTGAATTTTTGGGATTACTAAATGAATCACCAAAAAATCTTTTTAAAATATTTACTTTTGATCTAAGCCGAAAAACGTTTGTGTTCATCGACGAAATTCAATATTTGAAAAATCCTACGAATTTTCTGAAATACATATACGACGAGTATCAGGGAAAAATCAAGCTTTTAGTGTCCGGATCTTCAGCTTTTTATTTGGATCAAAAATTCCACGATTCTTTGTCGGGAAGAAAAAAAATTTTTCCGGTGCGAACATTGTCTTTTAAGGAATTTTTAAGATTCAAGAACGAAGAAAAATTATCTCAATTGAATTTTTCAAAACTTAGCTTAACGGAGAAAGAAAAAGTTAAATATTATTATGACGAGTTTTTAATCTACGGCGGTTATCCGAAAGTGGTATTGGCTCCATTGCAGGAGAAAAAAGAGATTTTGAATGAAATTGGATATTCTTATGTCAAAAAAGATATTTTTGAGGCAGGCGTGAGGCAGGAAGAAACTTTTTACAAATTTATAAAAATTCTTGCGGGCGGGGTAGGCGGGCTGGTGAACTTTTCAGAAATTTCCGCTACATTAGGAGCTACTAATGCAACTTTGGAAAGATATTTCTATATCTTAAGGAAATCATTTCATATTTCTTTAGTGAGGCCTTTTTATAAAAATATACGTAAAGAACTGACTAAAATGCCAAAAGTATATTTCAATGATTTGGGTCTTAGAAATTTTTTTATCGGGAATCTTAATTCCCCGATTATACGCGAGGACAAAGGAGCACTTATGGAAAATGCGGTTTTCAGACAACTCATTGAAAGATATGATGAATCGGAAATCAGATTCTGGCGTACAACTTCAGGGAATGAAGTTGACTTTATCGCAGGAGATAAAAATGCTTTTGAGGCTAAATTTAACGCAAAGCAATTTGATAGAAAGAAATATATGGTTTTTTCCGAGAATTATCCTGAAATAGATCTGAAAACAGCATCTTACGAGATTCCGACGGGAAAACGGGATTCAAATGCATTGTATTTGTGGCAAATATAAAATTTGGTAGCGCTACGGGGAATTGAACCCCGGTTTCCTCCTTGAGAAGGAGGCGTCCTAGCCGCTAGACGATGGCGCCATGTTTTTTCGCATAAGCTCAAGTGCGTAAACTGCAAATAGAGCAGGCTTAGTTTAACGAAGCGCAGTCTCTAAATCAAACGTTTTTACAAAGTTATCCTCGGGGGATGATTTTATATAATCGTGAAGTAATTTCTCTATATGAAGCTAAAGTGACTCAATCACGTCGTCTACACTTATTCCTTTGCCGGAATTGTCTCTATTTGCGTTAAAAATATTTCCAGGGGCAAAGCCACTCTTCAAGCCGTTCAAGATAATCATTTTCATTGGCTCACAATCGCCACTCATGCAGTATTTCGAAGCCTGAATGTAAACATTGTTTTTTTTATCGCCAGTATCTCCATAGTCGATATATTCATAACCATTATAAACAGCAATCATATCAAAAAATAAACGAATAGTTCTCCCGTTTAATTCAAAAAATGGATGAAGCACTACCAGTTCACACATGTAATAAGCGATTTTTTCTGCAAATTTTTCTGTTGATTCATCCCGAAAATCTTTCAAATAATGATCTTTCTCCAAATCTGCAAATAATTTATCAGCCTGCTTTTGCAAATGAATCGCTTGGCAAAAAACCGCATTTCCCTTTGAAATATTCTTATCACGGTATTTCCCCGCCCAAGAATAAAGTTTGGAAAAAGCAAATTCATGTAAATCTTTTAAATATTCTTGATCAAAAATAGTCCTTTCATTCAAATCCTCATGAAAATGTTCATATGTCTTTAAAAATAACTGAGTCTCGAGTTCCTCAATTTCTTCAGAATCCTTTATCACAAGCTTATTAACAGGAACACTTGTGTTTGGATAATAAATATAATTATCGTCGGAAGAATATTTCATGAAAAAAGTCTTTCAGCAATCTTATGAATTTTTATTTTTGTATTCTTATTGCGTATAACTTTATATCCTTCAATTTTGGAAGAATTCACGACAGCTTTTTTAGCTTTATTATGAGAAAATTTCACAATATTAAATTTCATACACGAAGGATTAAAGACGTCACCATTTTAGCAAATTTTTTCAATTTTGTTAACAAAAAACTTTTTATAAATATTTTAATAAAATTTCAAAACGTTTTTAAAACTTCCCCAAAAACTTCTGCCAAGCCTTCTTTGAAAATTTCTTAATGCCGTTTTGTTTCAGGTAACGAACTCCACTTTTCAAAGCACGCAAAAACCGCTTAAGTAGGCCAAAAACTCCACTACCGAGTCCGCCAAACCCACGGCCACCACCTGAAACGCCACCTCTATCCGGCGCAGGTCTTGGATTTTCAAGCCATTTCAAAACAGGCTCGCAAACTACCTCATATAGACAGAATTTTTCTGTATATTCTCGGCCGCGCAGTCCATATTCACGTAGTCGCGCGCTATCTCGTCCGCCGTTATACCACTCGCGATAAATTGTCGAAATCGCACTCGCAAGTTCCTCATGATTACCACTGCGAACACCGAGGCCGGCACCATATTCGGTGCATTCTCTCGCGATTTCACTGCCAAGCGTTGTGACTATAGGTAAGCCAAATTTCATCATTTCATTTAGTCTATTTCTTGCGCCAAAAAACGTTTCCGCGCACTTTCGATCCACGTTGAGTCCCAAATGCGCGCGTCTGTAAATGTAAGGAATATCTGCAGTATCAACCCATCCCAAAAACACAAACCTGCCTCGGAATTCCGATTTTTCAATCAACTCCTTAAATTTCGCAAAAGTTTTATTATCAAGTCCCGAAATTTCGCCTCCAGTAGACACAAAATACAATTTTTCACATTTTTGCATCGCCTCGCAGACGCCCTTGAATAATGTAATTTCATCGACCCAAGTATTATATCCGCCCATCCAAAGCATGAAAAAAGCATCTTTAGGAACGCGTCCCAAAACTTTTTCCAACCCCGAAGGAACCTCATCATTTAGCCCTTTTTCGCCTTCGAACCATTCCGTGCCATTTGGAATATGTTCGACAAATTTATATCCAAAACTATCTTTCCCCATTCTTCCAAATGCCGCAAGTTCGCCGTACAAAGCGTGTTCTTGTGGTTTTGAAACCACGGAAATTTTGTCCGCCCGAGACACGATACTTCTCTCCATATTGTAATAATGGTCGAGGTAGTCATCACTATCCATTTTGTAGGCTTGCGCCTGTGCTTCCGCCATTGCCCAGCCGTTCAAGTCCGCCCAAAACGGCGCCGAAAATCGAAGGCCCGAAGCCAAAAAAGAAGGATAGGTGTTTACGCCAATTACAGCATCCGGTGAAAATTCATCACACACGCCCTGCAAAGTTTTTAAAATATGAGGATCATCTTTTGAAATCAAAATCTCCGCATATTTCTCAGAAAGAGCGGTCTCTTTATACAAAACTTCGCCATCATAACATTCCGGCATCGCCACGCTAACAAATTTGACGATAAATCCGTGTCTTTTTACAGCCGAAAACGCACGATCCGCCCCCGCAGACATAGTCCCACCTTCACGCGTCAGTGGTTTCAAAAACTGCCAAGTCCTTAAGCCCGCCGCCGGCCTCGACTTCGTATTTTCCTCCGGCAATGGCGAATTTCCAATTATAAGAATGCGTTTCATGGATCTTTGCTAATGAATATCTTACGTAAAGATTAGCACAGAATGGTGGATTTTTTTAGCTTTAATACCAGACTAGGGAAACTCCCTTATTTATAAAAGTAAGTTTTTGTGCATTTGGCACCTGAGTTTTT
>JAUYJL010000001.1 GCA_030688025.1 Candidatus Peregrinibacteria bacterium | reverse complement strand
AACCGGTTCCAATGAAAATCCGGCGTCATGTTTATCAACCACATAACTCACAAAATTCGCCACCGATTCGGCAACGGATTTTGCTTGAAATAATTCGTTATTTTTTCGCACTTCCTGCACAGTACTTATCATCTGCGTTTGCACCATGATGCTGTAATATGTCGTCAGCGCCACGATGCTAAGCCCTATAATAAGGATAAAACCCCTTTTGTCTCGAAAGATTTTATTCAACTTGCCGGAGTGAGGTTTTTTGCCCTGCATAAGCCATTTTTGTTAGTTCTCATGCCACGGGAATTTTATCACAGGTTTTAGGGGAAAGGAAAGAGAAATATATCTTCGCGAGTAATGGCTTATTGTGAGTGGACATTTCTTTCTCTTTCCTTTTCATGGCAAAACCTTTTATAATCATTCTGTGCTAAAAAATTTTAAAAAAATTTTAAAAAATCGTGGAGTGACATTGGTTGAAGTTCTTGTGGCTTCAAGCCTTTTTGCGATTGCTGTTGTCGTTGCCGGAGATATTTTGGTGAGCGATGTTCAGCTCGAAAAAAAGACGAGTATTCAAAATACTTTGGCGTCGGAAATGAGAATAATCCTTCAACAAATTTCTTCCGAAATCCAAAATGGCACGATTGATTATGATGAATATTATTCCGTTTGTGTGCTTCAAAATAGCTGTGGACTCGGAGTTTCGACTAGTGCTTTCTATGGTTTCTATAATGGGGTTTATGGAAGCAGATTTTATGATCCGGGGAAAAGTTTGGATGGTAATCCTACAAATAACCCTGATAATTTGGGCGCAGAATGTTCTTTCCCAACTCCTCAAGGCGACAAGGAATGCGAGGTTGTTTATAATCTTTCGGTGGACTTGAATACCGGACAAAATCCGTTTACCGGAGACCCAAATGATGCAAATGCTTTTTGTGAAAACAGTAGAGGCGCTTGCGACGCGGATCAGATCACAGGTGGGAGCGTGACTGTCGATAAGCTTTTCATTCTTGATAAAACAGGGACGAAAAAAACTATGATTGCGAAAAAATTGATAAGAAATAATCCACCTGATGGCACACCTGATTATGCTCTTGGTAGAGTCGTAATGAACGGAAAGGACTACGATCAAAATGGAGTCATGGATGTTTTCTCGTGTGCGGATGGATATGGTTGCTACAACAATGCTTCTGTAATCGCTACATTAAGCCCTTTTAAAATGATTGTAAAAGATGCCGCATTTGTTACAACAAATAATATTACAATTCCTTGGTCTACTGATTTGACCAGTGCTTTTGAAGGGAGTGCTAACTCCACAACTTTTGTCCCAATCACTCCTCTTTTTGCAACAGTCAAGGATATACAATTCATAATTCATCCTCTTGAAGATCCTTACAAAGCTTATGCTGAAGCCGATATGAAGGGACAACCTTCCGTAACTATAGTAATAACCATGGGGCTTTCTTCCACTGCGGCGAAAAATTATCCGGGGATTTTTCCTGACATCACTTTGCAAACCACTGTTGCAGCCGGCGTGACAACTCGAATAGATTCATATCCTCCTGTCGTGGAATTAAAAGATGCCGATTCTAAAAACTGGCTTAACGATATGATCGAATCATGGCCTGGACAATTAATCCTCCACGCTGTCCCCTAGCACCAAAACGAATTCCCCTCTTGGTTTTGTTTTTTCGAAGTGAGTTATCATTTCGGAAATTTTTCCGCGAAGAGATTCTTCAAAAATTTTTGTGATTTCGCGACAAACTGCGATTTGCCTGTCACCAAGGTACTCTTTCAAATCTTTTAATGTTCTTTCGATTCTGTGAGGAGCTTCAAAAATAATTATTGTTCTCTCCTCGTCTGCTAGAGATTTTAGCAAAGTTTGACGACCTTTTTTTAATGGCAAAAAGCCAAGATATACAAATTGATTCATCTTCATTCCACTCATCACAAGTGCGGAAAGTAGACTCGATGCGCCCGGAATCGGACAGATTTGTATACCTTCTTCGATAGCTCTTTTTATAAGTGTGTAAGCCGGATCTGAGATTCCCGGAGTGCCCGCATCGGAGATTACCGCGACCGATTTTCCTTCTTTTAAAACGCTAATAATTTGTTCTAATTTTCTGTCATCAGTGTACGAATGATAACTCGTTATTGGTTTTTTGATTTCGTATTTGTCCAACAAAATTCGGCTGTGGCGCGTGTCTTCCGCCGCAATCAAGTCCACTTCTTTTAGCGTCCTTATGGCGCGAAGTGTGATATCTTCGAGGTTTCCTATCGGTGTTGAAACTATATATAGCATTTTTTCTTTGGTGTTATTCCCGGCCCTTTTATGTACATTGGCTCTACTATCTGCGCTTTTTCGAAATCTTTCAATTCAAACTTTTCCAAAACTTTTCCAAAACTTTTTCTGAGAGTTTTGGATTTCAAGTGCGCCACATGTTTTTTTTGGTCTTTTGAAATGTTTCCAAAAAATTCTTTTATCTTTTTGCCTGCGAGATATTTTTTCAAATCCGGTAAGTTCACGAGTTCACCATTTACATAAACTCCACCAGATCCCGCATACAGCAAAAGCGCCATATCTTTTGGTTTTTCCCCAAGCATTTTCCAATAATAATCAAATGCGGTAAGGCAGTACAGATGCGATGAATTCAAGTATGAGATTACATTTGCCGTCGCAACTCCTATGCGAAGTCCAGTGAAAGATCCCGGGCCTTTTACGACAATTAAATTTTTTATATCTGCAAAAGTTTTCTTATTTTTTTTGAGTAATTTTGCGATTTGAGGAATCAAATTTTCCGCTTCATCATTTTTACTTTTCCATGAAGCTTCGTCCAAAAGCTTGAGTTTTCCATCATGCTCTTTTAATACTGCAATCGCAGTTTTCAGAGAAGATGTATTTATAGCCAACGTAATCATGGCTTTCTTATACACGATTTGGATATTTTGGGCAATTACCAATTAGTACATGTCCGTCACTTCGACGCCAGTGTAATAATGAAGAAGAATGTCTATGTAATTGAATCCAGCCTCCGCCATTCCTTTTGCGCCACAGCCACTCAAGCCCACACCGTGGCCCGAGAATGCATCTCCTTTACAGTAAGAATCGCTGACTCTTACAAGATACGAGGCGTCCCAATTCCAAACGGATTTTGCGCTTTTTGTGTATGTGCCGTCGGTTTGATTGAAGTATGGAGTTTTCACCAAGTCGCCATTTAATGTTATCACTTGGCCTTTTGTCGCGTCGACTGCTTTTGCAACATTTGGCGAACGTTTTTCCATTCCGTAACCCAAATATTTTTGGCTTACATTCGGATCGTCGTCGAGATTGTATGGTTTTCCTTTAAATTTCTGATCTTTTTCAATGTAGAAAAGCGCATAACTTCGCGCCGCAATCATTACTGATTTTATTTTTTCAGTCACTTCGGAATTCGAAACTTCACCAAGTCCTTTCAAATAATTTTCGAGTGGAAGTTCGTTTATCACCGTCAAAGTTCCGTCAACATCGCGCACTTCGAGGATTCCTCTATACTCATTATCATTTAAATCTTTGTTCCAGTCAGGGCTATGATTAAAATTGTCGACCCTCAAAATTGCCGCATTCTTAGGCTTAAATCTGACATATGAATCTTGATAATAAGTATTTGATGCTGTTGTTATTTTGTATTTTTTGTCTGACTTTGAAACTTCTGCGGTTTCTCCTGAGCTTAGTGTCGCGACCAATGAATTTCCATTATAGATTTCGAATGAGCCGTTTGCGCTTACCACCGGATTTAGAGAAAAACTTAATTTGATTCTGATGTTTTTTTCTGTGTCACTTCCGGTTTTGATTCTAGAATCCGAGGATGAAATTTTTGTTGGGGAGAGAGCCGACTTCGTCGGCGTGTTTACGACTTTGTATTTTACATAAACTGATTTTTCCAAAATTGGATTTCCGTCCACTTTTGGTGTGACTAACATTATTTTTCTTCCCGGAAGTTCACTCGACGAAACTTCCGCTGTGAATGAAACTTTTGCGATCCCTCCTGATTTCACTTCATTGGAAGAAAGTGTAATATTTGAGATTTTTAAATTTTTTGATTTCACGAAATCCAACTTGGTGTTGTTTTTTGTCCATGTTTTTCTTCCAAGGTTTCTAAATGTCATTTCAACTGTGTTTTTGCTTCCTTGTTTCCATTCCGCAGGGTATGAAGACCCTATTAATTCGGCGGCATAATCCCCTCCAAGCACTGTTGTCTCGAAATACATTCCACTGTCTTTCATCCATGTGACAGCCTCAACAACCGGAGTGAAATATTCTTTGAAATATCCCGCTTTGTCCGGAGCTTTTATGCTTATAATAAATGTGCCGATTTCTCCCGGATTTACTTCCGATTCCTGCAAATATCCCATTCTTGTAGATGGTGGAGAAACTATCAATGATGTTCTGTCTCTTTCGTGATCTGCTCCTAACAAAACAGTGTTTTCTCCTGATTTTCTCCATACTGTATTTCCTGTATTTTGAAGTTTTACGGTCGCAGAAAATGTCTCGCCTTTTTCCATTGTTTCATTTGGGAAAGACGAGCTTACAAGCGTATATTTGAAGTTTGCCTGATTTACTGAAACAGGGATTGTCACGTAATCAAGACTCTTTTTTTCTCCATTGAAAAGGATTGTGATTTTCATATTTACCACTCCTCCTTTTTTGTATGACTTTATCGAAAATTTGAATGTTCCGGTGCCTCCGGAAGAAACTTTGCTCTCCTGAAGTTTTGCCAAAACGTCTTCGTTTTGCGTAGGGAAAGATATCATTCCGTTAAATTCTGGATTTTGATCAACAACTATAAATGTATTTGCATCCCATTCTTTTTTTCCGATGTTTTCGAGTTTTATTGTTACTTCTGCCGCGACATCCGGATTCATTTCCATATAATATGTCTCGGATTTGTCTTCGTAGTCGTAATCTTCCACGAATCTTTCTTTTTGTTGATGCATCGCTTTGTTTGCTAACGTGCGAAGAATCGGCAATTTTTCGTATAAATAAACTCCAGGACAATCAGTGCTTTTTACATCACTGTGTCCTAAAATATTCCAACTGTTTTCCCCTCTGAATGTAGATTTCCCTATGACATCTATATTGTGCATTTTTGCCTTCTGCGCGATAAATTTGCCAAGTGCGTTGATCACTTTTTCCGGAACAATATTGTCTTCGTAATTTCCCAAAACCGCGATTCCTATAGAACCGTTATTTGCTCCTCCCGCGTGCGCTCCTATCACTCCTTCTCCTCCGACTCTGCCTTCATAAACTTTGCCGGATTGGTCCATCAAGTAGTTATATCCGATGTCCCCCCATGCGCGAGTAATGGCATGATAATAATAAATATCACGCATTGCTTGCGCCGGATTATCGAGGTTTCCTGTCGTCGCTGTGTGGTGAACTACAAATTTCTTTACTTGTTTTGGATATTGTAGCGGCCATTTGTATTTGTTGCCTTTACTGTCTTCCGTTAGCACTTTCGTGTAAGCAAGTTCGTCTTTATATTTTTCCAAATAATCCGAGTCAAGTTCCGCCAAAACCGGATCTTCACTATTGTCCTTTAAGTATCTATATGACTCATCCGCGCCCCAATTTTTTCTCGAGATTACGTCTATATTTCCCGAAGCGCTTGCGGCAAATTGTGCTTCCGGCGGTGATGGGATTACGACTTCATCAGAAGATTTTATGAATGTCCAATCCGGATTTTTTATTACAGGACTCGAAATTCCATCTCCATACATCAAAAATCTGTATTGAAATTTTGTTGAACCATTTGAAGATGCGGTTGTGTAAAATTTTGTATCTTTTCCCGATTCGTATGTCCCCATGGATTCCTCTTCCTCGTCTGAACCAAACCAATCGCTCCATTTCCCGTTTTCAAAAAATTTCAATTGCGCTTCCACGTTTGTTCCGTTTGGAACAGTTGCAGACCACGAACCTCCGACCGATGTGAATTCAAAACCAGGATCCATCACATCTGAAAGGAAAACATCGACAGTTTTGTATGGCGCGATGAGTAAAGATGAATATGCAAGTTTTTGCGAGTCGATAGTGATTTCTCTTTCACTTGAGACTGTTAGGGCTTTTGTTTGCCCTGAAACTGCATTTTGCGAATTTGAAAATGAAAAGAATCCAAACACCAAAATCCCGAATATTGCCGTCAAAATACTAAATATCTTTTTGTTCATTTTCACTTAAAATTTAATTATTTTGCTGTTTTGTTATTATACCATTTTTATAAACGTTTTAGTAGGTCAAAAAATTACTTTACAAAAGGTCTTTGTTGGGCTATATTCTGCCCGCTTATTATAAGTTTTATTTTCATTTGGGCAGAAAAATCTTTAATTTAATCTTTACTATAATTTATGGAAGTTTCCTATAATGTTCGGTATCAAAAATCAAATTTCTCCAGCAAGGTTCTGATAGACAAAGAAGGCGAAGTTATCATCTATGGCAAGGGGTTTAGGCTGAAAGGAAAGGGCGCGCAGGACAAAGGCGAGCTTATCAATTTTTCCGAGATCAAGGAGTTTTATTTCAATGATGACAAGATTCTTTTTATCACTTTCAATAAGGAAAAATATTCAATTTCCGACTCCGGCACGCTTTTTGACCAGATGCTTATCGATATATACAAGGCGAGAAATGAATTTTTGATGGATGCGCTTTTCATGAAAGGCGGAAAACTTCGCGCGGAATACGAAGGCGATTATCAAAGACTAAGCAAATTCGGCAAACTTATAAGCAAAGGTGACGCGAAATTGAGGCTTTATGAAAGAAGCCTTATTGTCGTACCTGAGACTTCCGACGCGTTTTCTATTCATTATGATTTTGTGAATTATCATGAGTTTGATGAGATGGAATATAATTTGAAGATTGTGATGGACGACGGAACAAATATGTTTTTCTCAGGGCTCGGGAATGATTTTGAATTTTTTCAGGAAAAAATGAATGAACTTCTTGGCGGGATGTACGAGACCCTTGTTAATGATGTTTTAAAAAGAGCGTTTCCGGAATTTCACGCAGCTACTCTGCTAAAACTCGGATACAAAATGAAAGGCGGAAAGGCCGTTTCTCTAAAAGATTTGCAAAAAATGGATAAAGATCTTGCGGTCGCAGTTGATAAATTTATTTTCGAAGATGAAAAATTTGTGGAGAATGTGAAACCACTTCGTGAGCTCACAAATGAGCATGAAGTTTTTTACGGAATCGCCAGAGATGATGCCGTGAAAGGCAGTTATATAAGATGGGTGATGTTTGCGGTGCCTTCAAAAAATATCGTTGGATTCTCTATTTTGCCAAGATGGCAGGAAGGTGGAGCTAAGGACCAAAACCACCAACATGAAATGTACTTTTTCAAGATAATAATGGAGCAAGGAAATGCCGCTGAAAAGACCGAGGATAAAATTCGTGAAGTTGATGAGGCGCTTGTGACATTGAATTTCACTAAAGACCCTTGCTACAAAGACAAGCGTGAACTAAGGCATTCTCCTTATCAATATGCCATTCGAAAATTGCCATTTTTGAGGATTTTGAGAAAATCTTATGTCGGAAAAATTTCCTCGTCTGACAAAAATGAATGGAAAACGAAGTTGGAAGAGATTTTCAAAAATGCTATGTTGCCATCCGCGTAATTTTTGGGTAGAATTTACTGGCAAAGAAAAATTTTTAAATCAAATTCTTATGGCTGAAATGCACTTTACAAAAGATAATTTCGAAGAGGAAGTCGTAAAATCGGATAAGCCTGTTCTTGTTGATTTTTTCGCACAATGGTGCGGTCCTTGCAAAATGATGGGACCTGTTATTGAAGAACTTGCAAAAGAATACGAGGGTACTTGGAAAATCGGAAAATGCGATATCGATGAAAGCCCTGAATTGGCTGAACAATTCGGAGTACAAAGCATTCCGACTCTTCTTTTCTTCAAAGATGGAAAAGTCGTGGACAAAGCAATCGGATTCCAAGGAAAGGAAGCGTTGAAGGCGAGACTTAACTAAGAAAACTTTAGAAAAGTTTTCTTCCTTTCAAAATATACGTTATTTCTACATTGGGAACCCGCGAGACCCAATGTAAAAATGTTTCATCTTAGATTCTTCTGCTTCATCGCTTCTGAAAGCGCCAACTCGTCAACGAGGTTATTATATTTATTGGTGGCGTGGGCTTTAGCATACTTTTTTTCGAATCTCTATGTAGTCGATATCTCTGGAGTGCATAAGTTCGTGGTGGGCTTTGCAAAGCGGGGCGAGGTAACGAGGATCGTGGCTTGGTACTGCCGAGAATCTTTGCGTGTGGTGGATTTGTTCCGAAAGCTTTTTGCAATTTTTTATGGAGCATTTTGTGCCGTATTCTGCGTAGAGGATGCGTTTTATGGAGATGGGGATATGGCGGGAAGGGCTTGGAGAAGCGGATTTTTGATGTTTTGCCGAACCACTTGCAGGGAGTGCGGTTTGCGGAATGTTTGTCGGAGAATTTATCGGTAGATTTTTTGTGGAATTTTCCGAATTATCTTGCCACGAATTTTTCTGTTTTTCTTGTTTTTCTTGTTCTTTTCGTGCAAGTTCTTCGTTGATTTCCGCTTTCCTCTGCGCGATTTCTTCTTCACGTTTTTGGAGAAATTCTTTTAGCAGTTCATTTATGTCGATGCCTTTTTCTTGCAGTTCGAGCAGTTTTTTCTGCACTTCCGGAGAAATTTCCAATGTTTCAAATTCTGTTTTTTTGTCGGTTATTTTTTCATTTCCGAAAATGATTTTTGGATAATTCTGTTCATTGCTTTTTTCATTTTTTGTGTCAAAACACATCTGCCCGGGCAGACTTTTTGGTGCGAGAAAGCTCTTCTGTTCGCCATTTTGGTATTCAAAATCCATGATTATATTTCCGAAATTTTCAGCGTTCTCCGTTGATTCTCCGTCCTTGTTTTCCTCCGCAAATTTTTCATCTCTTACTAAAGTTTCGACAGCACTTTTTGATAATATTTGCACTTGGGTTGCCAAAAATATTTCGTTTTCAGGTTTTGCGATCGAGACGATTCTGGAAAGTTTGTTGATGCTCACTTTTCCGCTTGTTAAAAGCATTTTCAGCGCAGGCATATCTTCAAATCTTTTCTCAACATTTATTACACATCTGACTTGTTCTTCGTTCATTCCTGCGAGTTTTTTCGCAAATTCGAAGATCGAACAAAAGCCTTTCTTCTCATATAATTTGCGCTTAAAAACTTCCGGCAAAAGTCCCGCGAATCGTTGTCGCCAGATTCTTGTTCGTTCGCCGTAGGTTTTGCAGAGATTGTAGAGATTTTCGTCAGGCATTGAAGATATTTTTGTATTATTCATAGGATGAGTTTTTAAAGATATTTAATGCTCGAATAATAGCAGGTGTAAGCCAAAAATTCAACCTTTTTGAGTAGCGAATTCTTAAAATGTGACGTATAATAAAACTCGATATTTTGGCTTGTGGAAGCGGAAAAACACGGTTGCGTTTACAGAAATTCATTGCGAAATGCGCTACTATGGCATAGGATATTTTGGCTGTCAGAAGCCACGAACAAGAATTGCGTTTCTCGAGGTTTGTTGCGAAATACGTAGCCTTGATGTCTGAGGCATTCCCTAAATGAAATTTGATAAATCCCACTGGAAATCTTTAATGTTTTCAGTAGTTCCGTGTTTGGAGATTACTCCCCAATAACTGTCGACCGAACCTGTCCGTTTAACGACTGTAATCGCAATCACAGCTGTTTGCATTGGTTTGCATTTTTCACTCCGATGTATCGGAGAAGATTCGGCTCAAACGTGATGGTAGATGTGCTTTTTTGTCCACCCAGAAGGATGCCTTTGATACTTCATCATTCTGCTTTTTGGCGTGCAAATTCGTAGTAGCCTTGTCCCGCGATGCGGGGTAGGTGACTATTCACTACGTGCCTGATGATACTTTATCTTTTCGAAAATTGCGAGAAAAACCCTCTGAGGTACAGAGGGTTTTAAAGATAAAAATAAAATTCAAAAAGAATTAAAGTCCAAATATCAAACAGATTTAGGCACATCTACCACCACCGAGACGCGGAAACCGGCGATATCGTACTGAGCATCGGCACTGCCCTCATCCAATCTCACCTGACGAAGGACGCCATACCAATAAGCGCCAGAAACATAGCCGTCTTTTTCAGGTTCTTCGTTGACAAAAGTCCAAGTTTCATCGTGCTTTATGTAGTCATTTACCGGTTCGCCATTTTTTAGAGACTCCATCATTAAAACAAGTATTCTTTTAAGATCAACGCCTGAAACTCCTTTTTTCCCAAATTCTTGGTTGAACCAAGCATTTCTTTGTCGAAGTGTTTTATTTACATCATCACCTTCAAGCAATTTAGGTTCTTTTGCGCCTTCCGTAACAGCAATTCTCCAGCCAATAATAGTGTTGTCTTTAACCCCGTCGCGTTTATCAGCCCTTGTGAAAGCTTTTTTATGCCAATCTGAGACATTAGCGTCTTTTTGTCCATCCATTGGTTTAAAACCATCCAAAGCCTCAGCATAACGAGCCATAGAAGTGACGGGTATAAGCTGTAAGGTAGGTTTTTCCATTCGCTTGATGACTTCAAGCTGTTCAGGAGTGACTTGAGTGGCAAGTATTTCTTTTGCCTGCTCTAAAGTTGGAGGCTGGACATCTCCTTCTTTTGGTTGCTCTTGGTCATAAAGTGGTTTCTCTCCTTGCTTTAAGGTCTCCAACGAACCTTGATATTGAGCATCAACTAATCCGTCTAAATACTTGGCAATTTCAACATCATCAATAATTAGTGCTTCGAGCATAGCGTCAGTTTTTCCCTCGTCTGCTACTACCGTGGACGAAGTTTGGGCTAACACTACTCCATACCTTGCGTTTATTTTTTCTGCCATTGCCAAAAGGACAGCTCTTTCATCATCTCCTTCCCTAAACTTCATTGAGTTTAATCTTGCTGTCGCTTTTTTTTCAGGCGTAACCGGTTGTTCATTTTGTCTTCTGTCTGCCATAGTTTATTGGATTATCAACTAATTGACCATAAAGGAAGTAATGTAATCACATTATGGCACATTATGTCAAGCCCAAGATTATATTTTCTTTTGTTTCATGGCTTCGCTGAGGGCGATTTCGTCGACTTTGTTGTTGTATTTGTTTGTGTCATGGGCTTTTACCCAGATCCATTCTATTTTTAGTGGTGCGTGTAGGGCGTCTAGCTCTTCCCAAAGATCTTTATTGGCCTTTTTCTTCCACCCTTGTAATAGAGTTTGGATGAGAAGATTTGAGTCGCTGTGAAGTTTTATCAAAAAATCTTTTGTATTTGTTTCATCTATATTTGCCTCATGCCTTAGCCATCTAAGGGCGTTTATTATTGCACTCATTTCCATGCGATTGTTTGTCGTGTCGAGTTCTCCGCCTTTTATCTGCACTTCCCTGTCTTCAAGCAAAATTATCACTCCCCAGCCGCCCGGGCCCGGATTTCCTATACAACTTCCATCAGTGTAAATGTCTATTTTGTGTTTTTGCATGACAAAATTCTACTATAGAAAAGCATATGTGTCATTATCGAAAAAATTTTGATATAATCTTCTTAAGAACTTTTTAATAAAAATTATATGGCAGACGTAGTACTCTATACAAAATCTTACTGTCCTTTTTCAAAAGAGACAAAAGAAATGCTCGAGGGGAAAGGCGTAGAATATACGGAATTCCTGATTGATGACGACAGCGTTTTGGCGCAAGAAATGGAGATAAAATCAGGTCGCACAGATACTCCTCAGGTTTTCATAAACGGCACGCACATCGGCAGTGGCGATGATTTGAAAGCGCTTGATTCTCAGGGAGAACTCGATAAACTTCTCAATGTTTAACTAAAAGTTTTCTGCTGAATAAACTTTTAAAATTAGTGGTTTTTACAGTCTGCGGATTTGTTGTTTTTGATTTATTTTCCGGAGGTGACGTAGTGAATGATGTAATGAAAACGTCGATGTTAAAACCGGAAATCGTTGTTCAAAGTGAGGAAGCTATCAAGGAGGAAGTTGATATTTCTTCTGGGGAAAAGATTCCTCTCGAAGAATCTGACGCCTCGGAAAAACGTGATTCTGATGAGCATCTTCGCACGCTTGCGTTTGGAGATATTATGCTTGGAAGATATGTAAGGACACTGATGAATAAATATGGATTGGATTATGTCTTTGAAAAAATTAAGCCTGATAAAAATGGTGAATGGTTTTATGAAAACTCGGATTTTGTTTTTGGAAATTTTGAAGGTCCGATAAATGGCAAAGGGACGAGCGGCGGGACTTCCATGATTTTTTCTTTCAATGAAGACGTCGTAAATTTCTTAAAAGGATATGGATTTAATATTTTGTCGATTGCAAATAATCATGCGATAGATCAGGGCTGGGGCGGACGAAAAAATACGATTGATACTTTTAATAATGTTGGACTTGGTTGGTGTGGACATCCGAGTGAAGAGGAAGAAGGAAGCGTTTACTATGGAGAAAATGGAGAGAGAGTTTCTAAAGATGCTTCTTCCGGCGGATTTTTTACAGATGGAGAAAAGGTCGCATTTGTTTGTTTGCATGATGCGATTTCAAAACTAAATATCGACAACGCGGTGGCGCTTATACAAGATGCCAAAGAAAATGCCGATTATGTGATAATTTCCGTGCATTGGGGAATAGAATATAGTCATAAACCAAATAAGACACAGGTTAACTACGGGCACGCTTTTATTGATGCTGGTGCGGATTTTGTCATTGGCCATCATCCTCATGTTGTTCAAAGTTTTGAGGAATATAATGGAAAAATTATTTTTTATTCTTTGGGGAATTTTGTTTTTGATCAGTATTGGTCAAATGATACGCAGGAAGAACTTGCTATCGGCATTGACCTTTCTCATGACGGGAATGCTCTAAAGACCGTGGTCGATCTTTTCCCTATGCGAAGCGAAAAATCGCAGTCCAGACTGATGACCGAGGAAGAGCGTGAGAGATGGATTAAGAAATTTATTTCTTACGGAAATTATGACGAAGATACAAAAGCTGAAATGGAAAATTTCAAGATTGTGGTTGGAGAGTGAAAATTTTGATGATATAATTTTTTTGTTGAAAAGTTTAAGAAAATTTTAAAAAAATCTTATGAAAATTTTATTTGCCGGAGCGGCTGGAGAAGTAACAGGTTCAAAACATCTTATCACTTTCAATAATAAAAAAATCCTTTTGGATTGTGGGATGTTTCAGGGAAAAAGAAAGGAAACTTATGAGAAAAATGTGAACCTTGGTTTTGATCCGAAAGAGCTTGATGCCGTGATTCTTTCTCATGCGCATATCGATCACAGCGGAGATTTACCTATCCTTGTGAAAAACGGATTCAGTGGGCCGATTTACTGCACACATGCAACGCGCGACCTCTGCAATTACATGCTTATGGATAGCGCTTTTATACAAGAAAGTGAAATCGAATATTTGAAGAAAAAGAAGAAATTGAAAAAAGATGACATCAAAGAACCTCTTTATACTTCGAAGGATGCGGAGAAAGTTTTGCAACTCTTTAGAGGAATTGGATATGAGCAAAGTTTTGTCGTCGTTGATGGCATGGTAGTGTCGTTTTATGATGCCGGCCATATCCTCGGATCAGCGCTTACTCATATGGTTTTTTACGATAAGGTTAAAAAGAAACATTTGAAACTTTGTTTCACCGGAGATCTTGGAAGACGTGGACTTCCGATTTTGCGTGATCCTCAGCCTATTCCTCCGACCGATGTTTTGATTTCGGAATGTACTTACGGAAACAGGCTTCACAAAGCCATTCAGACTATCAAGGACGATTTGGCTGTGATTGTAAATAGTGTTTGTAAAAATGGAGGAAAACTAATTATCCCGGCTTTTGCTTTGGAACGCACTCAGGAAATTGTTTACCATTTGAATATTTTGACAAAAGAAAAAAGAATTCCTGAGATTCCAATTTATGTGGATAGTCCTTTAGCTGGAAATGTGACTGAGGTTTTCAGAACTCACATCGAATGTTTTTCAAAGGAGGTTATGAATGAATTTGTGCAAAATGGAGAGAATCCTTTTGGTTTCGGTAGATTGAAATATACGAGAAGTGTCGAGGAATCAAAATCTCTTAATGAGAAAAGAGGGCCGATGATTATCATTGCGGCATCAGGAATGTGTGAGCATGGAAGGATTTTGCATCATTTGAAAAACAATATTGAAAACAAAAAAAATGTTATTTTGATTGTTGGATATCAGGCTGAGAATACACTTGGAAGAAAACTTGTAGAAGGCATGGGTGAAGTAAATATTTTCGGAGATACTTACAAAGTTGGTGCGGAAGTTTATGTGATGGACGCTTTCTCCGCGCATGCGGACAGGAGCGATTTATTGGACTATATCGGAAGGATCAAGCAGTTGAAAAAAATATTCCTTGTTCACGGAGAGCAAAAGCAACTCGATGCATTTTCAAGTTCATTGAAGGAAAATGGCTATAAAGACGTATATGTGCCAAAAGCGAAAGAGGAAGTGGAAATAGTTATATAAATTTTCACTTGAAATTTCTTCTGGTTTTGGGTAAATTCTCTTTGCTTTCGAATAAGTCATGAGCAGGTGTCGTATAACGGCTATTACTATAGCCTTCCAAGCTGTAGACAGGGGTTCGACTCCCCTCACCTGCTCCAAAAAAAACTAAAAGCCCTGTATAAGGGTTTTTGTTGTAGCGTTAGATTCGCTACAGGTTTTTTATAAAAATTTTAAGAATTTTTAACGAAAATTTAATCTCACAAGGTTAATATTCTTTTCATATATTTTTTTAAACCAAAATATCTATGAAAAGAAAAAATAAAGTTGTTGTTTATCAGGCAAAATCTGGAGCGATTGAGCTACGTGAGGATCTTCATTTTGAAACTATATTGGCGACTCAAGCGGAGATGGCGAGAATATTTGGCGTAAATCCACAGGCGATAACAAAACATTTAAAGAATATTTATAAAGAAAAAGAATTATCTAAAAATGCAACATGTTCCATTTTGGAACATGTTCAAATAGAGGGTAATAGAAAAGTTAAACGTTCAGTAGAAATCTACAATCTGGATGCGATTATTTCCGTAGGATATCGTATTGGTTCAAAAATGGGAACAAGGTTTCGAAAGTGGGCTACAAAAACTTTGCATCAACATATCGTTGATGGCTATACGATAAATAAAAAACGACTCGCAAAAAATTATGAATTATTTTTAAAAGCTGTTGAACAAGTAAAAATATTATTGCCATCGGGTGGGACTGTTGGGGCAAATGACGCGCTTGAATTGATAAAAATGTTTGCGAATACTTGGTTTTCACTTGATGCTTACGATAAAGAAAATTTTCCAAAGACCGGAACCACAAAAAAAGAATTTAAAGTCACGGCAAAAGAATTGATGGCTGCTCTTTTAGACCTAAAAATCGGACTTACGAATAGTGGACAGGCCGGTGATCTCTTCGGGATTGCAAGAAAAGAACAAAGTGTAGATGGAATATTGGGCAATGTACTGCAATCATTTGGAGGCAAAGATTTATATCCAACAATAGAGGAAAAAGCCGCGCATCTATTATATTTTACTGTTAAAAATCATCCATTTGTTGATGGGAATAAGCGGTCGGGAGCTTTTACTTTTGTTTGGTTTTTGAAGAGAACGGGAATACTAAATCCAATGCGTATGACTCCAGAAGCGCTGACTGCACTGACATTATTAGTCGCCGAAAGTAATCCGAAAGAAAAAGATCGAATGATTGGATTGATTTTGTTGATTCTGAAATGAATTCCTCCATGAAATGTTGTAACATAAATCCTTCTGAAAATTTGACTTCAATGCAACAATATAGTATAAAGTTCTCTTAATTTTACTAAGGCAAGTCTAATGGACGGGCAAAGTGACTTTTATACAGGTGCGATGTATGGCGTGTTGAGAAAGAGAATGCATCGTGAAGATGGCGGTAGTTCTATGGCGGCGTAATTCGCGTTCAGGTATCACATGAGATCTTTTAAGAAACTTTTTATTGCAGTAATTTTATCTGTGGCGGTCTCGTTGTATAGGTTTATGATTTTACTTCCGATGACGACTATTTCAGCTTTTTTACCTACAAGCTTTACTTGCTCTTTTGTCGAGATGCCAAAACCCACTGCTAAAGGTATTTTTATGTATCTTTTTACATTTTTGAGATATTTTTCCAATTTAGGGTTTAGTTCGCTTCTAGTTCCTGTAGTACCAAGTGATGAGATACAATATACAAATCCACTAGCAACTTTGCTGAGAGCTTTTAGCCGCTCTAGTCTGCTCATTTGGGAAATCACTTGTATGGCGTGCAAATTATGTTTTTTGCATAAACTTATGTAGTGTTCATATTTTTCTTCATCGATTGGCATATCCGGAATAATCAATCCATACACTCCGGCATCTGAAGCGTCTTCGCAGAATTTTTCCAGTCCATAATTAAATGGAATGTTGAAATATGTCATTATAAATATTGGAATTTTTATTTTCTTTTTTATCCTTTTGATAAATTCCATACAATCACGTGGTGTCGTGCCATTTTGTAGTGAGATTTCGTTTGCTTTCATTATCGTTGGACCATCGGCTATTGGATCCGAAAATGGGATCTGTACTTCGATAAAAGACACTCCGGATTCATACATTGCCATCGCAATTTTTTCTGATTCTTCCATTGTCGGATAACCGGCAACAATATGTGTCATTAATTTCATGATAGATTAAAGTTAAATTTTTCACTTAGAATAAAAAGATCTTTGTCCCCGCGACCTGAACAATTGAAAACTATGACTTTGTCTTTTTGGAGTGTGGGCGCCAGTTTTATAACTTCGGCTATCGCATGAGATGATTCTAGAGCTGCAAATATTCCTTCTTCTTTTGCTAAAAGTTTGTATGCTTCTAGGACTTCTTCATCCAATGCGTAAGAAGTTTCGATTCTGTTTATTTCTTTTAGATAAGCTATTTGTGGCCCTATCCCAGAATAATCCAATCCTGCAGATATACTGTATGTACTTTTGAGTTGGCCATCTTTGTCTTGCAAAAAGTACGATTTAAATCCTTCCGCGACTCCTGTCTTCCCTGTTTGAAATCTGGCTGCATGATCACATTTTTTATCGTTTTCGTGTATGCCTTTTCCTCCTGCTTCGACACCTATCATTTTTATATTTTTATCGTCTAGAAAATCATGGAATAATCCCATCGCATTGCTTCCTCCTCCCATACATGCCACTAAATAGTCAGGCAATTTACCTGTTTGTTTTATTATTTGTTTGCGAACTTCTTTGCCGACAATGCTCTGAAAATATGCGTTCATTACCGGATATGGATGTGGTCCGCAAACTGTTCCAAGTAGATAATGAGTCCCTTCAGGATTTGAAATTAAATCTTTTAATGCTGTATTTATTGCATCTCTTAATATTTGGCCGCCAGTCTCAACTGCTATGACTTCTGCGCCCAATCTTTCCATCCAAAAGACATTTGGAAGTTGTCTTTTATAGTCTTTTGCTCCCATATAGACAGTGCATAGTATTCCAAGTTTTGCGCATATGGTTGCTGTTGCGAGTCCATGTTGTCCTGCTCCTGTTTCCGCAATGATTCTTTTCTTCCCCATTCTTTTTGCTAGAAGTCCTTGTCCTAAACAATGATTAATTTTATGTGCTCCTGTGTGATTTAATCCTTCATTTTTCATGAAAATTTTTGCACCACCGAGTTTTTTGGTTAAGTTTTCACAAAAATAAAGTGGAGTAGGTCTGCCGGAATAATTTTTGTATAAATTTGCCAATTCTTTTTTAAACAGTGGATCTTTTTTACTTTCATAGAATGCTTCTTCAAGCTCTTCCATTATTGGTATCAGCATTTCTGGAACGTATCTACCTCCATACTTCCCAAAATGTCCTGATTTATTTAAAATGTATTTTTTTAAGTTTTTCATAATTCTTGCGTTAAAGCTTTAAATGATTTAAATGTTAGAGATTGGTCTCCATCCGAAAGAGCATTTGCCGGGTCGTTGTGAACTTCTATGATTAGTCCGTCGGCTCCTGCGGCTATGGCTGCTTTTGAAAGTTGTGAGACCAAATCATATCTACCCGCCGCATGGCTTGGATCAACGATTATTGGAAGATGTGATTCTTTTTTAATTAGCGCTAGTGTATTCAAATCGAGTGTATTTCTTGTTGATTGCTCGAAAGTTCTGATTCCCCTTTCACATAAAACGACATTTGGATTTCCTTCTTTTAAGATATATTCCGCAGCAAATAAAAATTCTTCCATTGTTGCTGCCATTCCCCTTTTTAATAAGATTGGCTTATTTAATTTCGCGACTTTTTTTAGTAGATCAAAATTGTGCATGTTTCTTGATCCTATTTGAATCATATCTGTGTATTTCCTAAATAGATCTATATCATCGATTGATATTATTTCACTTACAATTGGTATACCTACTTCATGCGATACTTTTGCCATTATTTTGAGTCCTTCTTCCCCCAATCCTTGAAATGAGTATGGCGATGTCCGTGGTTTATAAGCCCCACCACGGAGCATATCTGCCCCCAATGCCTTTACGTTTTTCGCTATATCTAATAATTGTTCATATGACTCGATTGAACATGGCCCAGCGATGACTACCGGGTTTTCGCCTCCGAATATTATTTTCTC
>JAUYJL010000007.1 GCA_030688025.1 Candidatus Peregrinibacteria bacterium | reverse complement strand
AGACACTTAAATATTTCAACGAAAACCGTCCACAAAAAACCAAACATTTTATGTCACCATTGAAATTTGGAATCCTGAAATACCAGTTGCATAAACAAAAACTCAACTACACTGTCCTAAATGTTTGAAACTACTACAAGTGTGTCGAGAAATAGTAATGAAATATACTTTGGGACTTTGCTTCCGGTCTCTTTGCAGGTATAATCTTGCAGCTTATGAATATTCGAAATTTTTGCATTATTGCGCATATAGATCATGGGAAATCGACCCTTGCGGACAGATTTCTTGAGGTTACAAATACCATCGCGAAGCGTGATATGAAGCATGGGCAAATGCTGGATACGATGGAGCTTGAACAGGAAAGGGGGATTACTATCAAACTTCAGCCTGTTCGTATGGAATGGGAAAAAGGTGGTGAAAAATATATTTTGAATTTGATTGATACTCCGGGACATGTGGATTTTTCATATGAGGTCTCAAGGAGTTTAGCGGCTTGTGAAGGCGCGATTTTGGTTGTCGATGCGACGCAGGGAATTGAGGCGCAGACGCTTGCAAATTGCTATATGGCACTTGATCATGGGCTCGAAATTATTCCGGTTTTAAATAAAATTGATCTTCCTTCTGCTGACATAGAATTACGTGCGAAGGAAATTGAAGATGTTTTGGGAATTTCGAGAGATGACATTATTTCTGTTTCTGCAAAAGAGGGGACTAATGTGGAATTGGTTTTGGATCGAGTTATTGAGAAAATTCCTGCACCTGCGCAGTTTAATGTAGGGGATGAATTTAAAGCTCTGATTTTTGATTCTGTTTACGACACTTACAAAGGTGTTGTGACTTATGTGAGAGTGACGAGTGGTGAAGTGAAAAAAGGTGATAAAATATATTTTTTGAATACGAAGACGCATGTTGAGGTCATTGAAATTGGCCATTTTAAGCCAAAATATAAGCCTTGTCAGATTCTTCGCGCGGGAGAGGTCGGATATATTGTGACGGGGGTGAGAAGTGTGCGTGAGGCGAGAGTCGGAGATACGATTTGGGCGGCGGGGTCGACTGGAATGGATCTTGCTCAAGCTGTTGCTCTTCCTGGATATAGTGTGGTTCGACCTTTTGTTTTTGCCGGAGTTTTTTGTACTGATACAGATGAATATCCGATGTTGCGTGAGGCGCTTGATCGTTTACAATTAAACGATAGTTCTCTTTCATATGTGCCTGAACAGTCTGGTGCACTTGGGTCAGGTTTTAGGTGTGGATTTTTGGGGCTTTTACATATGGATATCGTGCAGGAAAGACTTGAGCGCGAATATAACCTCGATTTGATTGTTACTGCGCCGAGCGTGTCTTATATTGCTGTGACGGGGAAAGATGAGGTCTTTGTTTCTTCTCCGAGCGAGCTTCCTGATCCTTCTCATATAGACGGGATAAAAGAGCCATGGGTGAAGGTTGAGATTTTAACGCCGAAAGATTATGTCGGTAGTATTATGACGCTTTGCACAGACAAAAGAGGTGAATTTAAAAATATGCAATATTTGAGTTTGTCGAGAGTTTTGGTGATTTTTGAATTGCCGTTGGCTTCGATTGTTATAGATTTTTATGACAGTTTGAAAAGTTTGACCAGCGGATATGCTTCAATGAATTATGAGCATTTGGATTTCAGGCTTGGGAATTTGGTGAAATTGGATTTTCTTATTGCTGGAGAAAAAGTGGACGCACTTTCTTTGATTGTTCATAGAAACGATGCTGAATATGTCGGTCGAGATATGACGAAAAAATTGAAAGATTTGATTCCTCGGGAACAATTTGTAATCCCGATTCAGGCTGCAATTGGAGCAAAAGTTGTTGCCCGTGAAACTATTTCCGGTTTCAGAAAAGATGTAACGAGTGGTCTTTATGGAGGGGATTACAGTCGAAAAAGAAAACTTTTGGAGAAACAGAAAAAGGGTAAAAAACGGATGAAGATGATGGGGAAAGTGAATCTTACGCAGGAGGCGTTTTTGGCAGTGTTGAAGAAGAATTAAAGTAGCGATGTAGAGTTTCTAAATAATATTACTTTGCCCTCGCTTGTTTTTTCTAATGTCATTGTTTTTCTATAACGAACAGAATCGTTCAAAGTAATATTTTTTAGAAACTCTATTCTCTATCCTAATTAATTTTTTTTTAAAACTGCCAAAAACTATTTGATAGAAAGTTACAGAAATGTTATTTATGGCGATTCTGTTCGTTATGTAGGAATATGGATTTTAGAAAAAGCAAGCGAGCTATAAATAACATTTCTGTAACTTTCTAATATGTTATACTTGGTTGTGTTATGAAAACTTTAGGAAAAATTTTGGGATGGATAGTGTTGCTTTTTACACCTTATGTGAGTTTTTTTGAGTGGAAGGTGGATCGGTTTTTCACAGGTGTGAAATCAACAGATAGATTGTCTGACATAAAGGGTGATTTGCTCTATCTTATGCGGAAAAACTTGATAGTTGTAAATATCTGGATGGAGAGAAAATTCAAAGGATATGAATATTTGTCGAAAGGAAAAAGACGAGAAATGTATAAAAATGCCGGAAAAATTTCCGAGAAATTTTTGAAGTTTTGTGAGATGAGTAAAATTGATGAAATTTTTGTCAGACAAGAAATCAAAGAAAATGATTTAACTTATCCCGAAGGTGGTACTGAGAAAATAATTTTTTTGAGAAAGATGGCTGATTTTTTACAGCCTGAAAATCTTTATCATTACATCGAAACTTCGAGTTTTGGAAAACTTTTGAATGATCCTGATAAAGAAAAACTTCAGGGGGATTGTAATCAAATTGTGACTCTGTATATCTATCTTTTTTCGCTTAAATACGACATAAACGAGCTTAATATAAAACTTTTGCCAGAGCATGTTTGTTTGCATTTTAGAAATATAGATGTCGAGGCGACAAATGGAACTTTCACGCGATATCGCGAATCGACTGATGTTCTTCCGGTGACGGAAATTATTGCAACAAATATTTTGGATATTCCTGATTTTAGAGAAGAGGCTGTTGTTATTTCTCCGCGTATGATGGTGAAAAGTGCGCAACTCGCTTATGCGACTAGCAGTTTGAGAAGTCTTGTTGAAAAAAATCTTAATGTCGCTTATGAGAATCTCGGGAATAGTGCTTATAAAGTTGGTGATTTTAATGCGGCGATATTTTATTTTGGGAAGGCTGGAAATATGGAAATGTTAAAGGCTTGTTACGGCAAAGAATATAATTCGCTTGTTGATAAGGTTTCTTTTGTGAAAACTGTTGCGGATGCGAAAAAATATAGATCTACTTATCAGAGAATGCTCTTTTTGGCGCAGAAAATGGGGGATAGCGGGCTTGAGGCGGAGATGAGGAAGATACTTGCTGGGATGTAAGATGTGGTTTTTGGCGTAGGAAATTATGGTCGAGTTTTTTTGTATACGGTTGGGTTGTGTCGCCTAAGCCTTGAATAATTAAGTTGTTCGTGAAGTTGCACTCGTGGCATTAGTAAGCCTAAAAGTGGCAGGAATGAAAAGTGACGGCACCGATGAATTATGAAATAAATGTTAAATATGTCGTCAGCGGTGGGGTTCTGGTTCCTTGGGTTGTTGCTTGCTTTAGAATTGTTTTTTGTGCCTTTTTGTGGTACAATATCCTGATATAAATGAATCAAAAGTGGAAGAAAACAAAAACCAAATACAACCGGAAAAACAAGGACAGGCGAATCAAGCTCAGGTAGTGAGTGGTTCGGTTGGCGATAAATCAAAAGATATTGCAGATGAAAATGTTTTCGAATACGAAGAATCGAAAGGTTCGAAAATCGCTAAATATTCGTTTTATACTGTTTTTCTCGGAGTATTTGTTTGGATTGGATTTAATCTGTTTTATGAGCAACCAGCAAATTTCTTTTTGGGCTTAACTAAGCTCTTTGCCGGGCCTGTAAAGGAAGTGTCCAGTCTGACTGAACTCAAGGTGATGTTGCCTTACGAGGAGATTTCTTTTGAGCCGACAAAGGCTGATCCTCTTATCAGAACTCGTCTTGAAAATACTTATGATCCTCTTGTGAGACCTGATAGAGATCTTCGAATGAGGCCTGCTCTTGCACTTTCTTGGGGTGTGGTCGGAGAAAATACATGGGAATTTAATTTACGTCCTAATGTCGTTTTTCAAGATGGATCTGTTTTTAGTGCGCAAGATGTCGTTGCGAGTTTGAATAGAGCTATGAATCATAAGGATTCCGAACTTAAAGATGTTTTGAAAAATATAGATAAAGTTGCAGTTAGAGATGATCTTACTGTTGAAATTGTTACGAAAGTTCCTGATCCGATGCTTTTAAATGAGCTTGCGAGTGTGCTTATTATTCCTTCGGAATATGAGAAAAAAACAATCGAAACTCCTCTTGGAACGGGACCGTATGCGTTTGAAAAAAATTATACACAAGACAGAATAATCTTTAAAAGATTTGATGAATATTGGGGAGATAAGCCAAAATTTGAGACTGTTAGTTTGTATGGACGAAGTGATATTTCGAAGAGAGGAAACATGCTTTTAAATGGAACAGTTGATTTGCTTACGTTTGTTCCTTTTGATGCGATTGCAACTTTTAAAGAACGTGATTTTAAAATTGTGAGTGTGCCTACTCTTGAAATTGAATTTTTACTTTTTAATTCGAAATCGCCTTTGCTTAAAAGCGTAGAAAATAGAAATGCGATCCGAAATGCAATTGATACGGTGGCTTTGGCGGACTCGTTGAAGGGCTCTGCTAAGCCGATAAATCAATATGCTAGTAATGGGGTTTTTGGGTTTAATCCAAATATTCCGACGATAAATTATGATGAAAAAGTTTCGAAAGAAACCATTTCAAAACTTGGACTTAATGGTATGACTTTGACGATGAGTTTGCCGAATGGGCTTCAATATATTGGGGATTACGTCAAAAAAGATCTTAATGATGTTGGGATAAATCTTCTTATTTCTTATTACGATGATTTTGATAAATTTATGGAAAGTGTTGATTCGGGAACTGCTGATTTGTATTTCTTCGGATATCAATCCAGCTTTGGAGATGCAAATGATTTCTTGAAAGATATGGCTTACAGCAAGGCGGAATTCAATTATGGAAAATATGCAAATGCGAATGTTGATCAATTGATTTTGTCGGCATCTACGGAAATGGACCCTCTAAAAAGGCGAATATTTTTGCAGGATGCTATGAAAATTTTGGTGGATGATGATCCTATCGGAGTGCCACTTATTGAATATGAAGCGTTTTATTCTTTCTCGGACAAAATCGATTATGAGCCTAGAATAGACGAAAGTTTGTATTTTGATGACGTAATTGTTAAATGAAAATATCAATTCGAAGCAAATTAATTTTCGCGATTTCACTGCTCGTTATAGTGATGTTTTCGATTGCAGGAATGCTTTTCATTAACGAAAAAAAGACTGAACTTGCGAATGATATTTATGCGAATGCTTTGGCGTTTTCGAGACTTACTGCGCCGACCGTGGCTTATAATTATGATTTATATCTCGCGCAAAATGGATTTGTTTATTTTAATAAAGAAATAAAAACTATTTTTGATCAGAATGCGGATGTTTCTGTGATAAAAGTTTTGAATTTTTCGGGAGAAGTTTTGTATGATTCTTCCGCTGACACTGATAAGAAATATGATGGAGAGAAGCGCGTAATTAAAGATGAAGATTTGACGGCACAAGTGAAGGCTGAATCTATTTCTTTAAAAACACTTGATGGAAAAACTGTTTATTTGAAACAAAATGCATCGGGGAATTTTGATTTTGTGGATAATCTTGAAAAACCTGTGAGTGCTTTGGAAAGTGGAACTATGATTGATTATTTTGTTGTTCCGGCGACTGAAAAATATGTTGTTTTTTATAAAATTGATTATAAGCATTTGGACGAGAGAATTGCGATAATGGTCAAGAGAATCGTGTATTTGGTGCTTTTCGGTATAATGATGGGAATGATTATGTCATTTATCATGTCGTTACAAATCACGAGATCTGTGAAAAAACTTGTGACAGGTGCGGAAGGAATTTCGCGTGGAGATTTTACGACAAAAGTAGATATTACTAGTGGGGATGAACTTGGATTTTTGGGCAAAGCGTTCAACAAAATGGCGGTTGACCTTGGCGCGAGCGTGGAGGCGAAAGTTTATCAAGAACGTGTCACTAGAGAGCTTGAACTTGCGACTCAGATTCAGGATAGACTTGTTCCCGACGACGATCAGATTCCGCAATTCGCGGATCTTGATATTTCCGGAGGGCTTATTCCTGCGTCGGAAATTGGAGGGGATATCTATGATTTTATAAAAGTAAATGAAGATAAATTATTGTTGTATCTTGGAGATGTGACCGGACATGGAGTGCCTGCGGGAATTATCAGCTCGATTGCGAATGCTTTGTTTTACGGATATTCGGATCGCGAGGATATCAAACAAGTTGTCGTGGATGTGAATAGAGTTTTGAAAGCGAAGACAATGCCGACGATGTTTTTGACTTTGTGTTTTGCTCAGTGGCAAGTTTCTACAAAAAAGCTTTCTTATGTAAATGCCGGACATGAACAAATTGTTCATTATAGAGCTGGGTCTTCCGACACAGAGCTTATGCCTGCCGGAGGAATTGCGCTTGGAATGATTCCGGATGTTTCAAATCATGTAAAAATTGAGGAAATTGATTTGCAGAGTGGAGATTTCATTGTAATTTATAGTGATGGAGTCCCGGAATGTTGGAAAAATGAAAAAGAACTTTATGGGATAGAAAGATTACAAGAGGTTGTAAAGGAATTTTCAAAATTTGCGACCGCAAAAGAAATCAAGGAGGCGATTTTGGCCGATGTAAAAGCTTTTGCAAATGGGTACAAGCAAATGGATGATATTACGCTGGTGGTAGTAAAGAGAACTAATTAATTTAACTGTTTTCTGCTTTCTTCCTCTTTAAGATAGTTTTTATCTGAAATTATGCTTCGGCCGAGTTCTTTTTCGGTTTCTTTCCTGGCGTTTCCGGCGACTGTGCCGCCTCTTTTTGCAACTTGTTTGTTTTTGTCGAAAGTTTCCGGTTTTTCCTGTTGTGAGATCTCTGTGGTGACTTTTTCGCCTAGCATGTCGAAAATCAGTTCCAAATCTGTCATATGATCTCTCAGATTTTCTCTCTTTAGACTTTTATGTTTTTTATATTCATTTGGTGTCATTCCAAAGGTTGCTTTGGAGATTTCTGCGGTTAAAATTCCATATTCCAATCCTTCTTTTACTCCTCTTTTGCCCCATTCTTCGGTCAATTCTTCGCGTATTTCAATTCCTCTCATTCTTTTTTCAATCCAGCCTTCCGCATATCCCTTGGCTTGGTAAAGGGCTCTGGTTCTTTTTGTTGCAAGTTCCGGATTTTCTATTTCCTGTATTCGTTCGTAGCCGACTTTTGCCAGCCATCTTTTGAGGGATTCAACCTTCGGAGAGGGGATTGCTTGAACTATACGTAAAATTGTTTCGGTGTTGGCGCAATCTGTTTCTCTCATTTTTCCATCTGTGGCTTCCATTTTCAACTGTCCGATTTTTTCGGACACTTCAGTGTAACCTTCATTGGTAAGTTTTGTTTTAAGGTCATTCCAGTATTTCCGAGATCGTTCGCTATCGGTAAGTGTTTCAATAATATCAATTATTGAAAACCACCATTCATTTTTATAAATAATTTTGCGAATTTCTTTGTTTTGAAATAACGCGATTTTTGTTTCGTTTTCTTGGTTCATATTATTAAAGTTAAAAAATAGTGTACCCTGAATATAGGTGAGCGCACACTCACCGTCAAGCTAATTTTTATAAAAAAAGTTTAGGTTTTTTTAATAAAAATTTTATAAGATTTATAGTGTTATCCCCGGAACCGGAAATTTCAAGCACATTGTTTTGACCTCTTCTTTGATTTTTGCATGAAGAGCGGTGTCGTCGATGTTTGAAATTACGCGATCAAGCCAATCCGCAATCATTTCCATTTCAGGTTCTTTCATTCCACGTGTTGTGATTGCAGGTGTGCCGAGGCGGATTCCTGATGGATCCATCGGTGTACGGGAATCGAAAGGTACGGTATTTTTATTTAATGTAATTCCGACGCTATCCAAAATCGCTTGCGCTTGTTTTCCCGGAACACCTTTGTTTGTCAGATCGGCAAGAATTAAATGAGTGTCTGTTCCGTCTGAGACTAGGTTAAATCCTTTTGCTTTCATCGCTTCTGCGAGGTGTCGTGCGTTTTTCTGAACTTGTTGCGCATATTCTTTAAATGCCGGTTGAAGTGCTTCGTGGAATGCAATCGCTTTTCCGGCGATAATGTGTTCGTGTGGCCCTCCTTGAAGTCCCGGGAACACTGCGCGATCGATGGCTTTTGCGAATTTTTCTTTACATAAAATGATTGCTCCTCTAGGTCCGCGTAAAGTTTTGTGAGTTGTTGTCATCACAACGTCGAAATAGGGGACTGGTGACTCAAGAACTCCGCCGGCGATTAAGCCTGCTGTATGAGAAATATCGGCCATTGTCATTGCGCCGACTTCGTCTGCAATTTCTTTGAATTTCTTCCATTCTATGTCACGAGGATATGCCGTGAATCCTGCGACGATTAATTTTGGTTTGTGTTCAAGTGCAAGCTGGCGAACTTTCTCCATGTCTATTTTTCCGGTTGTTGCGTCGACTTCGTATTGGACAAAATTGTATGCTTTTCCTGAAAATGAAATCGGAAGTCCGTGGGTGATGTGTCCGCCGTGGTCTAGTTTAAGCCCCATGACTGTGTCGCCGAATTCTAGAAGTGCGAAATAAATCGCTGTGTTTGCGGGAGATCCTGAATATGGTTGTACGTTTGCGTGCTCTGCGCCGAAAAGTTGTTTTGCGCGTTCAATAGCCAAATTTTCGATTATGTCTGTGTTTTCTTGTCCGCCGTAATATCTTTTTCCCGGATAACCTTCTGAATATTTGTTTGTCATTATAGATCCACATGCCTCAAGAACTGCCGCTGAGGTGTAATTCTCAGACGGAATAAGCTCGATTCCTTCCGCTTGTCTCTTCTTTTCGTGTTCAATCGCTTCGAAAACTTGGGGATCGACGTCCTTTATTGCGCTCATGAGAGTAGTGGTTAATGAATGAAAAGCACCTTTTGTATTTTTCATGATTTAGGAATGGACTGCAAGAGGAGTTTTTGATAATTTCTTGCTAACATTGGATTTTTTTATTATTTAGTGTAAATTCAGAAGGCAAGTTTATCTCAAGATTTTTAAAATGCTCGGATGGCGAAATGGTAGACGCGCTGGTTCGAGGGGCCAGTGGCCGCAAGGCTGTGGAGGTTCAAGTCCTCTTCCGAGCACCAGATAGCTCTAAGAAAACCTTTTGGAAAAAGGTTTTCTTCCTTTCCAAAACATTATGGAGTTTTTTGCTTTGGGAACCCGCGAGACCCAAAGCAAAAAACGGAAGATTTTTATTTTTACGTGTAGTAGTTTCAAACATTTAGGACAGTGTAGTTGAGTTTTTGTTTATGCAACTGGTATTTCAGGATTCCAAATTTCAATGGTGACATAAAATGTTTGGTTTTTTGTGGACGGTTTTCGTTGAAATATTTAAGTGTCTTT
>JAUYJL010000006.1 GCA_030688025.1 Candidatus Peregrinibacteria bacterium | reverse complement strand
GCGATCGAGACGATTCTGGAAAGTTTGTTCACACTCACTTTTCCGCTTGTTAAAAGCATTTTCAGCGCAGGCATATCTTCAAATCTTTTCTCAACATTTATTACACGTCTGACTTGTTCTTCGCTCATTCCCGCTAACTTTTTTGCAAATTCGAAAATAGAATAAAAGCCTTTCTTCTCGTATAATTTTCGTTTAAAAACTTCCGGTAAAAGTCCCCCGAATCGTTGTCGCCAAAATCTTGTTCGTTCGCCGTAGGTTTTGCAAAGATTGTAGAGATTTTCGTCCGGCATTGAAGATATTTTTGTATTATTCATAGGATGAGTTTTTAAAGATATTTAATGCTCGAATAATAGCAGGTGCAAGCCAAAAATTCAACTTTTTCGAGTAGCGGATTCTTAAAATGTGACGTGTAATAAAACTCATGTTTTTGGCTTGTGGAAGCGGGGAAATGGCGTTGACAATGCAGGGAATTATTACATGGAACGCGATGATGAAGTCCTCATTCTTGGCTTAAGTAAGCGGGGAAACATGGTCGCGAAAATGAAAAAATCTTATAAAATATGCTTCGGGGAGGGGTAGCAGTTTTGGCTTGTAGAAGCGAGAAATCGTGGTTGCGGGAAAACATGATGGAGTGCGCGAAGAGAGGGTGATAATTTTTGGCTTGTGGTAGCGGGGAAATGGTGTTGCGTTGAGTGCGGAGGGAAGATGAGTGCGGAGGGAAGATGAAGTCCTCATTCTTGGCCTGTGCGAGCCATGAAGTGGCATTGCGTTGGGTGGGGGCGTGATACATGTGAGCGTGCGAGTGGTAGCGGTGAAGTGGCGTTGGGTGGGAATGGCGTGAAGTGTGCTGTCGTGGGGAGGTTGCAGTAGAATTGCAGAATGATATTGTTTTCACGGCTTGACGGAAATGAGTCTTGAAGGGTAAGCTTTTTGTATGAATAAATTTTATTTGTCGACGGCGATTGCGTATGTAAATGCGGCGCCACATATCGGACACGCGCTTGAATTTGTGCAAGCTGATGCTATTTCCCGCTATCATCGTGCGAAGGGGGACGATGTGTTTTTTCTTACCGGAACGGATGAACATGGTGTGAAAATTTTTGAAGCGGCACAGGAAAAGGGCATGGATATACAGACTTTTGTTGATGGGAATGCAAAACAATTTGAAGATTTGAAAGGAATTTTGAATTTGGCTTATGATGGTTTTGTTAGAACAAGTAGTGATCATCACAAAAAAGGCGCGCAGAAAATTTGGACGAAAATGTTTGAGGCCGGAGATATTTATAAAGGAACTTACAAGGGAAATTATTGTGTCGGATGTGAATCTTTTATTCCTGAAAAGGATTTGGACGGCGAGGGGAATTGTCCTATGCATAAGAAAAAACCGAAAACGCTTGAAGAAGAAAATTATTTTTTCAAACTTTCGAAATATTCTGATGCAATAAAAAAGGCTATTGAAAGCGATAAAATGCTGATTTTGCCGGAGGCGAGAAAGAATGAAATGTTGAACTTGATAGGGGAGGAGGGACTTAAGGATGTGAGTTTTTCACGCCCGAAAGATGTGTTGCCTTGGGGAGTTAGTGTGCCAAACGATGATTCTCAGGTGATGTATGTTTGGTGTGATGCACTTTCAAATTATATTACGGGAATTGGATATGCAGAAGAGGGGGAAGAGGCAGAGCTTTTCAGGAAATTTTGGCCGTGCGATGTGCATTTGATTGGAAAAGATATTTTGAGATTTCATGCCGGGATTTGGATTGGAATGCTTTTGTCTGCCGGACTTGAGCTTCCTAAAGCGATTTATGTGCATGGATTTGTGACGAGTGAGGGGCAGAAGATGAGTAAGAGTCTTGGAAATGTGGTGAATCCGCTTGAATATGTAGATAAATATGGAACTGAGGCGATGAGATATTTTTTGTTGAAAGAAATTCCGACAGCTGATGATGGGGATTTTTCGCACAAAAGATTTTTGGAGGTTTTCAATAGTGAACTTGCGAATAGCATGGGAAATTTGGTGAATCGTGTTGTGATGATGACGGAAAGGTATTGTGGCGCGAAAGTGCCTGCGAAGACGGATGGGGCTGGTGTGTATGAACAATTAATGCTCTCTGTGGAGGCCTACAAGGCCGCTTTTGAGAGGTTTGATTTGAAAGGTGCGTGTGAGGTTTTGATTGGGGTTGTGAACCTTGGAAACAAGTATATTGACGATAGGAAGCCTTGGGCGATGGCGAAGGAGACTCCTGAAAAAGTGCCTGAGGTTTTGTATAATCTTCTTGAATTGCTGAGGTTTGTTGGAATTTTGTTTTCTCCGATTTTGCCTGAGTGTTCAGCGAAAATCTTGAAACAAATTGGGGCTGATTCTGGCGATATAAATCTGGATTTTTTGAAATGGGGTCTTTTAAAAGAAGGCGAAATTGTTCAAAAAGCTGAAGTTCTTTTTCCTAGGATTGAGGAATAATTTAGCTTGCGGCGGCGCCTAATGCGGCATTTATAATTATTCTTACAAGTGAGTAAGAAAGGATTATTAAGAGTAGGCCGAGGGCTATCCATGTGAGGCTTCGTTTGCTCTCTTCGATTTTTTCGGTTTCTGCTCCTTGGAATGCCATGTTGAAGCCTGTCATTACTATCAATATGATTGCAAGTGGTGCGGCGAAATAAAGAAGTCCGCCTGCAAGGATTTGTAGAAACACGATTGTTTCGGTCGTTGTGTTTCCTCCGTTTGTTTTATTTAGGTCTTTTCCGATGCTGAAGGGTTCATTTAGAGGTCTAAATTGTTCAGGAATTGTGTATGCTGATGCGAAAAATGAGGACATGGCGAAATTTATAGCTAGTGCCAAGATTATCATTATTCCTATTTTTTTGATCATTTTTTTCATCTTTTATGCCGCTTTAAAGAAATCAAAACTTGCTACTCCCGAGACGATTCCATACGCCGAGGCGATTGCCAAAATCCCGATCAATAAATATTTTAGCATGTTTTTTGCTTTTGTTGTGCCGGCGTCTTCGCCTTGAGAGGTTAGATAGAAAACTCCTGTGACGATAAGTGCGATCAAAGCTAGGCTCATTGACCATGCTAGAACTGTTTTGACTATATTTGAGATTCCGGATTCCATGGTGATGGTTGGCAGATTTTTGATGGTGCTTAGGTCTTTGTATTTTGTTATGTCTCCCGGGCGTGGAGTCAGTTTGTTTAAGTCTGGTTGGCCTGCCGCAAATGCTGTGGCCAAGCTTGTGAGCTTTAGGAATGCGATTGTCGCGGCTAGTTTTAGTGTTTTTGTGTGGTTCATATTATGGGTTTGCTGCTGGTGTTGTTGGTGTTTGTGTGGTCGGTGCAAGGGTTTGATTTTCTATATTTAGATTTGTGATTGCTGTTACTATTGTATAGGCGAGGAGGGCTACGATCATTCCGATTACGCCGTACATAATTTGATTTTTTCCTTTGCCTGCGGCTTCTTCGTTTCCGTAGGCTGTGAGGTAGCGAACGCCTCCGATGACTATCATCAATAATGCGAATCCTCCAGTCATTCCGATCATTCCTACTGCGAATCTTGGAAGGATTGAGTCGACAAGTTTTGTTCTTGCGTTTTCGGAAGATTCCGGCCCTGGCAAGTTTGAAGGGCGTGGAATATATGATGGTTTGAACTGATCGGCGGCATGAGTTACTGCGTATGTAGTTGGCATTGCTGTCGATATTGCTATCGAGATGAACATCAGTACTAATATTTTTTTTATGATTTTTTTCATATTATCTTGTGAAGAATGTTGGGTTTGTTGTGTAAAGGATAAGGCCGGATAGGAATAAGACTGCGATTCCCGCTATTGATTTTATGATTCTGCCTTTGGCTTTGTTTACGGCTTCCGTTTCTCCTCCTGCGAATGATATTTGGATGCTACTGATGATTATGACAGCGACGGCAATAAGTCCGACTAATCCTGCCGCCCATCTGTAAATCATTCCGATATATGCTTCAATAAATGATGTGCCTCCTTTGGCTAGAATTGCCATGATTGCTCTGCAGGAGTATGAGATTTTAAAGTGTTCTACCATGCCGGCGTTTTGGGTTAGGGCTTCGGCTTCGGAAGAACATCCGGTATCTGTTCCTGGGATCTTTTTTGATAATTCTGTGATTGTTTTTTCTGTGCCGTCTGCTTGAAGAAATCTTAGTGTGTTTCGATAACAGATTCTTGTTTGTAAGTTGGGGGTTGTTTCTTCTGTTAGGGAAAGAGGCTCTTCCATGAAGGTGATGATGAATCCGGCGACTCGGTCTGTCTCTGTGATGCATTGGTTTTCTGGTTTGTGTTGTTTTGTTAGGGCGTTGTTTAATTGGTCTGATTCTGCTGGAGTTGGTGGCACTGTTAGTGGCTTTGCAAATACCGGCATGGAAAAAGAGAGTGTTAACGCGAAAAGTGCGACAATTATGTTTGTGAGGGTGATTGTGCTTAGGATTTTTGCCAGTTTGTTTGTTTTGTTTTTCATGGGTTTTTATTTTGCTGGTGGTGCGGCTGGTGTTGCCGCTGGTGGTGGCGTTGTTGCCGTACTGCTTACGCTTTGTGTTACGAATAATGATTGTACAAATATTACGACTACGTATGATAAGAATGTTATAAGCAGGCCATAAATCGCGTATTTAAAAGCTTCTTTGGCTTTGTCGATTTTTGTCTGATCTCCTTGTGCGAGCATGAACATGAATCCTGCAATGATGAAGATTATCATCGCGATTGTTCCTATTATTGCTGTCGCGTAATTTATTATTGAAAGAATGAATGAAACAATCGGCGTGTTTGTTGTGTCTGAGAAATATGATTTTGGTTGTTGGTCGTCTGTTTTAGGGTCTGTAGGGTTTGAGCCTGGAAGTTTCAGATTTTTGTTTACGTTATATTTTAGATTTTTGATGTTGTATTGTTGTTCTTTTGTGGTGGATGGGGTTGGGGTAGGGGTTGGAGTTGGGGCTGGGGCTGGGGTTGGGGTTGGGGTTGGGGCTGGGGTTGGGGTTGGGGTTGGGGTTGGGGTTGGTGTTGTGTCGGCTGCTGGATCTGCTGCAGAGTTTGGTTTTTTTGGTTCCGCAAAAGATATTTGTGAAAATGTCGTGAAAAATGTTATTGCGAATATTGTCGTCATAACTACTCCGAGAAGTTTCTTATTTTTGTGTGTTGGTTTTGTCATTTTTGTTTTTTATTTGTTATCCTTCAAAGTCTTGAGGCATATTTAGCATGGCATTTTCTTCAGTTATTAATCCTGCTTCGAGAAGATCTGTCAGTGATTTTTTCATAGTTTGCATTCCTTCTTTTGAGGATGTTTCGATTACGGAATTTACTTGATGCGTTGCTGATTTTCTGATCAGATTTGAAACGGCGTTGTTTACGAACATGATTTCATAGGCTCCGACTCGACCTTTGTTGTCTTTTGTCTTTATAAGTGTTTGCCAGAATACAGCTTTCAAACTTTCTGAAAGTTGGGCTTTGATTTGATTTTGTTGTTCTGTTGGGAATGCGTCGATGATTCTGTTTATCGAATTTGCACATCCTCTCGTATGGAGTGTTGCGAACACTAAATGTCCTGTTTCTGCGGCGGTTATCGCTTGTTGAATTGTTTTGATGTCACGCATTTCTCCGAGAAGAATTACGTCGGGCGCTTCACGCAGTGCACTTTTTAGCGCTTTTTGAAAACTATGAGTGTGTACTCCAACTTCTCTTTGTTGAATAACCGACTGGTTGTTTTGGTGAGTGTATTCAATAGGATCTTCGATTGTGATTATATGTTTTTTTTGATTTCTGTTGATTTCGTTGACCATTGAAGCGAGGGTTGTTGTTTTACCACAGCCGGTTGGACCTGTTACGATTACAAGTCCGCTTTTGAGTGTTGTCGCTTTTTTCATCTGTTGTGGAAGTCCAAGTTCGTCCATGGAAAGCACTTTTTCAGAGATAAGCCTGAAAACGGCTGAGATACCTTTTCTTTGGACAAACATGTTTACCCTGAATCGCGCAATAGTTTCGATATCTATCGCAAAATCGAAATCGAGTGTTTGTTCGAATATCTTTTTTTGGTCGGGACTCATTATCTCAAGAAGGTATTCCTCTGCCATTTTCTTTGTAAGCTCGGGATGTTCTTCTATTCGCACAATGTCACCATTTATGCGGAGAGTTGGCTTTATTCCTGATGCGATGAATACGTCAGATGCGTTGTATTGTATCGCGGTGCGTAAAATCTTTGATAATTTGAACATCTTTTGTTTTTGTTTTATTCATGTAATTATACCATAAAAAAACCCTTTTTAAAAGGGTTTTATGTGGTTTATTGTTATCTCTGTCTTTTTTATCTAGGGACTTTTTTTGTGACTTCTCCTGTGCTGACTGTTGTTTCTTCCAATACTGCGTTGTCATAGACTTTGTCTGTGCCTGTCGATGCGTCTTTTATGTCTTGTACTGTTTTACCGAATTCACTGTCTTTGCTTGAGGTAGAGGATTTTGTTGCTCCTCCAAGTGATGGGGGACTTACGTCTTCTGTTTTTTCTGAAGTGATTTCTGTTGTTTCTGTTGCGGCTGGTGCGCTTTCTTCAAATGGGGAAGAGACTGTCGGTGGCGGAGTTGCTGGAGCAGATGTGCCGCTGAAGAAGAATGAATATGTGACATATCCAATCGTCGCAAGGCCGATTATTGATGCAAAAATTATGATGTATATTTTGAATTTCATCACTTTGTCCATGACTGAAGTTGCTTCTGCGGATTGAGCTGGAGTTGGTTGTGTCGATTGTGGCATTAGAGATGATTCAGGAATATTCAGAGTTGGAGCAGGAGCAGGAGCAGGTGCTGGAGCAACAGAAGGCTGGACCGTGGGAGCTGGAGCTGGAGCTGGTGCTGGAGTTGGAGCAACAGAAGGTTGGACCGCTTGCGCGGTCGTGGGTGCTGGAGTTGCAACCGGTGTTTGTTGGGCTACTGTAGTTTGTGCCGGCTGGACAGCTGGGGTGGTCGTGGGAGCTGGAGTTGCAACCGGTGTTTGTGGGGCTACTGTAGTTTGTGTCGGCTGGACAGCTGGGGTGGTCGTGGGAGCTGGAGTTGTAGTTGTAGATTGAATAGGGTCCAGTTTTATTTCTTTTGGTTCGTTTGTGTTTGGTGTTGGATCTGCCATAGTTTTTTGATTATATGTCTAATTTTTCAGGTTCTAGAGGTAGGACATTTTCTATTGCCGCCCATTCGCTATCTTCTGTTTCTGGGACGACAATTGTTACTTTGTTGCCTATTTCTCCTTTGAAATAGGTGACTGAGGCAAGTAAGACCTTGTAGGCTTTTCCGCTTGCTATTACCTTATATTGGCTGTCTTCATATGTAAGTGTTCCCATAATGCGTTTTCTTGGAGCAGGGCCTATTTGTTTATAGACAAATGATCCGTCCGCTTTGATTGTGAGCTTCAGTACGTCTCCCGGAATTAATTTTGATTTGCTGGCGTAGTTTGCTGGAATTGGATATTCTTTCTTGTTTTTATCTATCATCACTTGTCCGTTGTAAATTCCTTCTACTATATTGTCTTCTCCTTCTTGTTCCGGATCTTCCAAGTTTTCTGCCAATTTTGAATATGTTGATTTGACCGATTTTGATCCTACGATTTCAGTTAAAAGCTGTTTTGCTGAACGCAAACTTGATTCGGCAGAATCAATCATTTCTTTTATGAGTGCCAGTTTGGAAGCTTGGGACATTTTATTTTTGTTTTTAAGTTTTATTTTTTGTTCGCTTTGAATTATACCAAAAAAACGATGTTTTTACAATTAAGCATGAGTTGACGACTTTGTCTATTTGTTTCGCTTTATGAATTTTTGAAGCAAAGAACGACGAATTATTGCGAGGTTTGAAAAGATTCTAAATGTGAATACGACTGCTACAGCGAGGTATAAATCGAGTCCAAGTGTCTCTCCGAGGAGTGTTATTGCTACTCCAAGTATGATATTGAATCCAAGTCCTGTGAGGAAAATTGTGGGGTTGTAATCTTCTTTTGTCGTTTCCGCTCTGATTGCGCCGAAGAGGGAATCTAAAATTCCGACAATTATTATTGCTGTGTATTTAATGTATTCCATCGGGATTATAAGACTTGTTTTAAGTCCCACTATTATTCCTATAAGTATTCCGGCCAATGCCCAAAGCATATTCGTATTGGTAAAGTTATTTTCGTTTGTATACTATCTTATCTCCGTTTTCTCCCGCAATACGAAGATCAATATATGCGAGAGATTCTTTGTAAATATCCAATTTAACGAGTGATTTTTTCAATTTTTTAAGCTGTGCTTCAAAAGGTTGTTCGATGTCGAGCCATATTTCGAAGTTTCTTTCGGTTAGAATGCGGACTTCGCGTGAGTTTTTTTTGTAAGTTGTTTCCAAGATTTTCATTCCGAATTTGTCTTGATAATATTTTATTGAGCCTAGGATGTATTCGAGTTTTTTGGCTTCTATCAAAGGTGTTCCTGTGTTGACTTGAGCCTCTGCCGTCATTTTTATTAGTGGCAGTGTTGTTAATTGCATGTTTTCTTTTACCGCATACCCGACTGAATTTACGATGTATGTTTTTTTGATTGCGTCTGTTGTGACCGAGATGTTTGCGATTAGTGGATATTCTGCGAAAGAAACTTCTACTGTTTTTGGATAATTTTTTGAAAGATTTATTTCTTTTATTTCTGGAAATTTGTTCGCGATTTTTAATTCTAAATCTTGTAGATTTATAATTATTATGTTTTTACCGATGGCTCCTGAAAGCGTTTTTTTGATGTTTTCCGTGAGGTTTTCGTTGTCTATTTTTTTGTTTGATATTTCTACGGATGAGATTAGGAAATATCCTGAAAAGAAAAGTTCGTATATTACAAAAATACTTATAAATAATGTTAATGCTATTATTAAAAGTTTTTTTGTTTTTGCGAGAAGAAGGTTCGGTCTTCTTAAAGATTTCCTGATTGGAGGTCTTAGGGGTGCCGATATTGGCCTTAAGCTGCGGGTTTGTTTTATTCTTCTTTTTTTATCGAACATTTTTGTGTAGGATTTGTTGCGCTAATAGATATACCAGAATATATGGATTATGAGAAGCATAGGAATTTCGAATATAATGAAAAATATTTCGATTTGGAAAATTTGAGAAAGTTTTTGTATGCATATTTTCCTGATTATAATGATTTTGATTTTGTGCATGTAGCAGGCTCAAAAGGAAAGGGGACCACTTGTAAAATTGTTGCGGATTATTTGGCCGGTTCTTCAAAAGTTGGACTTTTTATGTCTCCGCATGTTTTGACAATAAATGAGAGAATTTCGGTGAATGGAAAAGATATTTCGACTCAAGATTTTGCTCGAATCAAAAAAGAATTTGAAAGATTTTCCGATAAATTTTTTACAGAAAAAAATGCGAGACGGCTTACTTTTTTTGAGGAACTTTTTGTTATAGCTTTGAAGTATTTTTATGAAAAAAAATGTAAATATATTGTTTTAGAGGTGGGGCTTGGGGGGCGGCTGGATGCGACAAATATTGTTTTGCCAAAAGTTTGTGGACTTACTTTGGTGGAAAAAGAACATACCGATGTTTTGGGAAAAACATTAAAGAAGATTTTGGGTGAAAAACTTGGGATAAAAAAAGATGGAGTGCCTTTTGTTGTCGGACGACAACAAAAAAATATCGAGAAATTTTTGAAAGAAAAATTTGAAAAAGATAAAAATGTTTTTTTTGCTGATGATTTTGTGGAACTCATCAATCCTAATTTTGCGCTTGGGTATGGGCTTTTGAAGGTTTTGCTTGGAGAGGTTGATGAGAAAAAGTTTTCAAAAATGTGTTGCGATTTTAAAATAATTGGAAGATTTGATGAAAGAAAAATTGCCGGGAAAAATGTTATTTTTGACATTGCTCATACTCCGAAAAGTATTGAAAATCTTGTAAAAAATTTGAGAAAAAAATATTCGAATAAGAATTTTATTTTTGTTGTTTCTGTCATGAAGGATAAAGAAATTTCATCTATTCTAAGGCAAATTTCTGAAGTGGCGAGTAAGGTTGTTTTTACAAATGCAAATAAAGAACGTGGAGAAAAAGCTGGAAATTTGAAAAAGATTTTTGATGAGATTTTGAGTGTGAAAAAGCGTGATAAGAAAAATGGAAAAGTATTCTTTGAAGAAAAATTTGTTGTTTTTGCGAAAGAAAATCCTGTGATGGCTTTTGATTTTGTAATTAAGAATATGAAAAAAGAGGACATTGTCGTTGTGACCGGATCCTCTTTTCTTGTTTCTGAAATCTTAAAACGTAACTTATAACCTTTACGCTTTTTTTGCAGCTACACGTTCTGTTCTTCTTACGCGTGCTTTTTCTTTGTTTAATCTGTTCCTTAGTTTGCTTTTTGGTCTTGTTTTTCCGACAAGGCAGTGTTGTTTACTTGCGTGTTTATTAGTCATTTTGTTTGCATTTATAAAATTTTCTACAGATAGTTTTTACATTACCGCGTACGTTCATGTCAACTACTATTTTTGCTTTTTTTGGCTTAACCGCTTCTAAAAAGTCTTTTAAAATCACTTCGGTCACTGTTTCGTGAAATATTTTTATGTCTCTGAATGCATTTATATAGATTTTGAAAGATTTTAATTCCAAACAAACTTTGTCGGGAACGTATGAAATTTCAACTGTTCCGAAATCCGGCCAGTCTGAAAAAGGGCATATGGACGTGTATTCCGGGCTTGCGATAGTTACCCAATGTTCTGAGTTTTCCAGTTTTTGAAACTTGAATGTCAAAAGGGGTGCTATTTTTTTTATATCTTTTCTGATCTCTTGTGAGTTTTTTTCGTTAAACATGATTTATTTCTTGTATTTAATTGGGTCTTTTTCTTCCGCTTCTTTGAATCCTTTGATGCGTAATTCACACGCTGGACATTTGCCACAAGCCACTTTCTTGCCTTCATAGCATGTATGAGTGTGTGCTAAAAATTTTAATCCGTTCATTTCTTTCATAAAATTTACTGATTCCGCTTTTGTTTTCCACATTAGGGGAGTGAATATTCTGAAATTATGATCCATTCCAAGTTCAATCGCTTTTTCTGCGGCTTTTACGAAATTTTCGCGACAATCAGGATATCCGCTGTAATCTGCCTCACAAAATCCAGCTACGAGATTTTTTATTTTGAGAGATTTTGCATAAATCGCTGCGGCCGAGATGAAAATCAAGTTTCTTCCTTCTACGAAAGTTGTTGGCAACGTGCCGTTTTTTCCAGCTTTGATCGGCATTTTTTTGTCTATAAGTGAGTTTTTCGTAAGACCTTTAAACATATCGATTTTGTGTATTTTTAAAGGAACTTTGAGAAGTTTTGCGATTTTTTTTGCGGCATTGATTTCTATATTATGTCTTTGTCCATAATCAAAAGTGATGGCGAAGACTTTTTTGAAATTCTGTTTTGCCCATACGAGAGATGTCGTTGAATCTTGGCCTCCTGAGAGCAAAACGACTGCATTTGATTTTTTTTCTTCTGGTTTTGTCATATTTTTTTTTGGTTATTCCATAGCATTATATGCAATCTTGGTGCAAATCTAAAGAGTTCTTTTTTACATATTTCAATTAGGAATTTTGATTTTTGCATGATCTCTTCTGTCGTTTTGCCCTGAGGCATGAGGAAAATCTTGGTTTTTGGAAGGCTGTGGGCATTTATGAATTTTTTAATTTCTTTTATGTCTTTTTCTGTGTCTACGACGAATTTGTAGATTGTTTTCTCTTTCGGGAAACTTTTTAAGTTGGTGTATGTGAGATTATTTTTTATTGCATTTGAAAGTTTTGGGGAACAGTTCAATTTGTTTATGTACTGCGATATTATTGGTTTTATTGTTCCATTTGTTTCTACTTCTATGAAATAATTTTTCAGTTTTTTGAGGAGGGGGATAAGTTCTTTTTGTTGAAGGAGTGGTTCTCCTCCCGTAATTACAATGTGTTTTGCGGGGAATTTTTTTATTTTTTTCAGAATTTCATCTGTGGATGTTTCAAATTCTTTTTTTATTTCTTGAGAATATGATGTGTCGCAAAATTTACAACGTAGATTACAGCCCTGTAGTCTGAGGAAAATCGCAGGTTGCCCGATTTCTTGGCCTTCTCCTTGAATTGAATAAAATATTTCGCAAACTTGCATGTTTTTGGTCGTAGTTTATAATTTTGTGGATTTTAGTCCGCGGATATTTATAGCACTTATTGGCTTTTTATGCATCTTGAAAGGAGATTTCTTATGGGGTTGGTTATTTTTTCTTTGTTTTTTGTGGCGTGCTCTTCCGGGGAAAATTTGCTAAAAAATCCGGAAGAAGTGAAAGCTTTGAAATTGCTTACAGACTGGGAAGATACGAAATTTTATAAGGTTGAAGATGAGGATTTGAATAAAACTTTTTATTTTGAATATCCTGCGGACGCCAAGATTTCATTTATTCGTGTTCGTGGTGATTTGAGATATCAGAATTGTCATGTTGCTTTTGGTGAAGAGAAAAAGTGGAAGTCGACTATTCAAATTCAAGAAACTGACGAAAAGAAGACGAAAGCTGATGCCGGTCGCGTTTTTGAGTCTTTGTATCGAAATGATGTTCTTATAGCTTATTCTGCGGATTTAAGGAAATTTGATTATGCTTTTTGGATTTATAATGACGGGAAAGATGTGAGTGGTTGCGAGGAATTTCTTGATAAAGTGGCTTATTCTTTTACGGATAAGCCGATGTATGTGAATGAAAAATATGGATTTACGGTAATTTTGCCTTTTGAATATAAAATGGAAGATTTGCCTAACGATGAAGGGGTTTTGTTTACAGGATGGTCTAAAGGGGATGATTTTGATTTGACGAAAAATAAGGCGGCCAAGAATGAACTTGGTGGGTATAATTATAAGATTGAGGTTAAAGCTTATGAGAATGTTATGGCATATGCAGATTTAAGCGATATGTTGGCCAAAAAATATACTGGTTTTACGAAGCAATTTCATGAGGTTAGTGGAAAATCCGGTGTTTTTGTGGATGAAAATGTGAATGCTATTCGGGCGATAAGACATTTCTTTGTTTTTAGTGATGATTCATCTGTTATTTATGAAGCCAGTCTTGATATAGAGAGTTTTCATTATTTTGCTCACGGACAGGAATTTGAGGATTTTGTCAAAACAGCTCTTGCTATTTATTAAAAAACAGGTAGAATCGCTGAGCATTAATTAAATTGATATGTCTAGAGTCTGCCAACTTACAGGAAAACGCCCAAGTGTGGGTAATAACAGAAGTCATGCGTTGAATGCTACAAAACGTAGATTTATTCCGAATTTGATTACAAAAAAACTTTTTGATGTCAATACGGGTAGAGTTCGTAAAATGAGAATTGCGGCTTCTACACTACGAACACTTACAAAGACGAGATAAATTCATTCCACGTTATGCCTGTTTTGTGGTATAATGAATCGATGAATTTTGAATTGTTTAAACAATTGGGAATTGCACTGTTGCTTTCTGCGTTGATTGGTATTGAGCGAGAGAGGAGGTTTAAAGGTGTGGCGCATGGCTCTTTTGCGGGGATGAGGACTCTTACTTTGGTAGGACTTATGGGGGCGCTTTCGTATGTTTTGTCCCTATACTCTATGGCATTTTTTGTGGCATTGGGAGTTGGTTTTTTGGGATTACTTATTTCTTCTTATATAATTTCTGCGAGGAAATCCGGTGTGTCTGGCGCCACTTCTGAAATGGCGGCGGTTATTGTTTATCTTATTGGTATTTTTTGCGGAATGGGGCAATTTGTTTTGGCTACGGCTATTACTCTTTTGCTTTTTGTGCTTTTGTATTTTAGGGATCCACTTCATGCGTGGGCAAATAAATTGAAAGATACAGAAATCGTTTCCACTGTTGAATTTATGATTGTTGCTTTCGTGGTTTTGCCGCTTTTGCCTGATCAAACTTATGGGCCATTTGGATTTTTTAATCCTTATATAATTTGGCTGATGGTTGTGCTGATTTCCGGTATTTCTTTTTTGAGTTATGTTGCGGTGAAATTATTTGGAGCGAGAAATGGAATTGGACTTACAGGTTTTTTTGCCGGACTTGTTTCGAGTACGGCTCTTGTTTTTAGTTTTTCTGCGCAAAGCAAAAAAAATAAAAGTGTTGTGAATCCGTATGTGATTGCAATTTTGGTGGCGAGTAGTGCTATGTTTTTCCGAATTCTTGCTTCCGTGGCGGTCGTTTACCCTGAACTTTTGTCTCGTTTGTATATTCCTATGATTGCTATGGGGGGTACCGGGATTTTGTGTTCTTTGTTTTTCTGGATTCGCGGAGACAAGACCGATGAAGATGTAAAGAAAAGGCTTGTTGGTGTGAAAAATCCTTTTAAACTTGCTCCGGCTTTAAAGTTTGGTTTGTTTTTTGCCGGTATTCTTTTTGTAGCTAAAATTGCAAATGTTTATTTCGGATCTGAAGGTCTTTATATTGCAAGTTTTATTTCCGGTATTTTTGATGTGGATGCGATTGTTTTGTCTGTCGCTAATTTGGCTAAGAATGGACTTTCTCCAAGTGTGGCTATCGTTTCAATAATGATAGTTTCTTTTGTGAATACTGTTGCTAAAGGAGTTTTGTTTTTGGTGTTTGGGAATAGACGTGTTGCATATAGGATTTGTATTGCGTATCTCTTTATGATTTTGTCAGGCGCAATTTCTTTACTTTTGGTTTTTTAGATATTAGGCTTTCAGACGAGTAAATCTTATCTTCATTTTTTTATGAAAAAACTTATTTTGTCTGTGTCTGTTATTTTTGCGATTTTCGCAAATTCGGTTTTTGCTTACGCTGGAACTATTTATATTCCAAGTGCTGAGAGTTCTCAGTATTTGCCGACGGTGCAAATTATATCTTATAGCTTGTCTTATGATGGATCTCTTTTGGCGGATGGGGCTGGATCTGGGACGTTGATCGATTCGAAGGGGACTATCGTTACGAATGCTCATGTGATTCGCAGTAGTTCTGATTCGACTCTTCCTGCTGATGCTTTTCAGGTTTGTTTGACCAGAAGTAATGCTCCTGACAGCCCTGTTTGTGAATTTGTCGCCGGGCTTGTGGCGATGCATGAAAATCAGGATATTGCGCTTCTTAGAATGGATTCCATGAGCGCGGGTGGAAATAATATCGGATTTGATTTTCATCTTCCTTATCAAAATAGTGGTGATCCTGTGATCAATGATGCTTTGACTATTATTGGATATCCTGACGTTGGAGGAAAAACTATTACTTATACGACAGGAATTGTCAGTGGATTTGTGGATGATGTGAGTTTTATTGCCGGAGGAGGGACTGCCAGATATATGAAAACTGATGCGGCAATTTCTCATGGAAATTCCGGAGGAACGGCTGTTGATAAAGATGGTAATTTCGTAGGAATTCCCACTGTTGGGAATAGCACGGGAATGGGATTTATAGGAGGTCTTTTGCCTGTTAAAGATTTTGTGGGCTGGATTAATTCAAAAATAGGAATGTCTGTTTTGGGGGATAGTAACGTGAAAGCAAAACTTTTTGCGGCGGAGAAGGCTTATGTCTCTGCAAATGCTACCGGTACTTTCAAAAATTCTGATCCTTCTTATGAAATTTCCGTTGTTAATGGATGGAAATTCTCAAATTCTTTGGAGGAGGTTTTTTACGATACAACTAATGTGATTGGCGGGTCTTTTGGTACAGATAGCGTGGTTATTGTTCCGAAGGATGCAAGTTTGGCTTCGACAGGTAAGGTTGAAATATTTTTGTCAGGGTTTGCTTATACTTTGGGAATGGATGATTTGGAGTATTGGTTAAACTCTTTTGATAATTCGGAGATGCAGATTGAAAGGACAAAGTTTAATGGGAAATATGATTCCTATAAGACTGTTTTGCCTATATATGAAGCTGGAGTTTTGTTGAATTCGGTTAATTATTATATCCCTTATGGGAATAAAGTGCTTACGGTTAGCTATGTTTATGATGATGAATTTTTTGTTTCCGATTTGGAGGCGATGCTGAAGACTTTCAAAATTGACTTGAGTAAAGCAAAAAGTTCTTCTGTCGATAGCGTTACAAATAAAAACCCGAAGATCACTTTGAAAAATTCTTCTTCTGATTTGTTCCTTTCTGACACTAGTTATGATTTTGACGGTGTGCGTTATTTCTCCGCTTATTTCGGACAAAAACGTGATTTTGATTTTTCCCTTTCACTTTATTCGGGAACTTATTGGGATGAAAAATATGACAATAATTTTGATTTGTTTAAGCAAGATACTTTGACCGATGCGGCTTCGTGGTATTCTATTGTTTCTCAAGGATCTATGTACGTAGATGGGCATAATGGATTTTATTATATGCTTGAGGGCGATGATGGATGGGGTGGTGTTTACAAAAATACGGTGGTTTATATAGAGATCAATTCGACGGAATATCTGTCTCTTTATTATTCCGATGGAGAGGACACTTATGATAAAAATGTTGTTTATGTTGGGAAGGTTTTGAAAAATATTTCTTTTGAAAGTGGTGGCAAGGGAAAATATCTTGTGCCTGCGATTGGGACCATTGTTTCGAAAGTCTCTACTTTGAGCGACATCAAGAATTATATCTATGAAGCAAATATAAAAACTCTTAGCCAGCTTAAAGTGTTTGGGGAGAAGGCTCCGGAAAAATTTGAGCCGGGGAAGAAAGTTTCAAGGGAGAGTTTTGTTGTTTGGGCTGTGAAGTCTTTGGTTGGAGATCAGCATGCTGATTTCGAGGGATTTAAGGCTTCTTATGAGGTTTGTAAAGAAGATTGTTTTGCGGATATAGATTATGCTTCTTCAAATGCGATGTATATTTCTTATGCGAAGAAAATGGGAGCCATTTCCGGTGCAGAGAAAAATGGAAAAAGATATTTTGATGCAGGCGGAAATGTGACTTTGGCGGCGGCGCTTAAAATATTGGCAAAACTAAATGGTTCTGAGGTTTGGGTCGCGCCTGAGTATATATCATGGTATGTTCCATATTTATATTTCGGCTACATTAAAGGAATTGTTCCTGTTGGAGTGAATGATGCTTTTTACCTTCTTACAAGAGGAGAGGCGGCGTTTATGATGGATACATTGGCGATTTCTATGAGTAGCAGTAATATTTGGTTCTAAAATATATTATTTGTAATTCGTAATTTTAATATTTATGGAAAATGTTTTTAAGAAGCCTGAGCATTTGCTTGAGATGACTTACGGGGAAATTGAAGAGAAAAATTTGGAAATGAAAAAGGCAAGAAAAAGTGGTGTTTCCGGAGAAGTTTTAAAGGAAAAATTTTTGAATTATTTGAAGGAAGAAAAAGGAATAAAGGCTGTGACAGTGTGTTTTTCTGATTTGGAGGGGAAGCTTCACACACTTGATTATGATAAGAATTTTCTTGTAGGATCTCATGATAATCTTACTTTTGACGGATCTTCGATTCATGGATTTACGGCGCAGAGTGAATCTGATTTGAGGCTTGGTGTTGATTTTAGTAGTATCAGGTTTTTGCCAGCGGATTTATTTGGGGCAGGCAAGGTGCTTGTTTTTGCGAATGTTATGGATAAGGATGGAAGTTCTTATGTGGCTGATTTTCGGGGGAGACTTGCTGATTTGTGCGAAGATCTTCGTGTGAAAAGGGGGATTTTAGTGAATATCGCGCCGGAGATTGAAGGATTTTTGTTCAAAGGGGTGAATGTGGAACAGATTTTTAGTGAGGAGAAAGGGTTTGAATTGGCGACGATGAGTGGATATTTTAGTTCACTTCCTCAAGACACTTTGCGTCTTTTTATCGATAAATTTGCGGAGGTTCAGAGGGTGCTTGGATTTGAAAATGAAAAGGATCATCCGGAAGTTGCGCCGGCGCAATTTGAATTGAATTATAGATATACGCATGCGCTTGAAAGTGCGGATCAAGTTGTCATTTATAAACTTATTGCGAGGCAGGTGGCGAGTATGATGGGACTTACTGCGTGTTTTTTGCCGAAGCCTATTCAGAATTTGAATGGAAGTGGAATGCATACGAATATGTCTTTTGAAAAAGATGGTAAAAATATTTTCTATGGTGCTGATGGGAAATATGGACTTTCTGCCGAGGCTCGTCGTGGCATTACTGGAATTTTGTATTATGCGAATGATCTTTGTTTGATTATGAATCCGAGTGTGAATTCTTATCGTAGGCTTGATCCTGCGTTTGAGGCGCCAAATGAAATAAAGGTTTCTTCTGTGGATCGTGGGTCGATGGTGCGAATTCCTATTGGCAATGAGAAGAGTGCGAGAGTTGAGGTGAGGACTGTTGCGCCTGATGCGAATCCTTATTTGTGTTTTTATGCGATTGTTAGTGCGGCTTTGAGCGGAATTGATGCGGAGGGGGAAGTCTTGAAAGAAATGGAGGGAAAAGTTTATGGGAAGGTGAAAAAATTGCCAGGGGATATTGAGACGGCAATAGAATTGTTTGAGAAGAGCAAATTTATGGCTGAGGTGCTTGGGAAGGATTCATGTGATAAATATGTCGCGTTAAAGAGACGAGTGGCCGATAGGTCGCCCAGAGCGCTTGGAGGTAGGGTGAAAAATGGAGAGGTTTTATTCCATCATGAAATTACGAATCAATCACTTTGGGCGAACTTTTGATTCTATTTTGTAAGCTCACTTCGTCTCAGAACCGGCAGAGCCGGATTCTTCGCTTTGTTCGCGCTCGCGCCGTGCGCTCGCATGAAATGGTTGTGGATTGGAATTTTAGACATTTCAGTGATATTGTTTCGGCATGAATAAACATGTGAAAATTTTCGGGAAGGACATCGAGGTTTTGGTTGAGAGTGATGCGGACAATTCTGTGTTTGAAGAAATTTTTGTGGATAGGGATTATGGGATTTGTGATGATGTGATAAAAAAGGCTGGAGTTTCCGGCGGGAATGGTGCGATTTTGGATATTGGTGCGCACAAGGGCTATTTTTCGATTTATGCGAGCGTTTTGAATGGTGGAAGAGGGGAACAGGCCGGCAAAGCCGGCGTGGTGAAGATTTTTGCGTATGAACCTGAGGAGAAAAATTTTGCTGTATTGAAAGAAAATTTGAAAATGAATAGGGTTAAAAATGTGTTTGCGAAGAATGTTGCGGTTAATGGAAATGATGGGATGTGTGAGCTTTTTTTGAGTGAGGATTCTCATAATCATAGCGTGATTGGGGAGGGAGTTTCGAGAAAGGTGAACTCAGTGAGTTTTCAGACGATAGTCGAAAAGCATTTAGTGAGGGAGGAATGCGAAAATATTGATCTTGTGAAGATGGATTGCGAGGGTGCGGAATTTGAGATTTTGGAGAGTCTGGATTCGTACGTGAATGCTGTGGAAATTTTCAAAAAAATAAAATCTTTTTGTGTGGAATATCATGAGTTTTTGCCTGAGATGCGAGCGGAAAAGCTTGTGAATATTTTGAAGAAGTATGGATATAAAGTTGATGCGAAAAAATCTCATTATGATAATAGAATGGGAATGATTTGGGCTAGGAAATAAATTAATATTTTGCTATATTTTTGGTAACTTTTATTTTTAATTTTAACCTATGAAAAAGTTTCTTGCGATTTCAATGCTTACGGCATTGGTTTTGGTGGGTTGCAGTAAGACTGAGGCTCCATCTCCGGTTGCCGATGTTCCTGCAGTTAATGCGAATATTATTGCTAACGCTCCAGTAGGATGCCCACAGCAAACAACTCTTAATGCACAGTCTAAAGAAGCTGGGGATGTAACTTTTCCTAGCAAAAACTCTTGGTTTATTGATGGTGGAGCGGATAAGGGATATTTGCATTTTGCAAATTACGATAGATTCGATCCAGCAAATACATTTGCTGACATAAGCGGTACAGATGTTCATGTTTATTTTGATCTTAGTACATTAGATAAAGCTCCTTTGGCAGTAGGAACTTGGAATTACAGGAAAGATGCTGAAAATAATCAGCTTAGCTGGCTTAATGTTTCTACTGAAAAATTATCTGGTGGAGTTTTTGACGATAATGGAAAAGTAGAACTTACGTATGTTGGAACGGATTATGTTTGCGGAAAAGTAACTGCTAAGGATTCAAGCTCAAGCCTTAATGGTGAATTTATTGCGAAATATATTAAACCTAATTATTAAGAGTTTAGAGGTAAATTGAAAGGTTCCATTGCGGTCTCGTGGTGGGACCTTTTTTGTGCTTGGTTCTACTTGACTTCTTCGCGGGATTGTCGTAGTGTTGCATACTGATATTTTTATTCGTAAAAGTATGTGTGAGACAATGGGTTCCGAATTGGAACTGACTATACGGGATTTGGGTGGTAAACATGGAATTCTAGAATTTTTAAGAAAGAATGTGCCTGAATTGGCTAAGGAAAGAATTCTTGTGCCTTCGATTGTTTTTCGTATAGGGGATGGTATTAATGGAAGGGTGAAGGAGGCGCTGGGGCTTGCTTGTGAGTTTTTTTGTACGGATAATGTTGTTGTTCGTTCCAGTGAGCGAAATGATTATTGTGGATTGATTGATGCTATGCCTACTGAAGTTGGAAAGCTTTCAGAGGTTGATGAGCTTATTCGTAGAGTTAAGGTTCAGTGTCGTGATCCCGGGATTGCGGCTTATTCTAAGCAGGAAGGTGGATATTATGATCCTGAAGAGGTAACTATTTCTGTTTCTCCGTTGCTTACAGTTGGTGAACGAACTGTTGTCAGAGGGCTTGTTACCGAACATCCGAATCTTCATGGGGTTTCATGTGTGGATTTGAAGTATGGTGGTGTTAATCATTCTGATATTGGGGATTCTTTTTCTTGTGATTTCCTTAATGAGAGTGTAGTAGTTTCAAACATTTAGGACAGTGTAGTTGAGTTTTTGTTTATGCAACTGGTATTTCAGGATTCCAAATTTCAATGGTGACATAAAATGTTTGGTTTTTTGTGGACGGTTTTCGTTGAAATATTTAAGTGTCTTT
>JAUYJL010000005.1 GCA_030688025.1 Candidatus Peregrinibacteria bacterium | reverse complement strand
AAAGACACTTAAATATTTCAACGAAAACCGTCCACAAAAAACCAAACATTTTATGTCACCATTGAAATTTGGAATCCTGAAATACCAGTTGCATAAACAAAAACTCAACTACACTGTCCTAAATGTTTGAAACTACTACAGAAACGGTAAACCTTACGCAAAAAATCCATAGTACCCAAGCACTCCTCCCAAAACAAAAGCAACTACAACGACAAGCCACAAAACTTTCATAAGAGATTTAGTCAAAAAAGCCAAAGCTTTTGGGAAGACAATCAAGAAAATTCCCTTAAGAAGCGCCGCCCAACCTAAAACTGTAATAATAACAGTCCAATCTTTTACCCACAAATTATGAGAATTTACGATCAAAAACCCTGCAACTAACGCCATAATTCCACCAAAATAAAGCAAACTTGCGCTCTTCATCATTTCCGTAACCATTTTCTTGAAACTACTGTAATTAACAAGCATTCCAAAACCGACAACGACATAAAACACCGAAAACATCTTTGCGATAAAAATGGAATTTTCCATAAGTAAAAGGGTTAAATATAAAAGCAACCCTCAGTGTAAAGCCAAAAAGACCTATAGTCAAATTACAAAAAGATTTCTAGACCTTCTTCAAAAACTCAGTCCGTAGAACAAGAGCAGAACCACCTAGCCGACAATCAACTTCATCAGCATTGTCGGTTAGTTTGATGTTAGTCACTTTCGTGCCTCTTTTGTACACCGTCGAAGACCCACGAAGTGGCAAATCCTTGATCAAAACAACATCATCGCCATCTTGCAAAACAGTTCCATTACTATCCTTCACAACCAAAACCTCAGCGACTTCAGCCTTTCCATGTTTTCCATCAGCACAATTACACTCCTCCATCATCTCCCATTGATTCGCACAACCATCAGTTTCACAAACACCCATTTCCTCAGAAGATCCACCACAACCACCTTTGCAAATATAATGTGTCATAAAAATTTACGTTAAAATACGGAAAGAATTATACCCCAATCTAGAAACGAAAACCACCTACTCAATAAATCCCTTCACCTGATGATTCCACAATTTTGCATACACACCTTTCTTTTTCAACAATGAATCATGCGTCCCCTCTTCAACAATTTTCCCCTTATCCAAGACCACAATTCGATCCATTATGCGCAAAGTCGAAAGTCTGTGAGCAATCGCAATCACACTTTTATTTCCCATCAATCTAGCCAAAGCAGCCTGCACCAAAACCTCACTTTGACTATCCAAAGCACTAGTCGCCTCATCCAAAACCAAAACCGGCGACGACTTCAAAAATGCCCGAGCAATCGCAATGCGTTGCCTTTGTCCTCCCGACAATCTCACTCCACGTTCTCCAACATAAGTCTCATATCCATCAGGAAAAGATTTAATAAACTCATGAGCCTGCGCTTTTTTCGAAGCATCTATTACTTCAGAATCCGAAGCCTTAATATTTCCATATCTAATATTATCAAGCACAGTCCTGTGAAATAAAGACACATCTTGCGGCACAAACGCGATCTGTTTGCGCAAACTTTCACGCGTAACATCTCGAACATCATTGCCATCCATCGTAATCTTTCCTCCGCTAACATCATGATTTCTCAGCAACAAATCCGTCAAAGTCGTTTTCCCGGCACCACTAACTCCGACAATTCCAACCTTCTCCCCCGCCTTCACTTCCAAAGAAAACTTACTAAACAAAACAGTTTTTCCAAATTTAAAAGAAACATCTTTGAAAACGATATGCCCCTTTGATTTCGAAAGTTTCTTCGCGCCGGATTTATCAGTGATCGCATACGGAATAACAAGTTCACTCAAACCCTCTTCGATCTGGCTATAATCATCCATCGCATCGGTCATCTTATGTCCAATAAAAAACAACGACTGCGTCAAATTCACAGTCATTGAAATAATCAAAACCAAACTTCCCAATGTCGTTTGAAAATTTTTCATCGCCAATATCGTTCCAGCCACCATTCCAAACACAAAAATTGACAATAAAATACCATTTATAAACAAAATTAATTCCGAAGCCATCCAGCTTTCCATATGTTTCTTCCTGTATTTTTCAATAAATCCACCCACAAATTTCAATTCATACCTGTGACTTGCAGTGGCGTGCACCGTAGCAATATTCGACACAGTATCGACCATTTTTCCCTTAGATTCAGAACCAGCCTTAGCCACCGCAAATGAAAGAGGTTGTTTTTTCTTTACGAGATAAAAATTGAAAGACAAAAACACGATAATCCACGCAACAAACATCAAACTCAACATTTTATTAATCGAAAAAACGATAACGACATCAATAATTAACCCTATTAACAAAGGGTAAAACTGCCAAAGAGTATTCGCAAACATATTGTGAACTCCCCTAGTGGCATTTCCGATTTTATTGACCAAAGCTCCGGCAAATTTACTATTGAAATAAGACCTACTATGATCAACCAAATATCGAAATAATTCCGAAGAAACAGTCTTCTCACTTTCCGTAATAAGACGCATTCCAGAAAGCCCACTAATTCTCCAAACATTTTCAATAAGAAGATACAATAACGGCAGAATCAAGGCCCAAAACCACAAAACATTTAACAAATTTTCTTGAAAATCATGCGCAACCGCCCTTGTCGCAGAATCAGTCAATTCACGCAAAACAAGCAAAAAAGCACCATCTAACAATTGAGCAAAAGTAACCGCAATAAAAGCGCATATAGCCCACTTGCGGCTCTTCTTGGCCACAAACCACATAAACGAGACTGGTTTTTGAGGTATTTTCATATCAAAACAAATTTAAGATTCACTGCTCAAAATTACCTGTAATTATAGCACAAAACGACACATTTCGCCATACGAGCAGCTTTTAAAACAAGACCAAAGATTCCAAAAACACTTGCATAGAAAATTTTACACTTTATAATCAAAATCAATAAAAAACCCAAAACATAATGAAAAAATATATCGTTTCAAATTACATGAATCCAAAAGTGGTAACACTTCCTCAGGATGCAACATTTAAAGACGCAGCAAAATTAATGCTAGGAAAACACACAAATGGTATCGTTATAGTAGATAACGAAAACAAAGTTGCCGGAATTCTTTCAAGCTGGGACTTAATTCAATATCTTGTGCCAGACTATCTAGAAGAAGACAAACACCTTGCCTCTTTCGAAGCAGGAGACACATTTAGCACACGAATCGACGAACTCGCAAACGATCCGATCATGAATTTCGCAAGCAAAAAAGTCCACACCATCAAACAAACGCATTCTATGATGGAAGCCTCTACGCTACTTTCAGAATTCCACATTCGCCAATTACCAGTAGTAGACGACGACGACAAGCTTATAGGGTATCTCAATCGAACCGATGTAAAAAAAGCAATCGGCGATGTTTTAAAAATTAAATATTAATATTATACAAAATGAATCTTACGTTCTTAACAGCCGTAGGCATTTTTGCCGCAAGCTATATTATCATTATTTCAGAAAAAATTCATAGAACCGTTATCTCAATGGCGGGAGCAACACTCATGATATTACTTGGAATACTAAACCAAGAGAAAGCGATTGAAGGCATAGACTTCAACACACTCGGTCTACTTATCGGAATGATGGTAATCGTAGGAATCGCAAAAGAATGCGGAATGTTCCAATACGTAGCAATCTGGGCATCAAAAGTAGGAAAAGGAAAACCACTTCCAATTTTCATATTATTAAATTTAATTACAGCAGTATTCTCAGCATTTTTAGATAACGTAACGACAGTACTTCTTCTCGTCCCTGTAGCTTTCGTTGTCGCAAATAATCTAAAAATTAAACCAAAAATATTTTTAATTAGTGTGATTTTGCTTTCAAATATTGGAGGAACAGCAACACTTATTGGAGATCCACCAAATATCCTTATCGGTAGTGCCGCAGGAATTCCATTCAATGATTTCTTAATTCACCTAGGACCTGCAGTTCTAATCATCAGCGCAATAACACTTGGCCTATTATTACTGGTCTACAAAAAAGATTTACACACAACGAAAGAATGTGAAGAGACAATCATGCAATTTAATCCGGCAGATTCAATCACAGACAAGCCATTGTTGATAAAATCTCTTATCGTCTTGGCCATCATTCTCGTAGGATTCTTCACACATTCTGTCACTCATTTCGAAGGCGCAACTATAGCACTTGCAGGCGCAGCGCTACTGCTTCTTCTCACAATGAACGATCCAGAATCACACTTGAGAGATGTAGAATGGACAACAATATTTTTCTTCATAGGATTATTTGTTTTGGTCACAGGTCTTGAAGAAGTAGGTGCGATCCGTATGCTTGCAGAACAATTACTAAAATTAACTGGAGGCAATCCGACAGCAACAACTATCTCAGTACTTTGGGGATCAGCATTCTTCTCAGCAATTATCGACAACATCCCATTCGTTGCAACAATGATTCCACTTTTAAAAGAAGTTGGAACAATCTCTGGCCTTGCTTTAGGTCCACTATGGTGGGCACTTGCTCTCGGCGCAGATATTGGAGGAAACGCGACATTAATCGGAGCTTCAGCAAATGTAGTTGTTAGCGGAATGGCGGCAAAAGAAGGCCACAAAATTGGCTTCCTTGAGTACATGAAAGTCGCTACACCACTAACAATTGTCGGATTGATAATTGCGACAGGATACATGTGGACAAGATATTTATAATTGTTAAATTTTGGTATAATTCCAGACGAGAACTATTCACAAAAAAACAATGGCCAAAAAATTCGAAGAGATTTACATTGGAGAAACAGATCCACAATTTTTAAGACATATTGTGCAAAGACCTAGTGCAAGCCTAAGAAGACTTATCACAAAAAAAGGAGTAACAGATGAAGACATCAAAAAAGGACTAACAGACAACGCTTTCACAAAAAAATCACGAACAGAAATTTTATCATCACTCGATGTAATGGCTTGTGGAATAGGATTAACAGGCGGTGGAGACTCTGCAGGAATCGCAGATTTATTGTCTTCTCTTGGCCTAAACTTAGATCCAAATCTAACAATGCTAGGCGTGAAAAACGCAGGAGCAGGCCTCGTAACAGAACCCGCAAAATTCGAAGACCAACTAATAATCGTAGATCCACTACTCGCAAAAGACTTCGAAGGCCAAGCCTCTACTCCACTCAAATCAGCCCGAGTAAATGCGATGAAAGACAATCCAGAAAATACAAAAGCAAACATCGCTCCATACAAATTTGTCTATGGAACAGGTGGAGACGACCACTTAGGCTTACTGGCAAAAATCGCAGAAGCATTCCCGGAAAAATCAGTCGTTGGAACTTTCAAAAGTATAGATGGAGATGGATGCATCAACGGAAAACCAGCACAGATGCTAGGATTCAGAACTGCCATGAAAAAATATCAAGAAGACTTTTGGGCAATTGTACAAAACGCATACACTCACGATCAAGTTCATGTAGTTGAATTTTTCGGCAGAAAATCAGGAAAATTACCATTCGAAGCTCTGAGAAAATTTCCAATAAATTTCGATTCACTCCCCCGCGAAGAAAAAAGAAAAATCGAAGAATTCCGCGATGGAATATTGATTTTAGTTCCAGAAAAACCAACTTCACTAGAAAAAATTGCACAGGAAGTTAAAAAAATAAAAGAACAAGAAGGATTTTGTGTAGTTGCAGTCGCAGAAGGCTTCGTGCCTACCACGCCGACGGAGTCGGCCTCTTCCGAAACAACGCACATAAGCAAAAATTCAGACATACAGCAAAAGAAAGACTCTTTTGGAAACATCGCAAATTTATCCGGAATTAGACACATAATTATTTCAGCAATTCAAAACTTTGCTGGGATACAAAAAGTAAATGAACTCCTCGAAAATTACACAGCACGCGGCGCAACTCCAACAAAATACGACAGCACGATGGGCAAAAAAATCGGAGCACAAATGGCAAAATTAATAAACGAAGGAACAACGGGCGGACACGCAGTTGTCTATTTTGAAGGAACAGATGCAGAAAAAGACGAACCAACAATAGTTCCACTAATAGACGTAAGCAATAAAAACACTCTAAACAATTCAGATTTATACAACGACGAAATGCTAAGAGAAAACGGAGTATTCTGGTAAACTCAAAAAACCTACAAAAACAATCAAACAACTCATTGCAAATCATACCGATTAGGTATAGTATAGCTTCAGTAAAATATTAATAAAAAAAATATGACACACTATATTTGCACAGGAGAATGTAAAGGAGTTTCAGAAACACCAGTATCATGCGGAGACGAATCTTGCTCTCTACACAATCACCCACTTGTAGAATGCAATTGCACAGACGGTGGACACAAAGAAGAAGCTAAAACTGAATAAAACATTCAATAGAATACCCTTAGGAAACTTTTACACCTTCAGTTCTCACGCCATACTGATCTTTGTCATCAATAATATCATTTTGACTCCATTCATTCATCCAGTCTTCGACATTAAAAGTCTTAAAACTGCCGTCCTTAAGCGAACAAATCACTCTGTTAAGTCCGCAATTTATAAGCATTTTTTTACAAATAAAACACGGAAAAGCATCCAAAAGTTCTTCACTTTCTCCCTGCATTTTCCCAAAAATATACATATCTCCACCACGTAAGCTCGTTCCACTTCTTGCCGCATTTATAATCGCATTTTGCTCAGCGTGAACACTTCTACACATTTCATAACGATGCCCGGAAGGAATTCCAAGTTTTTTTCTCAAACAAAAACCATGATCCATAGAGCTCTTTGTGCCCCTAGGAGAGCCAACATATCCAGTCGCGACAACTTGATCATCACGAATAATTACAGCCCCAATTTCCACCTTTGTACACGTCCCCCTCTTAGAAACACTCTTCGCCAAATCCATATAATACTCATCCTTTGAAGGTCTTTTGTAATCCATAAAATTTAAATTTAAAAACTTTATTTAACTTTATTGTACCAATCCAAAAATCCATTACTCAATTCCTCAAGAGTTCCATTGTTATCAACAGTGACATCGACTTTTTGAAGGCATTTAGCCACTTGTTGACCATCCTCAGGTTCTCCAACTCCCAATTCTCTATCAATTTTTCGAACAATTTCATCTTTAGTTTTTGCATCACTTTCTCTCGCACGAGAAAGAATCCGACTAATCAAAAGTTCTCTTTCGGTATTCACTCCCACGCCGACGAAGTCGGCCCTCTCCTTTTTTAGTTCATCAATTTCCGCAGGATTCCTGATTCCATCAATAACCCATTTATCATGGCCAGAAGCCAAAATCTTCGCCACCGCGCATCTCGCCAAAACACCGGCACCTTCCTCTCTACGCATTGAATTCCCAACTTCCATAAGTTTTTCTCTCTCCTCCTCAATCCCCCTTTTTCGAGCTTCTTCCCTCACCATCATAGACAAAGTAATATACAAAAAACCTTCCTTTTCAAGGATTTTCACAATCTCACCTTTCCCACACCCCATTGATCCTGTAAGTCCAATAATCATATGCGCAGAATTTATCACAAACACTTAACAAAAGAAAATAGTTTTAATGAGGACTGACTTCTTTATCCTCTGTCGCCAACTGACCGCAAGCGGCCTTTATTCCCCTACCAAAGCGGTATCTTTGAGTTACAGTAAATCCTTTTTTCTCCAAAAGTTCTTTAAATTTTTTCACATTAGGACCCCTCGAAGGAGAAAAATTTCCGGTAGGATTATACAAAATTAAATTTAAAAAGAATCTCTCTTTAGAAAGAAGTTTCGCCAATTGCTCCACGTCCTCACCAGTATCATTTACACCACCAAGCATCAGATATTCAACCATTATTTTTCGTCCAACTTTTTCATAATAATCATTCAAAGTTTCAACCAAAACCTTCAAAGGATATTTTGCATTTACCGGCATGATCGCTCCTCTTTTTTCATCAGTTGGAGAATGTAAACTTATCGCCAAATTCACTTGAAGCCCTTCCTCCGCAAGCTTTTTTATCCCTTCTATAAGCCCACAAGTCGAGATCGAAATATGCCTAGCACCAATATTAAAATAATTTTTATCATTCAACATTCGAACAGTTCCCATGACATTATCGTAATTCAACATAGGTTCCCCCATTCCCATAAACACAACATTCGTCACCATGCGGCTCTGCCGCACTTGCATTTCTTTTCCCTCCTTTTTTAAATACCTCGCAAAAAATAAAACCTGTTCCAAAATTTCAAAAAGAGTCAGATTCCTCGTAAGTCCCATTTTTCCGGTCGCGCAAAAAGCGCAGCCCATAGGGCATCCGACCTGACACGAAACGCAAACAGTATTTCGGCCGTCTTCATGTCTCATCAAAACAGCCTCTATTTTTTCTCCATCAACCAACGAAATCAAAGCCTTCACGGTGTCTTTATTGTCAGAAATAAATTCTTCCGCAGTTATTTTCAAAGAGCATTTTTCCTTTAGTTTCTCACGTAAATCCTTTGGCAAAGAAAGCATCTCGTCAAAATCTTCAACAAAATTTTTGAAAATAAAACCCATCACCTGCTTCTCTCGAAATGCAGGCATTCCCTCCAAAACTTCTTTTAATTTCTCTAAATTCATAAATATTTTTTATAGTTTTCCTTCGATTTCTTTTTCAAGTCTTTTCAAAAAATCACTATAGAACTTTGTCCTTTCAGTAGCAATTTTTTTAGCCTCTTTCGTAAATAGTTTTTCCTTAATATTCCCAAATTTCAGATCAAATTCGATCTGTGGACTATGCTTAGTTTTGTCCTTAATACGGCCAAAAACACCTCCTTCGATATTCTCATCTACATACGAGTTTAAATCAACGTCAGTATATATTTTTGCATTATTTTTTCCCACCCAAACATACGATCTCGCGATTCCAATCGCCCCAAGTGTATCCAATTTATCAGCATCAAATAAAATTTTTGCCTCCAAACTTTTTGGAATAATTTTCCCACGAAATCTATGAGACAAAATACATTCTTTCACATGCAAAATTTTCGATTCATCAAATCCCAAATCTCTCAAAACATTTTCCGCAACATCAGCACCAATTTTCGCATGATCCGTCTTCCCAGTTTTATCATTATGTTCCGCTTCCCTTCCAACATCATGAATCAGCGCCGCCATTTCAAGCACCTGCAAATCCACCTTTTGCCCTTTCGCAAGCGTCAAACAAAGATTATAAACCCTATCAACGTGAGCGCAATCATGTGCACTACAACTCATCATCTTCTCCGAAATCAGCCTGATTTTCTTTAATTGTTCACCAAAATTCATATGTCGAAAGATTACTATACTATCAAAAGAACTGAAAGGTTTTTGTGAGCGCATTGCGTTAAATTCAGAAAAAGACTGATTACTACAAAAAAAGCTTAAACTCAAATGGATATTTCCATTCTTTCTTCCGGTATAATCAGAAACCTTTCAGTTCTTTTTAATGATGCGCTGTCGTAGCGATCTTCAAGAACACCAACGTCAAGAATGCGAACACAAGCGCCTGTATAAAACCTACAAAGATTTCAAGGCCATAGAATGGCAATGGAGCCACATAAGGCACCAAGAAGGTTATTACAAGCAATAAAACCTCTCCGGCAAAGACATTACCAAAAAGACGAAAAGAGAACGAAATCATTTTTGAAGCTTCTGACATAAGTTCCAAAAGTCCTACGAAACATCCAACCGGATTTTTCAAAGGATTGATAAAAAACTTTCCACCGTATCCTTTCATCCCAAGCATAGAGAAACCGAAAATCTGGCATGCAGTAACGGAAATCAACGCCAAAGCAAATGTCATATTCACATCCGCAAAAGTAGATCTCAAAATAGGAACAAGAATTTCATGACCTTCATGTGTCTCCCAAACTCCAATACTTCCAAACCCCGGCAAAAGCCCCATCCAATTTGAAACAATTACAAACAAAAATATCGTAGTGACTAAAGGAAAAAATTTTTTCGTTTTTTCTCTATCTCCAACAATTTGATCAAAGAAATCAAACATTCCACCAATCACAACCTCCATTAGATTTTGAAACCCACCGGGAACAATTTGATATTGTTTTCTCCTCAAAATAATCGCTACCCCTAAAAGCACACAAAGCGTAAAAACCGAGGTAATATGCGTATTTCGGACAGCAAACTCTCCGATATGAAACACAGGTTCCGATGCTAATGTTGGTGGTATAAACTGAGCCATTTTCTTTAATTTATATTATTTTTTCTTAGGGTTTCCCATAACTACAATATCTTTCATCTTAACGTACACGATTCCAAGCGCCGCAACCATCGAGAGAATAAATCCTACGAAGATAAATATCGGGAAACTATTCAAATATTTATCTAGTAAAACTCCTCCTCCTCCAAGTACCAATATTGGCGTTACAATCATGAATCCGAGGTTTAATGCGAGGCCATAAGCTGACCACATTTTCGCATCTTGTTTTTTAACTTCCTCAGGATCTTTTACCATCATAATTCTTGGTTAAATGACGCCCTTCCTCCCCTTCTCCTTCTTACAATCTTAAGCCTAGACAAAGCTCTTTCAAGCTGTGCCGTAGCTTCCGCATATGATTCAACATCAGTTCTCTTTTCAGCCATAATTTGTTTTGCTCTTTCATGAGCCTCCTCTGCACGTTTTTCATCAATTTCCGCAGATCTCTCAGCGGCATCCGTAAGTAAAGTAATCATCTGTCCATCAACTTCCAAAACTCCTCTCGTAACATGGAAAAATTCTTCTTTTCCTGAAACTTTCAGCTTAAGTTCTCCAGCCTTAACAGCAGAAATAATAGGAATATGATGCGGCAAAACAGTGATCTCACCATCAGTAGTCGGGAAAGACACAGATTCCACCATTCCTTCATAAAGGACTTTTTCAGGTGTAACTATTTTTAATTTTATTTCTTTCATTTTTTGATAAATTATTTCACTTCATCAATCCCACCAATCATATAAAACGATTGTTCATCTTTGTCATCGTGTTTTCCAGCCAAAATCTCTTTAAATCCACGAACCGTCTCAGCAAGCGGAACATATTTACCTGCACGTCCCGTAAATTGCTCAGCAACGAAGAAAGGTTGTGACAAAAATTTCTGAATCTTTCTCGCCCTCTTAACAGTCAATTTGTCATCTTCAGAAAGCTCTTCCATACCAAGAATCGCAATAATATCCTGCAAATCTTTGTATCTTTGTAGAATCTTCTGAACTCCAGAAGTCACTTGGTAATGATCTTCTCCAACGATATTCGGATCAAGAATTGTAGATGTAGAATCCAAAGGATCAACAGCAGGATAAATACCAAGCTCAGTCAAAGCTCTATTCAAAACTACAGTTGAATCCAAATGTCCGAAAGTTGTCGCAGGCGCCGGATCTGTAAGATCATCCGCAGGAACGTAAACCGCCTGAATAGATGTGATAGATCCTTTCTTTGTAGACGTAATGCGTTCTTGTAATGCCCCCATTTCAGTAGCCAATGTTGGTTGGTAACCTACAGCTGATGGAATACGTCCAAGTAAAGCCGAAACCTCTGATCCAGCCTGCGTGAAACGGAAAATATTATCAATAAAAAGTAGAACATCTTGTCCTTCCTCATCACGGAAATATTCAGCCATTGTAACTCCTGTAAGACCGACTCTTTGACGAACTCCGGGTGGTTCATTCATTTGTCCGAAGACCAAAGAAGTCTTTTCCAAAACTCCACTTTCCTTCATTTCATAATAAAGATCATTTCCTTCACGAGATCTCTCTCCTACTCCGGCAAACACAGAAAACCCTCCATGCTCTTGAGCAATATTACGAATCAACTCTTGAATAATAACAGTCTTTCCGACTCCGGCTCCTCCGAAAAGTCCAACTTTTCCTCCTTTTACAATAGGACAAATCAAATCAATAACTTTGATTCCGGTTTCAAGAACCTCAGTTTTTGTTGATTGATCTTCAAATTTTGGAGCAGGCCTGTGAATAGGATACATTTTCTTTGCTTTTGGAGCCTCTTTATCATCAAGAGGATTTCCAAGTGTGTCACACATTCTTCCAAGAGTTTCTCTTCCGACAGGAATTGTAATCGGCGCTCCTGTAGCCACCACTTCAGAATGTCTCTGAAGACCATCTGTCGTTCCCATGGCAACAGTTCGCACCTCATTTCCCCCAAGGTGCTGCTGAGTTTCAAGAACAAGTTTAATGTCCCCAATCATTACTTCCAAAGCATCATAAATATTTGGCAATATTTCTCCCTCAAACGAGCAATCCACGACGGCTCCGATGATTTTTGTTACTTTTCCTGGCATATTTTTTTAAGTTAAATTTATATTAAGAAATAGCCGCACAACTCGATGTAATTTCCGATATTTCAGCGGTAATTGCGGATTGGCGTGCTCTATTGTAAGTTAAAATAAGATCCTCAAGTAAATCATCAGCGGCACCGGTCGCATTCTGCATCGCAACCATTCTTGCCGCAAACTCGCTAGCAGTCGTCTCCAAAATAGCTTGAAAAATTTGCATATTAATCATCTGCGGAACAATATTGTCCAAAATAAATTGTGGTGATGGTTCAAGCTTATACTCAATATCTTTTTCCTGAACCTCAACAACTTTTGAAAATTTAGAACCGATCTCTGCAACCATTTCCTTAAACACATCAATAGAAAAAGGTAGAAGTGTTCTACTAACAGGTTTTTGCTGAATTACAGAATAAAAATCAGGATAAATCATTATAATTTTATCATATTCCCCTTTCTCAAATCCCTTCACCGCAATTCTTGAAATCATCATCGCATCATTGAAAGAAGGTTTAGCCGTAAACGCAGGAAAAGCCATATCAAGGTGTTTCCCCATTCTGTGCAAGAAATCCGCCCCTTTCTTTCCGGAAGTAATAAAATGAAGATTTGCAGTCGGATAAGCCTCCTCCAAACCTTTTATTGTTTGGACAGCTTTCTTGAAAAGGTTTGCATTAAGCCCTCCGCAAAGTCCTTTGTCTGTCGTAAGAAATAACACCAAAACGTTCTTCACTTCTCTTTCTTTCAAAAATGGATGCAAAGAGCCATGTTTTTTTGAAAGCTTAGACAAAACATGAATCGCCAAATATCCGTAAGATCTCAAATTAATCGCATTATCTGTAGCCTTTTTCATCTTTGAAGTCGCAACAAGTTCCATCGCCTTCGTAATTTGACGAGTGGATTTTACCGACTTAATCTTCCTTTTTGTTTCTTTTCCGGAATTTGGCATCTCGAGTAATTATTAGAATGTGTATTCTCCATTAAATTGAGTCAAAGCGTCCTTCAAATTCTTCTCTGTATCAGCAGAAATCTCTTTTGATTCCTTAATAGTCTTCAAAATTTCAGGATGACTTGCTTCCAAATATTTATAAAGTTTCTCTTCATATTCGCTTACTTTTTCTGTTGGAACATGAGACAAATAGTCATTGATACCTGCGTACAAAATCACAACTTGTTTCTCTACTGCAAGCGCAGAATATTGTTTTTGCTTAAGGATTTCAGTCAAACGATCTCCTTTATTCAATTGCTTCCTTGTAGATTCATCCAAATCAGATCCAAATTGCGCGAAAACAGCAAGTTCACGATACTGAGCAAGCTCAAGTTTTAGCTTTCCTGCAACCTTTTTCATGGCTTTGATTTGCGCCGCAGATCCTACACGAGAAACAGAAATACCGATATTAAGAGCAGGTCTGATTCCTTTAAAGAAAAGATCTGACTCAAGGAAAATCTGTCCATCTGTAATAGAAATTACATTTGTAGGAATGTATGCAGACACGTCCCCAGCCTGAGTTTCGATGATTGGCAACGCTGTAATCGAACCTCCACCATATTGTGGATCAAGACGACAAGCTCTTTCAAGCAATCTTGAGTGAAGATAGAAAATATCTCCAGGATAAGCCTCACGTCCAGGTGGTCTTCTAAGCAAAAGTGAAATTTCACGGTAAGCCCATGCGTGTTTTGAAAGATCATCATAAACTACAAGAACATCTTGTCCTTTATCCAAGAAATACTCACCCATCGCGCATCCAGCAAACGGAGCAATATAGGTAAGCGCAGCAGGATCAGAAGAAGAAGTCCTCACGACAATCGTATAATCCATCGCTCCATTCTTTTCAAGCTCGGCAACAATCTTCGCAACTTTTGAATCTTTTTGTCCAATCGCAACATAGATACAAATCACATCTTGTCCTTTTTGATTGATAATCGCATCAATAGCAATCGCAGTCTTTCCGGTCTGACGATCTCCAATGATAAGCTCACGTTGTCCTCTTCCAATCGGAATCATCGAATCGATAGCTTTAATTCCTGTTTGCAAAGGCACATCAACAGATTTTCTTTTGATAACACGAGGCGCAACCTTCTCAATAGGATAAAATTTATCAGTTTTAATCTCTCCTTTTCCATCTTGTGCCATTCCAAGTGAATCAACTACACGTCCAATCAAAGCCTCTCCGACAGGTACAGACAAAATCTTTCCTGTAGTTCGTACTTCGTCCCCTTCCTTAATCCCCTCATCCTCTCCAAGAATAATCACACCCACAGAGTCTTCCTCAAGATTCAAGGCAACTCCAACTTGTCCATTTGCGAACTGCAACATTTCCTGAGATTTCGCATCGGAAAGCCCCGAAATGCGCGCAATTCCATCTCCGACCTCTGTGACATATCCCACTTTTTCCACTTTCGCGGAAGAGTGAAACTTTTCAATTTGCTCTTTGAGCGAGGATAAAATTTGATCTTTAACTTCCATAATTAATTGTGTTTAAGCGTTAACAATTTGAGATTTTAGTGTTTTCAAACTTGTAAGAACAGTCCCGTCGATAATATATTCATCAAACTCTATTTTCATTCCACCAATAATTTCTCTGTCCACTTTCACTTCGATACTGGCTTTTTTATTAAGAGCATCACTCAAAAGTTTTTGCAAATCCTTTGTTTCTGCATCATTAAGGTCATAAGGAACCGTAACTTTACAGAAAACTTTCCCGTTTTTCTTCATCCACTCTCGAAAAAAGACTAAAGTAAACTGTTTCACAAGCTTACCCTGTTTTCTTTTTACAAGAAGCTTCAAAAGATTTTGGATTCTTTCATTTATTTTCGCACTGTCCTCCTCGCCATAAAGCGATTCCGCAAGCGCCTGTGCATATTTCTTAAGTGAAATTTTCATTCTAATTTTGATGATACAATTTCCTTTCTTATTGCTTCCTCAAGCCGTTTTTGGTCAGCCTTTTCAAAATCTTTCTTCAAGATTTTTTCACAAACCGCCACGATAAGCGTAGATACTTCTTCTTTAACATCCTTAAGCATCTTTGACTCTTCAGCTTTAAGTTGAGCCCTATATCTCTCTGCCAATGCAGAAATTTCCCTTTTAGCATTAACAAGAGCCTGCTCTCTTTCAATTTGCCCCTCAGCCTTCGCCTTTTCGATGATTTCCATCGCCTTTTTACCGGCATCAGCAATCACCTGTTTCTTCTCTTCTTCCATTTTCACCATTCTTTCTTCTATCTTTCGAGTATCTTCCACATTCTTCTCGATCATTTTCTTTCTTTTATCAAGAAGCGCAAGAATAGGCCCGTACGCAAACTTTTTAAGGACAATAAGTATAATGACGAAATTGACGATTTGGGCAAGAATGAGTTTAACATCAATACCCAGCTTTGTAATAAGCTCCATCTAATTTTGGATTATTTTTTAGTTGACAAAGTAGTACACGTTTTTCATGATTTTTAAACGAATTTGATGATAAGTGCAACGACAAGGGCGTAGATAGCGATAGCCTCACAAAAAGCGATAGCCAAAATCATAGCTGTCTGAATAACACCGGCCGCTTCAGGATTTCTTCCCATAGCCTCAAGTGCTTTAGACGCAAGAAGACCGATAGCCAATGCAGGCATAGCTGAACCAATTGCAATAGTCAGCGCGACAAATAAATTCTTATCCATTTTTACAAAGGGTTAAATATATAATAGTTTTGTAAAGTGATAAAGAATATAAAGGTATTTATACAAAAATCAAGACCTCTTAGAAGACTTTTCAATAATCAAACCCAACATGTCAAGTCAAACAGAAAAAACGTGACAAAAAGCCTTGAAAGATGCGTAATATACTTATAGAATGAAGTCTACATTTATATTAACAACAAAAGAATGACAACAACATCACAAAAATCAAATCTTCTAAAGATTATATCAACTCTTGCAATCTCAGCATTAATATTTTCTTCGATAAGCCTTCCAGCCTTCGCCGCAAACAGAACAATCGACTTTTCGGGATACACATGGACAGTAAAATCCGGATATAACGGCCCAGGCCCAAACACTTTTGACTCTAGCGACTCAAGCGTTTTTTTAGACAGTGAAAATCAGCTTCACCTAAAAGTCTCAAACATCGCAGACAAATGGTATTCCTCAGAAGTATATATCCCCTCTTCATTAGGATACGGAACTTACGAATGGGAAACCCCAAGCCGTGTCGATCAAATCGACACCAACTTGGTTTTAGGCTTATTCATGTACCAAGACGACAATCACGAAATCGACATAGAATATAGTAATTGGACAGATCCAACAGATAACATACTAAATTACACAGTTCAGCCGTACAAAACATCAGGAAATACATATACTGCCCCCCTAACTCTTGCAGACGGCGTTTCTACGCATAAAATAGAATGGGCAGAAGACCATATCCTTTTCAGCACATGGCAAAATGGCCAAAAACTTAACGAATGGAATTACACAGGCGCAGACAATTTCGTTCCAGGCGGAGAAAGAGTTGATATAAATTTCTGGATGATAAAAGGAATGGCTCCTATCGCAGGCACAGACCAAGAAGTAATAATCAAAAGTTTCAAATTCACTCCAGTCGCAACTCCAGAACCGACTCCAACTCCAGAACCGACGCCAACACCAATCGCATTACCAGTCGTAACCCCAACAAAACACTACAGTCCAAGCAAAAACAACGGCAATTCAAAACAAGACGCAAATTCAACAGAAAGATTTACGAAAATCCTAGAGAAATTAACAAAAAGAGCGACCGACACCAAAATAAAGATTCAAGAAAAACTAAAGAACAGCGTCGCGAACAAGATAAAAGAAATCTTAAAGAAATTCAGGTAAACCTCATTCCCTCTCAACAGAAGCATTGAGACCATCAGCCACAATTCTCACACGATCCGCCCCATCACAATTCATCACATAAGGATTGTAGAATAAGGCAACACCTCCATTGTTCAAGGCACGCATCGCGGGCCTAGACTGCGCATGGTCAATTGATGCTTTTGGGACAGGAAGATGCGCCCTCATACGCGGTAAACAATCACTCAAGGTCAACGGTTGAGTCAATCCTTCAAGCTCAAGATATGCCGCATAAGGAACCCCAGGATTCCTCTCTTCAAACCTTCTAAAATCATCCCTGCTCTTTTCCCCATGAACACAAGGAAGAACAATCCCCTCCGGCGGAGTAACGCCAAAATTCCTAAATCCTCTACTATTTCTTTGATCAAAAACCTTCTCCACATCGGCAGTAGAACACCTAGCAGGTCTCTTATCCGCAAAAAACTTAACCTGAGTAAGAAATACTCCTTCTTTTTTTTCTCCAGAAAGCTCCCCATCTTCTTTTCTTCTATTACTTCTATTCCATTTCACGAATTCATATTGCAAAGCTCTATCACTAGGAAAAACACCAGCCGCTCTAATAAGATTACTAAGAGCAAGCCCTTCTCGCGCCTCAGCTTCAAGCAAATCTCTATTAGCAAATGGAGCAGCACCACAAATATCAACAATATGCAAAGCTCTCTCATTAAGGAATATATAGTACACAGACATTTAGGACACAGTGGTATGCTAAAAGCGCTAACCAATAACAAAAACACTATGTCCCAAGAAGAATTATACAAAATCAAGCAGGAAGTGAAAGAGAAAGAGTTGGCGAAGATGAGGAAAATGTGG
>JAUYJL010000004.1 GCA_030688025.1 Candidatus Peregrinibacteria bacterium | reverse complement strand
AAGACACTTAAATATTTCAACGAAAACCGTCCACAAAAAACCAAACATTTTATGTCACCATTGAAATTTGGAATCCTGAAATACCAGTTGCATAAACAAAAACTCAACTACACTGTCCTAAATGTTTGAAACTACTACATTGTAGGCTGAAAATTAGAAGGAGTGTATGTGAAATTTTTACGACTTTCTAACCCTATTTGTCATACATGTATGACAAATATTCGCGAGCCCGTACATGTTAGGGCGAAGCGAAAAGGTTAGCGGAGTAAAAATTTCACATACCTACTTCCAATTTTGAAGCTTACTCCGCATTCACCGCATCCCTTACCTCGAAATCTATATTCTCCGCCAATCCTGGAATCGTAGGCGCCCACGCAGGCCAACTTTCTACCTCGACCTTGTTTATTTCCGTAAGATTTTGAATATAATTTTTAGCCTCATCTATATTTTTACCGACAATATGCTGTTTTATTTTCTCAAGGAATTTCGCGCCATTGTCTGTAGTAGGATCGATTGAAAACTCCTCAATTCCTTTTATATTAGCGGTAAGTTTCACTTTGCCAGTCCCTTCGTCTCGCTGGAAAATGCGATAGGTCGAAGAATCTTCATTTATACGAAGAAGTTTTTTTTGCGGACTTTTCTTCATTTCAAGCTCAGAAACAAGGATAGACATCATCTCATTAGAATCATAATAAATGCCTTTTACATGCACGCTTGATGAAACATTAAATTGGTTCAGCTCTTTATTTATAATATCAGAAGGAGCATCCAAGCTGACATCTCCTATCTGAATAGCACCTTCCCCTTCAAGAAGAGTGTACTTGGACACATCTCCGCCGGAGAGTTTCGCCTTATCCTGTATAACAAGCTTCAATTGTTGTATCGCGTCTTTCAAAACTTCATCTTTTGCCCTTGATTTAGCGGCTTCCAAATCTTTGTCGGTAATAAAACTGACATAATCTGTAATTCCGCCAGTCATCGGAGCGGCATTCTCTGCATAAATTTTAGACCTGCTGTCTTCACGGAGCCCCGGAAGGAAAAATCTCGTAGGCCCGATATTTCCCTTCGCTCCGACAATACCGCCATATGCGTCGGTAGGGTCGGCGGACACAAAAGCTTCAATTTTTCCCGGACCGGTTTGCGACGCGGGAGGGACGGTAACCCCACTTGTAATCCTAAAAATCAGTCCGTCTTTATTCTGAAATCTTGTCGAAGCAATTAGAGGCCAAGTATTATTTGATAAATTATAAATCATTATTTTTCCGCTTGCATTAGCCCCTTTTTCGGATATTTTTTTGCCGGTTGCATAATGTGTGATCGTTTTTGTAACAGTTGTTTCGATAGGATAACTCGCTATCATATGAGGATCTTTTGCCTGAAGTTCTGCGCCATTTTTCTGAAAATCAGCAAGAGTGATGTTTACAGATTTTTCGAGCACACTTGCCGCCGGAGTAACGTAAATTGTCACACCAGGCAAAGCTATATACACAACCACAAGCAATACGCAAAGAGTCGCTACAATAAGCCCTATAAGAGCTTGCCTGTTTGGAGCGACTATCACAAATTTACTCTTTGGTCTTTCCTTTTTTGGTTGAGATTCTATTTTTTTGACGTCTACCGTTTTGACGATACCTTTGAACTTTTGCAAAATCTCACTGATTGAAATTTTCTTTTCCGTCAATCTGGTCGGGGTATCTTCTTCCACAGAATTTATGCTGGCTTTCAGCGGAGTTATTCTCAATTTTCCATCACTTTCTTCCGTCGAAAAAAGCACAGGTTTTCCCTCAGCTTCTCGATTATAAACAGGAATTCCGATTTGCGCGGCCATATAAACGCCATTTTTATCATTCGTAATCAAGTATAGCGATTTTCCGTCATCTTCCATTTTCCTTTTCAAGATTTTCAAATTCACAACACTCTGAAAAAGGATTGCCCTCTGCGGAATAACGATATAAATATTTTTCATTTTTAGCGGACGAATCTTGTCGTAGAGCGTCGTTATTTCATCATCAATATCCGCATACAAAACTTTCTTTTTTGAAATAACCTCAGCCTTTTCAACTTCTTTAATATTATCGCCCACGTCTTGTTTCACCTCATCTTGAAGTTTTGAAACATTACTTTTTTTGTTTTTTTTTCCGTTCATTAATTTTTTATGCAATTAGATTTGCATTAATCGAACAACTTTTTTGAGTACTTTTGAAAGTAGTTGTTCTTCGTTCATAAACTCCAGCGCTAAATTCGCCAGAGCCATAGGCATAACGTCTTGAGGTTCCTTCAGAAGTTTTGTCTCATCGAGCAAATTGCTGATGAGTTTTGTATTTAAGAAATTCACTTGAGGCTTTCTCGTAAAAGGAAGGCCTTGATACCATTCTCGGCTTTCTAGAGCCTCTTTTATCTCAGGTAAATGCGCTCCTCCGCCGGAAAGAAGGATTTTTGAAGGGAGAGAATCCAGTTCTTCAAAATCTTCAAGCGTCAAAACAACACCTGAAAGCCAAACATCAGCATCGATTTTCATCGCTTCACGTACAATTTTATTTGATTGTCTTTCGAGTTTATCATTGCTGTAAGCCAATTTTATGTCCTCGGCTTCTTTGTAGGCGATATTTAAACTTTGAGAAAGTCTTTTCGTAAAAGTTCTTCCTCCGACTGTAAACATCTTTGTGCCTTCAACTGCGCCATTTCGAACGACTGCAACATTTGTAGTTCCACCACCGATATCAATGAAAACTGCGCTAAACTGGCCTCCGTCCTCATATCCAAGTGCACGTGTAAGCGCATAAGGTTCAGCCGCAATCGCAAGAAGTTCCTTGTCGATTTCAGCCGCAATTGTCTGCAACGCTCCGTAATGCACTAGGGGAGCGAACGCATTGAAAATGCTGAGAGTGACTTCTTTTCCCTGAAAACCAATCGGATTTGTGACTTTGTATCCATCAATTCGCACATCAACAATTGCCGCATTTACAAGTTTTACATCAATTTCGCTGTATCCGGTCTCATGCGAAAGTTGGCTTCGTACAGTGTCAAAAGCCTTCCATTGGACTTTGTGAACGATATTTTTAAGTTCTGAAAGATCGATTTTGCTGTTTGCATCACGTCGAACATAACTGGTCGTATTCGTCGCGCCTTTTACAAGTTCTCCCGAAATTCCAAGAATCATTTTCTTTGTTGAAACATTCGCCATATTCTCGGCTTCCCTTATCGCGCTATGACAATTTGCAATAACAGAGGCGATATCTGTGACCACACCGCTATTCATATCTCCAAGTTTTTGCTGTTTTATTCCAACTCCAAGGATTCGGCCTTTCTTGCCATTTGCCTCGCAAACAAGCGCTTTCACGAAATCGGTGCCTATATCAAGCGCCAAAAAATATGAATCGCTGGTTTTCTTCTTTATCCCACGAAAAAGTCGGAACATAAGTTATATTGGTTTTTAACTCACAAAATATACGAAAAATATGGACAAAAAGCAAGGGAGTAACGTGAAAAAGGGATCGGAACATCTCTACAGGACTTAAGCTTCTTTGTTCAGTGCCTTATCTTTTCCAAATAGAACGCAATGCGTCCTGTAGAGATGTTCCGATCCCTTTTTTGTCATTTACTTCAAAAAAACTTGATTTATTCTCCAAAATTGTTACAATTTAAACGGAAAAGGCTTTCGGCCGTGGTTTATATACCACCCTTAGCGGAAAGCCCTTTTTCTTTTTATTTATCTGGAAAAATTGATATCAAAAATTTTTGATTGTTTTTCTTGTTTTCTTTGATTTGTACATGAAATATATCTTTCTCTTTCGTTATGCCAGTAAATCGATGAAAAATTTCACCAGCTTTATTTGGGTTTTCTTTTGATTTTGGTTCAAATCTTGAATTTTGGATAAGGTCTATTCCTGCAGGGAAGTATTTAATTCGACGAGCTCTATCTCTCCAAATTTTCTTGTCAAAAAGATGTTGCCAAAAAAGTTCAAGAAATATTTTATCTTTTTTAAAATATGCCGATCTTACATATGTCCTCCGTTTGCTTCTACGTCTGATTCTTTTATAAACGTCTAAGGTCTTTTGATGAAGTTCTTTGAAATCGGTTCCTGTAAATTTATTACACTGTGTTTGATATACCTGAGTCATTTTCCGCTACATTATTTTTGCGTAGCGTATCAGACGAAGATTAAATTTTTATTAAAAAAAGTTAAAATTTATTTTGGCAAAAAAACTTAACTTAGATCTTTTATAACGTCAGTTACAACTCTGTTTGCATATTCAATATCTTCTCTGGTTGTACGGTTGGTACAATCATTCCAGTAATCCGTTCCTGCATATTTATTTAAAAACTTCTCACATTCCGCCTTAACCAGTGGATCCCTAATAAAATCTAACGCTAACCAAAGTCGTCCAATAATACCAGTCCACCAGCTAATCCTTACTTTAAATAGTCCACCACCATGTAGGATTTGTTCAGGAATCTCATCTGAATGGTCATTAAGATACGAGGTGAGCTTGTCAGCTAAATCACGTTTTTCTTGGTCTAATTCCTCTGAGTCCGATGATTCCATACAAATTTATTATTGATACCACTCCGTTCCACTCTCAAAAGTCACTTTATTTTTTTGCTTTTCTTGAAATCTTTCAAACCCAAGAAAAATAAGTTTATCAATAAGGTCAGAGTACTCTATTCCGCATGCTGCCATCATTTTTGGATACATGCTAATACTCGTAAATCCGGGCATTGTGTTGATTTCATTCAAATAAATATCTCCAGAATCAAGATCTATAAACGAATCAACCCTCGCAAGGCCACTGCAATCTAGCAGTTTATAGGCTTTCACGCTTACTCCCTGGATTTCTTGTGCAATTTTTTTGTCCAACTTTGCCGGAATTTCAGTTTTTGAAACTCCATTTACGTATTTGTCATAAAAATCATAAAACTCTCCACCTACAATTACTTCTCCAACAGGGGATGAAATAGGGTCATCATTCCCGAGAATCGCACACTCTATTTCTCTTACGTTAAGCCCTTTTTCGACAAGTATTCGTCTGTCAAATTCACATGCAAGATCGATAGCTTTTTTTAAATTGGCAAGAACTTTTACTTTTGAAATTCCAACAGACGACCCCATATTCGCGGGTTTAACAAACAACGGAAAACCGATTTTTTTCTTTATTTCTTTAATAATTTTTGCAGATTCTTCCTTCCAAGCTTTACGATTAAATCCGATATACGGCACGACTTTTAGCCCTGCCGCTTGCCACAAAGCCTTCGTTTGAAGTTTGTCCATGGAAGTCGAAGACGCCAAAACTCCGCATCCGACATAAGGAATATGCAAGATATCAAAAAGTCCCTGAATAGTGCCATCTTCGCCGTATGGTCCATGCAAAACCGGAAAAACAATATCAAATGGAATTTTTTTCGGATTCGTAGGAAGAGTGATTTCTTTAAGATCTTTGAAATTATGTTTCCTGAAAGCCTCAAGACAATTTTTTCCGGTAAGCCATCTTCCGTCTAAAGTAATCCCGATTTCAATGACTTCATATTTTTTAGGAGACATCGCCAAAATCACACTAGCCGCAGACACAAGAGAAACCTCATGTTCTCCGCTTTGTCCTCCAAATATGACACCGATTTTTATTTTTTTTGCCATATAATTATTTTATAGATATCACAAAACATTATACATAAATTCTAGGAATTCTGTCATTAATTCTTGTTGTAATCTCGTAATTTATTGTCCCGGCCCATTTTGCAAATTGCTCCGCAGAAATAGTTTCATCGCCGTCGCGACCAAGCAGTACAACTTCATCTTCAAGGCTTGCCTCAGGGATATCTGTCACGTCTGCCATTATTATATTCATGCAAACTCTTCCACGAAGAGCGGCCCTTTTTCCGTGAATTAACACATGGGCGTTATTTATTCCTCTATCATATCCGTCATAATATCCGACCGGCAAAATCGCGATTTTGGTTTCTCGTGTGGTCTTGTAAGTGCATCCATATCCGATAAGTTCGCCACTCGGTACAGTTTTTATTTGCGCAATTTTCGTCTTCCAGCAAAGAGCAGGGGAAAGCGAAATATCCATTTTTCGTTCGCTTGAAAAAGACAAGAAAGTCTCATCAGAAGGCCACATTCCGTACGTCGCAATTCCAGGGCGAACCATCTCAAAATGCGTTTCCGGAAAAAGCAAAGTAGCGGCAGAATTCGCAGAATGTTTAAATGGAACTTTTACCCCCAAATCCTCAACCATCTCAGCAATTTCATTAAACTTTTTTAATTGAATTTCCGCATATGAATGGTCTTTCGTGTCTTCTATATTTGCGAAGTGAGTTGAAAGTCCTTCGATCTCAAGATTTTTGAAACTCAAAATATATTTAACAAAATCTCTGATCTCCTCAGCCACCACCCCTTGCCTGTTATTTCCTGTTTCAATTTTTATATGTATCTTCGCTTTTTTGCCTGATTTCTCAGCAATTTCGCCAAGCCTTCCTACAGTCTCTTTATTATAAACAACAATCCTAAGATCAAGATTCAAAACTTCTTCAAGATCACTAAGTGCAATATATCCAAGCACATAAATAGGTGCGGTCACGCCAGCTTCGCGCAAAGCTTTTGCTTCATACAAAGAGTTCACAGCCAGCCAATTCGCGCCACTTTCAAGGAAAATTTTCGATGTTTCGATAAGCCCATGCCCATAAGCATTTGCCTTCACGCACGGACACAAAATCGTATTTTCACCAACAAGACTTCTAAAAGTTTTTATATTTGCTTCCAGTGCTTCTTTCGATATTTCCACCCAAACCAAATTTTCCATAAGAATTTATTAACCAACAAAACATACATCAAAAGCCCAAAAACAGGCAATTGACTAAACGGGTAGAATATGTTATGATATACGCAACAAAAACAAATATTTAACCAAAATAAATATGAAAAAGCTTTTGTTCTCGTGCCTATTTCTAGGGACAGCTGTCCTTTTAAGTGGGTGTTCTCTTATAAATAGTGATGAAGTAAAGACTTCCACACTTTTAAGCGATGATTTAACAACGGATTCCACTTCCGAAGGAGGTTCAGTCACAACAACTCCAAATAACGAAACCACTGTAAACAAAGTTTGTGACGAAAAAGGAAATTGCTATGTAGATGATGGAGATTGTGATTCAAGCGGAAATTGCGTGAAACCGGCTCCGGAAGACAATTTCACAGATGATAAATCTTTCGATGACGGAAACTGTGATTCAAGTGGAAATTGTAAGAAACCGGAACCACAAGAGTCAAAAGATGACTGGAAAAACACAACAGATAAAAATTGTGATTCTTCAGGAAATTGCTGGGATAACAATGGAGGTAACAACAATGACAAAAATTGGAACGACAATGGAGGAGGATACGGTCAAGAAAATGACTGTTTTTCCGGAACAAACACGGAATGTAAGGACAAAGCTTTGAAAATGGATTTTAGAGATATTGAAAGAATGGAAAGAGAAATCAAACAATTGATGAAGAAATCTTCTGATAGCACAGCGGATTTTCAAGCGATGCTCGACAAACTTGCCCCCCTTAAAGAAAGTTTGAAAAATGTAACTTCTCAAGACGAAGTTGACTCATTGCGTAGCCAAGTTTGGGAAATTCAAGATTCACTAAATGTATTCAGAATGTCTGCGGAAGCGGAAAGAATGCAAAAAGATCTAGAAATGAACAAAAAACAATATGAAAAAGACAAGAAATTTTTGAATGAAGAAGCAAAATCAGCTGACAAAGAAACAAAAGCAAAAATTGAAGAATATCTGAAAAATCGTGAAAAAATGAATTCTTTGATGGAAAACCTTTTGAAAGCGATGAAGGATGGAAGTGATATGGATACGATCGATTCCATAAGATGGGAGGTCGATGACATCAGAATGACAATGGATGATTTCTGGCAATGGTTTAAGCCCCAGCAAGAAAAGAAATGGGCAGGGCAAATGTTCAACGATGTTGAAGACAGTATAAAAAAGATGAAAGAAGATAAATATGACAAACTTACGGATGACATGAAAGCCAAAGTGGACAAATTAATAAAAAAAATGGAAGACATTATCGCTGAAGGGAAGAAGGCGCAGGACTCAGAAGATGACTCTGCCCTTCAAGATGCACAAGACAAACTGGATGAAGTGATGCGCAAGGCGGAAAGCTTGTTTGGAAGACCAAAACCAAAATTCGAAGACATGGGTTTTGATAAGAATGTTGACATGGGGTTTGACGAAATATCAGGAGGAATGAGCTATGAAAAACAAGTTGAAATAGTCAAAAAAATTCTTTCAGCTAATCCGGATATAATCAAAGATATTTTCGCGGGAGACAAGGTTTTAGCAGAAAGAACAATGAAAATTTTCGATAAAGTTCCTGAAAAAATGCAAGGGGAGTTCTTGAATGACAAAGCGGATTTATCAAGTGTATATGAGGAAATTTTGAAAACGAATAGTAAAATCGCAAACTATAAAGACATGATTCTCGGATACAATTATTTTGGAAATGCATCAAAAGAAATAGTCTCAATGCTGAAAGAAGTTCGTGACGGATCTCTTTCTCTCGAAGAACTAAGCGCAAAATTGGAGGGGCTCAAGCAGTCTTCAAAAGAATCCAAATACGATAACGGAGTGGTTTCTTTCTCGGATTATGACGACAGCGATTGGTATTACGAACCGGTTGAAGGAATGACAGCCTTTTTGAAAGGAAAAGAAGGGGACAGATTCGCAGGTGCGGACAATATTACATTCGCGGAAACACTAAAAATCACATTGGAAAGATTTGGATATGGACAATCTCAAGGAGGCGTATCCTATGCTAAAGCGCAAAATCATTGGGCAAAAGGATATTATGCAAAAGCAGAGGAATTAGGGCTCACATTGCTTGATCCTGATAAATTAATCACTCGTGGAGAAATGGCAAGATTGATTGTAGAAGCTACATTGAAAACGCCTGCGTCACATTCAAGTTCAAGTTTTAATGATGTCGATACATCAAATCAATATTTCAACTACATAGAAACATTGAAAGATTACAAAATTGTGAGCGGAGATTCTGCAACAGGATCATATAGACCAAGCGACAGCATAAACCGCGCCGAAACTGCAAAAATCATAGAATACGCATACGAAACATTGCAGTTGCAAACACTTGATTTGAGCGAAATCAAAGACTTGGCAAAGTAGGAGATAAGGAATGAATCAAATAAAAAAGCCATCCTCGAGGATGGCTTTTTTGAAGCCGGATTTTCAACCGATTAAAAACAATCATAAAAGAGTTATCCTCGAGGATGATTTTTTTGTCTTTTGATTTTTTTATTCAAGCCATGCGTTTTTGGAGTCATCGTAAAGTTTGAAATGATATTTTTTAGGGCAACGATCGAACATTTTTCAGTCGCCAATTTCGACTTGACGACTTTTTTGGAAATAAAAATCTTTGAATGTTTTTGTTTAGAATAATGATATAAATTTTTTTGATTTCGGAAATGTTTTTTTGATTTTTTCTTCGCGGAGGTATTTTTGGTTGCTGAATTTTTGCGATTTTCCTTGTAGTATATAGTCACCAAATCTTTTCAAGAAGACAACATGTTGAAACAGCTATTCCACCCTTGTACAAGGCAAAAAGAAGGAATATTATTTTTGTGAAATTTAACCAATAAAACTATGAAAACAGAAAAAGAACTTCATCTCGAATTCTTGAAACTTGGAGCAAATCGCAGGAAACTTACGAATGAACTTTTGGCACTTTTACCTGAAATCTATGACCGAAAAATTTATCTAAAATATGCGTCAACGATCATAGAATATGCAGGAAAACTTGGTGGACTTTCAAAAGGCGTGGTTCTGAAAAGATTACGACTTGAGAAATATCTCAGTGACAAGCCAAAACTCAAAGAAGCTATAAAAACGGAAGGCATACATAAAGTCGCACTTGTGGCCAGTGTCGCGACAGCAGAAACAGAAGAGGCATGGGTCGATAAGCTCAAGAACATGAGCAAAAATGCGATTCAGGAATTGAGCAAAGAAGTGAGAAATAAGGAGATGGAGGCTGAAAAAGAAAATTTTGGTGAGAGTGGTTTGTTTGGAGACTTAGTACAAATGGCCGGCACAAGCGCTCCGTGCAAAGCCGCTCCTTTAAAAATCACTGTAGAGCTGACAGATGAAATGGCTTTCATGTTTTTGAAATTAAAGAAGAAAGCTGAGGCCTCAAGCGGTAAGTTTTTCAGTAACAAAGAAGCGATGAATGAAATTTTAAAACAACTTGCGGATAAGGAATTTTCGGAAAAAGCTGTGGTAAAAACCGCAGATCAAGTATGTGAAAAAGTTATCCTCGAGGATGGATTTTCTGAAGAAAAATTCCAGCAAAAAATTTCAAGATATATCCCTGCTCACGTTAAAAAAATGGCTACACTTAGCACTCATGGCAAATGCGCATATCCGGGTTGCGGCCATCCGGCAGAAATATTTCACCATAGGGAAAGATTTGCGGAAAGCAAAAATCATAAATCCATTATTTCTCTTTGCAAAATACATCACGAATTCGCACATAATGGAATAATCTCTAATGAAAGCCAAAATTCCGAGCAATGGAATCTAAACATTGAGGAAAATAATTTATTTAAAAGTGATCTTTTGTATAGGGAAGTGAGGCTTAAGGCTTTGAGGTAAAGTAGGCAAAAGCTGTTTTTAAGGATGATTGTTCTCTCAAATCCAGACACAGTGCAAGGCAAAATTTTTTCATCGTTGACTCGAATTTATACATTTTTTCTGTGTTTTCTTCAGCTCGAGAAAAATCGGATTGGGACAGGGCAAAATACAAAAGTTATCCCCCGAGGATGATTTTTGTATTCCAAGGTCGAAAAATTCTCCCGACTAGCCACGGGCTTGCAGGAGCCACTAATCTCAATCGGTGACAATTTGTCACCACTTCGCTACCTTTCACTTCTTGTTTGATTTTGTATAATTCTGCTTGGGACATGGTGTTTTGGTTATTGGTTAGCGCTTTTAGCATACCACTGTGTCCTAAATGTCTGTGTACTATATAACTAATTTTTAAGGATGTATTGACGGACTGCATTCATTGTGATATAAATACAGTCCGTATTTTTACCTAATATCATTATGAAAGCACCAACATCAACTGTAGTAGTTTCAAACATTTAGGACAGTGTAGTTGAGTTTTTGTTTATGCAACTGGTATTTCAGGATTCCAAATTTCAATGGTGACATAAAATGTTTGGTTTTTTGTGGACGGTTTTCGTTGAAATATTTAAGTGTCTTT